>JAGXGB010000070.1 GCA_024636955.1 Bacteroidales bacterium
GCACGGGTAGATTATATAGCTGACCATCTGGGGATTGTTAAAGGCGACGTTATAAGGGTTATAAATCTCCTGAGGGAGGAAAAAATCCTCGCTGATAACCAGGATTTATCGGCCTACATCAGAAGAGGAGAGAATAAAAATCAATCGTTAAGGGTAGCCGATACCTATTCCTTACTGGAGAAGTTCCTTTTAGGGTTTATCAGTCATGAAGAGAAAGTAATTAATTTAAAAGAGCTTAACGAGAAATCAATTGAAAGTGGCATTGCTGATTGCACGCCAAATAAGATAAAGACAATCCTCAATTTTTGGGCGATAAAGAATTGGATCAAACGGCAAACAACCGATAACTCCAACAACAGAATAAGTGTGATAGGCATTATTCCTGAATCGGAAGCCTTTGAAAAGCAGGAAAAACGTCGCGCCCTGGCAAGGTTTATCATAGAGTTCCTGTTCGACAGAAGTCATGATTTGGAAGAAGAGGAGAACGTTAGGAAAGATGAGATACTGGTACATTTCTCAGTGCATGAATTGAAGGAAGCATATAACAACAGAAATGAGTTGTTTAAAACAGATATTGATCTCAGCGATGTGGAAGATGCCTTGTTCTATTTATCGCGCATTGACGCAATGAAGATTGATGGAGGTTTCCTGGTTGTATACAATAAACTAACTATTGAACGGCTTGAATCAAATTTGAGAAAACAATATAAAACAGAGGATTACCAGAAGCTTTCGCAGTTCTATGAAAACAAGGTTCAGCAGATACATATAGTTGGCGAATATGCCAAAAAGATGATCACTGATTACCAGGATGCGCTTCAGTTTGTAGAAGATTACTTTCAATTGAACTATCAATCGTTTCTGAATAAATATTTTAAGGGTAGCCGCCAGGAAGAGATAAAGAAGAACATCACGCATGCCAAGTTTAAACAACTGTTTGGTGATTTGTCGCCCACCCAGCTTGCCGTAATTAAAGATCAGACGGCTAATTATATGGCCGTGGCAGCTGGTCCGGGTAGTGGTAAGACTAAATTGCTGGTGCATAAACTGGCATCGCTGATTTTCATGGAAGATGTTAAGTATGAACAACTGTTAATGCTCACCTTCTCAAGGGCTGCAGCAACAGAATTCAGAAAGCGCCTGCTGGATTTGGTTGGAAATGCCGCTGCCTTTGTACAGATCACCACCTTTCACTCCTATTGCTTCGATTTGCTTGGCAGGGTGGGAACGCTGGAAAAATCTGATTCCGTTATCCGGGATGCCATTGCGAAGATGCGTAGTGGTGAAATTGAACCGAGTTCAATCACTAAGACTGTACTGGTTTTGGATGAAGCCCAGGATATGAGTGCTGAGGAATATGAACTGGTTAAATTGTTGATGGAAATTAATGATGGGATGCGGGTGATTGCTGTAGGCGATGATGATCAGAACATCTATGAATTCAGAAAATCAAGCTCGAAGTATCTTTACAGCTTCATTAAAGAAAAGCAGGCAACGGTGCACGAGCTGCTGACTAATTTCAGGAGTAAGCACAACCTGGTTGAATTCGCCAACCAGTTTGGCACGAACATCCGGACTCGCCTGAAGAAAAACCCAATACATGCAAACACACCTGAGGACGGCCTTATCAGGATTACCAGCTATGAAGATACCAACCTCATTGTTCCGCTCATTAAAGATTTTCTGCAAACAGAACTGCGGGGAACAACATGCATTCTTACAGCCACCAATGATGAAGCGCTTCAGGTGACTGCACTGTTGTTGAAAAACAGAATCAATGCGCGGTTAATACAATCCAATGAAGGGTTCAACCTTTTTAACCTTAATGAAGTCAGGTATTTTCTTGATAAGTTGGATTTTGATGATTCGAGCCGGACAATCGGAGACGATGAATGGGCGGAGGCAAAGCGTAAACTATTAAGTGAATTTGGCTCAAGTGCTGACCTGGAGATCTGCAAGAAGATCATCAAAGACTTCGAAATCATCAATCCGAAAAGAAAATACAAAACTGATCTCGGGATCTTCATCAAAGAATCAAAGCTTGAAGATTTTGTTACTGCCAACGGCGACATTATACTGATATCAACCATGCATAAGTCGAAAGGCCGGGAATTCGACAATGTTTTCATCATGCTCAACAACTATGCTCTGCGTAATGATGAAGATAAGAGGTTGCTCTATGTGGCCATGACACGGGCGAAGGAGAATTTACACATCCATTACAACCGAAACCCCTTCGACCACAGTCTTGATACCGCATTAAGTGCCATAACAGTTCCTGGTTTAAAACGACAGCATGACAATGCAGCCTGGGGTCAACCCAACGAACTGGCGATGCAGCCAGGCTATGAGGATGTGTGGTTAAGTTACTCTGAAGGAAAACAACATGTTATAAAATTTCTTAAATCCGGCGATGGACTAAAAGTGAAAGGCCTTGAATGCTACACCTCAGATTGGAGGCCAATCCTTATGTTCTCAAAAAAATTCTCCAAAACCATTGACAAATACAAATCACAAGGCTACAACATTACCCGATGCACCGTTAACCACATTATCTACTGGACCAACGAAGACACCGGCAATGAAATAAAGATTGTGCTGCCGGAGGTTTGGTTTGAGAAAGACAAGTGAAATTAGGTTTTTAAGATTCCATTGCCTCTAATAGTATATCATCTATTCGAAGAATGTAACCTAACATGTTACGGCGCTTTACAAGTTCTTGTTGCACATATGTAATTGTATGACAATTAATTTCACTATTGACGAACGGTTTTAAGATTTCTTGGATAGGAAATTTCATTTCACCATAAGTATCCCTACAGGAAAAATTATACAGTTCGGGAGAGATGTTTTCGAAACACTGAAAAGCGTTTATGTAAAGGCGCTCTGAAGATTCATCGTATCGGGTTTCTTTAATAATGTCATCCCCAATACCAACAAATGGGAATAAATCCGTTTTATCAATATCATAATTCGCTCTATCCAAATCCCTCAAAAGTGCACCTAAATAAGCCAGCTCATAAAAATAATCAATATTTTTCGGTAAAACTGATCTAGTAAAGTCATCCTGAAAGGACTCAAATGGACCACGATCTAATTCGGTTGAATTGGTTAATGCGTATATGTAATCGAGACACTGAGAGATAACGACCTGAATCGCAGCCTTGGAATGCATATCCATGTTGGAATAGTTAAGCGAGTTGAATAGTAAAGTATTAAAACAATATGGTTAAATGTCAAAGTAATTCGTCTGTAAAGGTATGAAAACTGTTATTTCTCCCCTATTATTTTATACATCGGGCGCTATAAATCGAAAGCTTTTTAACTACATTTATCCCCTAGTTTATCAATATCATTCCAATGCAAACTTTCGTCGCTCTTGATTTTGAAACTGCCACACCGGCCCGGAATTCGCCGTGTGCCTTGGGAATGGTTAAGGTTGTAAATGGTGTGATAACTCAAAAGGTGTTCTCGCTGATCAAGCCGCCCAACAATGAATATGCAATCCATAATGTGGCGGTACATGGAATTTCGGCAATTCACACGTTTGATGCGCCTGAGTTCCCGGAAGTATATTCAATTATTAAGCAATTGATCAACGGCAGTACAGTGGTTTGTCACAATGCGGGTTTTGACATCTCCGTGCTTAGGGAATCGATGAAAATGCATAACATAAGTGATAGTGACTTGCATGCAAATGGGCGCCGATATCGACACCGGTGTTTCAGCCAGCACCCAAATCCTCATAGCCGGCAATGGCGCCGGCCCCAAAAAGATAGAAAAGATGCTCAACAACATCAAAACCGACAATTGCCGCAAGATCATGTATGAGAAGGATGTGATGGAGGTGTTGAGTTTGGACATTTTTAAAGTGCTACTTTAAATCCGTCCAGAAGTACTTGATGAACTTCCAATCACTCTATGTTTTCTTGTTACAACTTTGGTATAGACCTTAGGTATTAGAGGTTAGAGATTTAATTAGAGATTATTAGAGGTTATTAGAGATTTAATTAGAGATTATTAGAGGTTTTGCCTGATATTAGTGGCTTTTAGGGTTATTAGATGTTAGATAATGTTATTAGAGATTCACTAAAAACAATTAGAACAATCTAATTTTTGAGCTTAATTTTTACTTAGATGAACTCAAATATTATTTAGACGAGTTTAGATGAAGTTTAGACGAAATTTAGACGAGTTTAGACGATTTTATAGATGTCTTTAGCGGTAACTCTCCCCTATTATCTCAGCACAATGTTGGCTATTTCAGGCTACAACTACTAACCCCTAACCACTAACCACTAACCCCTAACCCCTAACACATAACCACTAACCACTCATTTCACCTCAACCACTACCCTTCTATTCACGCGTCGGCCTTCTTTGGTTTTATTGGTACCGGCAGGTTTTGATTCACCGAATGATTCAGAAGAAATCCTGTTTGGTGCAATGCCTTTGGATGAAATGTAATCAGCAACATTTTGAGCCCTGATATCAGAAACCTGCATATTGTAATCTTCATCACCCACTGCATCAGCATGACCTTGTATGAGTACACCGGCTTTGGGGTTTTGCTTTAGATAGGATACAACTGCATCGAGGTCAGTGGTATGGGTAGATTTAATGGCAGTCTTCTGGATATCGAAGTACAGTATTTTTGAGAGTTCCACCGTGTTAAGCCCTGGACAACCATTATTAGTAAATAGACCGGACACATCAGGGCACTGGTCATCAATATCAGGGGTACCATCTGAATCCCGGTCGGGACAACCCTGCATTTCCGCATCTCCTTTGGTATCGGGACACCGATCATCCTTATCGGCAACTCCATCACTATCCTTATCAGGGCATCCATTCGTTTTGGCGGTTCCAGGTATATCAGGGCACTGATCATCATTATCAGCAACACCATCCCCATCAGCATCGGGGCATCCGTTGAGTTCTTTTTTGCCGGCAATTGCCTGACATAAGTCGTCTTTATCAGAAATGCCATCACCATCAGTGTCGGGGCAACCCTTAAATTCCAATTTTCCTGCTATTCCGGGGCAGGCATCATCTTTATCGGGAATACCGTCAGCATCTGAATCAACACATCCGTTTACAAAAGGACTTCCGGCAAGGTCAGGACATGGATCATGTTTATCTGCAACACCATCCATATCCTTATCCCTTGGAAGAAGTTTATAAGTTAGGCCTGCTGAAACATAGCGATACCGGTCATTTTTTGATTGTTGGTCAACAAAGTCCATGCGATCATCGCAGGAAGAATAGTGGAAACTGCCTTCAACATTAAAATCAATGGACCTTAATATCCTGATTGATGCGCCCGCACCCATCATGAGGAACATTTCATTGGTACGATCCTTTGTTTCCATATAAGGCATTTCATCATTGTTAAGCACAACTGAATGATAGGAAACCAGGCTTGGCCCGGCCATTAAATAAAGGTTTAAGAACCGTTTAGGATTATAGTTGCCAATCAATTCATTTATATTCAAAGTGGCATTGTATCCAAAATCCCAGAAATCGGTTTTAACAGATTTGCCGAAATTATTGTCGCAGGAGGCACTTAGGTTACCATTGATGTACTGAAACCTGAAACCTATAACGGGGCTCACCTGATGGCCAATTATTCCACCTATACTCATGTCAGTGCATTTTGCCCACGAATTGTTGTTATTTAAATCGCCTATATAGTGCGATGTACCTGCGTTTATTCCAATATGCCAGTATTCATCAAATAATCCATTGGCACTTACTCTGTTCAAATTTTGCGCATTTAGGCTGATTATATTTACAAACAGCATGCTTAGAACGCAGATTGCGGGGATAAATGGGTTTCTGTTCATTTTGGATTTTCTTATGTAAGACTAAAGGAACTGGCAGTCGGATTTCGACTTGTCTTACAATATTATTAATAACATAACACAAATAATCCATTCATCCGTATTAGTGTATGAATGCATGGATTTTTTACATGAACAGGTTATTTTCCACAAATAAAGTTACTTCATCCCCAATCCCCCCGGCACAAGTATGACCACTTCAGTCCCGGCAGGCATTCCTTCATCATCAACCAAATCGAGGATTTGCTCTGTAATTTTTACTCCATTAGCTTCATTGAGCAGTGCGTAGAACTGATGCATTATTTGATGGCCTTTGCCTGATTCGGTGCCGTTGTGGGCGGCTTCCTTGCGGCCAATGCCGTTGTCAGTGATGGTGATTCGGAGGTGCGATTGTTCAGCGGTAATGTTGATTTCGATAAGGCCGTCCTTTTTCAAACAGGCTACGCCGTGTTTGATGGAGTTTTCTACATAGGTGTGGATCACCATTTTGGGGACTATGGTTGCGGGATCGACATCGGGGTCGATGGTTAGGGTATAGTTGAGGTTATCGTGGAAACGGATCTTTTGTAGTTCAAGGTAGTTGGTTACAAAGCTTATTTCTTCTTCAATGGTGACAAGAAGTTTATCGGAGGAATTAAGGGTGTTGCGGAGCAGCTTTGAATATTTCATGAGCATGTTGTAGGATTCCGTTGGCTTGTTTTGAAGGGTCATTGCACCAATGGCATTCAGGATATTGAAGGTGAAATGAGGATCCATTTGGTTGCGGATGCTCAGGAATTGCAGCGCCTGTATGGTTTGCTGGGTTTCATACTTCTTGCGGATTTGGCTGCGTTGAATGCGTAAGATCATCAGGGTAAACCCAAATATCAGGAGATAAATTGCAAGCAAAATTGAGTACTTCAGAAAGGGGAGAAATCTATACTACCTGAAATAATAAACGATAGAATCAACCTGCATCATGAAATGGGGTGGCTTTTCTCCTCTCAGGATTACACTAATGGGATGTAGATACCCGTTTTCAGCAATCTCTATTCGCACAGGCGAACGGAGGTTATCACGGAGTATGACTATTTCACCCGGCTCTATTGAGTTGAAGATGAGTTCCGGACTACCGTCGAGATCAAGATCAGGATAGTATTCCCAAAGCCGTTCAGTTTTGATCTTTCTTCTATGGGTTACTTCAAGGTTATGATCAAGCAGAACTATCTGGTCAGCCTTATAGAACCCAAGAATACGAGTATTGCCCGAGCGGTCATTAAATGTACTGAACAGCTTCAGACTTTCCTGATCGGAAGCGATGAAAATACTTTTTAAACTTTTACCGGCCAGATCAGAAACTGTTAACCTCCAGCCTGCATCCTTTTGATTTTCCATCACCGTAGTGAGAAGAAAGGTATCACGGTTATGATATATCGGGAAAGTCCGGTACATAACAAAGTCGCCTTTTTCTTCAACAGGCGGAAATCTGAAGTTCAGATTTTCATCCAATATGATTCTGTAGGATGAGAGGTCGTTCATTCCACCGGTAGTATCATTGTAATAATTGCCTGATGCGTAATTATCAACTGCTATCCTGATTCTGCCGTTTTCCGTATATGGGTGCATTGCTAGTCCGTTGGCACCAAAATCGGGTGAAGCTAAAACTGTATCGTTTGCAATGTCATAGGCATATACCCGGCGTGGCTTTTTCTGATAACCGGCTGTTACCAGGATGACCACTTCGCTGGTTCCATCGTTGTTGAGATCATGAAGTTGCGCATCCTGAATTTCCCATGCTGATTCAATTCCGGACTTCTTCATAAGTGTAAGGAACTTCTGCTGCAGCACGGCCTGTTCACCTTTAACAGGATTAATGACGTTGATGATTATTGAATCATTCACCACCGTAAATAAGAACAATTCTTTTTTAAGGTCATTATTAATATCTCCACATACAAATCGTTCTGAAGGGGGATATAAACCTGTGAAATTGAATTGCTGGTATGCTTCTGTTTTATTGTAGAAAGTAGCAGAAGGTCTGCCTTTAAAAATGCCGGTTATAAAATGCTCAGAAAAGCCATCGCTATCAAAATCGACATAAGTGCATACGTTGCCTTCGTTTTGCAACATGGTACTCACCAGCTCACACTTATATTTGTTATGAATGCCGGGAATCATAAGCCAAACAGCAACGGCAAAAGGTATAACCAATACCGCGGGATGCAATAACATCGTGCCTGCGCTCTTAAAGAAGTTTTTGCTGAGGATATTCACTTGTCGAGTTTCTTTTTAAGTTCAGGGAGTTGCTTTTCAGGGATATTGAAGGCAATTTCATCGTCGCCCTTTCTCAGGAAACACTTCTTTGTTGTGCCCGAAACTTTGGTAAGCCACGCGGTGTTAATGATATGGCACCTGCTGATTCTGATGAAATGCCGTGGCAGTATCTCCTCGATGGCACCTATATTCATGGAAACAACTTCACGTTTGTCCTTTGAAAGATAGATCTCAGAATAATTGGCTGCCGATTCAATATACATGACCTCATCGGGATGTATAAGGATAAACCCGCTTCGGGTGCTGAAACGCAGTTTGTGATGGTTCCTGATGATCTTCTCAAGGTCGTCCATCTTCTTCTCCAGGTTATGTTTATTAAGGTAATCCCTGGCTTTCGCGACGACCTCTGCACGTTCAGTTTCATAAATCGGCTTAAGCAGATAATCGAACGCATGCTGTTTTATTGCCTGGATAGCATAACTGTTGTATGCAGTGGTGAACACCACCAAAGGGTTAAGCTCCAGTTCATGCAGATCCTGCACAACATCCAGTCCTGACATGCTTCCCATCTGAACGTCCATGAAAATGATATCAGGCTTCAGCTTCAGGTAAAGCGACAGCACTTTTTCAGGATGCGTTGTAGTGCCCACAACAGTCAACCCATCAATTCTCCCGATCAGGAATTCAAGCATATTGATTGCTTCAGCTTCATCATCAACCAACAGAGCTCCCAAATTTGTGTCCTCTTTCATCAACACATAAAAATAAATGTGAATACAAAGGCTTTTTGCAAAAAATCAAAGATCAAAGAAACGAGATCAAATATAGGGAAATATTTATTAGTTCAGATATATAGAAAATTAATTCACTACATTTATCCGCCGGTCAAGGCGCCGGTTAAAAAACTTCTTTCTCACAACCATTGTTGCAATATTTTGTTAGTAGTTGTTAAAATGAAAAATGGGTTATCCCGTGAATAGAAAGGCCGGGAAATTGCCGGCACTCTCAGATAGTTCCGTATTACGGTATCTCACATTTTCAGCCATGTATGTGGCGCAGGGAATTCCTGAAGGAATTCTTTGGTTTGGCCTTCCGGCATGGATGGCAATGAATGGGATTAGTGCCGGGCAGATTGGTGCATACGTTGCTGTTATTGCTTTACCATGGAGCTTTAAGATTTTTGCAGCACCAATGATGGACAGGTTTACCTTCCTTGCTATGGGACGCAGGCGTCCATGGATTATCTTCGGGCAGTTTGGATTGATGGTAAGTTTTTTATCAATGGCACTCATTCCCGATCCACTGCACAACTTGACTTCATTAATGATTGCCGGGTTTACAGTGAGTTTATTCGGTATAATACAAGATATTTCTGTTGACGGACTTGCCATTGATATATTGCCCGTGAATCAGCAAGCCCGGGCAAATGGAGTGATGTGGGGATCAAAAACATTGGGAATAGCTATATCCCTGGCCGTGGGTGTGAATATTATAAACAGCTATGGATTTTTCTATGCAATTACCTCTTTCTCTATAGCAATAGCGCTAATAATGATCATTCCCATCGTTTTAAGGGAAAGGCCCGGTGAAAAGCTATTACCATGGAGTAAAGGAGTTGTTTCAGAAACTTCGAACAAATTACAAGTAGAAAGCTGGAAACAATTATTTAAAAGTCTTGTGAAAGTGTTCTTCCTGCCTGTCAGTATCATGATGGGAATTGCCGTTTTTAGTTTCAATATAGGTAGAGGAATCATTGATACCCTCTTGCCTGTATTTACAGTACAAGAACTTGGGTGGACTGACATCCAATATTCTAACATGATCTCGGTAGCAAAAATTGTTGCCGGCCTATCGGGAATGTTCATAGCCGGCGCCCTTATTGATTTTTTCGGAAAGATCAGGATGCTATCAATTTACCTTGTTTCGTTTATTATATTGCTTTTTATGGCATCGATTTTCAAGAGTGCCAGGCAATCAGAAGTTTATACTACCGGTTTTGTAATGGCTTATCACATACTTGAAACATTTATTGCCATTGGTATTTTCGCTACTGCGATGGTGCTTTGTTGGAAAAGAGTTTCTGCCACGCAATTCACTCTCTACATGGCAATTTCCAATTTTGGCAAATCGCTCGGTTCTGGATTTCTAGGCACATTAAAAGAATACCTTGACTGGGACTACGTCATCCTTGCTACCATTATATTTCCGATGATAATGCTGATACTAATCAGATACATTCATTTCGCGAATCATGCCAAACGACTGGAGGGTTTGGAATTCTCCCAGGTGAATGTTAAAGGGTTAGAGGGTTAACTCTCAGCACGTCACACTTTGTCCTCTCCGCCCCTTACATTTACAACTCAATTATGATAAACATGATGAGTTCAATGAATAATCTGCACATATTAGGCCTTGGCCGCGCAGGTTCAATTGTAGCACGACAACTGAAGGCATTTGGGGTTGAGGCTGATTACACAATCATTGGAAAGCCCGGAAGTACTTCTAAAATCAATGATGATAAACTGTCGGATAACACTGGTCGTAAAACTATTGCAACCATTTTGTAAAGTTATTTATTTACTATTTTGTCTTATTAGTCAACTTATATATTGACTTTTCCCGTTCAGAATGACTAGGCACGCGAAGAGTGAATCTCAATTTTTCTTTTATATTTGCTATTGGAACGGATCCTTTTGATAACCATTTTATGCGAACAACTGATGGGGGCCTGAACTGGGTAGTAGAAACTTTAGACGCTTCTACATATAAAATGTGAGCTTTGCGGCAAACAAAATGTGAACACAATGTACTTAAATTTGTTACAAATAAACCTGTAAGTTGATTTTTAATGAAAATATTACCTATTTTTGGCAAAAATTTCAAATCAATACAATTTACAGGCAAATCGCAGGATGAATTTCACAGGGTTTTTTCACAATGTAATGATCCGGAATTTCTTGAAGAATTTTTTGAATTGAATCGAAAGGATCTGAGTAGTTGGAGTCTGAATATTGAAACAGCAATTAGAAAAACACTTCAATTTGCTGAAGAATTTGAAAACAAATTTAAATCACTTGAAGCAAAATATAGTCGGGATGATATTGTGACAGAGCTTAATGAACTATTTGAGCCATTACATGCACAAAGTTCATCGGCCATCATAACTTCAAAAAAAATAAAATTTAACTGGTTGAGGATCTACGCTCTAAGATTAGATAAAGAAGTATATATTATTACCGGTGGAACAATCAAATTGACAAAGGCAATGCAGGACAGGAGGCATACTATTGTGGAGTTACGTAACTTGAAAAGTTGCCTGGACAATTTGTTAAGATTAGGAATTATAAATGAAAACACTGTTATTGAAGAAGTTGAATTGTAAAGAGCCAGTATTATGAAAAATATCCTTGATAGAATAAACGCCATTGAATCTCAGGATCTTTCAGGTTGGAGTCAGGATGCCAAATGGCGAAAAGAAAATAGGGATTGGTTAAATAAATCAGTTCAAATTGCCATTAAAATTCTGCGTGAAATTCGACGTCAGAAACCGATTAATGGTATGTCGCAGAAAACACTTGCTGAAGCAATTGGTGTTACACCCCAATATATCAATAAAGTTGTTAAAGGGCAGGAGAATATGACTCTGGGCACAATCAGCAGAATTGAAGCAGTACTTGGGATTTCATTAATTCAGATACCTGTTAACTCTAGCACACAATCAATACCGGCACTTGGTACATCCTTAATACCATTGGATCGTAATAATGCAAAAAGCATTGGGAGCTTGAAAGCTCTGTTGAAAGAAGATACTGGTTATAATACAGACGATATGGACGGATTACAAGCAGATGGCACTTATGGATCCTAAAGACATAAAGGTTATTTTCAGATTACTAAAGGTAACAACCGAACAGTTCGCACTAATTGAGAGTTTCTTTCAGAAAGAATCAGAAACTAAGCTTGAAACCAACTTAAAATTCGCAGCAAGCAAGGAATCTCGCCTGATAGGGGTTTTTGCACAGTTTCAGTTCTCATGTGATCATAATCCTTTTATTGTTCTGGAAGTAGGCTGCCATTTTGAAATTAAAAAGGAATCCTGGGAACAAATGCTTGAAACAAACGCTATTATTGTACCTAAAGCAATTATGCAGCATTTATGTGCTTTAACTGTTGGAACAGCACGTGGTGTACTTCACGCAAAAACTGAAAATACTTCATTTAACCAATTAGTTTTGCCAACCATCAACATAGCCGAGATAATAGAAAGCGATGTGAGGTTTGAATTAGAAGTTACATCACCGCTGCTCGACTAGCTGTATGTCACCCCACTTTTATGTGTTTATAGCCTCTGCCCTTGAATTTTAGCAACTATCCAATAAATGATCCCGGTATAAATTGCAGGTATCAATGCACTTGGAACTCGCGTTCGGAATTGACGGGTGACAGGAGGAACCTCAATATTTCTTTTATATTTGCATATAAACCTGATTTGCAATGTTACTTCCATATTTAACTGCCGGTAAACTCATTAAAAGTCTGATTTCTATTGCTGTAGTATTACTACTTATAAATGTTCATCAACTTGCGGCCCAGCAGGTTTCATGCCCTTCCATCTGGCAACAGGGTATTATGGGCGATTGCATTGGTGATAATGCTATGGTTGCTGCTGATATTGATAAGGACGGGAAGACTGAACTGGTGATAGGCAACTCAAGAATGTGGTATGTGCTGAAATGGTCGGATGTATTGATGGATTATGAAATATTATACGTTAGCAGCTATATTGAATTTATAGAATCACTCACATTATTGGATGTGGACAACGACAATGAGCCCGAAGTGGTTGTTGGCACCGATTACCAGGATGTTTTTTTCTTTGACGCAGCCACAGGGGCGCAAGAGGGAACTTTGAAGGTTAATTCAGTATACGGAAATGTTACACGGGTTCTCCTGGCTGATGCCGATAATGATGGAAATGTTGAGTTGGTGGTTTGCACGAGAGGAAGTACTTCGTTCTATCATCGTGTAAACGGACAATTTATCCTCAAATTTATGATTGATGAAGGCGGCAGTGACCTTTGCATCGGCAATGTAGATGGACAACCTGGTAATGAGCTCATTTATTCGAGCGGCAAAATGTTCAGGCTTGAACAGCAGCAACCGGTGCTGGTATGGACGTTTGACGATAATTATAACGATAATGGTGATTTGCTGCTTGAAGATACAGATGGTGACGGACTGCCTGAAATCATTTACACAGGTCAGTATTCTGTTAAAGGAGTGTATGATGCCGATATAAAGCAAGCAAAGTGGACTGATGGTACGCGGGATGTTGATAAGATACTTATTGCTGATGCAGATGGTGATGGCATAAGGGAACTTATTGTTGGAAAAGTGCAGACAGATAGTATTTACGGGCTGTCACTAACTAATGGGTCAAGACTGTGGCATATAAGAGGTAATGGCACTGGCACTGCCTTCCTTTGTGTTGATGACCTCGACAACGATGGGTCACCTGAATTGGCCTGGGCTACTGGCTGCCATCACACAGGTGAAGATTATATGCATGTTTACAGTTTGCCTGATTTCACACATGAATGGACAAGTAAAAGTATTTGGGGACCGTTTTCAGTGAACGTTGCCAATGTGGATGATGACCCGTTTATGGAGGTGATTACTGTTTCTTCTTCCAGTGGTTTTTCGGATGGTGGATATATCAGCATTTATGATGCGCTTACGCGAAAGCCCGAGTGGAAAAGTGATACTACTTTGTTTCCACATACCACCGACTATCTGACAGCTAAAGTTGTTGATATTGACAATGATGGCAAAGCTGAGATCATTGTTGCAGGCAATGTTTGGTATTCGCCCACCATATGGGTTATAGATGCCGATGAACAAAGCCTGAAATCATCCCACACATGGAGTGAGAACATGGATGATTTAAACGGTTTTACTGTTGCCGATATTGACCTTAACGGGACATACGAGTTCATAATAGCTACACAGAATATAGTTTATGTTATTAATCCGGATGACTGGTCAATAATATGGCAATCGCCCATGGATTATAGTGCCCAGTTTCGTAATGTGGTTGCAGCAAACCTTGATGCTCATCCGGGTCTTGAAATTATTACCTCCGGTGATAAAATTGTTGTATTTGCTTCAAATGGTGAAAGATGGGAAACACCCAATCATAATTTTAGCAGATGCACGACGTACGATTGTGATGGTGATGGTTTACAGGAAATAATTGCCGGAAATTGGAACGGTGAATTTGCAGTAATTAATGGCATTACACATGCCATCATGTGCATGGGCATCACCAAAATCATCTATGCTTGCGCCATCGGTATAATACGCCTTCCCATCTATACGC
>JAGXGB010000071.1 GCA_024636955.1 Bacteroidales bacterium
AAGTTCGGTTTCAGCTTCAACCACGCCAGCACTAATCCAACACTTCATAAATGGTTAGTTCCTTTTCCTTGTTTTTCATAGAAATCTGGCCTATGAGACGGCAGTTGAAGGACTGTTTGACTTTCTGGAAACAGTCTTCTGTTATCACTATCTGGCCGTTGATTGCGGCGCTCTGGATGCGTTCAGCTGTGTTAACAGTATCACCGATTACCGTATAATCAAGCCTGCGGAGTGTTGATGAACCAATGTTGCCTGAAATCATCTCTCCACTATTGATGCCAACCGATACTTGCGGATGATAGCTGTTTTCACCGGGTAATTTTTCAATCTTTGTCTTTATAGCCAAACAAGCTTCTATAGCACGATCTAGATGAAACGGACCTTTGAAAACCGCCATTACGGAATCACCTATGAATTTATCCACTATTCCCTGTTGTGCAATGATCTCTTTTACCATAAGGTCGAGGTAACTGTTGAGCAATTCAACTACTTTGTTTGGGGGCTCCTTTTCACTGATTGCAGTAAATCTGCAAATATCAATAAAAGCTACAGTTGCATCCACTGTTTCATTAACCAGAAGCGACGATTCAAATTCATTACCGCTCATAAAATTCAGCACACTCTCATCCACATACATCTTCAGTATATCGTTCTCCTTAATTGCCCTGAGTGTTTCTTTCATTTGGTTGACCTGTGTGACAGCCTTCCGGATAGTAAGTTCAAGATCTTCAAAATTTACAGGTTTTGTTATGAAGTCAAACGCTCCCCTGTTCATTGCTGTGCGGATGTTTTCCATATCGCCATAGGCAGAAACCACTACTGATTTGAGAAGGAGGTTTTTCTCATTAAGTTTTGATAATAGTGTGAGCCCATCCATCTCCGGCATATTAATGTCACTGAGTATGATGGAAATATCAGAATGCTTCTCGAGCTGTTCAAGGGCATGAAAACCATTAACTGCAAACACAAACATATAATGCTGGTCGCGTATTTTCTGACGAAACTTTTGCTTAATCAGTAACTCCAAATCCGGCTCGTCATCTACTACTAATATTTTTATCATTATCCGGTAATTTTTATTCACACTATTTTGACTAAACCATTATTACTTGCTTTTGTTACGACGTGTCCATGTGCCAACCTCAGTTTTCGTCTCTGCATATTCAAATCGCATGCAAACCATCACTTAGGCAATATTATAATAAACATAGTGCCTTCACTTTCTTTTGTTTCCACTTTTAACTTACCACCGTGTCCTTTAGTGATAATATCATACGACAATGATAATCCTAATCCCGTACCTTCTCCCGTTGGCTTGGTAGTGAAGAACGGCTGGAATATTTTATCCATTACCGTCCTGGGAATCCCAATACCGTTGTCGATAATCTTTATCTCGATGTTTTTTCCTAAATTTTTGGTGCTAACTGAAATTGACGGCTGATATCCGCTAATATTAAGTTTCTTTTTCTCGTTAATTGCATAGAAAGCATTACTGAGCAAGTTTAGCAACACCCGACCAATCTCTTGCGGCATTACATTGATTTCACCTATCGATTGATCGAAGTCAGATTTCATACTTGCGTTGAATGATTTATCTTTTGCCCTGAGCCCGTGATATGTAAGGCGTTGATATTCATCAGCAAGCGCATTTATATTGGTAGGTTCTTTCTTACCACTGCTGCTGCGGCTATGATAGAGCATTCCCTTTACAATTGCTCCGGCTCTTAATCCATGGTGTTTTATCCTTTCAAGGTTTAGCTTCACCTCCGAGGTGATTGCAAGCGCTTCCTTCTTATTATCATTCTCAAGGGCAATCTTCATTTCGTCAAGCAGTTCATTGCTTACTTCCGAGAAATTGGTGACAAAATTCAGCGGATTCTGTATCTCATGTGCTATACCGGCAGTAAGTTCCCCCAGGGAAGCCATTTTCTCCGATTGAATCAGTTGTGTTTGCGTTATCTCAAGTTCCCGGTTTGCCTTTTCAATTTTCCTGTTAATCCTGAGGAGTATTATGGCGATAACTATTGCCACAACCATCCCACCCAGCAGTAGGTAAAGCATGAGCAAATTGCGACTCTCAACCCTTGCAGCTTCCAGTTCTTTTAGCTTAAGTTCCTCATTGAATGAAATGTTCTGGAAAGCCCTTATTTTCTCTGAGTTGTACAATTCGTCCTTTATTTCCAGCGACATTTTCATGTACTTTAGGGCGCTGTCCTTTTCATTTTTCTTTTCATAAATATCACCCAGCATCTGGGTAAGTTCAAGTATTCCGGCAGGATATGAGTGTTCTTTTATTTCAGCAAGCGCTTTTGAGGCATAAAAAAGTGCAGAGTCATTGTTGTTTTCATTCCTGTTCAGCCTTGCAATCCCGGTATATATCTCAATAAGGTCGCTGTTCAGGTTATTTTTCTCTGCTGATATGGTAGCTTTCCTGTAGAACTCATATGCTTTTATTGTATTACCTGTTTTGGTATAAATTGAAGCCATCAGCCTTAACCCATAGGTCCAATCCGGATCCCTTTTATAAGCTTTTATTGCGTAATACAATGCTGAATCCAGTTCGTTTTTCTGAAGATATATCCCACTTATACCTCCCCAGAAATAATGCATTTGCGACTGGTCACTATAGTGATTCATCAAATTCAGTGCCTTATAATAATAATAGAGGCTCTTTTCAAAATCCCTTTGTCCGCTGTAGAAATTTCCGATGCTGGTGCTCGTGTTGCAAATACCCATTGTATCATTCAATTCTTCAAATAATTCCAGTGCCTTGAATCCGTAATTCAGCGCAAGAGGGTCATTGCCGAGCATTGAGAATGTTTCACACAGAAACAACCTTGCCAATGCAGTGTTATGCCAGTCCTCTTCTTTTTCCGCTATCTCAAGCGCTTGCTGAATATACGTCAACGAGCTGTCAGGATGGGTGTACCTATAATAGTCAAATATGGAAAAAAGTATGACAACTCTTTTAGATACATCCTTTTCTGTAATGAGCAGCAGCTTAAGGCTATCCACTTTCGTCACGGCACCAAACACCGGCGACAGAGTTAATAGAAACCACATACCGACAATTACTTTTTTTGTCATGATTTATTGGTTATAGGAAGCACAACCTTAAAATCTGTACCCACACCTTCAATCGATTCAGCAGTGAGTTCGCCATTGTGCCTTTTAGTAATTATCTCATAGCTCATACTCAATCCTAGCCCGGTACCTTGACCTGTAGGTTTGGTAGTATAAAATGGCTGGAATATTTTGTCCATCATCTGGGGTGAAATTCCATTCCCATTGTCACTTACTTTTATTTCAACTGTGTTCCCCAATTTCTTTGTAACCAGGGTAACCGTTGGTTCATAACCGTCGCCATTAGTCTTCTTTTTCTCCATAACCGCATAAAATGCATTGGTAAGGAGGTTAAGTATTACCCTGCCTATTTCTTCCGGAATTACAAAGATGTTTCCGATAGATGTATCATAGTCAGTAACTATACTTGTATTGAATGTTTTATCCTTAGCCCGTAGCCCATGGTAACTAAGTCTAATGTACTCATCGGCCAGGAGATTAATGTCAGTTGATTCCTTCACTCCTGTTCCTGTGCGACTATGTTGCAACATACCTTTGACTATGGCATCTGCCCTCTTGCCGTGGAAATTTATCTTCTCTTCATTTACCTTGATATTCTTCGCCAGAACAATAGCGCTGTCGCTGTTTCCTGACCTTATCTCAGTCTCAAGTTCTTCAATCAGTTCTACATTCACCTCAGAGAAGTTATTTACAAAGTTGAGGGGGTTCTTGATTTCATGTGCAATACCGGCAGTAAGCTCACCCAATGAAGCCATCTTCTCCGATTGAATTAGCTGTGACTGAGTGTTTTTTAAATCGGCATAAGCTTTCTCAATTGCACGGGCATGTTGAAGTTCACGAGCAAAGTTCAGCTCTTTCTCCTTCTTGATCAACCGGTGACGGAAATACTTATCAGCAAGAAATACCATAATGATTGCCAATATAAAGTACGAAAGATATGCAGGTATGGTTCTCCACCATGGAGGTTTAATAACGATCCTTAAAGATGCCCCCTGGTCATTCCAAACCCCGTTGTTATTGGCAGCTCTCACCCTGAAAACATATTCGCCCGGTGGTATCTTTGAATAATAAGCGAACCGTTGATTGCCCACTTCATGCCATTCAGTATCGTAATTCTCCAGTTTGTAGGCGCTCTTGTTTTTTGAAGGGTTGAAGTAATGGATCACCTGGAATTCAAGCGTAACCGTATTCTGGTAATGCCTAAGTATAACCTCATCAGTCTGATACACTGGTACCTTTAGTATTTCATTCTCGCCCGGGATAACTGATTGATTATAAAGTTTCAGGTCGGTGATGAAAACATTCGGAGCTACTGAATTTGTATGCACGTCATCGGGATTGAAGAGCGTAATCCCATTTGAACCTCCAAAAATAAAGAGTCCCCCAGTGGTCTTTAAATATGACCCATCAGCAAACAACTGGCTCTGTATACCGTCGGCAAGGGAGAAGTTGCTAAATTGTTCTGTTTTAATGTTAAACCTGCTTAACCCTTCAAACGTGCTTAACCAGAGGTCGTCATTATCTTCATCACCCAGAATACCTTGTACACTCATTGAAGGCAAACCGTTGTTACTGGTAAATGTTTTAATACTCCCCATTTTCACATTATACCTGCTTAATCCGCCCTGCCAGGTTCCAACCCAAACTATTCCCTGACGGTCCTCATATATCGAATTTATATCCTGGCTGATAAACACATCCCCTTTTCTCTTCTCTGCACCATGCCTTACAATATTATCAGATTCGTAATCATAAAGAAACAACCCGTTATTCGTGAGTATCCAAAGTCCGTGTTCCTTGCTTTCAAGTAGGTTTGTAACCGTATTACTAGAAGCATTTGAAGGATTTATTAATGTAAGGTCATACCTTTTAAAAGTTTCATCAGTCTTGCTTCTCTTCAACAATCCGTTGAAGGTGCAAAGCCAGAGGTTTTCCCGGCTATCAGTGTAGAACTGATAGATAACAAGTGAATCGGGAATTCCTTTCACTGATGCTCTGGTGAATGTACTGTCAACCGTTGAAAATTGAAAAACTCCAATGTTGGTGCTGATAAGGAATTTGGAACCCGACTCTTGCATCAGACCAAATATTGTATGTACTCCTGGCAAAAATGACTCGAAAGGGTAATTTCTGGTCCTGCCTGTTTCCGGATTAAGCACATTCATTCCTGTAGAATTTCCAGGCCCGGTAGTTGAGATCAGTATGTCACCCGTAGTGGTTTCGAATATATTATTGACCCATCCGGAGGTAATGGAGTTACTAAATTCTTTGGTATAACTGTAGGTCTGAAAGAGTGCTTTCTCATCATATCTAAAAAGCCCCCCTGAGAATGTGCCTATCCATATCGACCCAAAAGGATCAGAGTTCAGTTCTAATATTGAGGCTTCCTTAAGAATGCTGTTTGCTATGGAATTAACATTTTCAAATTTTTTCTTTTTCCTGTCATAATACTGTAATCCTTTGTCGGTTCCAATCCATAAATTCCCTTCCTGATCAATAATTATAGTAGGGTAGCTTGATGCAGTAGGAATGATTTCTTCCGGGCCCTGAGGATAGTGGATATTGTATTTCTTTAACTTCTGATCGTACTCAAACAAACGGATTTTATTGGTAATAAACCAGATATGCCCTTGGTTATCACCAACTAGGTCATTAAAATACTCACCTGCAGCTATCAGGTCATTTAAAGGCGAATCAACCTTTGTGACCACGCTTTTTGAGTCAACTTTAATAAGGCCTGCTAAACTTAGAAACCAGATGTTCCCGTATACATCTTCTGTACAATTATAAATATTCCCGGTTTTAATGCCATCATACTTCTCCACCTTATCACTGTTCTCATCAATAAACAGCAGTCCATCACTAATCGGTTCATTATGATTGGTAGTTACCCCAAACCATATCCGCCCGGTGTTGTCCTCACCAATTGACAAAATACCCAATTCAACATTATCCTGATGGTCAATCAAATCCTTATAATCAAACTGCTTGAAGGTCCCTTTTACTCTGTCATACAAATTTAAGTATGAGGGACCGCTGGCAATCCACATCCTTCCCTTCGAATCCTCAAATATGGCCCAAACATTTAATCCCTTGAATGACAATGAATCATTCGGATCATAATAAAATCGTTTGAATTCAGTGCCGTCAAATCTAGCTAACCCGTTTATGGTGCCTATCCATAAGTAACCAAACCGGTCGTTTATAATCTTATAAATCTGCGAACTAGGTAAACCATCCTCTTCTGTGTACCGGCTAAGATTTATTGTTCCCGTCTGAGCAGGTGAGCTTGTAGGTAATAAAAGAACCATTGCCGTTAGAGCAAAAAAAAGATAGTTCCCTATGAAGTCTTTCATTGAAAACATGATAAATTCGGCTAATAGTTATCTCAAAAGAAAATCAAAGCTTGATAAATGGAATGTGCTTAGTTTTAATAAACAAAATGATTCACCGAAAGTTAACTTTCATTAACTTCAAACTATGTCTTATTACTAAAACATACTTCTTATATCTATCACGCCAAACAGATCGGCACTCGTGATCAATATGATAACAATGATGAACCACCTTATAAACCCTGCCCCCCAGGTAAGGGCATAGCGGGAGGCAATGAAGGCTCCTGTTACATTGCCGATGGAATGAATAAGTCCGAACTGCCAGTTTACTTTATCGTTTAAAATGAAGACTATCAGTGCAAAGATTGTATAAAACAATACTATGAAACCCTTGATGGCATTTGCCCTTACTAAATCGTAGCCGGCTCCTAATACTATGCCGGCAAGCAGGAAGTACCCAACTCCTACCTGCACAAATCCGCCATATATTCCAATAAAGAAGAAAATAACAAGTTGTTGCCAGCTAACCTTTTTCTCCTGTAGGCTTAATTGACCTTTTATCCATTTATCAGGCTTCACCATCATGAAATAGATCATCATAAGCATCACCAGTCCAATAGCTTTCTCAAAAGTGGCTTCATCAATTGAAACCGACAACTGCGCACCGATAATGGAACCTATTACAGCTGGAATCGCCAAAACAATCGCCTTTCTTGAGTCTAGTAGTTTTTGGTTTTTAAAAGAAGCTGTAGAAGTCAGGTTTTGCAGGATAACGGCAATCCTGTTAGTCCCGTTGGCAACATCTGCCGGCAGGCCCATAAACATAAATAGCGACAGAGAAATAATTGTTCCTCCTCCCGCCAATGTATTGATAAAGCCAACAAATACACCTGAAACTATAAGGGCAATGACTTCGAGGGTTGTCATAGCATTTTCTTTATATACTGCAAAGGTATTTATTTTATGACCAGAATATTAGCGGGCTAATCGTCTATCTCAATGAGAAGCAAAAACCACCTTATAACAAAATTTTACCCGATTTATTAAATATTGATTTTTTCACCGTTCGCACTTCGTTCGCATATCGTTCGCATTTCGTTCGCATTTTGATCGCTTAAATGCGAATAAAGTGCGAAGGAAATGCCTTTAGTGTGCGACCACAATCTTAATGAATCAAAAACCTTTCAGTAAAGATTTTGCTGACAAAAATTCTCATCTGCATCTTATTATCTTTGCTCGGTCAATTTGCAAAGTATGTCAAGGATCGTTAACGGCATCATTAATAGTTTCAAACGTTCAGCTCCCAAGGGGCTTAAAACCGCCTGGTGGCTTATCAAGATCACTGTGCCTGTTTCGTTTGCTGTTATGCTTATGGATTACTTTGGTATGCTAACAGCTATTGCCGGTGTAACTGGCCCGTATTTTAAGTACCTCGGTTTACCTGGAGTTTCAGCTATTGTGCTGATAACAAGCATCTTTACAAACATTTATTCGGTGGTCGCGGTGCTTACATTGCTCGATCTGCCTATGCGTGAAGGGATTATATTGGCAACTATGTGCCTGGTATCGAATGGTTTTATTATTGAAACCGCTGTTATGAAAAGAACCGGTTCATCAGCAATTGGCATAAATGTGGTACGCCTTCTTGGGAGTGTGGCAGTGGCAGTGATTCTGAATTTTATTATGCCGGGCAGCCTGAGCGATGTTGACGCAGTTTACCAACAGGTTGATCTGCCATTTCATATGGTAGTTACCGGATGGCTGGCTTCCATTAGTGCTACAGTGCTCAAAATATTTATCCTGGTAAATGTGCTTCTTTTCCTACAACAGATACTTGAAGAGTTTGGATGGATCAAGATATTCGAACGCCCACTGGCACCTGCTATGTCAGCGATGGGATTGCCACGAAGCACTACTTTTTCATGGGTAGTGGCTAATCTGGTAGGTCTTGCTTATGGTTCAGCCATTATGATCGATCAGCGGGAGAAGCAACGGATGACAAAAGAAGATGCCGATCTGCTTAATCACCATATTGCTATATCGCATTCTCAACTCGAGGACCCGTTGTTATTTTTAACCCTGGGATACACACTACATTGGCTCATCTGGCCACGCATTATTGTTGCCATTATCGCAGTATGGGGCAGGAGGTTAATTGTAAAATTTAAACATCGGCAAGTAGTTCTTCCTATACAGTCGCACGCTTCACACAGCACTAACCTATAAGCGTTTACATTGAGCGGTGAACGAAATTCACATCGTTAATTAAATAACAAGAGGACACCTGAATATTTGGCAGCTAGCAAAAATCTGCGTACTTTTGACGCTGATTATGGCATGCTGCCCGGGGCTTTATTGTGGGCTCTAAGAATATGGGCTGGATTGCTGCTATTGACTGCACACACTAACATAAAGGAAATCAGTATATGGAAAAGGTACTTATTAGGCTTCGTATGAGTTCACATGATGCTCATTACGGAGGAAATCTTGTTGATGGGGCAAAAATGCTTCAACTCTTTGGTGATGTCGCCACCGAGCTCCTTATCAGGAACGATGGTGATGAAGGCCTCTTTAAGGCTTATGATATGGTTGAGTTCATGGCACCGGTGTACGCAGGTGATTACATTGAAGCAACCGGAGAAATTACCGAGATAGGCAGGTCGTCACGCAAAATGACCTTCGAAGCACGCAAGGTTATCGTTCCACGTACTGACATTTCAGAATCAGCAGCAGATTACCTCGAAGAGCCTATAGTTGTTTGCAGGGCAAGCGGTACTTGTGTGGTTCCGATGATACATCAACGAATTAAAAAATAATAACCTATGGAAAAACTGATCATCACTGCAGCCATAAGCGGAGCAGAAGTAATGAAAGAGCATAATCCTGCTGTGCCATATACAGTTGAAGAGTTTGTTCGGGAAGCAAAATCAGCCTACGATGCCGGTGCAAGTATTATACACCTGCATGTAAGGCATGACGATGGTACACCCACTCAGGATAAGGACCGGTTTAAAGTAGTAATTGATGCAATCAGGGCGGTGGTTCCCGATGTAATTATACAGCCTTCAACAGGAGGTGCCGTTGGCATGACCAACGATGAACGTTTACAACCAACTGAGCTGCAGCCTGAAATGGCAACCCTCGATTGCGGTACACTAAACTTTGGTGGCGATGAAGTATTCTTCAATACTGAAAATACCATAAAGTACTTCGGTAAGCGCATGATTGAACTCGGCATAAAGCCTGAACTTGAAGTATTCGACAAGAGTATGATTGACATGGCACTTCGTTTAGCAAAGAGGGGTTATATTAAAAGCCCGATGCACTTTGACCTCGTGATGGGTGTTAATGGCGGCATAACCGGCGATCTGCGCGACTTTGTATTCTTACGCGAAAGCATTCCGCATGATGCTACATATACCGTTGCAGGTGTGGGTCGCTTTGAATTCCCCCTTGCTATGGCTGCAATCATTGACGGTGGGCACGTACGTGTTGGGCTTGAGGATAACGTATACATAACAAAAGGCGTAATAGCTCAATCAAATGGTGAACTTGTTGCAAAGGTTGTACGTATGGCAAAAGAACTCGGCAGAGAAATTGCTACACCTGAAGAAGCTAGGCAGATATTGGGGCTTAAGCCGTTGGTTACTGCTTGAAGCGTTAACGGTTTTAAGAAGAAAAGTTTTAAGGCTAAAGGCTAAGGGCTAAAGGCTAACCTATCAAGGCTAAAGGCTAAAGGCTAAAGGCTAAAGTTTAAAGTAAAAAAAGAGGACAAAAGGTTAAAACGATTAAAGTATAAAGATTGAAGGGATAAAAGATTGAAAGCATTGAAGGGATTAAGGGTTGAAAGAGTGAATACGGTAACTATTAGCACTTAAAATAAACTATTAAGAATAAACCCACTTTTTACTTTAGCCTTTAGCCTTTAGCCTTTAGCCTTTTTTAAAATACTTTAGCCTTATATTAAAGAAACACACAATAAATCTAGTACATAAATGAAAAAAGGAAATAAATACGGTGTACACCGTGTAATTGAACCTATCGGAGTTCTGCCACAACCAGCCAATAAGATTGACAATAACATGGATGAGATTTACGACAATGAGATTCTAATTGACGTAATCACCTTGAATGTTGACTCTGCCAGCTTTACCCAGATTAAAGAACAGGCAGGTGGTGATGAGAAGAAAATAGCTGAAATAATGCTCGACATTGTTGCTAAACAAGGCAAGCACCGCAACCCTGTAACAGGTTCAGGTGGTATGCTGCTTGGCACTGTTGAAAAGATTGGCACTGCCCTTGAAGGTAAAACCGATCTTAAAGTTGGTGATAAAATTGCTACACTTGTTTCATTATCACTTACTCCGCTGAGGATTGATAAGATCAAAGAGATTCGTAAGGAAGTTGATCAGGTTGATATTGATGGTAAAGCTATCCTCTTTGAAAGTGGCATTTATGCTAAAATTCCTGCTGATATGCCTGAGAAACTTGCACTTTCAGCTCTCGATGTAGCAGGTGCTCCCGCACAAACTGCAAAGCTTGTTAAACCAGGCGATATTGTGTTCATTATTGGTGCTGGCGGAAAGTCAGGTATGTTGTGCTGCTATGAAGCTAAGAAACGCGCCGGTGTAACAGGTATGGTTATCGGCCTTACCCATAGTGAAAAGAGCACCCAGCGTCTGAAAGATCTCGGCTTCTGCGATCATGTGTTCTCAGCTAATGCTACTAATCCTATTCCGGTACTTGAAAAGATTGAAGAACTCACAGGTGGCAAACTTGCTGACATCACTATCAACAACGTTAACATCCCCGATACTGAAATGACAAGCATCCTATGCACAAAAAATGATGGTTTGGTTTATTTCTTCTCCATGGCAACAAGCTTCACAAAAGCAGCCCTCGGAGCAGAAGGTGTTGGCAGCGATGTAACTATGATAGTAGGTAACGGCTATACCCGCGGTCATGCAGAGATTACACTTGAGCTGCTGCGGGAAAGTGATAAATTGAGGAAGGTTTTTACGGAGCTTTACGCTTAGTAATATTTGTTCAAGGGGTTCAAAGGGTTCAAAGGGTTCAAGGGGTTGCGAATTTGTGTTTGAGTGATTTACTTTTTAATCTTGGCTAAATGAAAATTGAGAAGTTCGAAGATCTTGAGATATGGAAGTTGGCCTATGAATTATCTAAAGAGATTTATGTAATAAGTAAAGCTGAACTGTTCAATAAAGATTACCGGTTTCGAGATCAAATTAGGGCTTCATCAGGCTCAATTATGGATAATATTGCAGAAGGCTTTGAAAGAGGAGGGAATAAAGAATTTTCTCAGTTTCTTTTTATCGCAAAAGGTTCATGTGGTGAAACAAGGTCACAGCTCTACAGGGCTCATTTATACGAATACATTGATAAAGAAACCCTTGATAAATTGACTTATGATGCAATGAAGATAAATAGTAAAATCTCAAACATGATTACTTACCTTAAAAACTCAGAATTAAAAGGAACCAAATACCATTAATTTCAATAACAATTCATCTTTGCGAACTCTTTGAACAACTTGAACCCCTTGAACCCCTTGAACACTTTGAACCCTTTGAACCCCTTGAACAAAAAACATGATAACAGATAAATTGGTTTCCCGCCGCTATAAATTCTTCCCCTCCGCTACTGATGCCCAGTGGAATGATTGGAAATGGCAGGTTAAGAACAGGATTGAAACGCTGGAGCAGCTTAAGCAATATCTTCCGCTGAAACCTGATGAGGAAGAGGGTGTCAAGCAATCGCTTACTACCCTGCGTATGGCTATCACGCCGTATTATCTCTCTCTGATAAATCCTGACGATCCTAATTGTCCGGTGCGCAAGCAGGCAGTACCTACTGGAATGGAGACTGTGGTTTCTGCGGCTGATTTGCTCGATCCTTTGCATGAAGATGAGGATTCGCCGGTACCGGGACTCACACACCGTTATCCCGACAGGGTTTTGTTCCTTATAACTGATATGTGTTCGATGTACTGTCGGCACTGCACCAGGCGCAGGTTTGCAGGGCAAACTGATGATGAGTCACCTTCTGACAGGATACAAAAAGGCATTGATTACATTGCCAGAACCCCTGCTGTGCGCGATGTGCTTTTGTCTGGCGGCGATGCTCTTATGGTAAGTGACCGTATGCTTGAGTCAATCATAATGCGCTTACGTGCTATTCCCCATGTTGAAATCATACGCCTTGGCACCCGTACTCCGGTGGTTTGTCCGCAACGTATAACTGACGATCTGGTAAATATGCTCAAGAAGTATCATCCTATCTGGGTGAACACGCATTTTAATCATCCCAATGAAATAACACCTGAGTCGGCTGCTGCATGTGCCCGTATGGCTGATGCCGGTATTCCTTTAGGCAATCAGTCGGTATTATTGGCTGGTATTAACGATTGCGTGCATGTAATGAAGAAGCTTGTACATGGCTTGGTGAAGATCAGGGTACGCCCGTATTACATTTATCAATGCGATCTTTCGATGGGTTTACAGCATTTCCGTACGCCTGTATCGAAAGGCATTGAAATTATAGAAAGCCTCAGAGGACATACATCAGGCTATGCAGTGCCAACTTTTGTTGTTGATGCACCGGGTGGTGGTGGAAAAACTCCGGTAATGCCTACTTACATTATTTCGCAGGCACCGGGCAGGGTAGTACTCCGCAATTTCGAGGGTGTAATTACCACATATACTGAACCTGAAAACTATAAGAACGAGTGCCATTGTGAGGACTGTACCTCCACTGAGGAAGGTGTTGCAGCTTTGCTCAGAGGCGACAGGTTATCACTTGAACCGGAAGGGTTGTCGCGTAAGAAGCGGCATCATTAAGATAAATGCCATTTGTTGATGAAATACTAAAGTATAAGAGCCTATCAATTGTTGGTCTCGGAAAGAATACCGGAAAAACAGAATGCCTCAATTATGTATTGAGACGGCTGGAACACTCCGGCCACACACTTGCGCTCACTTCAATAGGCGTTGACGGCGAAATGACCGATAGGGTAACAGGCACTGCCAAGCCCGAAATAGAGTTATACAAGGATCTCATCATCATTACTTCCGAAAAGCATTTCAGGCAGAAAAGCATTGATGCCGAAATACTTGACATAAGTGCAAAGTCAACTGCCTTAGGAAGACTCATTACAGCAAGAACATTGTCGCGAGGCAAGGTTATGATGTCAGGTCCCGCTGATACTTTATGGCTTAAGCAATTGATAGTGCAGATGGATGCTTACGAAGTGACCACCACTATTGTAGATGGTGCTATTTCACGGTTGAGTCCGGGCTCTCCTGCTGTTACTGATAGCATGATCCTCAATACCGGAGCCGCTGTATCGGCAAACATCCCAAATCTTATTCGCCATACTAAGTTTGTACACGAACTGATAAAATTACCGGAAGTTGATTTTCCTAATGATAAGCAGGATTTAGTAGATTCTGGTATGAAAGATTCCATGGTGGGTGTACATGAATTGCTTGAACTCAGTTCAGGTTTGTATGCTCTTGATGCTGAATTCAAAGTACATGATCTTAAAATTCCGTCGGTGTTCCTACTAAAAGACCATGAGGAGGAGTTGTTCAAGCATGGAAATACACTTTATGTTACAGGGGCGTTGAGTGACAGGATGCTTGATTTTATCCGGATGCAGAAGGTTCTTAACGACATTACCCTTATTGTGCGTGACTTCACCAGGATTTTTGTAAAGCCTGAAACTTTCAGGGCATTTACAAGCAGTGGACACAAAGTAAAGGTGCTTCTCAGCACACGGTTGCTGGCTATTTGTGTAAATCCGGTTTCGCCCGAAGGATATGTGCTTAATTCTAACGAACTTTGCACCGGATTATCTGAGGCACTGAAAGTTCCGGTTTACGATATCAAAAAACATTAAAGCATGTCACACTTCTCAAACGCTGTTAACAAGGTTCCGGGCCTTCGCTTTATTGCCGATGCACTTGAGCTGCAGTCAAGTGCCGGAAGGCAGCATTTGATGAAGCAGCCGTTCATGCTATTACCTGAGGAGATCAGCCTGCAGCTTGATATGATTGAGGCATTCAGGGAGTTGCTGCAAACTGGTGACAGTAAAATTATTACCGACTTAAAGCATGCATTGTCGGAAATCCACGATATCACAGGAACACTTAATAGCCTGAAGCCTGACTTTGTACTTGATGACGTTGGCTTTTTTGAGATAAAACGATTTGCCCTGATAACCGATAGGATAAAACAAGTACTGCAGCAACTTAACTTCACAGCCGTGGAGTTCAGGGATACTATTGAGGTGGTATTATTGCTTGATCCAGATAAACAGAGGGTTCCACACTTTTACATCTATAATTCATATAGTGAGCGCCTCACAAGACTGCGCAAAAGGTATGCTGACCTGGTATCAAACATCAAATCACAAACAGATCATGATGAGGCTGATGATGCTCGGATACAATGCATCGAAGAAGAGGATACAGTAAGAGAAGAACTTAGTAGTTATTTGCTAAAATACAAAGTTGATTTACTTGAAAACCTGGCGCTGGTAGCAGATATTGACTTGTGGCTTGCAAAGGCTGGTTTGGCTGTTGAATTTAATATGTGTAAGCCGGAGATTGCTATTCCATCAAAAGGTGAGAACGCTTATAGAGATGCTGATACGGAGAGCATTTCATCAGAGGTTAAAAGAAGGAGCAACTTGCCGAATCCATTGGATACCTACTACACAAGTTATATTCAACTCTTTAACCCTTCTATTGCTGAAGCGCTTAAGCAGCGGGGCAGGCAATACCAGCCTGTGGATATTGAATTTGGCGATGAACCTAATTTAATAACCGGTGCCAACATGGGGGGCAAAACGGTTTTGCTGAAGACTGTGGCGCTTGCACAGTACCTGTTTCAGTTCGGGTTCTTTGTCCCTGCTAGTCATGCAGTGATTGTTCCGGTTGAGCAGATCATGACAAGCATGGAGGATGAACAGTCGGAATTGCAGGGACTTTCATCATTCGCTGCTGAAATGCTAAAAATCAACAGCATTATAATTGCAGCCAGAGCAGGAAAATCAATGCTTGCACTGATAGATGAGCCTGCAAGAACTACTAATCCGGCAGAGGGACAGGCTATTGTTAATTCATTGATCGATATTCTTGATGCCAATAGTGTAAGAAGTCTCGTAACAACGCATTACAGTGGAATCACCTCAACATGTCGCCGTTTAAAAGTGGCGGGTTTGAGAACTGAGGAATTCACATCGCATCCAACCATTGAAACAATCAATGACCACATGGACTACTCGCTAATAGAACTTCAGCCTGTAACTGAAGGCGGTTTAAGCTATGAAGATGAAGTGCCCCGTGAAGCTCTGTATATTGCTGCTATTCTTAATGTTGATGCTGAGCTGCTTGAGAGGGCTGCTTGCTATATCACTAAGGAAAGAATATCATCAAAGCATTAAGTTGCGAATCACTTAACATGAGACAAACAGCAGAAGAAAACAACAAATGAAACTCTGGTAACAGAAATACAGAAACTGAAGCATAATAATAACACTTATAAACAATAGATAATGCAAAAAAGCAAGCTTGGCTTGAACTTCCATAAGGTTGCAAAAGCACGGCAGATTGCCGGAAATATTGCCGGGGAAGTACAAAAGTTCGTTGGCCGGTATACTACGGTTGCCGTTGAACGTACTCTTTGCCGGTTAATGGGAATTGATGGTATTGATGCAAACGAAGCTCCATTGCCAAATGTAATGGTTGATGCGCTGATGAGTAATGGAGTCCTCAATCAGGGGGTTCTGTATTATATAGGAAATGCAATATTGGAAACCGGCCTTACCCCTCAGGAAATAGCAGTTAAGGTTTCAACCGGCGCTCTTGATATTGTAAAGGTTAAAACACATTCTGATAATGAAATAAAGGAGGCATTGCAACCATATATCGATGCAAGCATTGAAAGGATAAAAGCAAACCGTAAACGTAGGGAAGAGTTTATAACAAACATTGGTGAAGGTGCAAAACCGTATATCTATGTTATTGTAGCTACCGGCAACATTTATGAAGATGTGGTGCAGGCGCAGGCTGCTGCAAGGCAAGGTGCTGATATTATAGCCGTTATACGTACAACCGGGCAGAGTCTGCTCGATTATGTTCCTTATGGCGCAACTACTGAAGGCTTCGGGGGTACATATGCCACACAGGAAAACTTCAGGATAATGCGTTCAGCCTTGAATGATGTAAGTGCTGAAGTTGGCAGGTATGTTCGCCTGTGTAATTATTGCTCCGGCCTCTGTATGCCTGAGATTGCAGTTATGGGTGCTCTTGAAGGCCTGGATGTTATGTTGAACGATGCCCTTTACGGGATTCTCTTCAGGGACATAAACATGCAGCGGACAATGGTTGACCAGTACTTCTCACGTGTGATCAACGGTTTTGCCGGAGTTATAATCAATACAGGTGAAGACAATTACCTCACAACCGCCGATGCTTTCGAAGAAGCCCGTACCGTGCTCGCCAGCGATCTAATTAATGAGCAGCTTGCTTTGCTTGCCGGATTACCGGAGAATCAGATGGGATTAGGACATGCTTTTGAGATGAACCCTGATATGGAGAATGGGTTCCTGTATGAGCTTGCACAGGCACAGATGACACGTGAGATATTCCCCAAAGCGCCTCTGAAATACATGCCTCCTACCAAGTTTATGACAGGTAATATATTTAAAGGGCAAATTCAGAATACACTTTTCAACGAGATCTCTATCTGGACAGGTCAAGGTATTCAATTGTTAGGAATGATCACTGAAGCGGTACACACTCCTTTCATGTCCGACAGGTATCTTGCTATTGAAAACGCCCGCTATGTATTTAGTAATATGAAGTCAATTGGCGAAGAAGTAGAGTTTAAAAATGGCGGCATCATTCAAAGTCGTGCACAACAGGTGCTTGACCAGGCACTCGACCTGCTGATGCAAATTGAAAAAGAAGGACTCTTCAATGCTTTGGAGAAAGGTATATTTGCCGATGTTAAACGTCCGAAAACTGGAGGCAAGGGCCTAAATGGTGTAGTTGAAACGGATGCCAATTATCGCAATCCGTTCATTGATTTGATGAAAGGAGAAAAGAAATAATGAGCAGCGGATTATACTCAATGAATAAGAGCGGCTTTGATCAAACACTTGATCTGACAAAAGTTAAGCCCTACGGTGATACAATGAACGACGGCAAAACACAGCTAAGTTTTACACTGCCTGTGCCTTGCAACGATGAAGCCATTGAAGCAGCAAAGCAACTGATGCGCAAAATGGGTTTTGAAAACCCTCAGGTGGTTTACTATAAAGAACTCACAAAAGGATTCACCTTCTTCAACTGCTATGGCAGCTGTGTACATTCAGTGGATTATACATCCATACGTGTGCCAAAAGTAGAATCTACCGTTATGGATATGCATGAAACCGATGAGTTCATCAAAACACACATCGGACGTAAGATAGTTGTAATAGGTGCAAGTACCGGCACTGATGCCCACACCGTTGGCATTGATGCTATCATGAACATGAAAGGATATGCAGGTCATTACGGCCTGGAGCGTTACGAAATGATTGAGGCTCTGAACATGGGCAGCCAGGTATTGAATGAGGATTTTATCGCAAAAGCAATCGAATTAAAAGCTGATGCGTTATTAGTTTCTCAAACAGTTACACAGAAAGATGTTCACATACAGAACCTTACTGAACTGGTTGAGATGCTTGAAGCCGAAGGCCTTCGCGATAAGATTATCCTTATTTGCGGCGGTCCACGCCTCTCACATGAGCTTGCCAAGGAACTAGGCTATGATGCAGGTTTCAGCATGAATTCTTATGCCGATGATGTAGCGTCATATATTGCGCAGGAGATGGGGAACAGGAAGGCTAAGGGCTAAAGTTTTAAGGCTAAAGGCTACCTGTCCCGCGAATGCGGGAAAGGCTAAAGGCTAAAGGCTAAAGGCTAAAGTAAAAAAAAGTAAAAGAAAAAGTAATAAAACGTTCCTCTCATTGTCATTCACCCTCTCATTGAGGAGAGGGCTGGGGTGAGGTGATTAACAAAAATTTAAAGAGATGAAAGTATTTATCGTTGCAGCAAAAAGAACCGCTATAGGCAAATTTGGCGGAGCACTTAGTAACATGCATCCTGCCGATATGGCTGCGGAAGTTATGAAGAATATTATCGCCGAAACGCACGTTGACCCGGCGAAGATTGATGAAGTAATTGTTGGAAACATACTGGCTGCCGGACAAAAGCAGGGTATTGCCCGACAAGCTTCGATAAAGGCCGGTATTCCGCAGGAAGTTCCTGCCTGGGGATTGAATATGATATGCGGAAGCGGTATGAAGTCTATTATCACTGCATTCAATAATATCAGAGCCTGTGAAGCCAACCTCATAATGGCCGGTGGAACTGAAAACATGTCGTCGAGTTGCTTTGTACTGCCAGGTGCAGTTCGTAATGGCGTTAAGATGGGTGATTTCAAAGTTGTTGACACCATGATTCTTGATGGGCTTACTGATGCATTTTCAGGTCAGCATATGGGCATTACCGCTGAGAACATCGCTGAAAAGCATAATATTTCACGTCAGGAGCAGGATGAGTTTGCATACAAATCGCAGCAAAAAGCCGCAACTGCAATTGATAGCGGGAAATTTAAACCTGAAATAGTTCCTGTTGTATTTACTACAAAGAAAGAAACTATCACTTTTGATACTGATGAATTTGTAAACCGTTCCACTAATCCTGAGAAGCTTGCTTCGTTGAGACCTGCCTTTAAACCTGATGGTACAGTGACTGCAGGAAGTGCATCGGGCATTAATGATGGCGCTTCATTTGTGTTGGTGGCAAGTGAAGAAGCTGTTAAAGAATTTGGCCTGACACCGTTGGTTGAGATTGTAGCCATCGGACAGGGAGGAGTTGATCCTGCAGTTATGGGTTTAGGCCCTGTACCAGCTATCAGAAAAGCACTTCAAAAAGCCAACATGAAGCTCACTGACATGGAGATTGTGGAGTTAAATGAAGCTTTTGCAGCACAGTCAATTGGTGTAATCAGGGAACTAAGTGCAGAGCATGGAGTTGATGCTGAATGGTTTGATCAAAACTGCAACGTAAATGGTGGTGCCATCGCATTAGGACACCCAATAGGCGCATCCGGCAACCGCATCACCGTTAGCCTCATACATGAGATGAAACGCACCGGTAAGAAGTTAGGCTTGGCATCGTTATGTATTGGCGGCGGTATGGGTACAGCCGTGATTTTGCGGAATGTGTAAACATTGCATTTGATTGAATTTCCATACAACGGTTGCAATAAAGCGATAGAGACAGGGCACACCCTGTCTCTGCATTCGTTTTAAAAATCTAACCAACAATGTAAAGGTTTTTGCATTTTCTTTACAAAAGAAAATTCATCTGTATAGCTTTTTGCAAAAACTATACAGATGAATTTTTTCAATCACCCGCAATGGACAGGTCACGACCTGTTGCTCATTGCTTCAATCACCCATAATGGACAGGTCACGACCTATCCCTACATCGTTTTCTTGTATACAATAGCAACAACTGTTCTGTCATCACCACCCATATTAATTGAAAGAGCATATGGTTTATCGGCGGGGATGTTGATTTGTGCATCGCCTGCACGGCCGGTTAATTGTTCCCATACAGTTACTGCCTGATGAACACCGGTTGCTCCTGTTGGATGCCCCCAGCCTATTAGTCCGCCGGTAGTGTTAATTGGTATTTTCCCTGTGCGGGAGGTATTACCTTCAAGTATGAAGTCAGCTCCTTTGCCGGGCTCTGCAAGTCCTATGGATTCTAATGTAATAAGCCCTGCTATTGAGAAGCAGTCGTGGGTTTCAATAGTTGCCAATTGGTCAACAGTAATGCCGGCATCATTAAGTGCAATCTTAACTGCTTCCCTTATGGTTGACATTACGGTTGGATCTTCGGGATTGCTGGTAATATCATCAGTTGCATGTCCTACAGCTACTACTTCTACTGCATCTTTTAAAGGAATGCCTGCTTTCTTGAGACCTTCTTCTGATACAATAGCAATGGCTGATGCACCATCCGATACTTTTGAGCAATCGGTATAGTTCAGGAAATCAGTGAATGCCTTTGGATTTGGTTCTGCAATACCGGCTTCATCAAGGTCGTCAGTTACATTCGCATATTCCTGGGCAGTGGTGCATAGGCGCGCATTCTCAATTGCATTGCGATACCATCGTGCCATGGCTAAACGGGTTTTTTCACGACCGTATTTCTGAAAATAAGCACCCGCTCTGTCGCTAAACTGTCCAGGGAAGAAATATGCATGTCCGTCCTTCCTGCGCTTGTTCCAGCCTGCAGTAGCCAGTATATCAGCTCCGTAAATAGCTTTAACTGTATTCTGCACTTCAACGCCAATTGCAAGAACAGTATCAGCTGATTCTGACAAAACTGACTTTATTCCGCTAACAAGTGCAAGTCCGCCTGATGCACAGGCACCTTCCACCCTTAAGGATGGTTTATAACGTAAACCCTGATCAATCATCGCCATAAAGGCTCCTAAATGACCCTGGTTGTTGAAGCGTGCTGCCATAAAGTTGCCTACCACACCTTCATCTACATTTTTTGCTCCACCAATCTGTTGGAGGGTCCCCTGCCCTGCTTCCTTAAGGTATTCCTCAAGACCTGCGCGTTCTTTTTTAGGATTGAACTCCTTGCGGCCGGTGCCCATTGATATGGTGTTATAACCGGCTACCATGTATATCTTTCTACGTGGTTTCATCTGATTTCTTTTACTTAATTAATTAACGAATTCATTTACCGGACCATAGGCATGGAAGAAACCGGTTGCCAGTACAGTGTTCACATCCTGTGCCGATGCAGCAACACCTGTATTTACCAATTGCAAGCCTATTTCACGTGAACGGCGGGCATGTGCCAATGCGAGTTCAGCACCCTTGCTGTTCAACACTTTTAGACGGGCAAATGCCTCCATGGCCACTGCATCTTTATCGGCCATACGGATAATGTTCTTCCATGGCATTACTTCTTTTGGAAGTTCACCTAACCATGCATCGGTCTTTGAAGCAAAGTCAGCAAAGGGAACATAATCCTTTTTGTCAAGACTATAAACTGCAACAGGTCTGCCTTTTTCATACTTCAGTATTCCATCCTTCTGACTGCCATCAGCATATTGTCCGCCCTTAATTTCAAGGTCAAACAACTTGTCAAGCATATCGCTGTGCAGGTTTTCATTTGACATGTAAGGATCCATAACATTCATAATAAATCTCACAACATCAACCCCTACATAATCTATAAGCTGGAAAATGCCCATAGGCCTCATCAGGAAATCCTGACTTACTTTGTTAATAGCATATACTGCTTCATGCAACGGCATTTCTGATGAAAGCTTTTCTGCCTGTTCAATACTGTATAATGCATCACGCATAAAGTGGCCATTGCCAACAAATCCTGCTATGTCATTGGATGGAACGATGATCTTCTTAAGGCTCTTTGCCAGTTCGTGGGCAAACTCCTTCATTCCGTCAGGATTTTCTTTGATGGTAATTAATTCAACCAGTTTCTGTATGGCTGGAGGATTATAAAAATGGAAGCCAAGTATGCGACCACCTATACCGGCTTTTTCATTTAAACCGGAGATTGGAACTGAAGATGTATTGGTGAAATACCAAGGCTTAACTATGCTGTTAGTGTCAATTTGAGTGAAAAGCTTCACTTTAAGAGCTGCATTTTCACTCACAGCCTCAAATACAAGGTTACTTTCAAAAGCAGCCTCAAGCCTTGTACCCGGCCTGATAATGCTCATAACATCATTAATATATTCTTCTATGATCTCCCCATTGTCCACAAGATCAGCACGGTGGGCGTATAGTTTTCTGAGGACTACCACCTTCTTCTCAGCGGCTTTCAGTACTTGTGTTCTGATGTACTTCATAAGCCCCGGTAAGGCGCCAGATGTAACATCAATGGCATTCAGCACATATGGCTTTCCCTTATTCTCGGGTTTAAGTCCCTGGTCAGCCATCTCAATGGCCATCAGCAGCAGGATACCACTGCCCATCTTACCGGCAGCCCCCAGCACTGATACATTTGAAATTCTTTCATTGTAATCCATATCTCTCTTATTTAATAAGTTATTAGTGCTTCTTTGTTATATTTGGTATTTTCCAAGCCTTGTTTTTAAGCTAACGGCCGAAGTGATTAACTGCCGTTCATTTTTAGAGTCCCCACCTTGAACTCCTTGAACCCTTTGAACACCTTGAACTTTTTATACTCTCTACCAGTGAGGAGAAAAACCTTTACCAGTTAGGTTTTCTTTTCTCCAGGAAAGCTTTCATTCCTTCGTAACCTTCATTCCCGAAAGGATCACCAAAATGCTTGCTTTCCATTAGTTCACCATCACTAAAACTGCCGTTCATGCCGTTTCGTGTAACAGTTTTCACCAGTTTTACAGCCATTGCTCCTTTTGAGGCAATCATATCTGCCAGTCTGCGGGCTTCAATGAGCAGGTTTTCAGGTTCAGTTACTTTTTGTACCAAACGCATTGCGTATGCTGTTTCAGCATCTATCGTATCACCGGTTGTAAGCAGATAAAGTGCATCAGCCAGGTTGGTAAGCCGTGGCAGTCGTTGCGTACCTGCATAGCCCGGTATAAGTCCCAAACTTACTTCCGGTTGTCCGAACTTCGCTTTCGCTGAAGCTATCCTGAAATCACAAGCCATTGCCAGTTCCATTCCACCTCCAAGTGCAAAGCCGTTTATTGCAGCTATAACAGGAAACGGCATCAAGCCGATTTTATTGAACACTTCCTGCCCTCTTCGGGAAAAGGCTCTTGCCTGGTCGCCGTCCATGTTTACCATTTCAGCGATGTCAGCTCCTGCCACAAAAGCCTTGCCCTCACCGGTGATGATTAGTGCTCGAACTGTTGTATCACCTGATAATTCATCAAGGTAATTATCCATTTCATCAAAGAAACGAGTATTAAGCGCATTCAACGCCTGCGGCCTGCTAAGGGTTAATACCACAATATTGCCCTCCGTTACCGGTTTCAGAATTTCATAATCCATATTTGTTCAGCTTTATAATGTTTACTTAAGCACAAATTCTTCTTCAAACTTAAGAAAAATAAAGTTACGGATTTAACTGAAGTATTTATATTATCGCTCACTCGTCTTTTATCAATTATGAATCACAACCCGGCATTATTAAAGTAACAGGTCATCATGAGTTTATGAAGGACATCAGCTGGGCTTATGGATAATTGCTTATGATCCCAATTACCTGGATGCCCTCGAATAGTATCGGTGTAATCGCTTATTCAATCTATCAACAGAACCAGCAAACGTCCACTTTACTTCAGGCGACTCGTATGACCTTTCATGGGAAGCGCTTGTGAAATAAGGGAAAGGATCACGGAGCTGAATGAAGTTATGATCTCTTATCACGAGTGATGTGAATGAGTAGTTGGAGGGAGTACCATAGTATGCCGTTTCCATTCTCTTTTTGTTTGTATCAAAGTACTTGTAGCTCTTATACTTTGCGGTATCAGGCTCAATAACATCAAACTCACCAATAAATATAGCTCCGGCAGTGTCAATTGTTATAGAAGGATCGTATTGCATCTGATCATTCAGGAAAATACCTTCAAACTGGCGTTCTTTAACCTTTACTGACTCACTGCTATAGAAGAAAGCAATCTTAGAAAAATCGTAGTTCTCGCGAAATGCTGTCATTATTTCCTTGTTTTTCTTTTGGCGAAATGCTTGCCTTTCAGCCGCTTCTTCTGTATGACCAGCTTGTTCGAGCGCAGCTATGGTGTTCTCTGCAGTCTTCAATCTTACTAACAGTGTACCTCCTTTAAGCTCTTGAATTTGTTCAGCTGAACGCTCCCTGACTATTCTTTTCTTTGACTTCTCAGGATTCACTTCCCTGTTTAAAATATAATTGAGCGTTAATTGGAAAGATGAAGTATTCTTATCCCTGAGTGGAATCTGGTAATTTAATTCAAGATTTACACGCTTCTGTAGCCTGATTTCAACACCTGTGATCAGGTTTAACTCTGAATTGGGAGCATAAGAGGGCTTATTAATTAAAGTACCATCTGCTTTACGGATCTTGTTTGAAATGTAGCTTGAGTAGATCAATCCTGCCTGCAATGCAAAACCGTCAAACAACATGACTTGAGACATTGCCATATAATCAAAATAGTAGTTGGTAACCTTGTTAAAGGGTTCCAGCATAGCTGACCTTTTAGGTGCATAAAATTGTGAGGTCTTGAATGATAGGATACTTCCTATTTTTATTTGCTGAAAAGCTCCTGCTGAAAGCATAGCTCCTGATGAGAACTTATAGCCAGGGTGATGAAAGGTGCTGCTGTTTATTCCTGTAGAGATGCCATAAATAAATTTATCGTTGGTATAGATTTCTTGTGCCTTTATCAGTATCGGAATTGCAAGTAAGAGAACTGCAACAAACACACCTTTTCTCATAAGTTCTGATTAATTAAGAAAAAACAAATTTATAATATTATTTCCGAACTCACAATGATCAACTACAGCCAACTGTTTTTGTTAACTTTGCACAAGCAGGCACAACCAAACGCTTTGCCACCTGTTAATAGTCAGTTATAATCAAATCATGGAATCAGCACTGCTTACCGGGATCACTCTCGAACAAATGAATGAGCTTTCAAAAGGAACAATGGTTGAACACCTTGGCATTGTTTACACAGAAATAGGGCCTGATTATCTTACTGGCACTATGCCGGTTGACAACCGTACCATACAACCAGCAGGATTATTACATGGAGGCGCATCAGCAGCTTTGGCTGAAACGTTGGGTAGCATGGCATCAATGAGCATCGTGAATAACGATACACATCACATTGTTGGCATTGAAATCAACGCTACCCATGTGCGAAAAGCTACTTCAGGCATTGTAACCGGCAAGGCTACACTGATATCGCGCTCCAGAAAACTGCATGTTTGGGAAATCAAAATCACCAATGAGGATAATGCACTTTTGTGCATTTCACGGCTCACGGTAATGATTATACCAAAGCAATCATAGTACTTGCATCATATCCATGGAGTTCAACAACCTTACTATATTTCAGCAACATTGTATTTCAAACGGTATTCCTTTTGTTTCTTACAGGCAACCCGGCAGTGAAATACCTGTTACTATGCTTGGTCCCATTTTACCTGTGAATTTACTTGGTTCAGTTTCCACTGTAACTAACCAGATGCAATTAGTGAAGCAGCCTGATCTTCCGACTCAGGCAGGGTTTCTGCTTTCGCCGTTCACATCATCGTCACCTTCTTTATGGCTACAGGCATCCAGGATTATTGAAGGCACCGGGTTAAAAGGAATTGACTTCAGTGATGAAGAACTAAAAGTAATTGGCTTCAGTGATGATGAATTGAAAGGAAATGACAGCAGTAACGACTCACGAGGAAGTGGAATAAGTGATGATAATGATGCGGCTCAATTACCTATTGAGGTAACGAGGGAAGCATACCTGAAACAAGTCAGCAAAATACTTGGTGCCATTAAATTGGGACCTATTAAAAAAGCAGTACTTTCAAGGGCATTGCTTATTCCCTTCCATACTGAACATGAAGCACCACAGCTTTTCAGCCAACTTACTGAAACATACAAGGATGCTTTTGTTTACTTATTGTCTTTCCCCGGATCGGGCATCTGGACTGGCGCTACACCTGAACTTTTAATGTCAGCATGGGATGATAAAAATCCATCTAATACAAGAGCCACAGATGGAGCAGAGCACAATGAAATAATGCCTGATGGAGATGCAAACCATAGCACATTTGTTTTTAAACCAATGCATATCCGCACAATGGCTTTGGCAGGCACACGCAAGAGTGGAACAACAGGTGAATGGGGGAATAAAGAAATTGAAGAACAACAATGGGTAGCAACCTACATTCAGGAAAAGCTGGTAGTATCAGGCTGTAACGGCATTATGCAAAGTGAAACATACACTGCAGCAGCAGGGAATATTGAGCATTTGAGGACAGATTTCAGGGCGTCAATGCCTGCTAAAAACATGAATGTCCTGTTACAACAACTGCATCCAACTCCTGCAGTCTGTGGTTGGCCGGCTGATGAAGCGCTTAAACTTATACTTGAAACAGAAGGCTATAACCGCTCATACTATACTGGTTTTTTAGGTCCGGTTAATGTTGACGGAGCTTCCAGCCTCTATGTCAACCTGCGATGTATGCAGGCAACTGACGCACAGGCAGCGCTTTATGTAGGTGGAGGTATTACCCATGATTCAATTCCTGAAGATGAATGGGAGGAAACATCAATTAAAAGCCGCACCCTGTTGTCAGAAATTGAAAAAATACGGAACTTAGCACATTGAAGGCACTGATTACAAGCATGAACTTAGCACATTGGAGGCATTGATTACAAGCATGAACTTAGCACATTGGAGGCATTGATTACAAGCACAGAAAAAATGGGTAAACAACACATAAGCAGGCTGGCAGCTATAATGGTGGCCAAAGGCATAAGTCAGGTAGTAGTTTCACCCGGTTCGCGGAATGCACCAATAATTATACTGTTTGGTGCAAACAAGAATTTGCAGATGTTGAGCGTTGCCGATGAACGTAGTGCAGGCTTCTTTGCACTCGGACTGGCCATGAAGTCGGGTAAACCGGTTGCGCTCCTCTGCACCAGCGGATCGGCAATATTGAATTACGCTCCTGCTGTTGCTGAAGCTTATTATCAGAGGATTCCATTGCTGGTGATCACTGCCGACAGGCCTATTGAACTGATTGACCAGGGCGACAGCCAGACAATCAGGCAGGAAAATGCCTATGCTAATTACATCAGGAAAAGCTTTAACCTACCGCTTAATGTTGACTCACCCAATAAAGCATGGTATTTCGACAGACTAGTGAATGAAGCAATCGACCGTACCCAATACCCGGCACCCGGACCAGTACAGTTGAATTTCCCACTTGATGAACCGCTATATGATCTTGGGCCCATAGATGCAGAGCCTGAGGTTAAAGTTATAACCTACCTGCAGGGTGAAACACATCTTGATGCACCTGCTATTGATATATTGGCTGAACAGTGGAATAAAGCAACCTCTAAACTGATCATCGTAGGTCAGATGTCACCGGGCAGTCAAACTCTTGAAATGCTGAAAACCCTGGCAAATGACCCAACGGTTGTTGTACTAACTGAAAGCATTTCCAATCATACCGATGATGATTTTATCAATTGTATCGACAGGACGCTTGCGCAGATACCGATTGATAAGAACAAGGAATTTGCACCTGAACTGCTGCTTACTCTCGGAGGTGCAATTGTATCAAAAAAAGTGAAAGCAATGCTTCGCAACATGCTGCCAGCCATCCACTGGCATTTAGATAATGACCCTGAGAGCTTCCATTACGATACATACAAATCGCTTACAGTAACCCTTGCACTCAAGCCCGAAATATTCCTCGAACAAATGTTGATTAGTGGGAATGAGCGTCGCACTCCCGATTTTACAGATGCTATTAACGCAGCGCTTGAATGGGATCATGCAGGTCAAGATAAGGCAGTTCAAACTAATTCTATTCAAAAAAACGCTATTGAAAACAACACTGGTCAAAACATTACTCATCAATCAAGCATTAATCCAGAGAATTCTTCAAAGCCGGTTAAATTAAACGGATATGCAGAAAGATGGAAGCAAGCTTCAGAAACCTCGGCTGCAAGACACAAAGAATTCCTGGAAACAGTTGCATTCAGCGACCTGAAAGTTTATGAGCATATATTCAGTCAGTTGCCTTCTTCAGCCAGCGTGCATCTGGGTAACAGTACACCCGTGAGATACGGGCAATTGTTTGACCAAAAACCTGATGTGGCATTCTATTCAAACAGGGGCACCAGCGGTATTGACGGATGTAGCTCAACAGCAGCAGGTTTTGCATTCAACCATAACGGACTTACAGTTGTTATTACCGGCGATATTGGGTTTTTCTATGATAGTAATGCACTGTGGAACAATAACCTGCCTGACGCATTCAGGGTAATACTTATAAACAATGGCGGTGGTAACATCTTCCGTATTATTGAGGGACCATGTGGTTATGATGCACTGGAACCTTTTATTGAAACGCGGCACTCGCTCGAAGCATCAGGCATTGCTGCTAACTTCAATATAAACTACTATCGTGCCGGCAATGAAGAGGAACTGCTGAAACAACTCCCGCAATTCCTTGCACCCCAGGCATCTAAACGACCGGCAATGCTCGAGGTAGTTACCAACAATGAAATATCAGCCCAAACACTGAGGGATTATTTTGAATACCTGCGTAAAGGCAAATAGTAAGAAAGTCATTACCCTAAAGAAATGATGCGTAATTTTGGACTCTCTCAATTGAAGACTTAACAAGTTGAGATACAGACCTGAATAAAAAAGTTGATAAAACCGAAGAATGAATCTATGAAAACTGAAAGAAACTGGACTACCATAAAAGAGTACGAAGAGATAAAGTTTGAATTCTTTGAAGGCATTGCAAAGATCACCATAAACCGTCCCCGGTACCGGAATGCATTTACCCCTGATACTGTCAAGGAAATGATTGACGCTATGCAGTACAGCAGGGAAGCTGGCAATGTTGGAGTGGTTGTTATTACAGGCGAAGGCGATAAAGCTTTTTGCAGCGGCGGCGACCAAAACATAAAAGGGCACGGTGGTTATGTAGGTAAAGACGGTATTCCCCGCCTAAACGTACTCGACCTTCAGAAACTGATACGTTCACTTCCCAAACCGGTTGTTGCAATGGTTAACGGCTACGCTATAGGCGGAGGCCATGTGCTGCATGTAGTGTGCGACCTGAGCATTGCATCTGATAATGCTATCTTCGGACAAACAGGTCCAAAAGTTGGCAGTTTCGACGGAGGCTTTGGTTCATCCTATCTGGCACGCATTGTTGGACAGAAGAAGGCACGTGAAATATGGTTCCTCTGCAGGCAATATTCTGCTGCTGAAGCACTTGAAATGGGACTCGTAAATAAGGTTGTACCTTTCGATCAACTGGAGGATGAAGTGGTTGACTGGTGTAAAACCATGATGCAGCGTAGCCCCCTTGCCCTCCGTATGCTTAAACTGTCACTAAATGCAGAACTTGACGGACAAGCAGGCTTGCAGGAACTGGCCGGTAATGCTACCCTGCTCTACTACCTGACTGAAGAAGCCCAGGAAGGTAAGAGAGCTTTCCTTGAAAAGAGAGCACCTGATTTCTCCAAGTTCCCTAAGTTTCCCTGAAAAAGAAAAGGCTAAAGGCTACCTGTCCCGCGAATGCGGGAAAGGCTAAAGTAAAAAGTAAGGGAAAACACCTTGAACCATTTGAACACCTTGAACCCCTTGAACCCCTTGAACAACATTGAACTATCTTGAACAACATTGAACAACATTGAACAACATTGAACAATTTAAATCATTGGATAGCTGCATCCCGTCCTCGTACTTTACCTCTTGCTTTCAGCAGCACGTTGCTTGGGAGTTTTCTGGCTTATAGCGACAAGCCTTTCAAGGTGCCGGTGCTGATTCTTGCACTGCTTACAACTCTTTTCCTACAGATACTTTCGAACCTGGCTAACGACTACGGCGATTCAATGAATGGTATGGACAATGAACATAGGGTTGGTCCGAAGAGGTCAGTTCAAAGCGGTGCTATTGAAGCAAAAGCAATGCTTATAGCCATTGTAATAACTTCGTTGCTCACATTAACATCAGGAATACTGCTTATAGCCTATGGTTTTAACTTCAATATTTCGGAAGGTTTTATCATTTTCTTCCTGCTTGGATTGGCAGCACTTGGAGCGGCAATTAAATACACTGTAGGCAGTAACCCTTACGGATACAGTGGTTTCGGCGATTTATTCGTGTATATATTCTTCGGCCTCACCGGTGTGCTGGGCACTTATTACCTTCATACCGGCACACTCAATTACACCCTTTTACTTCCGGCCTCAGCCGTAGGATTTCTTAGTACTGCAGTTTTGAACCTCAACAACATGCGTGATATTGAAGGCGATGCACGCTCAGGTAAAAGAACACTGGCCGTCATTATGGGAAGCCAAAAAGCCCACTGGTATCATTTTGCATTAGTAGCAGTTGCCTGGATTTGCTTCCTGCTCTATACAATGATAACCTTCCAGTCATTAATTCAGATAGGATACCTGATTATACTCCCTTTCTTTGTAGTGCACATAAAGAAAGTATTTACCACCACCCCTCCTGCAGCTCTTGACCCCCAACTCCGTCAGCTTGCACTTGCAACCTTCGGAACGGTGCTATTGTTTGGCATTGGAATGATGTAGAAGCCACTGATAACAAAATATAACCCAATAAGCCCGTACTTAAAGGCGGAGATAGGTGAGAAGGCTCAAGTCTTAATTAAGATACAGGATTAAGAAGTTCACTTTTAAAGTGTGAATTATATTACTTTTTATTAAAGTTTTACAACTTTCTACGATAGTTAATGGTCCATCTTTGTACCATGAGAAAATTATTTAGTCCTATTATATTAATAATGATCGTTTTCGCGCTGACAAACGGATCATGTGATTTCAATGGTAAGAAAAAAGGTGGTAAGATTGGTGATGGTTTGCGCGGAATTTTCAACCAGAAGAGAAATCTTCCTTTCGACAGTACCCTCGTTCTTTCTTTCTACCTGTCATATCCTGAACTTATAAAATATAAGGATGAGGTTGTGGATGTTTACCGGCAGCATGATTATACCCAAATATGGCATGATGAGGATGGAATGGTTGAATTTGGTTACACACTGCTAAGCAGGGTTAATAATATGGAAGAAGAAGGAGTCTTGGTCAAATTCCCTTACGAAAAGGAAATCAATTACATTTTTGATGATAGGAAGAGGAATAATCTACCGGAGGTTGAAACTGAATTGATGCTGACAAATCTTTACCTGTTTTATACTGAAAAAGTTTATGAAGGTATTGATACAACTACCTCAACAGCCATGGGATGGCACTTACCACGCAACAAATTCTCATACGCTACATTGATTGATTCAGTTTTGGACGAACCAAAGGTTCTGTCAAGCGATGACAGCCTGCTATACAGTCAGTTCTATAAGTTGCGCAAGGTGTTGAAACAGTACCGTGAAATAGAGAAAAAAGGAGGTTGGAACACCATCGATACAATCCCTTCAGGTAAATCATTAATACCGGGTGATAGCGGCAGGGTAATCAGTCAAATCAGGGAACGCCTGTTTATTGCCGGTGATCTCAAGCAGAACAACAAAAGCAACCTGTATGACCCTGAACTGGCAGAGGCAGTTAAGAGTTACCAAAAACATAATGGTTTCAATGTTACCGAAGGGATACTGCCTGAACATGTGCGCGATATGAACGTACCTGTTAGTGAACGCATAATTAAGATAATTGTTAACATGGAGCGCTGCCGCTGGTTGCCGTCGCAATTTGAACAGGCCAGGGAATATATTATGGTAAACATCCCATCTTTTCATCTGAAATTTGTGCGCGATGGAAAAACCGAGTTGGAGTCACCTGTTGTAGTAGGGGCAAAGCTTACACAAACTGTTATATTCAGTGGTAGGATGAGTTACATAGTATTCAGTCCTTACTGGAATTTACCTGATGACATCCTTGAGAATGAGGTTAAGCCGGGAATTGAAAAAGACAAGGATTACCTCGAGAAGCACAATATGGAGTGGTCGGGTGGTCAGCTTCGCCAGAAACCGGGCAAGGACAATTCACTGGGGTTGGTCAAGTTCATGTTTCCAAACTCCAACGACATTTACCTGCATGACACCCCTTCAAAGAGCCTTTTTACTAAAGAGAGCAGGGCCTTTAGCCACGGTTGTATACGAGTTGGTAAGCCGAAGGATCTTGCTATGGCCATCATGAAAAATGATGACAAGTGGAATAGTGAAAAAATTGAAGCTGCCATGAATGCCGGCAAGGAATCCACCTATGGCTTGAAGGCTAAGATACCTGTATACATAGGTTATTTTACTGCATCAGTGGATGCCAATGGAGACATCAGTTTTTACGAGGATGTATATAACAGGGACGGAAGGCTCGCAAAGTTATTGATCGATTAAGATAGTTATTGATGGAATGCTGGGAGGGATAAAAGAATATATACAAATGCTTACCGCGAGATCACGTCAATGCATTTGAAAAAGCGACTCTTGTAACCGTTAGAGTCAAGTGAGCTGATGGTTACACCATTAACCTTACCCGAGGAAGCATGAATAAACTTAGATTTCATGCCATTTGCCTCGCAGATTATACCTACATGACCAATTATGGAATAATCCATATAACCATAAAAAACCAGAACGTCGCCCACTTTGAATTCTTCTGGTTTTAATGGCTTGCCTAAAAATTCATAATCCCTGGAACTGCGGGGAACATCAATCCCAAAGCGTTTAAACACGAAATAGACAAAGCCCGAACAGTCAAACCCGATGCCCGGATCAATACTCGCGCTGTGGTATGTGGTACCTATATATTGTTTAGCAAAATTGATCAGTTCAACCCTGTCAACCTCAGATTGCCTAGTTTGAGCATCTTCTCCCACACTTTCAAACATGGTGCTTGATTGATTGCCTGATGATGAATTATCATGGCACCCGAAGGATAATAACACGATAATGACAAGTACGAAGGTGTTGTTCAACATCCGGAAAAGATACGAAAAACTGCTGGTTATCATTCTTTAAAATTTCATCTTTGTATACTAGTTTGACATTTAATACGTTGATAACCAAATTATTTGTCTATTTTTGCGCAATGATCAAGCATATTTTTTGTCTTCTAATTCTACTGATTTCAATATCAAACAAAGCCGGTTCGGGTATTCCACCTGCCGAAAATGAAGAAAGAACAGACTTATACACTACCCTGAACTTACGGGAAAAGGGACTCGCTCCTGAGGTGTTTGAACTAGCAATTAAAGGCCACAATCATCTTGATGCTGATTCTAAACTCAGAAATTCAGGTATCCTCACTATAGTGGATCTTTCACAATCAAGTAAAAACAAACGTATGTATGTGATTGACCTTGAGCGAAAGGAATTGCTATTCAACACCCTGGTAGCTCATGGGAGAAACACCGGTGAAGAGTATGCCAGGCACTTCTCAAACGTGTCAGGTTCATTCGAAAGTAGCCTTGGTTTTTATGTGACAAGAGAAGAAATCTGGGGTCCAAAAGTAGGGTTGTCTATGATACTTGATGGGATGGAGAAAGGATTCAATGACAATGCACGGCAACGTGAGATCATCATGCATGGAGCCGATTATGCCACACAAAACTTCATTATGAAAGCAGGCCGCCTGGGCAGAAGCTACGGTTGCCCTTCAGTTCCACCAGAACTGGTTAAACCCGTGGTGGAAACAATCAAGGAAGGTACTTGCTTATTCATCTATTACCCTGATGAACAGTACATCAAGCGATCTTCTTTACTCAATTAAGGTTCAAGACGCACCCAATATAGTTCAAGGTGTTCAAGGGGTTCAAGGGGTTCAAGGGGTTCAAGAGGTTCAACATTTCCTTTCCTTTTTACTTTTTACTTTTTCCTTTAGCCTTTAGCCTTTAGCCTTATTTTGCAGCCCTATGCCCTTTGCCCTTTGCCCTACGCCCTTTGCCCTACGCCCTAAGCCCTAAGCTCTAAGCCTACAACGGAATATTCCCGTGTTTCCTGAAAGGATTGGTTTTACGCTTGTTGCTGCACATCTCCAGTGCCTGGATTAGTTTAGGCCGGGTGTTTTTGGGGTAAATGATCTCGTCAATGTACCCGAGTTCCGCAGCTTTGTAAGGATTGGCAAATACTTCACGGTATTCCTTTACCTGCTGTGCTTTTGATTCAGCGGTGAGTTTATCACGGAAGATAATATTTACGGCACCCTCAGCGCCCATAACAGCGATCTCAGCAGTAGGCCAGGCAAGATTAACGTCAGCTCCAATGTGCTTGCTCGACATCACATCATAGGCACCACCGTAAGCTTTGCGGGTTATCACAGTTATCTTTGGCACAGTTGCTTCGGCAAATGCATATAACAATTTAGCACCATGCCTGATGATGCCACCAAACTCCTGTGTTGTTCCCGGAAGGAAGCCCGGTACATCTACGAAAGTGATGAGGGGAATATTGAATGCATCGCAGAAGCGTACAAAGCGCGCTGCCTTTATGCTGCTGTTTATATCAAGCACTCCTGCCAGTACAGCAGGCTGGTTGGCTACAATACCAACTGAACGGCCATCTAAACGTGCAAACCCTGTAAGTATATTGCCAGCGAAATGTGGCATGATCTCAAAGAAGTTACCATCATCGAATACTTTGGTAATGATGTCCTTCATGTCATAAGGCTTATTCGGGTCAACCGGCACAATCTCCTGTAATTTCGCATCTGCGCGGTTTATGCTGTCGGAGGTTGCTATGCGTGGCGGTTCTTCCATGTTGTTGGAAGGAAGGAAGCTGATCAGTTCCCTGATCATCATCATAGCCTGCTCTTCTTCAAGAGCCATAAGATGGGCTACACCACTTTTTGAGTTGTGTGTGAAAGCTCCGCCGAGCTCTTCCTTGGTAACTTCCTCATGGGTAACGGCCTTGATAACATCGGGACCAGTGACAAACATGTAGCTTTCATTCTTCACCATCACTATAAAGTCAGTGATAGCAGGCGAATATACTGCACCACCGGCACAGGCACCGAGAATTGCTGAAATCTGCGGTATCACCCCCGAGCTCATCACATTGCGGTAAAAGATATCGGCATAACCGGCCAAACTTTCAACACCTTCCTGAATACGTGCACCGCCTGAGTCGTTAAGGCCAATAACCGGAGCGCCCATTTTCATAGCAAGGTCCATGATCTTTATTACCTTATCAGCATTGGCACGACTAAGCGTTCCGCCGAAAACTGTAAAGTCCTGGGCAAATACATATACAAGCCTGCCGTCAATCTTACCATATCCGCTAACAACACCGTCGCCCGGAATAAGATTTTTCTCCATGTTGAAGTCGCGCGCACGATGCACCACAAAACGATCTAGTTCTGTAAACGTGCCTGAATCAAGCAACATGTCAATACGCTCACGTGCTGTTTTACGACCGGTACTGTGGTGTTTTGCAATACGCTCAACGCCACCGCCAAGCTGTGCTTTTTGGTTCTTCTCTTCAAGCTTGCTGTATATTTCAGATAATTCGCTCATGGTTTTTTTTTGTTCAAGGTTGTTCAATGTTGTTCAATGTTGTTCAATGTTGTTCAATGTTGTTCAATTTGTTCAATTTGTTCAATTTGTTCAATGTTGTTCAAGGTGTTCAAAATGGTTCAAGGTTCAGATGCCAGGCATGGCGTCTCTACATTTGGCTTTTCCTTTTTCCTTATTTTTCTTTTTTCTTCACTTTTTACTTTAGCCTTTAGCCTTTAGCCTTATTTTACTCAATAACTATCAACTCCCTATTTGCATCCACAGTTTCTCCTTCAGTAACAGAGACGTTTTTAATCACTCCGCTAACACGGGCTTTGAACTCGCTCTCCATCTTCATGGCTGAGATTATAATAAGTGTTTGGCCTGCTTCCACCTGGTCGCCTTCAGCCACCAGTATCTTAACTACCTTACCCGGCATAGGTGAAAGGATCACTTTACCCTCGTCGGTATGGCTGCCTTTTTCCCTGCTTAACTTGTAGCGGGTCTGCGCATCAATAATTTCAACTTTATAAGTATTGTACCATGAATTAACCGTGTAGTGCCGGGCGGTGCTGTCGGCAATCATCTCAATATTGTACGACCTGCCTTTATAGATGATTGAATAAATTCCTTCAGCTACCCTGAGTGCATCAACCTCATAAAGTTCATTGTCAACTTTCATTGTAATAATGTTGCCATCGCGTGATACTTCATCAACAGTGGCTGAGCGTCCTTCTATATTTATTTCCATTGGTGATTTCTCTTTTTTTGATAAATCTTTACATTATCTAACATCTTTCCAGCGACTTACTGCCTTTTGGGTAGTTCCATTGGTCGACACTTTAGCAAGTTTCCTGGTATAATCGAGATATGCGGCTATCAGGGCTATATCTTCACACTGACCGTCGCACTCAGGCTCCTGCATTAAGAAATCCAGGTTCTTTTCAATGAAATGGGTATTGTAATTGCCCGACACAAAATCAGGTGTTTCCATAATCCTGGCAAGGAACCTTATTGAAGTTTTCACGCCTGTGATCTTATACTCATGCAGGGCACGGCTCATCCTGTTGATAGCTTCCTGGCGTGTTTTGGCCCATACTATCAGCTTAGAGATCATTGGGTCATAATGAATAGGAATGGTGTACCCTTCGTAAACATAGCCATCATGACGCACACCTAAACCCAACGGTTCAGTAATGTGCTGTATGGTACCCGGACTTGGCATAAAGTTATTGTCGGGGTCTTCAGCATATATCCGGCATTCAATGGCGTGGCCGTTTTGTTTCAGGTCGCCCTGCTTGTATGGCAGTGGGTCACCATTGGCAATGCCTATCATTTCTTTAACAAGGTCAATCCCCACCACACGTTCAGTGATCGGGTGTTCAACCTGCAGGCGGGTATTCATTTCAAGGAAATAATAGTTGAGATTATCATCCACAATAAACTCTATAGTACCGGCGCCATAATATCCTGCTGCTTTGGCTGCGGCCACTGCGTGTTGTCCCATCTCATTCCTGATGGCTTCAGTTAACAAAGGTGATGGAGTTTCCTCGATAACCTTCTGATGCCGGCGTTGTACTGAACACTCGCGCTCAAAGAGATGGATAGTATTTCCAAGCTTATCTGCCAGTATCTGGAATTCAATATGATGGGGCGATTGAATATATTTTTCGATGTACACCGAATCGTCGCCGAAAGCATTACGCGCTTCCGATTGAGCCATTCGAAGTGAACTTATGATATCATCAGCATGCTTTACCAGTCGCATACCTTTGCCACCACCACCGGCAGTAGCCTTGATCATAACTGGCACCCCAATTTCCGCAATGATCTTCAGGGCTTCTTCCTCATCATGTATTTTATCAACAGTACCTGGCACTACAGGAACACCTGCTGCCATCATGGTCTTGCGGGCAGTGATCTTATCGCCCATCATCCTGATGGCGTGTGAATTCGGACCTATGAATATGATGCCTTCACGGTCGCACCTATCAGAAAACTCAGCATTCTCTGAAAGAAATCCGTAACCCGGATGTATCGCATCGGCATTTGACGCTTTGGCAGCTTCAATAATATTATCAATATTAAGATAGCTCTCAACCGATGGTGCCGGCCCTATGCAATACGCCTGATCGGCATACCTTACATGCATTGAAGCACGGTCAGCTTCCGAATATACGGCAACTGTACGTATGCCCATCTCGCGGCACGACCGCATAATCCTAACCGCTATCTCACCACGGTTTGCAACAAGTACTTTTCTGATCATACAGAATTATCTATAGGTATAAGACGTTATAAACTAAGGCGGATAGTTTCCTCAAAAAAACGATTGATATTAACATGTTCCAATCTGTTTTGTTTAACCAACTATTAATGAATTCCGAATATCTTTAACAATTGAAAGATAACAATAAAAATTGAAACCGACTGTTATACCAAAAACGGTAACCCGTAAATTCATAATTTACAAAAATACCTATTTCGGTATATGAATATAAGCTCAAGGAAATTATTTATTAACAGCTTTAAACGGATAGGTCAATTGATGAAAAATAGTAATTTTATCTCATGCAACTATTTAAAAAACAGTGCATCTTAACCATTGTTCGGACAAAAGCATGCTTCAGGGTTTCCTATGGATGAAAAAGATCTGCTAAAGGAATGCCTTTCCGGCAACACACGGGCCCAGAAGCTTTTGTACGAGAGGTACTCCCCAAAAATGTTTGGTGTGTGCCTCCGTTATGCTTCTGACCGAAGTATGGCAGAAGACTTTCTGCAGGAAGGTTTCATACGCGTATTTATGAAACTCGGCAGCTTTAAGTCGCAGGGTTCTCTTGAAGGCTGGATGCGCCGAATAATGGTAAATACAGCGCTTGAGATACTCCGAAAGAAAGATATTCTGCGCAACAGTGTAGAATTGACCTTCCCAAACCAGCACCACGGTGGTTTGCAGGAAGGTCTCCACACTGAGCCTGAAGCTGATGAGGATGCAAATGATGATATTACCGGCCAAATATCCGCCGACATCCTGCACCAAACTATCAGCGAAATGCCCGTGGGATTTCGCACAGTGTTTAACCTATACGCAGTTGAAAACTATACACATAAAGAAATTGCCAACCTGGTAGGCATTAGTGAAGGAACATCAAAATCACAGTTTGCCCGTGCCAGGGTTTGGTTACAGAAAAGATTGAATGAAAACAATAGATTCAGACATGCAGGACAATAACGAAGCAGACGACAAGTTCAAGGGACTTGCCGATTCTATGCTCATCTTCGAAGCAGAACCACCTGCCGGCATGTGGGACCGCATTGAGGGAGGCTTGCTAAAACGCCGCCGCCGCATGATGATACTCCGTTATTCCTCTATTGCAGCATCACTAATACTGTTGCTGGGGCTTGGCATTACTTATTTCACCACTGACATCTTCCGCTCTTCTGAAAACAGGATGATCTCTGATTCTGAACTTCATACAAAGGCAAGCAACCGTGATAGTTCCGAACTTCAGACCAATGCAAAGGGACAAACTGACTCAGCCACCGGTAAAATTGCCTATCCTCCCGCAGATGATGCAGCCCAGACTGATGGAGCTGCTGAAAACCGCAATGTACCATCCATTATAGTAGGTGATCCTTCAAAACAAAAGGATACTCCACAAGATCAGAACTTGGAGAAAGGTGCAATACTTAAAGATCCTGCAAATAAGAGCGGTCGTGTAAATAAAAGCTCAAGCAGTAAAGGAGTCCGTTCCGGCAAAGTAGATCCACTAAAAACACTGAAAAACGAGATTGCCTTAACCAGTCCTATACCGGCAGTTCACAGGGAAAGACTATACTCCCCAACACCTGTGCTTGAAGGCATTGAATTGGCTGTCATTTCCCATTTGAATCCTTATCCGGGTTATCCTGAAGATGAACAAGAAATACAGCCTGGTGAATATGCAAACGACTGGAGTCTGGCAATGGGTTATGGCATTACCTCAGGTGCTGATTACACAAACGATAATGAAATGCTTTACTCCGGTGGTGACCGTTATAGTCACGATGATTTCTCAGCCGATCTTGCCAATGAAACCTCCTACTTTGAAGAAATAGACAACACTGTGCATGATGCACCGCTTTCATTGGGCATAATTGTTGACAAACGACTCTCACGTCGCCTTAGCTTTGAAACCGGGATTACCTATACACTGCTTAGCTTCAGGGTTAAAACTGATGAGTTGAGTCCGTATTACAAGAAATACCGTAATGAACTCAATTACCTCGGATTACCTGCTGGTATACGATACAGATTCCTTGAACGTAAACAATTTAACCTTTACGCTTTGCAATGGGTAGTTCTGGAAAAAGGTATTGGCGGCAGATGGTATGTTGACACTTATACCAATGATGTTATCACTGAATCAGAAAGTAAACAGCAGAACATACGCGGTTTCCAGCTTTCATCGGTTACCGGACTTGGTGCCGAGGTTAAAATAGGCGGCAAATTCTACCTCTTTGCCCAGGGCGGAGTGCAGACATTCTTCATGAATAAAACACAGCCTTACAACATCAGAAGTACTCAAATTGCCTGGCCTTCAGTGCAAACAGGACTTAGAATAAACCTCCATTAGAAGGTATTAACTATTTCATAGCTTGAATGCAACCAATAGCATTATCTTACATCTTACCGATACAGCAAAAATTTTAAAAGAATGAAAACAAAGTATTCAGCAGCAGCTCTTCTGTTCATTGTAATGGCTCTTGGTGCCTTTACCTCATGCCAGGACAAGACCTATGAGGAAATCACTTACAAGGCAAACGTTCCGGTAGTGATGGGCTTCAATGAGTTCAGAAACGCAGTGGTCAAGAAAGCACCACAGGGACTTGCAAACCCGGGCAAGATCTATTTCAAGGACAATTTCATTTTTGTCAACGAATATCAGGAAGGCATACACGTAATTGACAATGCAAATCCTGAAGCACCGGTATTCCTTAACTTCATTACTATACCGGGTAACATCGACATGGCCATCAAAGGAAATATCCTTTATGTTGACAGCTACATTGACCTCGTAGCAATTGATATTACTGATCCCCATAATCCGTTAGAAGTTGACAGGGTTGAGAACGCGTTCCCTAATGTGGTTCCACCAATTACCGATCTTGATTATCCTGTTTATGGTCTCGACTTTGCAAAAGGTGTTGTGGTAGGCTGGGAAACACGCGAAGTAACTGAAGTGGTGCATAAAGAAAACAATGGCTTCGGCTTTGGCAAAGTAGAGTACGACAATGCAGGAGTTCCATCCATTGGCCAGAGTGAAGTAAGATTTAATTCTTCTACAACCGGCATTGGTGGTTCAATGGCAAGGTTTACACTTACCAATGGTTACCTGTATGCCCTGCACAACAACACACTCAAGCTGTTTAATGTTAATACCACTCCGGGTATTACAACAGGAAATGAAGTGTACCTCGATCGTGAGGTTGAAACACTCTTCCCTTATGGAAACAGACTATTTATGGGTACAACTACAGGAATGCTGGTTTATGATGTAAGCTCCCCAGGAAGTCCAACTTACATTTCAGCTTTTAACCATATCAACTCATGCGATCCTGTTGTTATTGAGGGCAATCTCGCTTATGTTACCCTACGTGCAGGCACTCAATGCAATGGGTTCGCCAACCAGCTTGATGTTATTGACATATCATCCATTACCAACCCATTCCTGATAAAATCATACCCTATGTTTAATCCTTACGGGCTAGGAATTGACAACAAAATACTATTCATCTGCGATGGCGATGCCGGTTTGAAGATATATGATGCAACCGATCCTATGCAGATACACATGAACCAGATAGCTCACTATGCTGATATAAAAACTTTTGATGTTATACCTGTGAACGGACTGCTGATGATGATTGGCGCCGGTGGGCTTTATCAGTACGATTATACAAATCCTCAGGCGATTACATTGCTTAGCCATATACCAGTTACAGCAATCAAAGCACCATGATAATCGAATAAATAAAAGATAATTGGATGACCTCTAAATTTAATCTGACTGCTTTTGCGCTTCTTTTGGTTCTGAATTCAATTGCAATCGTTTCATCGGCACAGTCCGGTGAAGCGGTTGCAGTTTTTTTAAAGGGAGGCGATGTACGAATCGGACAAACAGTTCAAACTGATAGCCAAGGCAATATCAGGCTGGTAAACGACTGCGGCATATTTAATATCAACAAAGCTGATATTGACAGTATTACTCCTTACAAAGCCTTAGCTCCGTTGATTAATTCACAGCAGCAGAAAACCAGCGCTCAGGATTATAACCAGCAGGTATCTGGAGTAAGTCAGGGAAACCTGAATGTTTCAACCTCCACTTCAAACACACCCGAATCAAAGGAAGCTAATAAATGGTATAACCTTTCTTCAGTAGCACTACTTATGGGACAGGGACAGAATGGATTTATACCAATTCCTTCTTTTACAAACGTTACCGGTATACGGCTCGGCTCAAATGTTATGGCAGGAATTGGTATTGGTTATGAATACTACGAGTGGAGTATAATGCCTGTGTTTGCCGATGTGAAATACAATTTTAATGGTGACAGAATTCATCCATTCATCTCCATGAAGCTTGGGTATGGTGTTCCATTAGGCAAGGCATCACAAATTGACAATGATTACTACAACGGAGAGGTCACTGAATTATATGGAGGTCTGCAGCTAAACCCTGAAGCAGGACTCATGATCCGGGTCTCAGGAAGCTCTTCAGCACTGGTACTGAGCATGGGGTACCACTTCCAGCAATTATCATACAAGTACAACAAATACTCCTGGTGGGGTTATGAGTATAATAACACCATAGTGCATACCGACTTTAACCGAATCTCTTTCAGGTTTGGCTATATGTTTTAAATAGACTGGAATTTTAAATCCTGCCTTGCAAATTTTAAATCCTGCCTTGCAAATTTGAAAGCTTGTCAGTGCCTGATGAACTTGCCTTCAGCAACTGTTCTGTTTTCACGATTGATAACCTTATAAACCGCCATACCTTTATACTGCAGTTGGACTGATTGCTCCCGTTTATCAACATTAAACACTGCCAAACGACGCCCTGTAAGATCATAGATTTCAACCCTTGCATCATTGTAATCCCTGATAAGTGTGAAATCAAAAGTAGTATTGCCTGAAGCATCAGTATATACCCTAACAGTAGGTCGCGTTGAGCTGGTAATTTCCTTTGAAGCCACTATCAATAATTTCCACTCATCGAAAAGCGTTTGCAGTGAATCAATAGGATCCACAGGATACATTCCTCCCAGGTTCTGAGGGTATGCCATATACAGGTCACAATAGAGCGAATCAGGCCGGTTAGTCATTTTAGCAACCCTTAAGAAAGATGATTGCGATGATGTACCATTATCAGCACACCTTGTATCGGCACCAATTACTTTTGCTCCCTGAAGAGCAGCCATAAGCCGTTCGGCCAATGAACCCGGTGTATTCAGGAACCTTGATTGCATTGAGTCAAGTATCTGCTGACCGAGGAGTATATTACCCTGAATAGAATAGTAGATATTTGACGTATCGTTCTTGTAATTGGAACAATTGGCTCCGGTATACGATGCCGCCCGGGGATGTCCGCCATTGTAATCAACAATTCCATACTGTCTGATGGTAGGATTATTACCTGCATCATTGGCCACCAGGTTGTCAATAATTTCCTGCGGCGAATTTCCTAAAATCATCAGGTTGTGTGCATTCTGCTGGTTTGCTGAAAGCCAGGCTGCCTGTGTATGAATAGCGCCCACTCCGGGAATTACATCGCTGAGTATGGCTGCACCATGAGGATAACTACTGCTCGATCCAACACATGAAGCTCCGGCACTTCCTATTTCACCCGATAGTGAATCAATAGCTACTATTGAAAAGGTATCCTGCGCATATACTGAAACAGCTGCCAGGAAGAACAACGATAAGATAATTGCTCTGATCATAATTGTGATGTTTTAAGAAAGTTAAAATAGTGAAACTAGTTGAACCATACTAAAATATTATGGTTCAATACATGTTCCAATTTGATGAAATACTTGCATACTGATGAAATATTTCCACAATTCAAATTCCAATCTTATTAGATCTCAATCTTTCCAATCTTGAAACCTTTCAGCCAGAAATTGTCTTTGCTTAATACAAATGTTCCTTTCAGCGATAGCACTACTACTTCATCATCATCAAACCATCCCATACAGTTGGCATTTGTAAAGGCTTTCTTATCCTCAAGTAACAGCACAGGGTCAATATCCTTGCCTGTATTCTTGTTCACCCTGGTATAATAGGTCTTGTCCAGGCTTTTCACTATGAAGCAAAAGTCTTCAGGTGTTTCATAACTACTCAAAGCAATTGACTTCCCATTACCATTGAATAAATTAATATCAGTGTCAGTGTGCCTGGCTCTCCTTTTAATTGGTGTTATCCATTTTTCCTTACCATTGTGATCGAAACAAGCAACTATCAGCCCATCACTTCCATAAGTAATTCGGGTACCGGTTTTGCTTGTTACTGTTTTCATATAAGAATCGTCAAGCACTACATATATATTCTCATTGTCAGCAGAACATGTGTAAATGGAGTATGTATTCATATCCTTAACCGGTTCCAGCTTTTTACCAACCATAGCAATACTTTTAGTCTTAACTGAATTAAGCTTAGCGAGGCCGGGTTTATCGAAATTCTTATCTGTTATTTTCTTTACTGTCTTGTTCTCAAAATCTATCTTAAGTATGGCCATGCCCTCAGCTTTACTCCTGTATTTCATACACGAAGCAAAATAATCGCCTTCGTCTGTTTTGGTAATTCTAAAGCCATCATAGTTGTAGATATCAGTTTTTGGTGGAGCAAAAGCAGCAGTTACAGAGTTACCACTTACATCAAACTTTGTGAATAAATAAGTGATCTTCCTGCCCTCTTCTTTTGCGGAATAGTGAATCAATTCTCCGGTATTGAGCAATCTGAAATAGTTATCACCATCTTTGAGAAGATCACCTTCAGCTGAATAAATTTTCTGGCACTCCTTGTCAAATACATTGTAGAGTACTTTATGCCCTTTGCCTTTTTGCTTTTTTACCAGCTCGGCTACAAGCATATATTCTTCATTCTCTGAGTACCTGATGATAAAATCATCTGATGTTGCTTTGGCTAGTTCCTGAACATCCAGCAAACCTGCCCCATCAATACTATAGGTAATACCTACAACGGAATAATCCTTCTTATCGTTTTTTTGAGCGGCAACTATTACAACAGCCCTTGCATCAGGTCGGTAGAAGGTATATGGGAAAGAAGCTATTGCAGCAAATGCCTTTGCGGAGAATACAATTTTTTTATGCTTAGTTAACTCTAAAGGAATATCCCTGGTAACATTCATCGATTTATCAAAGATCATGATCCCTGACCCATCCAGGCTAGTCCTGTAATAAGCATACATTGTGCTGTCGTCAATCTTCTTGAGTTGCTTATTATTACCCACTGAGAACAGTTTCCATTTTGAAACATTAATCTGTCCTAAATCCTGTTGTGCTGATATCAGTAATGGAATGATAATGATGCTAATAAAGAGTAATGCTTTTCTCATGATTGGTTAATTTGAAGGTTAGTCAATTAAATAGGGTTAGTCAAGGGCGTTGAATTTAATGAAGGAGATAGAGTAATATGACATTTTCCCGCTAATATCTGACTCCATATCAGGGCTATAACCGGTTTTAGTGTGTGATGGCTGAATGGCAAACTGTATCTTAAAATTATCAAAGAAACTCCTGTCTCTTTTCTGGTAGTCCAGAACTAATTCCACAAATAAGTATGGTTTAAACATGGTAAGAACCACCGGATCTTCCTGAATATAAAACGGATCACCATCAGGAACCAAAACTCCGTTTAACCGGTAACCGGCACCCAATCCAATACCCACAGGACTATAAGCTTCACGTGTAGAACCTGCACCATAACGGAAAGTAGCAGTAACAGGTAACCCCAGATCAGCATAAATTGCATGAGAAGATGTAGATTGGTAGCTAGCTCCAAGGGTAACAGCAGCATTAACACCAATACCCACCTCTGAGTGCGGTGTATAAATTGGGATATAATAACCTAACCCTCCATTGAATAACTTAGCTACGTCTCTCCACTCTGTGACCTCAGTTGATCCGGCATCGGTTTGCAGTGCTATATCCACATTGTAAGAGGAAAGCGACATTGACAACTCTTTGCTCTGCCCTGATGCACTGATAGTTATAGCAGTGAGCAGGCAAAATACCATAAAATTTTTCATGATTACTTGTTATTTGTTGTGTGAAACCGGGCGTTGATAACCGGTGGTTTGTTTCAGTCAGTAAATATAAAAATATATTTCAGAAACAAAAAATGAAATAACATTTGCAGCGAAATGCACTAAATGTGTTGTGGAAAAATGACTTGGGTATATTTAAATGACTTGCGGGTATATTTAAAATAGCCGCTCAAAAGAGACGGCTATATAACTTTGCGACCCCGACAGGATTCAAACCTGTGACCTACAGAACCGGAATCTGTCATTCTATTCGCTGAACTACGGGGCCTTTATTTAAAATGCAAAATTACACAATTCAGACAATTAACACCGGATTTTGTTGTTATCTTTGTATTCGTTAAATATGATCACCACCAAAACCTATACCCGATGAGGAAAATTATCATCTTATTTACAGCCCTCCTTTCAGTAACTGCCATACAGGCGCAAACCGGTTCTTTTGCCAGCAAGTTTACTACCGGTATTGACATCTTCAACGACTTCGTTCAGGATAGCCCTGCCAACATTGACTTCCGCACCATTAATCCGGGAATAAACGTGTATGGGATGTATAGCAGCAAGATTAAAAAAAGCAATATATCATTGGCTATAGGCCTGGGTCTTGGAATGCATAATCTTCACAGTAACGGAAGCCTTACTGACTCAGCCAATGTGTCAACTTTAACACCTTATGCCGAAGCAGTTGACTATAAGATAAATAAACTACAACTTACCTACCTTGATATCCCCGCTGAGATCCGTTTCAAAAGTGACAATGGCATCCGGTTGGCTTTAGGCATAAAAGCCGGCTACCTCATCAGTGCCCATACCAAATACAAAGGCGACAATCCTGCAGGTGGGCGCAGCATCAAGATCAAGGAGGGCAGTCTTCCAAATATCAGCAAATGGCGCTTCGGACCAACCTTCCAGGCTGGTTATAAGTGGGTGAATTTAACAGCGTTTTATTCGCTGTCAACAGTGTTTGAAGAAACTGCAGGTATCGATATTTACCCTATTTCTGTAGGTACCTCTCTAAGGCCATTCTAATTGTATAGAAACACAGCCGCAACAACGAAAGCACCTATTAGATAACCTACGTAAATCTGCGCAGGCGAGTGGCTGTTTGATTGCAGTCGCGCAAAGCCGGTTAATCCCGAAAGGAAAAGCAGCACTAAAATAAGGGCGGGGGCATTTACCAGGCCTTTGTATGAAAGTGCCAGAAAACCACCTGTTAGTCCGCCAATGCCTATCATGTGGATGCTGATCTTCCATTTTAAGTTTATCATCGTAGCCAGCAGTATGGAGACCAGTCCTCCGGCAATGAACTTATAATAAATCTTTGGCAGCCCGAGGTTCCACATCAGGAAATAAGTAGAGGCATAGAATACCGCAAATATGAGGTACGGCCATGTGCGCTCCTCCCGAATCGGCATCTGCAGGCTGCTGATTATATTCTTCCTTGCCATGATCCATATCAGAACGGCAGGCATCAAAGCCGTATTCCCAAACACCAGCAGTATGATAGACCACCTCAACTGCTCAGGTATGATCAGCACGAAATAGGCATTCAGGTTCAGCATCACCAGCATCCCCCAGGTAATGATAAACATGGGGTGCATTATTACGGATATTATTTGAGCGGTTCTTTGTTCCATGAAAAAATGATGTTCTTGGTTTTTTGTTCTTTGTTGTTCTGCGGTCCCCGAGTTTTTATCGAGGGGGGTTCTGGGTTCTGGGCTGTTTAGCGTTTAGCGTTTACGTTCATCCTTTTCCCTTATTTACTTCCTTTTCCTTCACTTTTTACTTTAGCCTTTAGCCTTTAGCCTTTAGCCTTTAGCCTTTAGCCTTTAGCCTTTAGCCTTTAGCCTTAACCTTTAGCCTTGTCCCATAGCCTTTAGCCTTTAGCCTTTATAACTTTTTGCATAACTGTTTCACTTTTATAAACACTAAAACCCGCCTTTTGGTATAATGGTAAGGCGGCGGGGTGATCGAGATCGCAGGTGTGGAGCCAGAGGCGGGTTATTGGTTTTTGCCAGGCGTGGTTTATTGCCCACAGCAGGAAGGGATAACCTGCCTTTTTACCTGTGTGCCGGGCAGTGAGGCCGAAGTAAACTATCTCTGTTTCACCTGCTACTGAATGGTCGTACTCAACGAAACCGGCAACTTCTCCCTCATGCATGAGCAGCCAAATTTCAGTGGCGTCACTTCTTAATATTGCCTCAAGTTCTTCTGCAGGCATCAGCAGTCGATCGTACCAGTTGTAATTGCCTCCAACAGCCTTGTATGTTTCAAGATAAATGGAGGTGCAACTGGCAGAATCATGCAAACTTTCAGTTGTATAACCGGCCGGAAGCTCTATGTGCAACTCAGGCTGATCAGGTTGTTCAGGCTGATCAGGTTGCTCAGGCTGTTCAGGCTGTCCGGAAGCAATTTCAACAGGCCTGCCCTTCATTTCCAGGTACCAGGTTAATGTGGGGACTATATTAATTGTCATATTTGAATCAGTGTTTCCAACATCAGTGATGGACAGGTTGTTTTGACATTTCCAACATCCGTGATGGACAGGTCGCGACCTGTCCCTACAGTCGTTATTGATTTATGATTGCTTTTTGTGTTGCAATTTTCTTGTTATCATTGTACAAACTCACAATATATGTTCCCGGCTGACCGCTCCATTTAAGTTGTTCTCCGGCGGCGAGGTTGCGGGTATATACCTGTTGGCCGCTTGCACGGTGTATTGCCAATCGGGTCGGGACTTTTATGTTTGTTTGTATGGTGAATGAATCGTTTGCGGGGTTGGGGAATGTGTGCATCGGTGCAACTCCTGACGGCAGAATGTTGTATCCTACAAACTCCTCATCCCAAATAGCCAGAGTGTATTCGCCGGGCTGGAGGTTGTCCACATATATATAGCCCAACTGCCATGGTCCAATCTTATAGAAGTCGCGGGGCTGCCAGTCGTGCCCTGCTCCCGGTCGGTAGAGTATAACTATGCTATCGTTGGCGCCTGTGATGATGTCTCCATCAAGAATGTTTTTATTGTAGTTAAAGACACCGGTAGCTGTAAACCCTTCCGGTAAGATGCCCTCAATTGTCCAGTACCTGCTGGTGCTGAGTGTTAACCCCGGTTGTGGAACTTCCAGACTGTCGGGAGCAACCCAGTTGTGTGTAACTCGGACGTACGCCGAATCACTAACCTGCTTCACATCTACCTTGCAGAAAGTATACAGGTAGTCGAATAACCCGGCAGTATTCAATGTTTTCGCTTCATCAGTAGTGGCGTCTCCGGTTCTGGTGTATAAGTCGGCCATTACAAGCACCGGCTCAAAAGGCAGTGTTACTGTCACCGAATCTGTTACCCCTGAAAACGCAACTTGCTTTGTGATGATCTCCCTTTCTGCATTCATAAATGAAAGGTCTACCCTGCAGTCAGAAGCGTAGGTTTGTGTTCCCTTCAAACGCTGTTTAATAAATACCGTTACTTCGTATTGTTCTGTTAATGTTGAAGCATTTGTATTTTGTACATCCCTCCTGTTATGGATTGCCAGGTTGCCCGGTAAAGCAATCATTGCAACCCTGAATGAATCTATTGCATAATGCGTGAAGCCCGGCGTAAACACGTGGAAATCAAAGAAACCTGTGAGGTCAACACCTGAGGAGAGGCTTAGGGCATCGCGCAGTTGTGTTGAACTTGCATCGCTGAACATGTAGGTTGAGAGGTAATCGCGCACTGCCGGGAAGAAGAGGCTGTCGGCAAGATAGTGCCTGAGCGCATGGGTTACAATGGCTCCTTTGTCGTACACGGTGCTGCCGTATGTGTATTCAGGTGGCATGGGTGAAAGTGCCCTGTAACCGCCATCTCTTATATGTGTGTACTGCAACACATCGCGGTGCAGCATCTTCAGGTAGGCATCGGCATCCTGTTGTCCGTAAAGCGCCTCGGTGAATAGTATCTCGCACCAGCGTGCCCACCCTTCATTCATCCACATATCAGCATCAGATGCACAGGTCACTGCATCGCCAAACCACATGTGTGAAAGCTCGTGGGCATACAACCACTCGTTCGAAAGGTTGCCCGTGATGGTGCTGTTGGGCATGAAGATGTTCTCAGCATGCTCCATTGCGCCCAGACCCGTGCCGGTAATGCCGATTCGTGTGAAGGGGTATGGCCCG
>JAGXGB010000072.1 GCA_024636955.1 Bacteroidales bacterium
ACTGTCACTATTCAATAAAAAATAAGAACATGAAGAAACTTGTATTGTTAAGGCACGGCGAAAGCACATGGAATAAGGAAAACCGCTTTACCGGATGGACTGATGTTGACTTGACAGAACGCGGAGTCACTGAAGCTAAAGAAGCCGGTAAAGTACTGAAGGAGAATGGTTTTTTCTTTGACATTGCTTACACTTCATTCCTTAAACGCGCCATTAAAACACTCAACATCACCCTTGAGGAAATGGACCAGTTGTGGATTCCTGTGCTGAAGAGCTGGCGTTTGAACGAAAAACACTATGGTAATCTTCAGGGACTTAACAAAGCTGAAACTGCTGAGAAGTTTGGTGCCGAACAGGTGCAGACATGGCGTCGCAGTTATGATGTGCCTCCTGCACCCATTGCTGAAGATGATGACCGGAATCCTCGCAAGGATCCCCGTTACAAAAATGAAGATCCTGAACTGATTCCATTAACCGAGTCGCTGAAGGAAACGGTTGAACGGATGATGCCTTACTGGGAAAGCGATATTCGTGAATCCCTGCGCACACATGACCAGGTGCTTGTTGCCGCTCATGGAAATAGTTTGAGGGCTGTTATTAAATACCTGAAAGATATAAGTGACGAGGATATCGTTGGACTCAACCTCCCAACAGGTATACCTTATGTATTTGAATTTGATGATGACCTGAACCTTACCAACGACTACTTCCTCGGTGATCCTGAAGTGATCAGGAAATTAATGGAAGAAGTAGCCAATCAGGCTAAGGCCAAGAAATAAGATGAATAAGTATTGGGTTATTTCTGATATTCATGGTTGCCTGAATACTCTCAGGTCGCTTGTTGAAACACTTGTACAGCCCGGGAAAGATGATACACTCATCTTTCTGGGCGACTACATTGACCGTGGACCTGATTCAAAAGGTGTGCTCGACTATGTAATGGACCTTCAAATCCAGGGCTTTTCAGTCATCACGCTTAAGGGTAACCACGAGGAGTTTCTTGTAAAGGCTTATGAGGAGGAAAAACAACTAAAAAGTTTCCTGTTTTTCAAGTCAGCCAATAAATCAAAAGAACAATGGCTCAGGTATGGCGGCAAGGAAGCACTTCAGAGTTTTAAAACCGACAATATCAGCGATATCCCTGAATTCTATATCGACTGGATCAACCAGTGTCCGATGTATCATGAAATGAAAGACTACTTTATTGTACATGCCGGCCTGAACTTTGATATTGATGATCCCCTTGAAGATACTCAGGCAATGACCTGGATCAGGGATTTCAGGGTTGACCCAGCCAAAATCAATAACCGCAGGCTTATTCATGGGCATGTACCTGTAAGTCTTGACTTTATTGACCTCACGCTAAACTCAGATAGCTATCCATTCATAGACCTTGATAACGGATGCTACATGAATAATAAGGCCGGATATGGTAATCTCCTTGCACTTGAACTTAGCTCAATGGAGCTGAAAGTGCAGCCTAATATTGATATGTAGGATTGCCTCATTTCAACAGCACGTTAAGCCAGATACTGCCGGGAAAGCCAGATACTGCCGGGAGTAAGTCTGTGTGTGGCAATTTACTTGTGGAAGTCCTTACCTCGTTACAACTTTAAAGTAAAAACCGGTAACACCAAATTCATTTTCCTTAACCTTCCAATAGCGAAGATTACCTGCCTGAACTGCTGATGTAGATGAAGGGCTAAAACCCAGTGCCATGATCATGTCTAATTCATTAGCCGTTGAAACTATATGAAATGGTGTATCTTCAGTAAGTCCATCTCCTGAATTATAGATAGTTTCAATAATCCTGCCCATCTTAAATTCAAGGGCAGAAGCCTCTTTGCTCATATCAAGCATCCTGTCAGCATAAATAGCAGGATCAAGGGTTCTGATATCAAAAGGCAACTGTTCAAGTATCTGTCCGGATATTTTCCTGATTTTTGCGAAGTCAGCCTTACCCGACTGGTTTTTGCTTATAGCTGCATTCAATGAGTCCCGCAAAGGTGAATCAGCAACGGGATTATAACTATCCTTTAAGGCTGATCCATAATACAAAAGGTGATAATCATGAAGGGAAAGCAATGTGTCATTGTTTTTGTACCGTTGCATCAGTCGTTCATACACGCCGCTGTTCTTTCCTGTTAGTTCCTTATTAAGTTTCTTAATATCAGGAATGGCGTATTTTGGTTTCTGTGCCTGTGCCATGCTGATGCCAAGTGCAAGAAGAATAGTAATAAAAAGAGTTCGTTTCATAGTGTTTTATTCATTGGTTCAAACAGGTGATTTTTTAAACCGCAATGCTGATTTATTTGCAGCATATCCAGCGCAAATTTAACCCAATTCATTAACATTCAAAGGTAACTTCGCATGGCTGGCAATTTTGAAGAACCGTTGCAGGCAAAGCATGGTAAGTTGTGCATCTTCAAGCGCATTGTGCGTGTCACTTTCCCTTTCCAGACCGAAATAGGTTGATATAGCTTTCAAACTAAGCAACTTCGGCACGGTGATATTATTAGCTTCCATCATCCTGAAACCAAAGAAAGCAATGGTGTGCAGGTCAATCAGCTTGTTGCTGAACGGCCATTCCATGTTCTCATCCTTGTATGCAAACTTTAAAAAATTGATATCATGTATAACGCTTTGTCCGCAAATTACAATATCCCGCAGGTCGCCTCCCTGGCGTTTCAGCATCTTGCGAATCCACTTCTCAAAATCCTCAAACATCTCGTATATCATAGGTGCCTCCTTCAAATCATCAAGAGAGAGGCCGTGTACCTTTTCAGCCGAAGCTGTGAATGCTTCCTCATTTTCAGGGTACACATTGCTAAGATAGGTGCCCAAGGGCGACCAGTTATCATTAAGAATCACTGCCCCGATTTGTATTATCTCATGGTATCCGGCATCCGGGCCGCTCATTTCAAGGTCAACTACCAGGTATGGCATATTTTTTTTGGCGCTAAATTACTTATTCTATTAACAGTTTCCCTGATGTAAAATCTCCAACCATGTCTCTTACTGTATATATGTACAGACCACGGCTGAATTTGCCAATATTAATATATAGCTCATTCTTAAATTCTATGTCGGTTATGAGTTTTTCTCCAACTAAATTATATAAGGAAAATAACTTTCTTCTATGATCATCATCATGAATATAAATGTAATCATCTGCAGGGTTGGGAAAGACTTTTAGTGTTAGAAATTTATCTTCTTTCCGGCTAACAACTGTTGTATCTGTAATTTGAAGGAACCAAATATCAGAACCAGTTTGCACAGTAGTATTGCAGTTAACATCACCTGAAACAAAGCTGGCAAATGTCATTGCTGCAATTACAAAAGTATTATTGCTTATTCTTTCAACAGCTATTGATGTTTCATTACCATTGCCGCCTATACATTGTTGCCATTTTATAGTTCCAGACGAATCTGTTTTCACAACCCAAATGTCTCTACCAGGTGAATGATTTCCATTTACGTCTCCATCATTGGACTCGGTAACTCCAAAAAGTGTTAGATCTCCATTTTGCTCATAGAATATTTTTGATGGAGCTTCTTTTTTTGAACCTCCATAACATTTTCCCCAAATCAGATTACCGTTACTATCTAATTTCGTAATCCAAATATCTAATTCACCATGAAACCCTGAATTGTATAGGTCACCGTCAAGTGATTCCGTATTATGGCTAACATAAAAACCGCCATTAGCCGGTGTAATATTGGTTACTAATTCATTTAGGCTGCCGCCATAACATTGCTGCCATTGCGGAATCAAAGTTGAGTCAAACTTAATTATCAGAGATTCGCCCCATTCGTTAAAAGGGTTGCAGTCAATGTTTCCAACTCCTACATTTGCTGTTGTCCCCCCAATCAACACACTCCCATTAATATCAATAGTCACTTCATCTGCCCATTCGGCACCATCTGAACCAAATACTTCGGCCCAGACTATATTACCCAAGGAATCTAATTTTACGGCCCATATATCCCAGTAGCCATAATTTATGCCAACATCTCCGTCAAAGGATTGTGACTGACCTACTACTATAACACCGCCATCAGTAGTAAGAGTAGCATTATTGGGCCAATCAGGGCCATTTCCACCCATTATCTTACTCCAAAGTATGTTACCTGATGGATTTATCTTGTATATCCAGTAATTTGCTGAATTAGGGTAAGGATTATTAACTAAGTCAAAATCTTCGGAAAAAGAGAGAGCAACTATTATGTAATTTCCATCGTTTGTCTTGATGATTTTTATTCCTTCATCACTACGTGAACCACCGTACTTTCTATCCCAGAGAAAATTACCATATAGATCAGTTCTGATAAGCCAAACATCTGTGGAATTATATTCGCCTAATATAAAATAACCATCATCTAATGCCAGAACATCATTTACTTTGTCATCCCCTGGTCCCATAAAGCAATTTTGCCAGTCGATCTGTAACTGAGCGGAACACACTTGAGTCATTAGCAAGAATAACAGAATGACAAGGCTCTTTTTCATACCCACAATTGAAAAAGTAAATATACGGAGTTCTATCATTGGATACTACACTACCGGCTTCCCCTTAATAAACTTCCGGGCATTTTTAATACTGTCAATTAGCACATCAATTGTATTGCCGTGGTTTGCAATGATGGTTTCGGCTTGTGGATATTCTGACAGGTCTTCCAGTAAATTCTCCAGTGCTTGTGCTTTTTCGAGGCATGTTTTCAACTCTTTCTGCAATGCACGCTCAAGTTTCTTCTCTTCTGCTTTCGCGGATATACCCTCCTGCGTGTCGGCATAACCATTGAAGATGTTCTTCAACAGCAGGGTGGTTTCCCTTACATACCTTTCAATGGCGAAGTTGCACAAATTCAGTGCTTTCTGAATATTCATGCCTTTCTCCTCCAAACAAAGCAGGAAACTCTCCGAAGCAAGTGCTGATTCCCCCGCAACCCATGCCCTGAAGGCCGTTTTGATATAGTAGTTAGTTTTACTCTTCTCCAACTCCTTCAACAGAATAGTGCCGGGCGTTTCGTTGGCGGCAAACTTTAATACAACATGGTCAGTTTTTATCGCCCGGGCGTTCATCGGACTCTTAAGAAGCAGTCCCTGGAAACTGGTGCATCTGCTGAGCGCAACATATACCTGTCCATGGGCAAAAGCCTCGCCTACATCGGCTATAACCTTGTCGAAAGTGAGGCCCTGACTCTTATGTACTGTAATAGCCCAGGCCAACTTCACCGGGAATTGGGTGAAAGTGCCTATCGGCTCTTCAATCACCTTCTTCTTTTCAGCATCCCACTTGTACCTGATATTGTCCCATGTTTCCTGCAACACATCTACAGTAGTTTCATCTGGAAACTTCACTTTAATGGTTGAGTCAGTCAGCTCAGCCACATGACCTATCTTACCATTGAAGTATCTTTTATTGCGGTCGTTGCGTATCATCATCACCTGCGCACCAACCTTAAGCTGCAGGAGCTGGTCGGCCGGATAACTGTTTTCAGGGAATATGCCCGACACCTCAGCTTCATACAACTCAGGCTCTTCGTTGATCTCATCAAGCCGGCGCTGATTTGTTTCTATCACCATGCGGTTATGCGAAGCAAGTATAATATAGTCATCAGCCCCTTCGGGTTCAAACCCATGCAGATAGCGACTGTTGAGCAAACGCATATCATCAAAGTGCAGCTTATTGAGCCTAACCCGGTTAAGCAGCTCGATAAAAGTATCATCCTTCTGGCGGTATATCTTCTTCAATTCTATGTAAACCGGCTTCACCGTTTTAAGCACCATCGAGCTGAAGAAATACGGACTCTCATAAAAGCGTGAAAGCACAGCCCAGTCGTCGTGATTGGCAATCGGCGGAAGCTGGAACGTATCGCCAATCAATATCACCTGCACACCACCGAAAGGAGTGAAGTGCCTTTTTCTGATAAAGCGCAGTAACTGATCAATCACATCGAGCAAATCGCATCGAACCATTGATATCTCATCAATGATCATCACCTCCAGTTTTCTTATCAGGTCAAGCTTCTCACGCTGATACCTGAAGTGATCGGTAATAGCGGTTTTATCATCATCGCGATCAGAAACACTGTACCTTAACCGCTTATCGCCCGGCACATAAACGCTGGGCTTTATATTAAAGAACGAATGTATGGTTTGACCGCCCGCATTAACAGCAGCAACCCCGGTAGGGGCAAGCACAACCATGTTCTTGCTGCAAGTCGACTGCAAATACCTCAGGAAAGTTGTTTTACCCGTTCCCGCCTTCCCGGTAAGATACACAAGCCGGTTTGTCTGCATCACAAATTCAGCAGCAAAGTTAAACTCAGCATTGTCCTTATCCAAAACCGGTAATTCATTCATAAACGCCATATTCCATCCCCTTGAGAGGGGCTAAATTACGACAAAATCATCCATGAAATGAATGCATCACCATTTAACGCAACCCCAATGTTAATCCTTTCCATCCATCGTTCAGACGCATCGTTCAGACGCATTCAATGCGTCTCTACATTTGATGGTGTTGTGATGAAATCAACCAATGGAATGAATAAATCAACGTTTAACGCAACCACAATGTAGAGACGCCATGCTGGCGTCTGTTGGATGGCGTCCTTTTGTTGGCGTTTGAACCATCGTTCAGAACCTTCGTTCAGACGCATTCAATGCGTCTCTACATTTGATGGTTGATTGAAGATGTCGTTTTCCCATGTTAAAGGATTATTCAGAATGTACAGCCTGATCCTTTCGTATTCGTCATCACGAATTACATGATCATGGTATCGTGGTTGCCAACCAAAAGTTATTTTATTTTTCTTTGCACTAGATGAGACAGCCGATTTGAACCCTCTTATAATTGAAGGAAGGTTTTTATACTGTGGGCCAAAAGACTTGTCCTTGATGGTGTGCTTTCGATTGATTAAATCTTTTTGGAAGCCATAAACATCATCATTGTTATGATAATTACTGCCAATGCCAATTATAGCGTGAAAATGATTTGGCATCACAACAAACACATCTTTTATAAGTCTCATATCAGGTCTCTTATCGAATGTGCGTAACCATTCTTCTTCTGTAATCCGACCAATTTCTGAAAGGTGCATTTTCCCATTTTCAATTTCACCAAAATAATGTTCCCGTAAAATTGTACATATTGTCACAAAATACAAGCCTTCACCCCCATAGTTCCGCGAAGTCAACCTTGCTGTTTCAATTCGATATTTTTCTCTGAATTTATCCATGTAATTATTACTGAAAGGATGTAAATATAATATTATTTACATTACGTTAAGACGCATCGTTCAGAACCATCGTTCAGACGCATTCAATGCGTCTCTACATTTGATGGTTTTTTAACAAAATCATCCATGAAATGAATGCATCGCCATTTAACGCAAACCCAATGTAGAGACGCCATGCTGGCGTCTGCCAGATGGGAAAAACTATGGTATATTAAATGAATATCCTTAAATTCGTCAAAAAATATTAATATCCATACACGTGGGAATAATGAAAAAACTCATCGCCATACTACTTGCAGCATCTGTATTATCGGGTTGCAACAACAATGACAATAGCAGTTCACCTGACAACGAAATTGCCGTAACCGGACAACAGGTAAATGATACTACTCCTAAAGTAACTGGTATTGGAGGTATTTTCTTCTTTTCAGATGATCCCGAAAAAACCAAAGAATGGTACGCTAAAAACCTGGGCTTGGAGGTTAATGAATGGGGCTCAAGCTTTGAATTCAGAAATACAAACCGACCTGACGAGATCAACTACCTTCAGTGGAGTCCTTTCAAAACCGGCAGCAAATACTTTCAACCTTCCGAAAGGGAATTTATGATCAATTACAGGGTGCAGAATATTGAAAGTCTGATAAACAAGCTCAGGGCAAATGGCGTTACAATCCTTGATACCATTGAAACGTATGAATACGGCAAGTTTGTGCATATCATGGATGCCGATGGTCTCAAAATAGAACTGTGGGAACCGGTTGATAGTGTTTTTACTGCAATGGGGGGTAAAACTACCAAGTAAATTGGTGCTATCTAATTTTCCAACCACCTAATTCAGGAATTGAATCGAATATTCTTAAGCATTCATATGGTCTAACAAGTCTAAAAAGCGAGTTAAAAAACAATAAGCCTGGCGGTGTAACCGATGCACAGATTGATTTATTAATCAGTTACTATTAAAATATTATTATTATGAAATCCATTATGTTATTCTGCAGTGCAATCCTTCTACTCATCAGTTGTAAAAAGGAAGAGCAAACCTACTATTCTGTCTATATTGAAAACCGAAGTACTGTTGCAGTAGAAATTATTCCATACAAAAGTGGAATAATACATTTTGATGACAGAATACTTTTATCTCCTGGTGCAAAGTTCCAATTTGCCGAAGGATTTGACAGAGGAATAAATAATGGAGGTGGTTTCGATTCAAAGTATCTAACCGGAACAGATTCAATTGCGGTTCTCTTTAATTCTGTTAAGAAGACTATTCACTTTATGAATAATACTTCGACTTCAGAAAATAGCTATTATTCTTACAATTCCGAAAGGAATCTTGGCAACTGGGAGAGCTATGAGATGGACGTAACTGATGACTCAAAGTTCAGGCGTACTATTATTTACACCTACATTTTTAGTGAACTGGATTATAATTTTGCACAATAAGAAACGGACTTATAATCCGGAGTTTAGTTATTATCCTCCGACTTTGTCTTTTCCCAATCATGCCCTCTTTCAGCTATGGGTTCTCGTTCTAATCAATCAATCATTTTTTTTAATCCACATGATAAATCCAACCTTATGAGACCAATAATTCTAATAATTTCAATCATCATCATCTTTCCTAATTTTCTATTCAGCCAGTACTATTCATTCTCTGTTAGCAACGGAGCGTACACCGAACTTGAAAATCCAATATCCCTTAATAATGGTCAGGTGTGGAATGTGCTTGAACTTGGATTTCCTATAGGTTTTAATTTTCCGTATTTCAATTCTGTAGTTGACTCATTGTTCTTCTTTCAAGACGGATCGAGTTCAACACTTTCATCCTCAATAGAAGAGGGAGGTATTCACCAATTGTTTATGCCATTTGGTGCTGCCCTGGTTGATCGGGGATATGGTACATCAGTTTCACAATCACCACTTTCATACAAACTTATTGGGTTGCCTGGCAGTCGTGTGTTTAAAATAGAATGGAAGAATGCAGGATTATACGGTGAATTGCAATTTAATGGTACCACTTCTGATTATGTAAATTTTCAAATGTGGCTTTATGAAATCTCTGGTAATATAGAGATTCATTATGGACCTTCTTTGTTCAACTATCCTCAATTTGATTTCACATTTGAAAGTGGTCCGGTTGTTAGCTTTGTCCCCACATATGATTGGGACCAGGATCTTTTTTCACCAAATTCCTTATGGTTAACTGGTAATCCTATAAACCCAGAAATGATTGCCTCCGAAGACATTCATTTTCTTGGAGGTATCATGTCGCCAAATACAATTTATAATTATAATAACCTGCTGGTAAATGCAGTTAATGAAGTAATTAATGTACCTGTTGTATATCCAAATCCGGTTTCCGACAGATTAAACCTCCGGTTGAATAGTATTAATACTTCTCCTGTAACAATAATTATCTGCGATATAACAGGCCATAATGTATATAATACCTCTACTAATCCTAATCAGGAGGGTGAAATCCAGATTCCCGTTTCTGATTTAAATACCGGAATCTTCCAACTCATTATTATCCAAGAACTGAAAACCTATACTTCCCGGTTCGTAAAGTTGTAGGATAACAGTTTGATAATCCATGATCCTGACAAATCGCAGAAAATAACTAAAGCATTCCTGCACTGGAGAGTGTTTAACCTGCAAAAACCACAACTTTGCGAATGAAGTAACGATCGACCTGTGATCATTACATGACCCCGAAACGTATCCGCCACCATGAACATAAAGGATTGCTTGCTCGCGATCAGCTTTTTCAGGGACCAGCCATTCAGCTTTCATCCCATCGATTGATACTTCCTCAACACTAACATCAGCAGGAACTTTGGCGAAACGATTGGCACCCTTCTCACACCGCTCCCTGAAGCCATCAATGGAGGTGTTCATATCAAATACTTCCTTACTGATTTTCCCTCTCAAATGATGGTTGTTCCTGATCATGAAGTTAACCATCTTACTTTTAAAAGTTGGCATAATTGTGTTGTTAAAATGATTTTTTTACCCGTGGTATAGATATGACAATAAATCATGAATTTACCCTAAAAAAATGTTAACACATGTCCTGGTGACTTTTTTCTATATTTACAAAGTGGAAATATTAACAATTAAAGTTGCACTTTAGGGCAACATTAATTATTTTTGCCAAAGCAAGAAATTGAAACGGCACTAAAGATAAAAGGAGAGTATGAAAATGAAAAGTGATAATATAATTACGCTTGAGCAGTTTAAAGATAAACACTATAGTAAACGCGGAACTGCAAAACGCGAAGAACTTGAAGCAAGTTCAGAAAGCTTCCAATTAGGAGCACTTATTCATGAAGCCAGAGTGAAAAAAGGCTTAACCCAAGAGGAGCTTGCTGAAAAAGTTGGTACTACAAAATCTTATATCTCAAAGATTGAAAATAATGTAAAAGAGGTTCGTTTGTCAACACTTCAGAAGATTATTGAGCTGGGATTAGGTGGACAATTAATGCTTTCAATTAAACTTTAAGAGTTCAGAAAGTGCAGAACTCTCATCTCTCCATTGTTGGCACAGAAATCAAGAAAGGCGCTTAATCATTAATAACTCATACAAACTATGCTACAAAAAACAGTTTTGACGCTGCTTTTATTTATTGGGCTGATTAGTGCTTTCTTCTTGATTTCATGTAAAGAAACTGTTGATGAGGCCTCCTATGCTCATTATAAATATGTGAATAATACTCTAAAGAACATAAACATCAATGCATATCGTGAAGGAAGATTGCTAACGTATAATCTAACTTCTGGCGAAACATTAACTGTGACTGTCGATTTGTTTACAGGTCCAAAAATGGATGACATTGTTTTAGTACAAAGCGACTCTGTTAATTTATTGTTTGATAACACTATAATGAAGAGGTGGTTGCCTGAAACTCAATCAAACAGAAATCCTCTGATAATAATGAATTATGAAAATATTGTTCTTTCAGGCACAGAACAAGATTTTAAATTTACTTTTGTTAAAAGTGATTTTGAATAAAAGTTGATGCTTTCGTTTGTCATTTGCCAGCCATCTGATTAAAATAAATTATCAAAACTTGCATCAATTGCTTGTTTTGATAAAGGTCTGTCCAATAACTAACAATCATTTGTGGGACTTGTGGGACTTGTGGGACCTGTGGGACTTAACAATAAGAGGCTCCACACCGGCAGCCTAAACCAGACTGCCAGTGTGAAGTATATATAGAGTTGCAATTACAGCCGATTTCACATCAACTGTAGCATTTCTATCAAGATGTCAAAGAACAAAAATTAGTAGTGAGTTATGAGTAGTGAGTAGTGAGCTTAGCTTATCAATAGTTTTGTATTCATCAATCTAGAATTAAAAAACTCACTACTCATTACTCCCTACTCACTACTGATTTATAATGCAACAATGATGCAAATTGTCAAGTAATTCGTTTTTGTCGCCTTTTGGCGGTCTTATGGCAATTTTGGCAGTAAATGGACTGACATGAAAACTGACACGTCACCGCCAAAAGGCGACAAATAGCGACAAGCTGCTGTCATACTGACATGCAACTTTTATGCAATTCTGAAAGATTCCTGAAATTGTCCGCTGTTGTCCACCCCATGGCAGATTTTGGCAGAAAATAGCTGAAATAATCACTGCCAAAGGGTGGACAACGCCGGACATAATACTGACAGAGGGTGGACAACAGTGGACATGGTGGCAGTCAATAACTTTTCTATATTTACAGCCTAAAGTTAACTTGATGAAAGTGAATTCTGAAGAGGAAGTTTCCGTTAATAGTAGTACAGGCAAGAGGCTAATTACCTGGCACAGGGTTTATATATTCTCCATGGGCTTTATTGTGTTCGCCTTATTTCTGTACCTGGCGGTCTCGGGAATGTCGTTTTACGAGGAGAGCATCGAAGAGCGCTTCTTCCATCCCGATTATATGAAGCTTAAGCCAAGTGGTTCCTGGGGTCATGGACTGGGCATTCTTGGATCGCTGAGCATGATCATAGGTGTGTCATCATACATGATCAGGAAAAGAAACCGCAGAGTGCAGAAACTCGGCGTGCTGAAACACTGGTTGGAATTTCATATTTTCCTGTGTGCCCTCGGACCAATGCTGGTGTTGTATCATACATCTTTCAAATTTGGCGGACTGGTAGCTGTTAGTTTCTGGAGCATGGTGGCAGTGTTTATCAGCGGCATCATTGGCAGGTTCATCTACATAAGAATACCTCACAATATACAAGGTAAAGAACTCTCCGTTAGTGAAGTGCGCAAGCTCAATGCCGGTTTGGACGAAGCTGCCATTGAACGCAAAATAGAACGACTCAAATTCATGCAAAAGATTTTCAGATACTGGCATGTGGCCCACCTCCCGTTTGCTATCATAATGCTCATCATCATGCTGATTCACGTCGCCGTAACTATTACGTTTGGTTATAGGTGGGTGTTTTGAGTGGAGACCCAAAGCCCAAGATCACCTCACCCCGGCCCTCTCCTCAAGGAGAGGGTGAAGGAGCGCAAAGAGTCAATAAACAATAGATTATATGGCATATATTGGAAAAACATTTGATGAGCAACTGCACTTGCATACCAGTAAGCAGTCTTTTTCTCAGGCAAAAGA
>JAGXGB010000073.1 GCA_024636955.1 Bacteroidales bacterium
AATGGCAGCAGAGGGCTAATTTAAACAGAATAATTCTGGTTACTCAAGAATAATGTGGTTACTCAATATGGGTTACTCAATAATAATTTGGTTACTAATTTTCACTGAATTACGCAACATTGCAGTAACACCGCAGTATTTATCTTGTGAGAGGTCAATAGCTTTCTGAAGTTTTGCAAGATCCAGATCTTCTCCACTAAAAAAGTATTTAACAACAATTGTTTCATACACCTTCGGATGATGCTCGGTTAATTTACCTTCAACTACAATCCTTATACCGGTGAACTTGACCTTCATCTTTTGTAGTATGAGAACAACATCAACTCCTGTGCACCCACCAAGAGATGCAAGTATTAGCATTTTTGGACGAATTCCCTTGTTTTGTCCACCAGCTTCAAACGGGGCATCTATTGTTATACTGTGTCCATCTGCTTCTGATCTAAAAGCAACCCCTTCAAGCCAATTAATGGAAACTTCATGTATCATTGCATTATTAATTTATGTTTTGAACCACTAATATAAGCAATTAAATTAGGATAATAAACAGAATGGGGTCAAACAAACAACCTATGATTCTTCTCAGCTATCAGCTATGATTCTTCTCAGCTTATCAACAATGATTCTTCTTAGCTTATCAACAGAGATTCTACTCAATTTATTTATTTGCCAAAGAAGTAGATAAGAGGTTCGTCAATCAATGCGCGCCAATTACCCCATGAATGTCCTTGATTCACTTCAGTGTAGCTCAATTCATACCCTTTGTTGAGCATGATAGCTTTCATTTCCCTTGCCCTTACTTGCGTATCATTTATAACACCTGTACTCATATATATCTTGAGTGGGAGAAGAGGACTTGAATTATAATCTTGAATAACAGCTGAGTTGAATGCTGGCGAATGTATACCGATGTGATTGAACTTATCACTCCTTTTTAACCCCGCAAAGGCTGAATTCCATCCTCCCATTGAAGTGCCAAGTATTGCACGGGCTCCAGCTGAAGCATTCGTTTTATATGCGATATCAATAACAGGTACCAGCTCGTCTGCAATGAAGTTTACGAATCTTATATTTCCCGCATATTCAGTCATCCTTCTATTTGTGCTATTATTTTCAGGACTTCTAGGGTCAATAAAAACAGCAATTATCGGTTCAATTTTCTGCTGATGAATGAGATTATCCATGGTAATGAGCATTGCACCTAATCTGTCGTCAGCATATTCATGACCGTCAGTAACATAAATTACAGGTAAGTTAGAATATTGATCATATCCATAAGGAGTGTAAACTTTATATTGAACATTATACCCAAGATTGAGCTCATTACTGGTGATTAATATATTATCAGACAGTGTTCCGCGACCCGCTCCTTCAATAAGTTTAGTTTCAGCTGGAAATACCCAGTCGGGCATTCTAAGCTCTGAATTAGGCCCAAATCCACTATATTGTATATGCTTATTTAAAGGATCCAGGATCCACTGACTACTGTTTAAAACTACCTTGTAATCAAGCCTTGCATCTTTAGGGAATGATTGCTTCATAAGCCAGAGTTTAGTCCCAAGCTTTGCTCCAACGTATCCTGTAGTTGTTGGGTCCCATCCATTGAAGTCACCTGCCCAGCTAACTGAGGTTACATCTCCCCAATAAATGAATGCAACAGAATCCTCTTTTACAAAGGGTATTTGATAATGAGCTTTTAAACTATCAAGAAAGTTTGTCAGTCGCTTAGTATCAGATTCAAGTGCCAGAGATTTAAGCTTATTTATGAATTCGCCGAATGATGCAAATTCTTTATAATCAATCTCCGGTTCTGTTTTTTCATCTGATTTTTTACATGAAATGATGACAGATAACATTAAGATAATCAGTAATATTCTCATTTTGTTACTTTTTTACTGCATTATAAAAGGCATCTTTTCCAGGATACCAAAATTTATCTTTAGCCAGTTTTTGCGGAAATGTGAAATAGTGCATTACACCCTCAGTGCACAATTCCATTTTATTGTTGAATAGCCACGTGTCTATAACGGCGATGTTTCTCCGCATCTCCCTCAGTTGAGCTTTTAGAAAGAGTGTGCCCTCATTCATTGAAACAGGTTTCTTTAACTTTACCTCCATCTGGGAAGTAACACCTGAAGTATCCAACTTTACAAATACAAGCCAACTTGCAATTTCGTCAAGCATGGTAGCTTGAATTCCACCATGCAAAGTGTTGCTCCAACCTTGAAAATGGTCAATAGGGTCCCACTTAGCGGTGACAAAGTCACCATCCTCTTGAAATTCCAGTTTTAAGCCAAATGAATTATTTGGAGAGCATCCGAAACAGTTATATCCATCCCTGTGAACAAATGGATTTATAATCTTTTCCATTTTATTATGTGTTGTGCTAACCTGTCCTACATCATTTATGTCGAGAATCAACTGTCCTTACATGGATATTGCGATTCAACTCCTTATATGGATATTGTTAATCACCTGCCCTTCAACTTAAATTTGATATAAAAACAATAGCTAAAGTCGTTCAACAACCTCACCATACAAATCATACATATCTGACCCTGTGATTTTAACATTTACAAATATACCAGGTTCAAGGTTAAAGGTATCATTCGATTCACTATTTATTGAAATCAGCACTTCATTGTCAACTTCAGGTGAGTCAAATTCCGTGCGCCCTATCCATTTGTCTTCATCCTGTCGATCAATAATCACTTTAAGAATTGAACCGTGAAATTGGTAGTTCCTGTCTTCTGAGATGTTTTGTTGTAAAGTCATTATCTTCTCAGCCCTGCGAGCTTTTACAGCAGGCCTTATATCATCAGAGAGCTGATAGGCAGGCGTTTTTTCTTCATGCGAGTATGTAAATACACCCAGTCGTTCAAAGCGAGCTTCTTTTACAAAGTCATACAATTCATTAAACTCTTCTGCGGTTTCACCCGGATATCCAACTATTAAGCTGGTGCGAATAGCAATGCCTGGAACTTTTTTGCGAATATCTTCTACAAGCTTTCTGGTACCATCGCCGCCCAATCCTCGTTTCATTGATGTTAAAAGGCGGTTGTTTATGTGTTGAAGTGGTATGTCAATGTACTTACAAACCTTTTGGTTGTCCCTAATCACATCAAGTATGTCGTAGGGGAAGCCTAAAGGATAGGCATAATGCAATCTAATCCATTCAATACCATCTACTTCTGAGAGTTTGTTAATTAGTTCTGCAAGTTGTTTCTTCCCATAAATATCAACACCATACCATGTAAGATCCTGAGCAATCAACATGATTTCTTTAACTCCTGATTTTGCAAGGAATTCAGCTTCATTAACTAATGCTTCAATGCTTTTAGAGATATTCTTTCCCCTTATAGCTGGTATTGCACAGAATGCGCACTGATGGTCACATCCCTCAGATATTTTCAAGTAAGCATAATGAGGAGGGGTTGTAATGATTCGCTCACTGATCAGTTCTTGTCTGAACGGTGCGTTCATAGTTTGAAGCAGCTCATTCAAATCATTTACTCCATAAAATCCATCAGCTTCAGGAATTTCTTTTTGCAACTCCTCTTTATACCGTTCTGACAGACATCCCATAACAAAGAGCTTTTCAATTTTACCTTCTTTCTTCAACTGTGACCAATGCAATATAGTGTTCACTGATTCCTCCTTGGCATCATTGATGAATCCACAGGTATTGATAATAATTACATCCGATTCAATGTTTGTGTCATGGTGTATCTCAAAGCCAGCAGCCTTAAGTTGCCTGAGCATAAACTCAGAATCTACAAGATTCTTTGAACAGCCAAGGGTAATTACATTTACGGATTTATGATTGAAAAGTTTAGTCTTCAAGTTGTGATTCAATAAGTTAAATAAAAAATATAATGCAAATATAGTCAATCAAATGCTGACTAATTTCTAAATACTTAAACAGTGAGTTCAATAGCATTAAAAGAATGAGTTCTGAGTAAAAGCAATCGAATAGAGAGTTCTTCAGTTGCAACTGACCAAAGATACCGGCTTAGGACTTGAATAAAGAATTAACAAACTCTTCTTTAATGAATGGCTGGAGGTCAGTAACCTTTTCTCCTATGCCAATGTATTTGACCGGAATCTTAAACTGATCACTGATTCCGATAACAACTCCTCCTTTTGCAGTACCATCAAGTTTAGTTAATGCCAGAGCATTGACTTCTGTGGCTGCTGTGAATTGCCGGGCTTGCTCTATTGCATTTTGACCGGTAGAAGCATCAAGTACTAAAAGCACTTCATGAGGGGCATCAGGCATTAGCTTTTGCATAACCTTTCGAATTTTCGAAAGCTCATTCATAAGATTTACCTTATTATGCAATCGTCCGGCAGTATCAATTATAAGAACATCAGCTTCTCTTGAAATTGCTGATTTCAATGAGTCGAATGCAACCGAAGCAGGATCAGCGCCCATTCCTTGAGTGATGCAGGGTACTCCTACCCTATCAGCCCATATTTCGAGTTGTGAAACCGCTGCAGCTCTGAATGTATCGGCTGCGCCTAATACAACATTCTTTCCTGCTTTTTTAAATTGGTATGCAAGCTTTCCTATTGTTGTGGTCTTCCCCACGCCATTCACGCCTACAACCATTATTACGTATGGAGTATTTCGCTTTGGGAAATCAAAATCCTTTATTAAATGTGGGTGTTCAGTTTCATCTAAGAGTGCAATGATCTCATCACGCAGTATCTTATTCAACTCACCAACACCCATATATTTATCTCGTGCTACTCTCTTCTCAATTCTATCTATGATTCGCAATGTAGTTTCTACGCCAACATCAGAAGTCACAAGAATTTCTTCGAGATTATCAAGAACTTCTTCATCAACGATTGATTTGCCGATTACAGCTTTTGACAGCTTTGAGAAGAAATTGTCGGTCGTCTTTTCAAGTCCCTTATCAAGTTCTTGTTTTTTGTCTTTAGAAAAAAAGGAGAATAGTCCCATAATGAGCAGTCAAATGAAAAATTCAGGCAAATTTAAGTAAAAGGGAAGAACCTGTAGGTATAAAAATACAAAACAGGGTCTTCTCCATTAACAAGAAAAGGCCCTGTTTATATTATTGCTAAATAAACTATTTTTTTGCTAGGTAATCTTTAACCTGATCGTTAGGTAAAATAGTCTCTTTAAATGAATAGGCACCTGTTTTTTCTGACCTTATCATTCTAATAACCTTTGCGTAATCCTTACCTGAAGATGTTCTCAGGGTTGCAACAACTTTCTTTGCCATGGTGCTTTATTATTTAATTTCTTTATGGATAGTCATCTTACGGAGAATTGGATTAAACTTCTTAATCTCAAGTCTCTCAGGTGTATTTTTCTTGTTTTTGGTAGTAATATACCTTGATGTACCCGGTTTACCACTTGTTTTGTGCTCGGTACATTCTAAAATAACCTGAATTCTTGCTTCTTTGCTCTTCTTAGCCATTGGTATAATGCCTTTAAAATTTAGGACTGCAAAAATACAAATAATAATGAAGCTTCCAAACGAAGGGATAAAAAAAATGTAAGATATTTTTTTATTCTGCTAAGATGCTGAATGCATTAAATTTGCTATCTGCTATGGAATGCAAAGATAGTTAAATAAGGACTCAAATATGCAATGGGCTGTATATATTAAGGGCTTCCGCGCCTGGTTACAGGTAGAGAGATCTATGTCCTTTAATACAATAGAGGCTTATTGTAGTGATATCGAGAAGCTTTCGAGGTATACTCAGACTAATGGAGATCTTTTACCAGGTGACCTAACATTAGCGCACCTTCAGGATTTTGTAAAAGCATTAGCATCTATTAGTATTGAAGCAAGTAGCCAATCAAGAATATTATCGGGCATTCGTTCGTTTTTTAGGTACCTCATGCTGGAGAATATAATAAGGGTTGACCCAACAGAGTTGTTAGAAATGCCCAAAATAGGCAGGAAACTCCCTGAAGTACTTTCTCAGGAGGAAATAGAGAAGATGATTGATTCTATTGACCTAAGCAATCAACAGGGTGAGCGGAATAAGGCAATACTTGAGGTTTTATATGGATGTGGACTAAGGGTTAGTGAACTCACTGAGCTCAAACTTACCAATTTGTTTCTTGATGAAGGATACATTATTATTATCGGCAAAGGGAACAAGCAAAGGCTGGTGCCTATAGGACCTAAAGTTGCTAAGCAGATTCAATTGTACAAAGATCATGTCCGCATTCACCTTCCAATTAAACGTGGACATGAAAACATTCTCTTTTTAAATCATTATGGGCGCAAACTAACACGCGCAATGATATTTGTTATCGTAAAACGTACCGGAGAACTTGCAGGAATAACAAAAGCTATCAGCCCACATACATTCAGACATTCATTCGCTACACACTTAGTAGAAAATGGTGCAGATCTCCGCGCAGTACAGGACATGTTAGGACATGCCTTCATTACTACAACGGAAATCTACACCCATATTGATCGTGAATATCTCAGGGAAAATATCCTGAAATTTCACCCCTTAAATAAAAACTAATAAAATCAGAATTTTGGAGAAAACATTATATTAGTCTTCATCCTCTTCATCATCAAATTCTTCTATTTCGCCATCTTCATTTACAAAAACACCCCAGTTAACAGTAATTAGTTCACCATCCTGGAAGTAAAAATCAATCAACCCTTCATCAAACGATACTCTCTTTTCTCCCCATTCCTCTTCTTCTTTATCAATTTGAGTCAGGCCATTTTCCTTCATGATTTGAACTATCTGTTCCTCAGTCATTTCAAAAATATTCTTGCCAAATATAGTTGCTTCTGCATTGTCGGTTTCGAAGCATGAGAGAACATGGTTATTCTTTCCTTCGAAGAAAACAGTAAGACCTGCATCGTCATATTCCCAAAGAATTGTATCAAGATCTTCGTCTACCTCATCCCCTTCTTCACTAAGTTTTTTAGTTTCCTGAGGCTTGCCCAAAGTTTTCTCTACAGTGGCTTGTGAGTCCCCAAATTTCAGATTATTGAGTCCTTCAAGAAGAAGTATCTCCAAATTAAGTTTTTCCATTTCAGTTAAATTTAATTATTAATGTGGCTATTTTGATTAATGTTTTTTTTGCCAAAAGGTGAATCAGGTTCCCTCTTCATGTGATTAAAAGCTAACCTACTAACAATCCCCGGAAAGAACTTATTCAGGAACACAGTAAATTTACCTTCCCAAAAAGTAAGCACAAGGGAATCTTTTCTATTCAAGGTAGCATTTACTATTTTCTTTGCAGCTATCTCAGCAGGCATCATTTTACTCTCATCTCGTGGAGTAACGCCTTGTTGTGTACCGTTGCCGGTTAAAGCAGCACTTCGAATATTACTGGCAGTAAACCCAGGGGCAGCAACAAGAACATGTAACCCTGTATCAAGATTTTCACTTCTAATTGTATCAAGGAAGCCTCTCATTGCAAACTTTGAAGCTGTGTAACCTGATCGCCCGGGTAGTCCTATATGTCCGGCTACTGAAATGATTCCCAATATGCTTCCTTTTGATACTAGTAAATATGGTAAAGCATATTTGGTGCAGTATACCGTTCCCCAAAAGTTAACATCCATGAGTTTATGCAGGACTGCTATATCTGTATCTTCAAATGCAGCCCTCATAGAAATCCCTGCATTATTAACCAGTACATCGATTTTTCCGTAGTGATTAACAGTGGCCGCAATCAATGCCTGACATTCAGATTCGTTGCTGACATCTGTTTGACTAATAATAACTTCTATACCAGAAGCTTTGAGTTTTGAAACAGCAATCTCTAACTTCTCCAGGTCCCTGGCTGCTATTGCCAGTTTTGCACCAAGTCTACCAAATTCACCAGCAAGAGCCAATCCTATTCCAGACGATCCGCCGGTGATTATTACCACTTTATCTTTCACAGTTCCTTTAAAGAAATTTAGTGCAAGTTAATGATTTTTGATGAGGTAGAAAATTCTGTGCGATAACAAAGTTAAAGAGTTTTCAATGTTGATTTAATCCACTTAAGAATTTCTTCAAGAGCAATAGGTGAAAATGTTTGCTCAATTGTAGCGTATTCAGAAGGGTTGCCAGTGTTTGACTCCTGAAACAAATGGTTTAGTCCTTCTAATTCTTTTATGGTAACTTTATTATTACCGCCCTCATTTAAGGCTTTTTCAATGGCTTTAAGGTTTGCAGTTGCAGGAACTTGTAGATCATTTGAACCGTTTATAGCTAAAACCGGACATTTTACTTTTTGAAGGTCAACTGCCGGATTGTATCGAACAAAAAAGTGCATCCATGCAGAGGTAGATTGATTAACTACCATATTCACAAAATCTTCTCTGCTCATCCCTGGTGGTACCGTGTTCTCTGGAAAATCGTCAATTACTTTATTCAAGTATTTTACCATCTTAGTATTTAAAGAATCCGGCAGGGTGGTATTTAAAATGATGTCGAAGGCTCCACGGTTAATTGTTGCCAGGGTCTTTAAATCATTTTCACTGATTCCTGATACTTTTCCAATAGCTTCCTGCTGCATCAGTAGCAGCTCGTCCCCTCTCACACCGGTTCCAGCCATCATGACAATAAAAGCCACATCTGATGACTTCGATGCAACCATAGGAGCAATAAGAGCGCCTTCACTATGACCAACCAGTCCAATACGACTAATATCGATTTCAGATCTTAATTTGAGATAACTTATCACAGATTCTACATCACTGGCAAAGTCTAACGACGTAGCTTTTGAAAAATCACCTGTTGATTTGCCGGTTCCACGATCATCATAACGCATTACACCTATGCCATTACGTGTTAAGTAATCGGAAATCACGAGGAAAGGTTTATGTCCCAACAATTCTTCATCCCTGTTTTGAGGTCCACTACCCGATATCAGAATTACTACAGGAAATTTTCCTTCTTTTGTTGGTAGAGTTAGGGTTCCATTTAGTGTCAGTGAGTCAGCAATATTGCTAATAACCACATCTTCTGAATAATATGGATAAGGCTTAACAGGTTCCTGAGGTCTTATCAGCTTCGACTTTTCAAGAGCTTCTCTGGTTAAGTCCATCGGAAAACTCTGTCCGGACTGTACAAATGTCCCTGTTATCTTTTCGTCGCTCACATACTTACCAGTGTACAAAATTGAAGCAGCTGAGTGGGTTAATTTGATTTCTGAATTATCAAACGTAGCAGTAGTCATAGGTATACCACTTACTCCCTGATCAGGGCTATCCATGATTGCAGAATAAGTGTCACCACTTTTCGTAAGATGAAATACTAATCGAAGTTCCATACCCTGAACCTTAAGCATTCCGTTCCACTTTCCTGTAATGTCCTGTGCATTAGTATTAGCGAATAATAACAATAAGCATATAATAGCTGCAACTTTCTTCATCATGTAGTAGGTTGTTATTAGAATTGAATTTACGAATCGGTTAATTTCTTACAAATTTATAAATAGTTTTACATTTGTATGCATGAAAGGAACTGTGCTTATAGAGATTTGCGTTGATGGCATTGAATCAGCACTGGCAGCGCAACGAGGAGGTGCTGACCGAGTTGAATTATGTAGCGCCTTAAGCTTAGGTGGTTTGACTCCATCAAGGGGAATGATTGAACAGTCAATTTCACGGTTAAGTATCCCTGTTAATGTATTAATCAGACCAAGATCAGGAGATTTTTTATTTTCTGATGCGGAGTTTGATGTGATGAAAACAGATGTATACTCAGCTAAAATGGCTGGAGCAGCAGGCATTGTAACAGGTATTTTGCATGCAGATGCCACTGTAGATATTTCACGAATGAAAGAATTGATCGAAATCTGTGGTGATTTGCCTATTACCTTTCATAGGGCTTTTGACATGACCATTAACAAACATGAGGCTTTGGAGCAAATTATTAGCTTAGGATGCAAACGTATTTTAACCTCAGGAGGCTGCAAATCAGCAACTGAAGGCAGTGCGTTAATAGCCGCATTAGTTCAGCAAGCTGCTGATAGAATAATCATTATTGCCGGGGCCGGAATAAATGAGAGAAATTTCCTTGAGCTAAATGAAGCAACAGGATGCACTGAATACCATTTGTCGGCTTCAGTGTTAAATAAGAGTAATATGATTTATGAGAATTCAAAATTACATGAAACTCTTCCATCTACTTATACTGCCACTGATTCAGTTAAAGTAAATGCAGTTTGCAATCTGGCTTCTTCTCCCTCCCTGTAACAGAAAATACCCTTTCGTTGTTGTATTATAAAAGCTGTTATGAAGATATCATCTGATTCTATTCCACTTCTTAAGAAACTTGATATTAAGGTCTATACCCTTGAGTCGGACACTTTGCAAGTGAGGATAATGACTTATGGGGGAATAGTAATGGATTTGAAGGTTCGGGACAAGAATGGTCAATTTATTGATGTTGCTCTTGGCTTTAAAGAGCCTTCAGAATATGTTGCAGAGGCATACCTAAATGGCTGTCCGTATTTTGGCGCAATAATCGGGCGTTATGCAAATCGCATTAAAAATGGGCGTTTTCGTATAAAAGAACATGAATATAAGCTTGACACAAATAATGGTTCAAACCATCTTCACGGAGGTTTTAAGGGATTTGATAAAGTTATCTGGGAGGATGATGTAATTGATTACTATGGTTCACCTGCCTTGCGGATGACACATACCAGTGAGGATGGTGACCAAGGTTACCCTGGCCAATTGCAGGTTGAAGTTACTTATTACATTGAAAACGATAATGGATTTGGAATTGACTATCGTGCAACCACCAACCAAACAACTCCTATAAATTTAACATGGCATGGATATTTTAATTTATCAGGGGAAGGCAATGGAAATGTACTTGACCATGAACTTATGATCAATGCACCTCAATTAACTGAAGTAAGTGCTACAGGTATACCTACCGGCAATATCCTTTCAGTGATTGGTTCCCCTTTTGATTTCACTTCTCCACGAATTATAGGTGATCGAGTAAAAGATGTCAAGATGGGCTATGATCATAATTATGTACGATTTCCTTACGGAGATATTCCAAAGATTGTTGCAATTGCCCAAAGCCCTGTTACAGGTATCAATATGACTGTTTGGAGCACACAGCCTGGTCTTCAGTTATATACCGGCAATTTCCTTAATGCTAATTTGAGAGGTAAATCAGGCAACCTTTATGGCACTCATTCGGGTTTTTGCCTTGAAACTCAACATTTTCCTGATTCACCAAATAATCCTCATTTCCCAAACACATTGTTAGAGCCAGGAGAAATTTTTCAGGAGAGCACTATCTATCGTTTTGATTCAAAATGATTCGTTTTGATTCAAAATGATTTCTAAATTTGGTGATTAACTGATTGCGTTATTAATAGCATTCGGTATTATCAAATTTTAAGAATCATTGTATGCTCATTTTCAGAACGTTTACCCTCCTTTTATTTGTTGCTTTTATAAATGGCGCAACATACAGTCAGTCAAACCCGGTGCAAGATGTCAACCACAGTAAGTCAAACCCGGCGCAATATGTCAACCCTTTTATTGGAACTGGTGGTCATGGGCACACATTCCCGGGTGCAACTGTGCCATTTGGCATGGTTCAGTTAAGTCCTGATACCAGGCTTGAAGGATGGGATGGCTGTGGTGGTTATCATAATAGTGATGAACATATATATGGATTCAGTCATACTCATCTTTCAGGTACAGGTATTCCCGACTATGGAGATGTGTTGATAATGCCTTTTACCGGTGAAGAACATTGGAATAATGGTTATGATGGCAGGCCAGGTTATAGAAGCAGATTCAATCATAACCATGAAAGTGCGGCCCCGGGATATTATAGCGTAAAGTTACTCGACGATGATATTGATGTGCAGCTCACTGCTACAGCCCGCGCTGGTTTTCATTCATACAAGTTTAAAGAAGGTGAAACCGCTAAAATCCTGATTGACCTTGCTCACAGGGATGATGTTATTGATTCGTGGATTACAAAGATTTCTGATAATGAAATAGAAGGGTTTAGACGTTCAAAAGCATGGGCAGTAGACCAGCATGTGTATTTTGTGCTTAGGTTTTCCGAAAAAATAGCCGGATTTAAACTCTCGGTTAACGACAAAGAAAAAACCAATGTATCAGAAGTTAAGGGCAAAAATATCAAAGCCATTCTTACATTTGGATCTTCTAAAAGCGATCCTCTTCTTGTTAAAGCAGGTATTTCAGCAGTCAGTGTTGACAATGCCAGGCTAAACTTAGATTCTGAAATAAAAGACTGGGATTTTTCTAAAGTTAGAAATGAAGCGCTTAGGTTATGGAACAAGGAATTAAGTAAGATTCAGGTGAGGTCAACTGATCCTGATAAGCTGGCTGTTTTCTACACTTCCTTGTATCATACAATGGTGAGTCCAAATCTCTATAGTGATGTAGATGGTTCATATCTGGGTCGCGATTTTAAAGTGCACAAATCTGAACATGATTATTACACCGTATTCTCTCTTTGGGATACTTACCGTGCACTGCATCCTCTAATGACAATAATAGATCAAAAACGTACTAATGATTTCATCAAAACTTTCACCCGTCAATTCAGTGAAGGAGGACTATTACCCGTATGGGAATTGAGTGCCAACGAAACATACTGTATGATAGGATATCATGCCATACCGGTAATTGTTGATGCTTTTATTAAAGGTATACGTGACTATGATACAGAGTTAGCATTTAAAGCTATGCTCACCAGTGCTAGCCGTGATCATTTTGGTTTGAAATACTACAAAAAGTATGGATTTATACCAGCAGATTCTGACCATGAATCAGTTTCCAAGACACTGGAGTATGCTTATGATGATTGGTGCATAGGTACCATGGCCAAAGAAATGGGCTATCAAGCTATTGCCGATAGCTTCATGTTAAGAGCGCAAGGCTACAAGCATTTGTATGACTACAAAACGGGGTTTATGCGGGCCAGATACAATGGAGCGTGGTTTAATCCCTTTGACCCACGTGAAGTAAATTTTAATTATACTGAGGCTAATTCCTGGCAGTACAGCTTCTATGTGCCACATGATATGGACCATTTTATTACACTTCATAGTGGAAAGCAGGGTCTTGAAGCAAAACTGGATGGTCTTTTCCAGGCACCAACCCAAACAACCGGAAGGGAGCAATCAGATATTACAGGCTTAATAGGACAATATGCACATGGAAATGAGCCTAGCCATCACATTGCCTATCTCTACAATTTTGCCGGTAAGCCTGCAAAAACCCAGGAGAAGGTCCATTATATCATGGAGAATTTTTACACAAACACACCTGATGGCTTAATAGGAAATGAGGATTGTGGCCAGATGTCAGCTTGGGCTGTATTTAGTTCCCTGGGTTTCTACCCCGTTTGTCCGGGCACTAATCAATATATAATTGGAAAACCTCATTTCGAAGAAGCAATAATTAACCTTGAAAATGGAAATCAGTTTATGGTTAAAGCTGTCAATCTGACACCAAAAAATATATACGTGCAGTCTATAATGCTTAATAGCAAACCGTACCACAAATCATTTATCAGCCATAAAGATATAATGAATGGTGGCACTATTTCATTTCAAATGGGTGATACACCATCTGATTCATGGGGTAAAGGGCAAGGAAATGAACCAACCACATCAATTAGTTCTGCTAAGATCATTGCAGCTCCTGTTATCGACAGAGGTGACCATGTTTTTGATGAGCAAACTACTGTTAACATATCTTCTAATGAAGAAGCAGAAATCAGGTATACCATTGATGGTTCTCCTCCCAATTTAAGCTCATCTATATTTATTAACCCAATAACAGTAAAGGAGTCCACAACCTTTAGGTTCAGGGGATATAAAGACGGTTATTTATCATCTGAAGCAGTAAGTGCAGTATTCAATAAGAGACCTCAGGGAATAAGCTTGAAGTTGAATACTAATTACGCACCGCAGTATTCAGGAAATGGAGACAATACATTGCTTGACGGTTTAAGAGGTAATGAAGATTTCCGGCTTGGTGGTTGGCAAGGATATCAAGGTGTTGATATTGAGGCAGATATTGTAGTATCTGGTGATAAACAGGTCACATCTGTTAGTATTGGCTGTTTACAGGATATTAATGCCTGGATTTTCATGCCTGAAAGAATAGAATTATGGACATCACCTGATGGCATTGACTATAAGCTAAACGGTAGTGTGGTCAATGATGTTCCTCACGATCAATGGGGAGTCATTATTAAGGATTTTACATTGAATATTGGTGGTACCAATGATAAATATTTGAAGTTAAAAGCACTTAACATAAGGCAATGCCCTGATACTCATAAAGGCCGGGGTAATCCAGCCTGGATTTTTGCTGATGAAATAACAGTAGGATTCCATGGCCAATAGACTATAAATGTTGATGGATCAGATAATCAAAGACTGTTTATTCAATAATAGAGAATGATGGATAAAATAATAGAAGACGAATATCTCCAAACACAATTGAAGAAATTTGCCAAATGGGCCAGGAAAGCTGGTAAGTATGGTCTGGTGAAATGTAGTAGCGGCAATCTGTCTCATAGACTAATAAATGGTAATCTTCTGGTTTCCGAGTCACGATCATGGCTTGGTGAAATAAAATATGACCAGATCACTTTAATTGATGCAGCAGATGGCACCATTCTGAAAGGAAATAAGCCAACAGGTGAATTACCTTTACATTTTGCAATCATGAAGCGTAACCAAAATGTGAATACAATCCTGCATTGTCAGTCGGCAGCAGCTACAGCACTTGCATGCTATAGTGAAAAAATAGACTATAATGTAATAATTGAGGTACCTATCTATTTGGGCATCGTAACTCATATCCCCTTTATAATGCCTGGCTCTGTTGAGCTGGCGGAAGCAGTTGCAGAGGCTTCATTAACTTCAAGCGTTATTCAGTTGCAAAACCATGGTCAGGTTATTACCGGTTCCGGATATCGGGAGGTAATTCAAAAAGCTGTATTTTTTGAGCTCGCATGTAACATAATTCTGCAACTTAATTCACAGCACAGAGTGCTCTCATCTGAATCAGTAGAGCAACTTAAAGGCTATAGATAGAATTATTGTTGATTTTTATTGGATATTTTAGAGTTTATTCATTTTATTGCTGTCGAGTACATGTTTTAGAAACCTTGATATCATTGAAATGTGTTCATAATCGTACAGCGAAATTAATTTTTGAACGAATCTGAACATATTTTTCTTTATAAATTTGGTAATCGGCAAATAACTCCATACTTTTATAAATTAATTCTAAAATTGGACTATATCTATGAAAAAGGTACTCGTGGCAACCGACAAGCCATTTGCAAAGGTTGCAGTTGAAGGGATTCGTCAAATAGTTGAGCAAGCTGGCTATGAATTCCGATTGTTTGAAAAATACACCAGCCAGGCTGAATTTGCAGCAGCAGTTGAAGATGTTGATGCAATTATTATCAGAAGCGACATTGTTGACAAAAACATTCTTGAAGCCGGTAAAAACCTCAAAATAGTTGTTCGTGCTGGCGCAGGTTATGACAATATTGATCTTGTCTCTGCTACTGAGCATAATGTTGTTGCAATGAATACACCAGGACAAAACTCAAACGCTGTTGCTGAACTTGCGTTTGGAATGATGGTGTTTATGGCTCGCAACTCATTTAATGGTACATCAGGTAGTGAGCTCAGAGGGAAATCTATAGGTATACATGCGTATGGCAATGTCGGTAAATATGTATCAGCAATTGCAAAAGGATTTGGCATGGATGTATATGCATTTGACCCTTATGTTTCTGCAGATGATATACTTAAAGATGGGGTAACTCCTGTGAATAATGTTGAAGAATTGTACCAGAAATGTCAATACGTTTCTTTACATATTCCGGCTACAGCACAAACTAAAAAATCTATTGGATTTGAATTGCTAAACTTGATGCCCAAAAACGCTGTTTTAGTGAATACTGCTCGCAAGGAAGTTATTGACGAAGAGGGACTACTAAAGATATTTGAAGAACGACCTGATTTCAAATATCTTAGTGATATTGAACCTGACAATAAGAGTGTAATTACTGAGAAATATAACGGAAGGTATTTCTTTACCCCAAAAAAAATGGGCGCTCAAACTTCAGAAGCCAATGTCAATGCAGGGCTTGCAGCTGCAAGGCAGATAGTTGACTTTTTTGAAAGTGACATCACTACTTTTCAGGTTAATAAAGCAAAAAACGAAGTGAATTCATAATTCTTAACGCTATTTTTTCCAGCGTATCCAAAGGAAATGACTCATACCAAAACCAACAAAAACTATCGAATATGGACCATGAACTCGAAAAAGTTGTTACATTCTTCAGATTTGAGGATTTACGCATTTACCACAAATCACTTGACTACATTGAATGGATCGCAAGAAAAACATTTCAACTCCCAATTGAAAGTCAGGCAGGTTTCTCATCAAGGTTCAACCTTGCTGCACAAGCTATTGCATTGAACATATCAGAAGGGTCTGCACGAAATAAGAACCAATTTATTTATTATCTGAAAATGGCTAAAAGTGCTGTGAGGGAATGTGTTGTATATACTTCCTTAGCGGGGAAGCTTAATTATTTCTCTGATAAAGAGGTTGATGAGTCTCGAGGTCAGCTTATGGAAATGACAAAGATGATTGGTGCCTTAATTGGATCGCTTCAAAGAGCTGCTGATCTTACAATGGAAGAGGCAGATTAATCTTACATTTCACTGGTTTTTGGAAAGAGTAGTATTCAAAATTAACTACTCTGGTTTTTGGTTTATAAAATGTTCCTTCTTTGGATGGAACATTTTTTTTAGCAATGATAATTCCATAATTTTGCTTCAATAAAATCATAGGTAACACATCTTTGTAGAATCAACTTATATTAAGTCTTACTATACTAAAATTTAAACAGCATGGCAGTACTAAAACCTTTTAAAGGATTACGCCCACCTAAGGAAATAGCTGAACAACTAGCTTCACGTCCATATGATGTTCTTAATTCAAACGAAGCCAGAATTGAGGCCGACGGCAATCCTTACTCACTCTTACATATTATTAAGCCTGAAATTGATCTGCCAGTATCAATTGATGAGCATGCACCTGAGGTTTATGAGCAAGCCAGAATCAATCTTGATATATTCCGTGAAAACGGCTGGTTAGTACAAGATCCGGATGAATGCCTTTATATATATGCGCAAACAATGAACGGTAAAACACAATACGGACTTGTTGGATGTGCCGGTGTAACCGATTATTTAGAAGGAATCATTAAAAAGCATGAACTAACAAGGCCAGATAAAGAAGAGGATAGAATGAAGCATGTGCGGGTTACCAATGCTAATATGGAACCTGTTTTCTTTACATATCCTGCGGTTGAAGAAATTGATACTATTGTAAATCAAATTGTAACAACTGAAGCACCCGAGTATGATTTCACATCAGCTGATGGTTTTGGTCATCATTTCTGGGTAATAAGTGACAAGAAGATTATAGCTAAACTTACCGATCTTTTTAGCAAAGTTCCCTCTACATACGTTGCCGATGGACACCACCGTACTGCTGCAGCTGCACTTGTTGGCAATGAGAAGAAAATTAGCAACCCTAATCATAATGGCGACGAGGAGTACAATTTTTTCCTTGCTGTACACTTTCCTTCAAACCAGTTAACAATAATTGACTACAACAGGGTTGTTAAAGATCTTAATAACCTTACCAAAAATGAATTCTTCAACAAGCTTGAAAGGGTATTTATTATTGAAGAAAAGGGTAGCGATACATTTAAACCAACATTGCTCCATAACTTTTCAATGTACATTGATCATAAATGGTATTCATTAACTGCACGCCAGGGAACTTTTAATGACCACGACCCTATCGGCGTCCTTGATGTAACTATTTTGTCACAATTAGTGTTAGATGAAATCCTTGATATTAAAGACCTTAGAACATCAAAGCGTGTTGACTTTGTTGGAGGTATCAGAGGTTTAGGTGAGTTGAAAAAACGTGTTGATAGTGGTGAAATGGCTGCAGCTTTTGCTCTGTATCCCGTTTCACTCGAACAATTAATAAACATAGCTGACACCGGAAACATAATGCCACCAAAGACCACATGGTTTGAGCCTAAATTACGAAGTGGATTAACTGTTCATTTACTTGACTAAATCTCATAATAAAAATAAAAATGGAAAAAGAAGCAATGGTACTTGATGTACTTACAAATTCAGAAACACCTCTAAAATCAGCTCAAATAGCTGAGATAGCCAATATGGATAAGAAGGATGTTGATACAGCTATCAAGAAACTGAAGCAAGCTGAAAAAATTGTATCACCTAAAGTGTGTTTCTACACTGTTAATAAACGGTGATATATTAAATAATACAAAGTGCTTAAACTAAAAAGGGCGGAAATCAATTCCGCCCTTTTTATTATTTGCGACCTCCTACGATTTCTTGAACCGCTGGCTTGACATCTTTAACTCTTCCCGGTCTTCTTTCAATGGATAGTAAGGTATATGGAAGCTGAACGTTGAGCCTTTTCCTGTTTCTGACTCCACTTTTATTTCGCCATTCATAAGATCAACAATATGCTTGGATATAGCGAGTCCTAAACCTGTGCCTCCCATTTTATACCCATTGCTCATACCAACCTGCCTGAACCTTTTAAAAAGTAATTCCTGATCTTTCTTTGATATACCTATTCCGGAATCCTTCACGTAGAAAAAAAGGCTATTTTCTTTTAATTCGCAGCCAAATTTAATTTGACCAACATTGGTGAACTTGATAGCATTAATTATCAGGTTATTTAACACCTGGTTAAGTCTGAATGGATCGGTCAATATCTTAATACCATTCAATTCCTCTGCTATTGTATAATCCAATTTAATATGGTGCTTATTTATACGACTCTTATATTCTGACATTGAAATTTGCAGGCCATCCATCAGTTTTGAAATATCAAAATATTCCGGTTTAATGGAAAGCTGTCCTGCCTCTATTTTTGCAATGTCAATAATGTCATTGATCAAATTTAGCAGATTGTTTATTGCAGTGTTGATATGCTCAACATATTCTGACTGCTCTTCATTAGACAGACCACCTTCAGCAATAAGATTTGAAAAGCCTACAATTGAGTTCATCGGAGTCCTGATTTCATGGCTCATATTTGCAAGAAAGGCGGTTTTCAATCTGTCAGCTTCTTCTGCTTTTTCCTTTGCTTCTATGTATTTCTCTTGAATGATCTGCCGTTCAGTGATATCTCTGCTTATGCAAAGTATTCCAAGGATATTTGATGATTTGTCGTGACAAAGTACCTTTAGTGTATCAAACAGGCGATAGTTTCCATTAGTTAGTGTCACCCATTCTTCATTTCTAATTGGCTGCCCGTCTTTCAGAATCTTAACATCATTATCATAATACGCTTTAGCTGATTCTGCAGGAAACAACTCAAAATCAGTCTTCCCAATTAATTCATCTTCTGATATACCAAGGTAATTCAAAAACGCATCATTAAATGCAACATACCGGCTTTCAAGGTCCTTAAGGAACACCATGTCAGGAATGGAATTCATTACTGATATCATTAATGAATGCTCTTTTTCAAACGCGGTGCGTATTTCCTTTAATTCAAGCACCATCTTATTTGCTGAAGCAGCAAGAGAAACAAATTCAGGCGAGTACAACTCCTTTTCATTAATGAGAGTATAGTCATTACTCGCTTCTTTGAAGAATCTATCGAATCTGTAAAAACCCTTATCTAATTTTTTAACAACTTGTTTAGTTAATATTAGACCCAGCAATAAAATAGCAAGAAGTGCAAAGGATATTCTTACAATTGTTCGTGTCTGTTGCTCTTTTTGTTCTGTTTGTTTTTGAGAGATCGTATTTTCAAGGTCTCTTGAATAATATCCAGCACCTATAACCCAATCCCATTCTTTTAGATATTCAACGTAGGCTTCTTTCGGCTCAAATTTCCTGAAGCCAGGTTTATGATAGTTATACTCAACAAATCCCCCACCGGCCAAGGCTGTACCAGTAATTTTCTGCCGTTCTCTTTCTTCAATGGAAGCGTAGATTGTTTGATCATCGTTAATAATTATGCCATTTGTAAGAACAGGCTTGTTTTCTGAATTCTGTATAAAGATGTAGCCATCAGTGTCAAAACTTATTGTTGCGAGCCTGTTTAACACTTCCACTTTAAGGTCTCTCTCAAAATCAACAAGGTATTCTTTTGATCCTAAGTACCAGTTGTAAGGAGCAAATTTCTTAATGTAGGTGTACTTATAAAGTACTGAATCATTTTCAAAGTTTTCAAGTTTTTGGTAGTATGATATAAGGCTCTTGTCAAATTCGCGCATTAGGGCAATTTCACGTTTAACCACATAATTGCCATTGGCGTCTTTGACTGTTAAGCCAGAAGTTCCTTCATATTTCCTGCTTTCAGGTAAAAGAACGCGTTCGCCTGCTAGTGTATAGATAAACACATATCCACTTTCATCCACTGAACGGAAAGGTCTTATTGCATCCTTGATCATTTTTTTGATCTCGTTATCGCTCCTCAGGCCTTTGTTCTCGTTGTATATGTTATCTGCTATTTTCCATGCAACCTCTACCCTATCCTCTAAATTTGCAGTCAATTTTTCTTGTGACAGTGAACGAACATAGTTAACATAGTTTAGTGAACGGATAACTTCAGTTTTCACCATTTCCTTTTGGTGTTCAATCAGTTCGCTTCTTACAGCATCATGTTCAATTTTAAACTTCTTGTTTTCATAGGAAGCCCAATTATGACCTATAACTATTACAAGCAAAACAGCTATGGCCATCATGCTTCCCATGATCATTCTATTAAGGCTGATCTTTTTTATTCTTGTGGTGAGCCAATCTGCTTTAAATATCATACAACGTTCCCGGGGGTATTATATATTCATATATTCCTCAAACAAGACCTGCAAAAAGGACTTCCCTTCTTTTCTTACTGCATTTTTTTTATCCTCAGGCACAGTGTCTTCACTATAATGGTCAATTCTTGCTTCATAAACGAAATGTCCTTCTTGTGAAACCCATCCAAGGCCTTCCTCAAAGGAGTAATAAGCAAATATAGGAGAGTATGGATTAAACAAGTCTCTGCTCCACTTAAAAGGAGCACTGTCAAGATCAAGCTGCTTCATCAGTGTTGTTGCCAAATCCATTTGATTTGAAAGCCTCTGAACTTTCAAGCCCCTATATTCTTCCTTTATTACATCACCATAAAACAGCATCGGTATTTTATGATATGCAGGGGTAGTAAAACTCCAATTCCTGTATGAATTGTGGCTATGATCAGCCACTATTATAAAAAGTGTATTCTTGTACCAGGGCTGATTCTTTGCCTCTCTGAAATAATTGCCCAGGCACCTGTCAGTATAGTAAGCAGAATTAATATAATTATTTTCATTTCCGCCCCAGTCAAAAACGTTTTCCATTGGCTGGTCATATGGTGAATGCGAACTGAGTGTAAACAATGCTGAAAAAAAAGGTTCCTTTTCGTTGTTAAGGTCAGTCAGCTGGCGCGATAGAACAAATTCATCATGTACTCCAAGCTTTCCACGTATAACATCACTCCCGAAGTCAGTATGCTCAACAACTTTAGTGAACCCGTTATGAAGTATATAACCTTTTATATTACCATATCTCAATTGGCCCCCAAAATAAAAGGAAGTGCTGTAGTCATTCTCTATCAGGCTGTGGGTAATTGTATGAAGCTTGCTGAATTTCTCAGGTTGAACAGTAACTGATGAAATTGGATGAGCCGGGAAACCACTGAATATGCTTCCCATTGCTTGTTCGCTTCGGGGACCTGTTGCATACATATTAGTGAAAAGTATTCCTGTTTTCTCCAGTTCATGAAATTCAGGGGTTATACCCGGTTCGCCACCTATTGATTCAATAAGATCAGCTGACCAGCTTTCAAGTATTATTAATACAATGTTTGGTTTGGTAGTAGTAAGAACCTTAACAGTTGTATCTCTTGGTAACTCATAAATTTCATCAACTACATCCCTGGCTTCGTTAATATCATAAAAACTATACGGGTTCTTGCCAAAGTTCTTATAGTTCTCAATAACACTGATTGACAGGTTAAAGGCAGAATTTACAGAAGCAAGGTTAAGGATATTATAATTAGAGTAGTATGACTCACTTTGATTGATAGGAATGGGTTGCCACCCTCCCCTGGCTCCCAGCACTAATAACGGGAGTGAAACAATTACAAGCAATGGCGCAAAAATGTACCATCTCTTAACAGTTCTGGTAATCTCAGTAAAAAAGAATCGTCTGTACAGCCAATAGCTTCCTATGCTTTGAAGCAAGAACACAGCAATCAAAACAAAAAAGGTGATTGTGGAAGAAGAATTATAGATTTCTTCGGGATTTTGGAGATACATTAAGGCTTTGTAAGGCATCTTTGTCTTCCATTCCGGATAAATGCCCAACTCTGCGGTAGTTAGTAGAGTAAATATTAAAATGGCAGTGAAAGTATAATATTTATTAAGCTTATCTAACCAGCTGGCATTATAGAATGTCTGGATTACCAGAATAAAGAAAGGAAAAACCAGCAGATAACATGCTGTTGCCAAATCAAGTGGTAAGGCATGCCAAAATGCTTCTAATGCTTCCCCCACTCCAATATCTTCTGCAATTATAAGCTTGATGTTATAAAGTAAAAAGATAGCCCTCGAAATAAAGAAAAACAGCATCCAGAAAGCCAGTTGCCTAAGTAACGAGGCAATTATTTTCTTCATTAGTTATATTACAGTTTTGCCACACAAAAATAGGCTATTCTTTGAATTATCAAGGTTATAACATAAATATTACTAATTTCAGCCTTCAGTTCATCTTATACTGATACCTTTTATTCAATCGTCCGCAAAAACTTGATATTTTTGCAATTAATCAGAATCTATATAAATGCATCAGCCTGACCTGAAACACGTAGTTAATATTTCAAAGGATACCTTAATGGACCAACCCCTGTTAAGCGTTATAATTTGCGTATATAACGAAGAAGAGAACATTAAACCCCTGAATAAGTGGATCAATGATTCATTAGTGGGCATTAATTATGAAATTGTGTATGTTGATGATGGATCAACTGACTCAACAATCAGGCAAATTAAAGAGCTTGCTGATGAAAAGGTAGTCCTTGTTGAATTAAGAAAGAATTTTGGTCAGAGTTCTGCCCTGTACGCCGGTATTGAACAAGCTAAAGGAGAATACCTGGTAACAATGGATGGTGATCTGCAAAATGACCCTTCTGATATTCCTATGATGCTTAATCTTGCTATTGAACATGAATGGGATTTAGTTGCAGGCATAAGAAAAAACAGGCAGGATGGAATGTTTCTACGGAAAATACCAAGCAAAATAGCAAATTCAATCATCAGGAATAGCACAGGTGTACAAATCAGGGATTATGGTTGTACACTTAAAGTATTCAAGAGCGACCTGGCAAAAAACCTGGGCCTTTACGGTGAATTGCACCGGTTTATCCCTGTACTTGCCAGCTTTGAGGGAGCTCGTATTACGCAGGTTGATGTAAAGCACCACGCAAGAGAATTCGGAAAATCAAAGTATGGCATCAACCGTACCATGAAAGTTATTATTGATCTCCTGTTGATGCTCTTTTTTAAGAAATATATGTCAAAACCAATGCATTTGTTTGGTACTATGGGACTATTACTGGCGCTCATTGGTTTGATAATTAATACCTATTTCCTTTTCCAGAAAATAGCCGGACATGAAATATGGGGCAAACCAATGCTCTTGCTGGGCATTTTACTTGTTATATCAGGAATTCAGCTAATAACTGTCGGAATAATTGCCGATATACAAATGCGCACCTATTATGAATCGCAGAATAAGCGACCATATAAGATACGTAAAGTCCATACTTTTAAAGGTAAATGAAAAATATTCTCAAAGCTTTCCTTAAGATTGCAATGTCAGTAGTGGTTCTGTATTATGTTTTCACTAAGATTGACATCAGGGAAGTTTATGATATTATCACGTCAGCCAATTTTATTTATCTATTCGTAGCTTTAATTCTATTTGCACTCTCAAAAGTTGTTTCTTCTTTCAGATTGAACTGCTATTTCAAAGCAATTGACCTTCATTTGAGTGAAAAGAGCAATATACGCTTGTATTTATTAGGCATGTATTATAACCTGTTTTTACCGGGCGGTATTGGCGGTGATGGTTACAAAGTATGGTTGCTGAATAAAAGATTCGGAATAAAGATCAAAAACTTGTTCTGGAGTGTAATGATTGACAGAGTTAATGGTGTATACGTGTTATTTATACTTGCACTGTTGATGGTGCCATTTCTAAAGCTTGGGCAAGAGTATAGCATTGGAGCTATTATTTTGATTCCCCTAACCTTCCTTATCTTTGTAATTATTCACAAATACTATTTCAAGCGGTTTTTTAAAGTTCTCTCGCAAACAACACTTCTTTCGGCAGTTGTACAAATACTGCAGTTAGGTTCAGCTGTCTTTATTTTATTTGCGAATGATTCATTTGATAAACTGACTGCTTATTTATTTTTATTCCTGGTATCATCAATTGTAGCCACCTTGCCCATCACTATTGGTGGAATAGGGTCAAGGGAGTTAACATTCCTTTTTGGCGCCAAATTGTTAAATCTTGACATAAACTTATCAATAGCACTCAGCCTCCTGTTCTATATTATTACACTTATAGTTTCACTTGGAGGGGTGTATTACAGCCTGAATTCAAATGCATTGGAACTAAAAGTTGAAAATCAATCTGATAATCATTCAAATGTGTCTGTATGAATAGTATTATCGTAACCGGAGCAGCGGGTTTTATTGGGTCAAACCTCGTTAGAGCATTGCTTAAGCTGGGCAAGAAAGTTATTGGAATCGACAATTTTGATGCTTATTATGATCCGGAAATAAAGAGAAGGAACATAGCTGACTTCGCCTCCTCCCCTCTTTTTGTAATGCAAGAAGGTGATATCAGGGATAAGGGGTTTATCAACACAGTTTTGTCAGATACCATGCCCGACTGCGTAGTACATCTGGCTGCCAGAGCCGGAGTGCGACCATCAATTGAAGATCCTGAATTATACTATGATGTAAATGTAAAAGGCACCCTGACTATACTGGAGGTTATGAAGGAATTGAATATCAGCAACCTGGTCTTCGCCTCTTCTTCATCAGTATATGGGAATAACAAGAAGACACCTTTTTCAGAAACTGACAACGTTGACTATCCCATTTCACCTTATGCTGCTACCAAAAAGGCAGGTGAACTCCTATGCTATAATTATCATCACTTGTATAATCTGAATGTATTCTGCCTGCGCTTTTTTACGGTATACGGATATAACCAGCGTCCTGAAATGGCAATTCAACAATTCGGGCGCCTCATCCGTGAAGGTAAACCTATAACCATGTATGGCGATGGAACTACCCTGCGTGATTATACATACATTGATGATATTGTGTCAGGTATTATTGCCTCAATTGAACGGGTGAGAGGTTATGAGATTATTAATCTTGGGAACAATCAAACTGTTGAGTTGAAATATCTTATACAATTGATTGGTAAAACTGTTGGTAAAGATGTCATTGTAAACAATCTTCCAAATCAACCCGGCGATGTTGAAATTACCTATGCTGATATCGCAAAAGCAAACGCGCTTCTCGACTACAAACCTCAATTTTCAATCGAGCACGGATTGAAAGAAATGTTCAAACTATAAGTTTTAATCCATGAAATTATCCTACAACACACTTAAATTTATTTTATTTCTTGCATTCGCATTTTCTATGTTTACATGCACTAAAGAGGAAGTTGATCCACCTGTTGATCCGCCGGTAGTTATTGTAAAGCCTAAAATTGACAGTATGTCACTTTCTATAGACAGTAAGCTGCTTACCATTTATTTTAGCCAGGGTGTATACGGATATAGCAAGGATGAACAATTACCTGTAGGAAATTCCCACCTTGATTTTGAACTTACAGGCGGTGAGGCTATTTTAGATAGTATTGATATTACACATATTGCAGGCGATTCAGTTGCACTTGTTGAATTATATATATCAGGTGTTATTGATGGCAATGAGGTGCTCAAAGTGCGGTCAGTTAATGACTCTTCAGTAATGAATCAGCAACATCATTATATGGATATAGCAGTTAAATCCATCTACCTTAATGAAACAGGTATTTTTGGTTTCTGGATATCCACTGATACCAACCTCTCTCCTCTGTTTCAGCAGTTTAATTTCGACTCAGTTGTAATGGAATATAAAGCTGATGGCACTTATACTTTTGAAACGATCAAAACAGGAAGTATCCACAATTATTTAAGCGGAACTTACGTGCAAAGTAATAGCACTGTTGAAGGTATTTGGTTGATAACCCTTAACCAGCAACTGCCGGTTGTTTCTACCATGGAAGGTATCTTCTCCTTGCAGAATACTACTCCAATTGTACTGAAATACGAAACCGTGCAAACAATGCCTGAAGTTCAGGGATTAACTGCCCCAACTCCACAGGAAGGGTTTGGCAGCTCAGGATTATTTGGTGAAGAAAATATCCAGACATTCATAAAAGTTGCGCTTAATTAACCATTTAAATTATATTTGCAACTGTCACCCACAATTAAATCAACATGGATAAAGTTAAAAAGCTCCTGAATGATCTGCCAAAACAGGTTCAGCTGGTTGCTGTTAGTAAAACCCATACTGTTGATGAGATAATGGAGGTATATAATTCAGGCATCAGGCATTTTGGGGAAAATAAAGTGCAGGAATTAACGGCCAAACAACCTCTACTACCTACGGATATTAACTGGCACCTTATCGGACATCTTCAAACAAATAAGGTAAAGTTCATTGCCCCTTTCGTTTCTCTTATCCAAAGTGTCGACAGTTTAAAAATATTAAAGGAAATAAACAGCCAGGC
>JAGXGB010000074.1 GCA_024636955.1 Bacteroidales bacterium
CAATAACTGAGCCTTGTCCAGGTATAAAATTAATAACACCATCAGGAAGTCCAGCCTCTTTAAATACCTCCATTAAAACATAATTTGACAATACTGAGGTTGCAGCAGGCTTCCACAAAGCAGTGTTGCCCATAAGAACAGGCGACATGTTCAGATTGGAGGCAATGGCAGTAAAGTTAAAAGGCGTAATGGAAAGGATGAATCCTTCCAATGGCCTATACTCTATTCTGTTAATGATACCTGGGTCGGAATGCGGTTGCTCATTATAAATATCAGAAATATAATGGGCATTGAATCGCAGGAAATCAATTGTTTCACAAGCACTATCTATTTCTGCCTGGTAAGCATTCTTGCTTTGTCCAAGCATTGTAGCTGCGTTTATTCGGGCCCTGTATTTCGTTGAAAGGAGTTCGGCTATTTTTAGTGATACTGATAACCGCTCAACCCATGATACTGATTCCCATTCTCTATGGGCTTTCAGGGCAGCATCAATAGCCATATTAACTTCTTTTGTGGAAGCTTTGTGAAACCTGGCAAGTACATGTCCATGGTCATGTGGCATTACTACATTTTCAATATCGCCAGTTAACACTTCCTTCCCACCAATAATAAGAGGGATTTCAATTTCAGATGAGGCGAAATTGTTGAGTTCAGTCTGGAGTTCTTTTCTTTCTTTTGAACCTGGGGAGTAGTTTTTAATACCCTCGTTCTTAGGGTATTCAAAATTAAATATTGCGTTATTCATTTATCAGTTAGTTTGAGGAATTTGTGAAATCAGGTTACTTATTTTCCCCATAAACAGGGTCATTTCTTATTTGTTCATATCTTTGCACAATGCCATAAATCAATTAGCAATCAATATTTTTATGAAGTATTATATCATCACAGGAGCGAGCAAAGGCCTTGGAGAAGCACTTGCAAGAAATGCAATTACTGATCAGCATAAAGTGTTCTGCATTTCAAGGAAAATGAATCATAACCTTCGTAAACTTGCATCATCACTTCATGCTGGATTTTGGTACTTTGAACAGGATTTAACTGAATTCGAGAAACTACCATCATTAGTGCATGAAATATTTTCATTCATTGATCCACTTCAGGCTGATGAAATTACGCTTATTAATAATGCAGGTGTTGTTGAACCTGTTAAACCACTTGGAAAAAGCAGTGCTGAAGAAATAAAAAGTCACGTTAACATTAATTATGTTGCTCCTGCTATTCTTAGCAATGAATTCATCAAAGAGTCGTTGGATATTAATTGCAGAAAAACTATTATCAACATTAGCAGCGGTGCAGCTGAAAAGCCATACTATGGATGGAGTATGTATTGCAGTAGCAAAGCGGCATTAAACATGTTAACTAAAGCAGCGGGACTTGAGCAAGGTTCAATTGATTACCCTGTTAGGGTTATTGCAATTGCACCGGGTGTTATTGACACCTCCATGCAGGAAAAAATAAGAAACGTTGACATAGATGACTTTCCAATGAAGCCTCGTTTTAAAAAGCTTTATGAAGAAAATAAGCTGGTTGACCCAAACATTGCAGCAATGCAGATACTCGAAACAGCAAGTTCAGATTCATTGGTTAATGGTTCATTTTACGACCTTCGGGATATTACTAAATAATGATGAGAAAAATATTACTACTTAGCCTGATAATCATTGGCATTATAACAAGTGGATGCCATTCTGATTCTAACAACAATAAAGAAGGCCTGCAGGGCGACCTCATTATTTTTCATGCTGGCAGTCTTAGTTTGCCAATGAAAGTGCTTGCAGATTCATTTAATATTAAACATCCGGGTTTAAAAATAAAACCGGAATCAGCAGGTAGCTTAACTTCCATACGAAAGATCACTGAGTTGGGAAAAGATTGTGATATTCTGGCATCAGCAGATGCATCAATGATTGACAAGTTGATGATTCCTGAATATGCCGACTTTAATTTAGAATTTGCAGCGAATGAAATGGTGATTGCATACAATCAAAACTCAAACCTTGCAAACGAGATAACCAGTACAAACTGGGCGGAAGTAATTCTTAAGGATAATATTATTTTAGGTCGCGCTGATCCTTCAAGTGATCCTTGTGGTTACAGAACAATTATGTCATTAAAGTTGGCAGAGAAAGTTCTTGGTGACAATACCCTGGCAGAGAGAGTTACAAGTAAGGATTCCCGTTATATAAGACCTAAAGAAGTTGATTTGCTGGCATTGCTTGAAACATCAACAGTAGATTATATTTTTATTTACAAGTCAGTTGCAATGCAGCATGGGTTGCGAGTTATTAACCTCGGCGACAGCATAAATCTTGGAAATAATAAACTAGGTGACTTTTACAAGACAGTTTCAGTTGAAGTTCCGGGCAATTCACCTGATACCAGAATAGAGATACAAGGTGAACCTATGGTATATGGTATAACAATTCCACTTAATGCTCCCAACCGTGATGCAGCAATTGAATTTATTAACTTTGTTATTACTGAAGGACTGCCCATAATTGAGAATCTTCATCAAACGCCAATAAATCCTCCACAGCTAAGTAAAAACAGTAAGACTCCTGTTTGGATCGTGAAATCATTGAGATAGTCAGCCGTCAAATTAAGCTTCAGTAGTGAAAATCATAGTAGTAGTAAGACCCTCTACTTATACTTAGATAGTGAAATTCATCGAAGTAGTAAGCCTTCTGCTTAAACTTTCATTGTTCAATATTGTTAAGTGAACAAAATATTCTAAGATGGAAGATATAAGCAATACGATTTCCCTTCCCGGGTTTATGGCTGGTTTAGGAGTGGAACAAATGAATAATGGTGCATGCACAGGAACTGAATGGTATAAAACCAATGGGGATGTGATAACCAGCTATTCTCCTGCTGACGGTAAAATCATTGCCTCTGTTAGTCAGGCAGGGCCTGATGACTATGAAAAAATAATACTCAAAGCAAGGGAAGCCTATACAATATGGAGTTCAATACCTGCACCAAAACGTGGTGAGATTGTAAGGCAAATTGGATTGCGTTTAAGGGAATACAAGCATGAACTTGGATCACTGGTAAGCTATGAAATGGGTAAAGTGTACCAGGAAGGCTTAGGAGAGGTTCAGGAAATGATTGATATAGCTGATTTTGCAGTGGGATTGTCACGACAGCTTTATGGTAATACAATGCATTCGGAGAGAGAGAAGCACCGTATGTATGAGCAATATCATCCTATTGGAGTTGTGGGCGTTATCTCAGCTTTTAACTTCCCGGTAGCTGTTTGGGCATGGAATGCAATGATAGCCCTTGTTTGCGGCGATGTTGTTATTTGGAAACCTTCATCAAAGGTTATGCTCAGTGCCATTGCAGTGCATAAGATCATTGAGAAAACACTTTTAGACAACAATGTACCGGAAGGAGTTCTAAACCTGATTGCAGGGAGTTCATCTTCAATAGGTGACCTTATGCTAAGCGACCGCCGGGTGGCATTAGTTTCTGTAACCGGATCAACCAAGGTTGGCAGGCATGTAAGTAAAATTGTTGGTCAGAGGTTAGGTAAAACAATACTGGAATTGGGTGGAAATAATGCTATTATAATTTCACAACATGCCAACCTCCATCTGGCACTTCTGGGAAGTTTATTTGGTGCAATTGCTACTGCCGGGCAGAGGTGTACTTCCACCCGCAGACTTATTATTCATGAAGACATTTACGAGGATTTTAAACGAAAATTGATCGCTGCATATAAGCAACTTCGCATTGGGCACCCATTAAACGAACATTCAATACTTGGACCATTAATTGACACCGATGCAGTAAATCAGTTCCTTGATGCTCAAAAACACATAATTGAAGAAGGTGGGAGCATTGCATATGGGGGATCAGTTCTTTCAGGTGATGGTTTTGAATCAGGATGCTACGTAATACCGTGTATTGCTGAAGTTGAAAATCATTACAAAATCGTTCATGAAGAAACCTTTGCCCCAATTGTTTACCTGATAAAATACAAAACCATAGAAGAAGCCGTTGACATTAACAATAATGTGCCTCAAGGCTTGTCATCTTCAATATTTTCCAATAATATCATGGAAACAGAGTATTTTCTGTCAAATAGGGGTTCTGACTGTGGTATTGCAAATGTGAATATAGCAACAAATGGAGCTGAAATTGGCGGTGCATTTGGTGGAGAGAAAGATACCGGAGGGGGAAGGGAATCAGGTTCTGATTCATGGAAAGCCTACATGAGAAGACAAACAAATACTATTAATTACTCAACCGAACTACCTCTTGCCCAGGGAATCACATTCAACTTAGAAAATAATCAGGTATGAATAATATTGCCACTTTTGTGAACCGGTTTATTAAAGGGGGCAGTGAAAGAAGCCGAAAGGTAAAAGTAAACATCATTTACTCTATTGGCATAAAGGGTATAAGTATAGCCACCAGTTTTATTCTGGTACCAATCACTCTTAGTTACCTGGGAACAGCTGATTATGGCATATGGCTTACTCTTAGTTCAATTATAGCATGGTTTGGGTTCTTCGATATAGGGTTGGGAAACGGGTTAAGAAATAAATTTACTGAAGCTATATCAGTGAATAATACTAAACTGGCACGAACTTATGTAAGCACTACGTATGCCGGATTAGCTATAATACTTGGCATTATTTGGATCGCCTTCATTTTACTCAATTCACTGGTTGATTGGAATTCTCTACTTAGAGCTCCGTCAGGATCTGGTTACAATCTGAATACAATTGCATTGTTTGTTTTCACCCTCTTTCTATTCAGGATGGTGTTGAAACTCATATCAGTAATCATTATTGCCGATCAACGCACTGCGCTAAGCAGCACTTTTGATCCTATTTCAAATGTTATTTCCCTTGTGGCAATTTATTGGCTAACACAAACAACTTCAGGCTCTTTAGAGAATTTTGTGCTTGTTGTTACTCTTGCTCCTATATTAGTTCTGGGAATAGCTTCTTTGATTTTTTTTAATTCTTCTTATAAGGAATACCGTCCTTCATTCAAATATATAGATCTAACACAGTTTAAGTCATTGGCTGGACTTGGAATAAGGTTTTTTATAATACAGATAGCAGTATTGGTAATATTCTCAACAGATAATTTGATAATTACCAGAATATTAGGACCCTCGGAAGTTACTATATACAATATAGCTTACAAATATTTCAGTATTCTAACTATGGGGTTTGCTATAATTATGACTCCCATGTGGTCAGCTTATACACAGGCTTATGTGCTGGACGATACACCATGGATTAAAAATACCAACAAAAAAATAATACGGGTTTGGTTACTCATTGTTGTTATTACAGTTATCATGCTCATAGTAGCTAACTGGTTCTATGAAATATGGGTTGGAAGCGAAATTATCATGCCTTTTATGCTTTCACTTTTCATGGGGCTTTTTGTTATTATAAGCACATGGAACAACATATTCGTGTATTTCATAAATGGTACTGGGAAAATTACCCTTCAGGTTTATTCTTCAATTATTATGGCGGCACTGAATATTCCAATATCAGTGTTTCTAGCAAAAGAACTTAACATGGGGTCATCAGGCGTAATGCTCGGCACATGCCTTTGTTTGCTACCAGGAGTATTAATAGGACCTATGCAATACAGCAAGATCCTAAATAAAACTGATACAGGAATATGGTCAAAATAGGTTTTATCTCAAAAATTAGTGATCTGCTGATTTCACAAATTAATTCCGGGCATGTTCGATCGGTAAAAGCGAGGAAGAACATCCTTATCTCGTTTTTTATAAAAGGAATAAGTATAGTTATTGGTTTCATTTTCGTACCACTACTAATCAACTACCTCGGAACAGTTGAATATGGCATATGGATTACCCTCAGTTCAATTATTGCATGGATAGGATATTTTGACATTGGACTTGGCAATGGATTGCGCAACAAATTTGCCGAATCATTAGCAAATAATGAACATGAAATGGCAAGGATTTATGTGAGTACAACCTATGCTGCACTTTCAGCGATATTTGGGGTGTTTCTAATTGTTTTTATGTTTGTTTCACCCTTAATAGACTGGGCAGCCATTTTAAATGCGCCCTCCACTCTGTCAAAGGAATTACTTATACTCGTTCAAATAACCGTTGGATTTTTTCTTATCAGATTTGTTTTAAAACTTATCTCCGTAATCATAGTCGCAGATCAACGACCAGCAGTAAGTAATACTTTTGAACCCCTGGCAAACTCAATTTCATTAATAGGCATATTGCTTTTAATGCACTACACTCAACCTTCATTGGTTAACCTGGGTATAATATTAGGAGCTTCTCCTGTAATAGTGCTTTGCTGTGTGTCTGTTTACTTTTATAATAGGGAGTATAAGCCATATAGACCCGAATTAAAACATGTGAATTTTAATTATTTCAAGGATTTGGCAGGATTAGGCGTGCAATTTTTTGTTATACAGATTACGGTTGTTGTAGTATTATCAGCCAACAACATAATTATAACACAAGTGGTGGGGCCTGAAGCTGTAACTTCATATAATGTAGCATACCGCTACTTTGGTCTCATATCAATGGGATTTGTTATTATAGCTAACACATACTGGTCAGCTTTTACAGAAGCCTACGTTAAAGGTGATATTGCATGGATTAAGAAAACCACAAAACACTTAATTGGGATTTGGTTAGGAATTGCATTTCTGTTGGTAGTAATGTTGGTGTTTTCTGATCAGTTCTATTTATTATGGGTAGGGGAAAAAGTAAAAGTGTCATTTTTATTATCATTCACATCAGCATTATTCGTTCTCATTAATGTTTGGGTAAGCATTTTTACATACTTTATTAATGGAACAGGAAAAATAAAGTTGCAGTTATATTCAACTGTTTTTGCTGCATTAATCAGCGTTCCCCTTGCAATCTATCTTTCAAAATATGTTGGATTAGGTGCAGCAGGAGTTGTTTTAGGATCTTGCATAGCATATGTACCTGTTGCAATTTTATCTCCCATTCAGTACTTTAGAATTGTCAATAAAAAAGACTCTGGCATCTGGGGTAAATAGATTATTATTTTAAACTTAAGGCACTGTATTATGTTTAGCATACAGTATAGAATACCATAAAACCTATGTACAAATTCCCGGTTTACCAGCCTTCACTCAAAGGTAACGAACGCAAATATTTAAACGATTGTTTAGACGATAATTGGTTAACGTGGCAGGGAAAATATGTAAGGGAATTCGAGGAAAGCTTCGCAAAATATATTGGATCTGAATATGCCACAACAACTTGCAACGCCACAGTCGCTTTGCATATAGCTCTTTTAGCTTTGGGTATAGGACCAGAAGATGAAGTGATAGTACCAACTTTGACCTATATTGCTTCCGTTAACTCCATTGTGTATTGTGGGGCAACACCCGTATTTGCCGATTCAGACAAGAATACATGGCAAATTGATCCTGCTGATGTTAGAAAAAAAATCACATCGCATACAAAAGCAATAATGGCAGTCCATATTTATGGGCATCCCTGTGAAATGAATGAACTGAAAGAGATTGCACAAATCAACAACATTGCCTTAATTGAAGATTCTGCTGAAAGCTTTGGCTCAAAATATAAAGATCAATTTACGGGGACTATTGGGGATATAGGAGTGTTCAGCTTCTTCGGTAATAAAACAATTACTACCGGAGAAGGTGGTATGGTAGTTTCAAATAATAAAACTTTGATTGACAGAGTTAATCTTTTCAAAGGGCAGGGCTTAGCCAGGCATCGTGAATATTGGCATGAAGTAACCGGCTTTAATTACAGGATGACCAATATTGCAGCTGCTATTGGTCTGGCACAATTAGAAAGAGCCGACGAAATAATTGAGAAAAAAATCCAAGTAGCAAATTGGTATTTTGAAATGCTTAATGACTTACCGCTCACTTTCCATCGTCCCGTGGGTGATATAAGGCACACATACTGGATGTTTACTGTATTAGTGCAAAACTCTCAGGAAAGGAATAAATTAAGAGAGTTCCTTAAAGTAAATGGTGTTGAAACAAGGCCAGTCTTCCATCCTATACACACAATGCCAATGTATGCTGGAAATTACCAAAAATTTAAAATTGCGGAAGATTTAGGTTGGAGAGGAATAAATTTACCCAGCTATCCGGATCTTTCTAAAGAGGATATTAATGAGATTTCATCTATAATACATGCATTTTACACGACAGGTTAGATGGATTTAAAAGTTTTATCCACTGGTAGTATTGAATGGGAAAATGCACTTGCACATATTCCTGCGGCTAATAAGGATATAAATTACACCCCCCAATGGTTTGAATCATGGATAGAGCATGAAAGCGCTAAGCCTCAATGCTTATATCTGGAATTGGAGGGATATCATATACTATACCCCTTCTTTTTGAGCAAAATTACAAACTTACATCTCAATAAAGACTATTTTGACATTCAAAGTGCTTATGGATATGGTGGTGCGATTGCAAACTCAAATGACCTCCCTCCATTTGTTGAAGCTAAATTTAATAAGTTGACTGATGAATGGCTGCATGATAATAATGTAATTGCTGAATTCATCAGAGAAAACCCTTTAATAGATTCAATTAAAAGAGATGCAGAATATAGTGTTGTACGACAAAACGTTTATATAGAAACCGAAGCTAATTATAAAATTCCTGATAAGCAGGCAAGGCAAAATATTAACAAAGCAGTATCAAATGG
>JAGXGB010000075.1 GCA_024636955.1 Bacteroidales bacterium
GCTTAGCCCACCTGTATGAACCTTCTTTGGTGATTTCCTGCGGGGTACGTATACCAGCAACAACATCTTCACCCTGAGCATCAATCAAATATTCACCGTTAAAAATATCTTCTCCTGTACCAGCATCGCGTGTAAACGCAACACCTGTACCTGAATTGCTTCCCATATTTCCGAATACCATGGCTTGAACATTAACAGCAGTACCCCACTCGGCAGGAATATTATTCAACTTACGATAATAAACAGCCCTTTCATTCATCCAGCTATCAAATACTGACATTACTGAACCCCACAATTGTTCCCATGGACTTGAAGGGAAATCGTGACCGGTTACTTTTTTAACGGCAGCTTTAAACCTCTTCACAAGTTCCTTAAGATCAGAAACAGTAAATTCATTATCAGTAACTATCCCTCTCTCTTCCTTCATGTGTTCCATGATCTCTTCGAAGGGATCAATATCTTCTTTAGATGCAGGTTTCATTCCCAGAACCACGTCGCCAAACATCTGAACAAAGCGGCGGTATGAATCCCATGCAAACCTCTCATTACCTGTTTTGAGGGCAATACCTGCAACAGCTTCTTCATTAAGTCCAAGATTCAAAACAGTATCCATCATACCCGGCATTGAAGCGCGAGCACCTGAACGTACTGATAGTAACAGCGGATTATTTTTATCGCCGAATTTTGAACCCATGATGTTCTCAAGGTAAGCAACAGCCTGCTCAACTTCAGGGCGTATCATCTCAACTACATAATCGCGGCCTTTAGCCATGTAATCAGTACATACTTCTGTTGTGATGGTGAATCCCGGAGGAACCGGAACCCCAATTAGGTTCATTTCAGCAAGGTTGGCACCTTTACCACCAAGCAGGTTTTTCATGCTGGCGTCACCTTCAGCTTCTTTATTGCCGAAAGTATAAACCATTTTTCTGGTCTTTTCTTTTCCCATTTTATTTGTATTTGATCTGAATATTAAACAGAGGGCTTAAAAATGAATTACCCGTTTTTTTTGTTTTTTTTAAGAGTGCAAAAGTACGAAAAAAACCAACACATTTTGCGTTGGTTATCATATAAAGGTTGTAAACTTGAAGGGTTTAATTACCTGAAACTCACTTTCTCAATCCTGTTCATTGTACGGAGAATTCGCTGCTGTTTCTTCCTGATGAAGGATGAAGGATTTTTTGCACTGTAAATGCGCGGATTAGGCAGTATAGCCGCTATCAGTGCCGCCTCATTGCGGTTCATGTCAGAGGCAGGTTTTCGGAAGTAGGTTTGTGCTGCAGCTTCGGCTCCGTATACACCATCGCCCATTTCTATCACGTTAAGGTAAACTTCCATAATTCGTTTCTTTCCCCAGAAGATCTCAATCAGCCCGGTGAAATAAACTTCCATCCCTTTACGTAGCCATGATCGTTTAGGCCACAGGAATACGTTTTTGGCAGTTTGTTGTGATATGGTACTTGCACCGCGCATTACCTTACCTTTTTTATTATGCTTACGTGCTTTTTCGATGGCTTCAAAGTCTACACCGTAATGTTTTTCGAAATTATTGTCCTCAGATGCTACAACAGCCTGAACCAGATGGGGTGAAATATGTTTTAACTTCTCCCAATCCTTATACAGCTTAAGCTCTTGTCCATTTATGGCCTGATCTTTCAACCTTATTACCATCAATGGTGTTATTGGTGGAGGGATAAACCTGTAAAGGATAGTAACAGTGACTGTGGAAATAAAGAAAAAGAATATGGATAACCTAAGCAGTGAAAATAACTTCCTAACAATTCCTTTTCTTATTGACATGCCCCGTAATTAATTTTTATGCAAACCTACTGAATTAAACTATTTAATGCGAAGGCCTTTGGTGAATTTATACATCTTTTAAAAACCTGACCGGCAACTAATATGAGTAAACTAATTGGTATCAGGCATGAAAACCTTTATGCTCAAGAGCGGCGGACCCCGCTAACCCCTGAACATGTGAAGCACCTGATCAGTGATATGGATATGGACATTGTTGTACAGAAGTCAGATAAAAGAATATTTACTGACAATGAATACCTGAAGGCAGGTGCCCGTGTGGCCTCAAATCTGCAAGATTGCAGGATTATTCTCGGCGTTAAGGAAATTCCGGTTGAGGACTACGAACCCGGAAAAACTTACCTGAATTTTGCACATGTTGTAAAGGGTCAGTCGTATAATATGCCTCGCCTTGCCAGGATGATGGAGCTTGGTTGTAATCATATTGACTATGAAAAGATTACCGACGAACAAGGCAACAGGATCATTTTTTTTGGACATTATGCCGGTATTGCCGGAATGATCAATTCACTGTGGTCACTTGGCCTGAGGCTAAAGGAGCAGGGCATTGAAACTCCGTTTCTGCGAATCATGCAGGCACATAAATACAATTCGCTGGCTGATGCACGCAAGGAAATTGAAGAAGTAGGGCTTGAGATTGCAGAAGAGGGTTTGCCCGATGCCATTCTCCCCCTCACTATCGGCATAACCGGATACGGCCATACATCGCAGGGCGCACAGGAAATACTGAGCCTGCTTCCCGTAAAGGAGATTTCCCCTGAAAAACTGTTGATGCTGCGGAACCGCAAATGCTCCCCAAAAAATCTTATTTATAAAGTAGTATTCCGGCAGGAACATCTTTCCGCACACAAAGAAGGCAGGCCATTTGACAAGGTGGATTATTACAGCCACCCGTCAAACTACTATAGTATTTTTGAAAAATACCTTCCTCAGCTAACTGTTCTAATGAATTGCATGTACTGGGAACCGCGCTTTCCACGAATTGTAACCAAGGATGCAGTCAAAAGACTCTTTAACCCGGAATCTACAATTAACGAGCAACCTACGATCAACCCGGAACCTGCAATCACCCAGGAAACTTCAATTAACCCGAAACCTGCAATCACCCAGGATACTTCAATTAACGCGGAAAATACAATCAACCAGGAACCTGCAATTACCCCAATTTTCCCTAAACTAACAGTAATTGGTGATATCACCTGCGATCCTGACGGAAGCATTGAAATCACGCATATTGGCACTGAAGTGAATGACCCTGTGTTTGTTTATAATCCTGATACCGGCGAACCTACCATGGGTTATAAAGGGAAGGGACTTCTTGTTATGGCAGTGCATATACTCCCAAGTGAATTGCCGCGTGAATCATCAGCAGGCTTTTCAAATGCATTGATTTATTACTTAAAACCTATAGTAGATTGTAATTTCAATGAAAAGTTTTCCGATCTTGTTCTGCCTAAGGCATTAAGAAAGGCTTTGATACTTCATAAAGGCGAATTAACACCTGATTACAAGTACCTTGAAGCACACTTAACCAACATAAAAAACGAATCTCTTAAAGTTACCACCACATGAAAAAGGTATTGGTATTGGGCGCAGGCATGGTGTCGCGGCCACTTGTTAATTATCTGCTCAACAAAGGTTACATATTGACTCTGGCCGATATGAACAGATCAAAAGCATTATCTATCCTGAATAACCATCCAAATGGTACTCCTGTTGTGCTTGATGCAAATAATGAAGACGACCTTGAAGACCTTATATTCAGTCACGATCTGGTTGTTAGCCTGCTTCCTTACCCAATGCACACACAGGTGTTGCGCCAGTGTATCAGACATAAAACTTCAATGGTCACCACTTCATACCAGAGCCAGGCTATGCTTGAACTCAAGCCTTATATTGAAGAAAGCGGCATTGTTGTTCTCAATGAAATGGGTTTAGACCCGGGATTAGATCATATGAGTGCCAAAAAGCTTATTGACCGTGTGCACTCAATGCATGGTCAGGTTACAAACTTCTACTCCCTTTGCGGAGCGCTGCCTGCACCTGAAGCTGCTGATAATCCGCTTGCATATAAGTTTACCTGGAGTCCGCGGGGTGTAATGAGCGCATCGCTCAATAGTGCGCATTACCTTATTAATGGAGAGGAAGTAACAGTTTCTGCCGATCAGCTTTTTTACAAACCTTTTAAAGTTGATTTCCCAGAAGTGGGTGTACTTGAAGTATATCCTAACCGTGATTCAGTTGCTTACATAGAAGATTATGCAATTCCAGAGGCCAAAACAATGCTACGGGGAACACTTCGGTTGCCGGGTTGGTGTGAAACACTTGATGCCATGAAAAAACTGGGACTGCTTGATATGCAGCCGATCAACATGGAGGACATGTCGTACTTCAACCTCATAGAACGCAAAGTAGGCACACTTTATCCGCTATACGAATGCCAGATTGCCAAATTCCTGCAGATAGAAGAAACATCACCGGCTATCAGGTCAATTAAGTGGCTAGGCTTCCCGAGCAACGATATCATAGGGAAATCATTTGAATCGCCGTTCAACGTAACCTGCGACCTGATGTTCTCCAAAATGATGCTCAAAGAAGACGAGCGCGACATGGTACTTATGCAGCATGAGTTGATGGTTAAGTACCCCGGCGATCGTGAAGAACGCATACTTTCTCGCCTCGTTGACTACGGCACACCCGGCGAGGATACTGCTATTGCCCGCACGGTGGCGCTGCCTGCTGCTATTGCGGTTGATCTTATCCTGTCAGGTCAGTTGACCCAAAAAGGCCTTCTCAGGCCATTTTCACCTGATATATATATACCTGTATTGGAACAGTTGGAAAAGGTGGGTATTGTGTTGGAGGAAGAGGTGAAATTGTTGGTTTAAATACCCATTTTTTTAATAACCGCATACACCACCGGGCACACTTCTGCATTCTTCAGAGATAGGTCTAGAATCTGATAGAATTTTCTTCTGTCGGTGTGCGGATATTCACGGCATGCTTTGGGGCGAGCGCTGTAGACGCTGCAATAATTGTCATCACCTATGAAAGGGCAGGGTGCTGAGTTGAAGACAAAATCACCATCGGTATCCATATGAATGTGGCGTGTTACCAGTTCAGAGGGTTTAATGCGGAGTTTCTTTGCCATGCTGTCAACTTCCGCATAGGTTATTGCCGGACTTATAGTACGGCAACAGTTGCCGCAGTCGAGGCAGTCGAACAGCTGGAAAGCTTCTTCATGCAGGCGATGCACTGTAAGGTCGAGCACCTTCGGGTCGGTTTTCTTCAGTTCCTTAATTGTGTTGACCAAAGTTTTCCTGTGCAACTTCATCAGTGCAGGCAGATCGGCAGTTTTAGGGATATCTTTTGCTTCGAGTGTAAGCTTAGTTAAATCCTCGTTTCTGCTTGATTTCGTTATAGGCATTGTTGAGTTGCTGGAATTTTTCTTTTGAAGTGTGCTGGATGTCCTCACCCAGGTGAGTTACTTTATCAGGATGGTATTTGAGCGCCATCTTGCGGAATGCTTTCTTAACATCCTCATCAGATGCATCAGGTGTAATTTCCAGTATCTTATATGAGCCGTCAACCTCTTTAACGAACATGGCACTCAGTGAATCAAAGTCACGCGGTCTTATACCCATGCGCAGACAGATATGCCGGAGAACTTCTGCTTCCTTATGACCCATTAATCCATCAGCTGAAGCCACACCAAAAAGCATATGCACAAGTTCAAGACGCGATGGATATTCCATGTTTTCCTGAATCTGTTCACATATCTCATCTACATCAAGGTCCTGGTTCAGGATTTCACGCAGCAGCAGCAGTAACCGTTCAGTTTCAGCATCGCCAAAGCGTCTGTAAAGGAAATTCTTCACATACTCGAGCTCTGATCGCATGATCTTACCATCAGCTTTCATGATAGCCGCAATCATCACCAGGAGGCTAACCTTGAAATCGCCCTCTTGTGTAGGGGTGAAGCCTTTATATTCATATTCGCCCTTTTGTATGCTATCATACATGGAGCCAAACACAAAGCCGAGAATAGCACCAATTGGACCGCCAAGCGCCCAACCTACACCACCACCAACCCATTTGCCAAAGGAATTGAACGACAGGTTTTTAGAAAAGAAATCAGGTAGATTTGTCATTAAAGGAAATTATGGCGCAAAAGTAGAAAAATATTACCGTAGAGACGGCATGCCTGCCGTCTTTTTTTATGAAAGGGACAATTCCCCAATTGACGGCATACCTGCCGTCTTTTTTTTGAATTTATGTCGTCTGATATTCACGCCTGATTATTTATAACTGTGATGCATTTGATATATTTGCATCTTTATGTCAATTATATTATACATATTGGTACACATTACAAATATGGAACGTTTTAAACAAAAATACCGAATTCCCTCTTCTCGACTACAAACATGGGATTACGGTAGAAAAGCTATGTATTATATCACAATTTGCACAGCACATAGAGAGCATTTCTTTGGTAATATACTAAATGGACAAATGCAGTTGTCATCACTTGGTATCAAGGCAACTGAAGAATGGTTATGCACTCCTGAAATAAGGCCAGATATGAATCTTCTAATGGATGAATTTGTAGTAATGCCCAATCATTTTCATGCAATAATTAGCATTGGAGACAATATTTATAACAATGAAAAATTGGCATTTCCAGAAATGGAAAATATAGAAAGGAAGGTGTCAACATCTGAAAAATTTGGAATTCAGTTCAAAAATCTTTCTTCAATAGTTAGAGGATTCAAATCGTCGGTAACAATGTATGCC
>JAGXGB010000076.1 GCA_024636955.1 Bacteroidales bacterium
GACCCATTCCACACATGTCGATGTCAAGCTCTTTCATAAAAAGCAGATCATCGGCCAGGTCTTCAATAGTTTGATAAGGCAAACCTATCATTACGCCGGTTCCAACCTGGTAGCCTATACTTTTTAGGTCGGCCAGTGCTTGTAACCTGCGTTCAAAGCTATGGGTTTGATCGTTAGGATGCAATTTGTAGTATAAATCGCGGTTGGATGATTCTATACGAAGCAGATAACGGTGGGCGCCTGCATCAAACCACCGTTTGTAGGTATCGGGGGTTTGCTCACCAACTGACAAGGTTATGCCTAATTTATTGTCTGATAACTGCTTGATCTGCTTCAGCAGATGCTCAATGCGTTCAGTGAATGCTTTATTTGATAGCTCCCCTCCCTGCAGCACAACCGATCCATACTTATTTACATAAGCAAATTCGGCGGCTTTCAGGATTTCTTCATCCGATAGGTTATAACGCTTTACGTTTTTATTGTCCTTTCGGATACCGCAGTAATAACAATTCTTATTGCAGATGTTGGAAAATTCAATGAGACCCCGGAAATAAACTATTTTACCAACAAATTTCTCTTTCACTTCCGCGGCAAAGGCATACAACTCTTTCAGCTCATCACCCTCAGCATTGAGCAGGGCAATAAGGTCATCCCTTCGTAGTGTACCGTTGTTTAAAATAGAGGTTATTGTGCTCATTATTTTATGCATTACAGATGCAAAATTAAGCTTTAAAGCAATGAGATAGACTACCCAACCTTAAGTTTAGTGCCTTTAAAGACTACCCAACCTTTAGTTTAGTGCCTATTTTCAGGACTTTCTTAGGAGTAATTCCGTTCATCCTGCACAAACGGTCAACGGTAGTTTTATGTCGCCTTGCTATACTGTAAAGTGTATCTCCTGACTTGATCTTAACATAAGATACATCATCATTGCCACTATTGGAACTTACCATTGATACTTCTTTGGAACCGAATCCAAGATTGTACTTGTCCATTGCCAGGAGGCCTTCTGTAAGACAATACTCTTCAAAATTGATGATTTTGATAGGATTGAAGTGCTCACCCAATATCCTGGTTTCAAAGTGCAGGTGTTCAGTAGTGGCACGACCAGTGCGGCCTCCCAGCCCTAAGGGTTGTCCCGCAGTCACTTCGTCATTCACTTCAACAAGGTATTTTGAGAGATGTGCATATACTGTTTCTAATCCGTTTAAGTGCCTGACCACTACAACCTTGCCATAGCCATGGATACTCCTTGCTATTCGTATTTTTCCATCAAAGGCACTGACTATGGTATCGCCTTTATCGAGCTTGATATCCACACCTGCGTGGAATCTTCCTCCCCGTGGACCATAATTTGAGATCACTTTACCTTTGAACGGAAAAACAAAGCGATGTTCTCTTAGATCATGCATAAATAGCAGAGCCGAATCAGAGATCTTCGACCAGTCAGTTCTGCCAATTCTGATATTAAGCGTATCCCACCTGTTGTTGTAAAGGACATCAGTAGGTACAAACATCATATCACGGGTTACTGATTCATTGGAGATTAATTCAGGCTCGTATTCATCAGGCTCGTATTCGAAGTATTCGGGACCCGTTTCATTAATTTCGGGATTAAGGAATGTGGTAGTATCAATACTGAACGTTTGGCTATACGAATTGAAACTGCTGAGCAGAAACCATATTTGAGCTATTATTATCAGAGTTTTCAAAAGTACTTGCATGCCAAAAGAGATTCGTGGGAATTCGTTGAGCACAAAAATAATGCAATATGTTTGAAGTTAAACCAATTTGAATCGGCTCTAACCTTCAATTTGCTGGTTAAGCCTGTTAAAAAATGTTAATGGATTAGACTTATAAAAATATACCGTAATAGTTTCTTAAAACTGTAAAGGTTGGAATTGGATTGAATGTTCCTAACCCCTGTTGATACAAAAAAGGGGTGTTTTTTATTACAGCACCTTAATGATACTAAAAAGGGGTGTCTTTTTTAAGACAACCCCTTTAAAGAAATATAAAGCTCAGGAATATTTTCTCATAAAGAAATCAGGGAAATATTCACCTTTAGTCAACATTATGGGAATATAATTCCCGGATAATCAATTACATTAAGCAGTGGAATGCTCGACTCATACTTAGCATTAATAGCTTCAATAAAGAAATTTGCAACTATAGCGTTTCCTCTGGAAGTTAAGTGAATACCATCAAGTGAATTAATGCCACCGGTGATATATGATGCATTAAAGCGAGCACCATCGTATACTAACCCTGTACGGATGTTATTAAAAATAGCGTTTACATTAACGAAAGCGAGGTTGTGACTTGCAGCCAGACTTTCGATTACAGCGTTAAGTTGCTGAGTTGCTTCTTTGATATTGGCAATTTCACCTTCATCTAAAAAGTAATGTGCTGGTATAGGCTTTTGCGATCCCCATCCTTTACACTTTATCGAATCCTGTGGAAGTGATAACAGTATAAGTTCAGTCGATTTGATTTGTCGTAAACCTCCTACAGCCCCAGGGTCAGCAACGATGAAAGGGTTTGGGCCTAACTGAAATACAATACCCAGTGGAGCATATGCAGCATTGAGTCCGGCAACCTGTGCTTCATTAGTCAGTGCCAGGCCATTATAAGGAAATGTGGTAAAATGTGCGATATTGGTAATATCAGGGATGTTTGCAACAACCCCTTTTGCTCCATTGGCAGTTAAGGCTGTGAGCAGTGTTGAGTAAGCATAAGAGAATAGCTGCACGGATGTTAGCGAATCCTGCTCCCCTCCTGCCAGGGCGTAAGTAAGGATATCATAATTACCTGCCCAAAGACTGAAAAAAGTAGGATTTAATGATACTGCCTGTTCTACAACAGAGATCTGGGCACCGGTGGCAAACCTTGCGAAATAAGGGTTCATGCTACCGTAACCTGGCACAAGTAAATGAAATGACTTGGCACCCGGAACTCCAAGATTATGTGAACCGTGCAGTTCCTGACTATTGGTAAAATTCTTTGGATCGGGTGTTTTCGGATCAAGCATTGCTAAAGGAAAAGGTCCCAAAGAAGGTGCTACTCCATCTACCGGTTGACCAAAGCAGTCCCTTACAGTATTCAGGTTTAAAACCAGTCTCCTTCCAAAACCAATATCATCGTACATCAGCGGTTGTATAAATTCTCCGCCACCTACAGTTTTTAATTGGCCTGCAATCAAATTAGGATATGAAACCTGTTGACCACTCCTATACAAATCACCATCAAGGTATCCTGCAGTCAGAGAATTCCCTAAAGAAATGTATGTGGTGAAATCAGCATTACCGGCTGATGGTGTGAAACTCTCAATTTCAGGTTTGCAAGCTGTAAGTACAACTGCAATCAGGAATAAGTATAATATTTTATAGTTTTTCATAATGGTCTTTGAATTGATTTAGAAATTATACGATATGCCAAATCCCGGGATGTATGTCTGGGTTTTGAAAGTGCCCGAAAAATTATCAGGTAGGTAAGTACGTTCACCTTCTTGTCCGGATATATATAGGAAAGAGAGTTCAATAGCGAGTTTTTCTACCGGTAGATAAGTAATACCTGCAGTTAAACCAACACTGTTCAAACTTGGTGTTTCAGGTGAGAAGTAATCAGAATTCACAGGTGAGGGATCATAATATCCACCAGCCCTGATAAAGAATGAGTTTGTCAACTTATATTCAGTACCTAGCCTCACGATCATTTTGTTGCTGTATAGTCGGGGATTTCTTGAATCAGCAAGTGCTGGGGTATTTTTTTCAAAATCAAAGATCAGAGAGTCATAACTGCTCCAGAATACATAGTTTAAACTGAATGCAACCATCAATTTATCGCTCACATCATAAGCTGCACCAAAATCAAGGTTGGCCGGCAAAGGAAGCTTGGTTGAAACATTGGTATTTGGGAAATTCCCTTGCAGAGAAACCGGAACATCAAATGTTGCAACAGCATCGTCAGTTTCCATATCCATTGCTGAGCGGTAATCGAGACCTATATTCAAACCATCAATAGGCCTGACCATAATGCCTGCATTGAATCCAATTTTACTGGTTGAACCTTCGAGGTTGATGCTGCCTTCACCGCCGGCGTTGAATACAGGCAATGCCTTGTTTAATTCAAACTTACCGGTAGCATATACTAATCCAACACCCACTCCTATTTTATCATTGATTTTATAGGAAACAGTTGGCTGATAGAATATAGCCTGCAGGGAAAGATCCTGTATGAGGTATCTTCCAATCCAGTCCTTACCCCATGAAAGGCTGTTCCCGTATGGGGTGTTAATTGCAAGTCCTGCGCTGAAGCGATCATTTATTCTCACTGCACCATAAAAATAAAAAGGAGTACCCCATGGGTTGTCAGTTAAAGCTTCTGCCAATGAAGGTTCTGTTTTCTTATAGGCTGTATAGGATCGTATTCCGTTCACCCCAAGTGCAAAACTATAATCAGGAGCTATGAATGAAAGTCCTCCCGGATTATAGAAGAGTACACTTGCATCAAGCGTAAGTGGGGTACCGACTAAACCCATACCGATTTGCCTGATGCCATGTAAACCAACTTGATAACCACCTGCTATTGCAGTTGAAAAAGTTGTTACAAGCAAGATCATAAATGTAAATTTCCTCATGTTCCAAATGTTAGGTTAAATAATAAGAGTTGAAGGCTTTCTTCAACATTTTGCAATAGGACTTATATAGTTACTCCGCGCATCAGGTTCCAGTCAATTGGCCCTAACCCTGACTCTGCAAGTATTTTATTCGTTTTTGAAAAGGCACTGCAACCAATAAAACCACGATACGCGCTCAAAGGCGATGGATGTGGTGCTTCGAGTATAAAATTCTTAGTTGTGTTGATCAATGATCGTTTATTTTGAGCATACTTTCCCCAGAGTAAAAATACAATGTTTTCCCTTGTATCAGATATTAATTTTATGACAGCATCAGTAAATTGTTCCCACCCTTTTCCCTGATGCGATCCAGCCTGGTTAGCCCTTACTGTTAATGTAGCATTCAATAATAACACGCCTTGCTCAGCCCAGCTAATCAAATTACCGGATGTAGGAAACTGGCATCCGGTATCACGCTTTAACTCAGTTAGGATATTATTAAGCGATGGTGGGAAAGCCACACCCTCAGGCACCGAGAAACATAGTCCGTGCGCCTGACCGATTCCATGGTAGGGATCCTGACCAAGAATGACAACCTTTAATTTATCAAAAGGAGTTTTGTTGAATGCTTCAAAAATGAGTGGGCCAGGTGGAAAGATAGGAAAAGCTAACTTTTCAGATAATAAAAAGGTCTTTAGTTCATTGAAATAATCCTTTTCAAATTCACCTTGTAGTAATTCTTTCCAGCTGGCTTCAATCTGTGGATTAATAGTGGTCATGCAAAGTTACCTTTTGCTCTTTTTTTGATTAACAATAAATAACCGTTTTGACAGTTATTTGTTATAACTAGAATTCAAATCATAACCCGTTGAACACTGTAAATATATGAAAAAATCAATTCAGATCATCCTGGTGGTTTTCACTCTCGCAATTATTGCAGTTTCCTGCAAATCAGCAGAGAGATGTGCTGCTTATGGAGAAACTCATAGATATAAGGTAGACCGTAATTTCTAATTTGGCTTAATTTTCCATTCAGCCTGTGATTTTCATGGGCTTTTTTGTTTTATAGTGCTTCCAATTGCATACATTTGTACCTGCGTGTTATTTGTTTATTGTGCCACTACTTGCATACTTTTGTACTTTTTTGTTGTTATAATCAGATGAGAAAGACCATTCAGAGCTTGCTTTTTATTGTAATAGTACTTTTTAGCCTTCCTGCTGAAGCCCAATATGATCCGGCTTTTGACACGATAGGCGACAATGTATTGTTCAGAAAAGAGATGAATGGTGCTTTGATAGTTCACACTAATGGTTGGGGCCTTGAGTATCGGGTTGGAAGAAACAGGTCGATATTCAATAAAATGATGCTTGAGTTTGACCTGTTAGAATACAAGCATTCGAAAGAAATTAAGAGCATCAACCCTTTTTACACGAACACCCGAAGCTATATATACGGCAAACTCAATACAATCTACATGCTGCGTGCCGGTTTTGGAGAGCAAAGAATGCTGAACCGAAAACCATACAGCGGAGGTGTTGAATTGCGACTTTTTTACACGGGTGGGCTTTCTGTGGCTTTCGCTAAACCAGTGTACCTTAATATTATGGAATGGGATACCACCGAGTATCGTCCCAGAATCAGTGTTGAAAAGTATAACCCTAACGAACACTTCCCTGACAATATATATGGCAGAGCCTCATTTCTAAAGGGATTTGATGAGCTAAAGCCATACCCCGGTGCTTATGTAAAAGTAGGCCTCGGCATAGAATTCGGCACCATCAATCAGAACACGAAAGTAGCCGAAGTAGGTGCAGTGGTTGATTTCTATGCAAAAGCAATTCCCATAATGGCATCCCAAAGCCCCGAACAGTTTTTCCTGACGTTGTATATTAGTTTTGGCATTGGAAAAAGGTACGATTAAAATCGTATAATAAGGTCACCCCTAAGGTCCCCGCCTACACATCAGGGCTTTAGCCATGAACGAGATGGTGTTGAATGAAAAAAGCCATCTCAGTTAAGACGGCTTTTTTTCAATGTTAAATAACGATCGCTTAATTACAATATCGTTTATTTTCGAATTATCAATTTAGATGTGCTTCTTTGTCCGTTGATTAGAACACTCATCATGTATATTCCGTTGTTCAGGTCGCCAAGGATAAGGTCTTTATGCTGACCGTTTGTGAATGCAGCAGTTGCATCTAAGCGTTTGTTTCCAAGCAGATCATAGATTTCAATAGTAGCATTACCGGTATAATTATTCCTTAAACGAATACTTATCCTGTCAACAGCAGGAGAAGGATATACGCGCGCACTGTACTTTAATTGAGCATCTTCTTCGAGTCCTAAAGTAACGCTCCTGAAACTCCATGTGTCGCTGTAATCAGATGTGTCCCTACTGCTAATAGCTCTAACTCTCCAGTAGTATACATTAGCACTATCCAACACATGAAGAGGAATTTTAAATGTAGCATCTTGTCCTCCGGAGTTGATTGAATAAGAAAAAGCGTCTGTAAATTCAGCATTATGTGCTAAATCTAACTGATAGCCATGAATTCCTGAAATAGGCACCCAGGTGAGGGTTGGTTGCAGCACCACATTAGTTGCATTATTTGATGGTGAAGTCAGGCTAACCTTAGCAACGGTATTAAACGAACGAATATCTGACATCAGTGTATCAGCAGCATGAATAGCTGCTACCTGCCAGTAATAGGTTGTTCCAAATAAAAATGTATCCGGAGCAAACTTAAGCTTCTCTGGTGCTACATTATAAGCTTCAAACTGATCAAGTTCAGGATCTGTAGAAACATGTATTTGATATTTGGTAACTCCATCTATTTTGTTCCACTCGAATAAAACATCAGGAGAAATAGCAGTTGCATTATTAGCCGGGTTCTTCAACAAGAAGGTATTTGTTACAGTAAAAGAGCGTGTGTCGCCCCAGGCAGACGTATCACTTGCATGGAATCCACGAATTCTGATATAATACTTTTGTCCGAAATGCAATGATGAAGCGTTGGTCTGCGATGGAGTTTTGTTTATTACAGTGGTGCTTATTAGCATAGGACTGTCAAAATTTGCAGTTGTATCAATTTGATAGTTGATATGGCTAACCCCGGTAATATCTGTCCAAATGATCTGAACATTCGCTGCTACAGCAGTTGCATTTTCATTAGGTCTGCGAATAAGAACTGCAGGAATAACTGTGAAGCTTCTAACTTCTGACCAGTCGGAAGTTGCAGAATTATCAATAGCCCTGACTTTCCAGAAATATGTGACACCAAATTTAAGTTCTGACATTTTTGAACTGGTGAGTTCTGTACTGAAAATAACCGGTGCGGTAAAATCAGCTGTTGTGTCAAGTTGAAGCTCATAATGCAAGCCTAAAAGCCCGGTAACTGCACTCCAGTCAAGTTCAACATCCGGAAAAACCCCAGTAACATTATTGGCTGGTGATATAAGTGATGGGGTGTAGATATCAGGTGACGCTTTCAACGTTAAAGTTGCAACAACTATCAGGAACGTTAAGTATATTTTTCTCATTTTTTAGATTTTTTATCCTGTTTTGAATTATGAGCTTTGGGCTCATATTTGACTATTTTACAACTACAAATTTTGCTTTCTGAACCTGGGTTCCATTTACCACCTGCATAATGTAAGTGCCTGATGACAGGTTATCAGCGTTAACTGATATTCTGTTAACACCTTTTGAAAGTGCTCCAAGATCCATATTCATTACGGTATTTCCACGAAGATCATAAACCTTGAATACTACATTACTTGTGGAAGTTGCATCAATAGTAAAATTGATCTTGTTAATTACAGGGTTAGGGTAAACAGTCAACATGTCATCAACGGCTGGCTTTGCAATTGGTCTATTGAGGCCTACATACAAACGGTTTTCAAAGATTCCGTTTCCATGTGATGCAATATAAATTGCACCTGAGTTTGAAATGCCAGGCATAGTAGCTGTTACAGGCCTTATGGCAGTTTGCTGACGGATTGACATGATTGGTAATGCACCCATGCCATTATTTTCAGGAGTCCAGGTTGTATTAGCTCCTAATGATTTAGTAGTGTATATTCCAAAGTCGGTACCCAACAAAACATTAGAAGTATTAAACTCAAACAGACTGGCATATACCGGCATTTTTGGCAAGTTACCTTGTACAGAGTTGAATGTAGGAGTTTGATCCAATGAATTATTTGTAAAGTATACGAATTCATCACTTCCGTAATCACCCAGTGTAACCAGTACATTTAATTCATTTTTCTGGTCAACTGCCACAGATGTTACATAGCGACCCGGGAAATCTTTGATAAGAGTGGTGGAAATGATAATAGCAGTGCTTGAAACGTCAGCTTTTTCAAAAGTGTTAGCAGCAGCTATATTAGCAATTCTGTACACTTTGCCTTCTTTAGTTCCGACAAATAAATAATTTGCATCGTCAGAATATGCCATGCATGTTGGGATTCCAACAACATTAGCTATTTTAAACCATTCAGGTTCTATACCAAAATCTAAGGCTTCTTTTGTCATATAAATTCCATTGGCAACACCAAGGAAGAAGCGAGAAGAAATAATGTCCTTAATTTTAATAGAATCACCTTTAGTCAAATTCTGGGTCATCGTATAATTGAATGGATATCTTGCAGTTTTGCTGTTCACTTCAATTGTTTGACCTGACGTGAGGTCAGCCTTTGCAATGTAAGTTAAACTATCACGTGAGTTTATATTGTTAAAGCTTTCCCACATTCTGAAAGGCGTAAGAAAAACAGATGAGTTACTATTGCTGATAGTAGTTGGTACGAAATCACTTGTGAGCGAAACACCTAAGTCAGCTGAACGTGCAAGTGTTCCATTGGTTGAAGAGTAGAACAATGCTTCAGGATATATCATTGACATTTCAACTGAGCCTCCTACGAAACCGCCATATACCTGGACTGCTGTAGTTGATGTATTACCTTCACCATCAATGAAGAGAATTCCGTTGCCCTGTGTACCGCCAACAACTCTTCCTTTATCATCAAAAGCAACAGTATAAAACATTGATGTTCTATAACCACGGTTTAAGCCATCAAGTGATAAGAAATTATTCTGAGTCCTGAAAACACCCTGATCAGAAGATGCATATCCTAAACCTTGTGTATTGGGGTCAAGCACCAGAGAATGGAAAAGATTTGAAGCACCAACGCCTCTTAACTGCCATTCATAAAAACCGGTTTCAAGAACTTTATTTCCTGCCCAGATATACATTCCTCCAATAAGGACTTCATCAGGATTAGTATGACTTACAACAATAGATGCTGCATAATCACCATAATGAGTAGTATTGGCAAAGTTTCCAAATACGTTAAAAACGGAACTTGCACCAGGACCTACGAGACGCCATGATTGACCTTTATCTTTAGACACATATACTCCGAGTAGTTGACCTCTTAGCGTTAAACCGCCTGATCCGTCGGAGATCATTACAGCATATAGTGTAGAAGCATCTGACGGTGCAAACGCTAATAAAACTCTTCCAACACCATCATGAGGCAGGAAGTTCTCCCCTTCAGTGGCAGAGATCATCACAAATGCATCGGCTGCACCGTTTGCTGATAAATATACTTTATTTCCAACTGAAGCTACAACAGAGCCGTCAGTTGCAACAACAACTTCTTTTGCAGGTTCGGTTAAATCAACACCACCAGCTTTAGCTACTGACCATGTTTCTCCGCCATCAACTGACACCTTCAAGCCGCTGTTAGTAGCAGTATAAACTTTATTATTTTCAGCTGCAGCAATTTTATTAATAAAAGCCCACTCAGCATCAGGATTGTTAAAAGAACCCGGGTTGGTGGAACTCAACTTTGTAAAAGAATTACCATCAGTCGACTTATAAATGCCTTGTCCAATAAAACCGCTGAAAAGATTGAAACGTTCACTGGCAAAGTTCTCTCCGGTTCCAACGTATATATCTCCATTAGGAGCCTGAGCAATGCTGCTGACATTCAAAACTACATTGTTGGTATTGATTTGAGTCCAGGTTAAACCACCGGTAACTGATTTCCATAAGCCACCTGATACTCCACCGGCAAATAAGGTTTTTGATTGCGGGTCTTTATTGGATAATAACAAGGCACGTGTTCTGCCTGAATAATTATCTGGGCCTAACGATGTCCAGTTTAACCCTAGAGCCGACTGGCCATATGCTACAGGAGTAAATAAATTAAATACCCCAGTTGCAAACATAAAAGTCAGTAAGCCAATGAGTAAATTTCTACGTTTCATATAATTTTAGTTTATAAAAATTTAATGTTATAGCGCGTTATAGAGCGGCACAAGTTACATCAATTTACAATACATGCAATACCAAATGCCATTTTTTATAGTACAAGTATATGACAGTGCTTTACCTTGTAGTATTTAACTGACAGTGTTCTCCCTCAGCACGGCAAAGGTATAAAAATGGTTTGCAATTTTCTCTACTTTATAATGTATTTTTTCAAAAGAATTTTATGGTGTTTTGGTTGTGTTTTATAGCTTTGTAGTCTAATTAAAATACGAAGTATGAAATATACAAATTTTTTCCTGATCATCTCATTGATATTCGCCGCAAAAGCTGTTGTAGCACAGGATTCCACAACCAATGAAACCTATAGTTTCACAACCAAAACTGAATTGGACTATACACCTGTTAAGGATCAGAACAAGAGCGGCACATGCTGGAGCTTTGCTGCAGTTTCTTTTCTTGAATCGGAACTAATGCGTTTAGGCAAGGGTTCAAATGACCTTTCGGAGATGTTCTTTGTGCATCATGCATATGTTTCAAAGGCTGAACGGTATGTTAGGTTTCATGGATCTTCTAACTTTGGGCCCGGGGGTCAGGCGCACGATGTAATTGACATCATGAGAAAACATGGAATTGCTTATCAATCACAATATCCAGGCCTTTACGAGGATGAAATCAAGCATGATCATGGTGAACTAGATGCTGTATTAGGAGGTTTCCTGAAGTCAGTTATAAGTAACAAGGGCGGTAAGCTATCACCTGTATGGCCGGTTGCATATAAATCAATTCTCAATTCCTATCTGGGTGTTATACCTGGAAATGCAGATATTGCCGATATAAATAGGGCACCCATTCCTTCAAACACCATGGGTTTAAATCCTGATGATTATATTGAAATTACTTCATACACTCATCACCCCTTTTATTCATCTTTTGTACTGGAGATTCCTGATAACTGGTCGTCAAGCAGTTACTACAATGTGCCTATAGATAACATGGTAAGTATTATTAAAAATTCTCTCCAAAACGGGTATACAGTTTGTTGGGATGGTGATGTTAGCGACAGGGGATTCTCACATAAAAACGGCCTGGCTATAATACCCGACATGCAACCGATATCATCAGCAGGAACTGAAATGTCAAAATGGGAACAAATGAGTGATAAAGAACGGGCTGAGTTTATATATAATTTCAAGGAAATCAGGGCAGAAAAGGTCATAACCCAGGAAATGAGACAGGAAGCTTTCAATAACTTTCAGTCCACTGACGATCATTTAATGCACTTAGTTGGACTTGTAAAAGACCAAAACGGCAAGGAGTACTTCATTACAAAAAATTCATGGTCAGATAAAAGTAATGACAATGGAGGGCTGCTTAACATGTCGGAATCATTTGTGCGTTTGAACACAATTGCCATAATGATTCACAAAGATGCTGTACCTAAAGACATTAGAATTAAACTAAATCTTTAATCTTAAGGGCAATCATATATGGGTCTTTAACAATTTTTAACAGCGGAATACCTCGCTTATCAGTCTTCTAATGGTATTTTTGCAGAAAAAACACCTATGATCGAGACTGATATCAAACAATTAAATGAACGAATCCAAAAAGAAAGCGCCTTCATTGATTTGATTGACATGGAGATGCACCGTGTAATTGTTGGGCAACGCCACATGGTAGAGCGTTTGCTCATTGGATTACTTTCAAACGGTCATATCTTACTTGAGGGCGTTCCCGGTCTTGCAAAGACATTGGCAATTAAATCATTAGCCAATATAATTGATGCACGGTTTAGTCGCATCCAGTTTACTCCTGACTTATTGCCTGCCGATTTAACAGGAACAATGATTTATAGCCAGAAGCGTGAAGAGTTTACTGTGAAGAAAGGGCCCATATTTGCCAACTTTATTCTTGCAGATGAGATCAATAGGTCGCCAGCAAAAGTTCAGAGCGCACTGCTGGAAGCAATGCAGGAACGTCAGGTAACTATTGGTGAGCATACTTACCCTCTCGCAGAACCTTTTCTCGTATTAGCAACTCAAAATCCAATAGAGCAAGAAGGTACCTATCCGCTGCCTGAAGCCCAGGTTGACAGGTTCATGCTTAAAGTGATTATCGGGTATCCTTCAAGGGAGGAAGAGAAGCTCATAATGCGTCAGAACATGAATGAAGTTCAACCTGTTACAAATACCATTATATCCCCCGAGCAAATCATTAAAGCCCGTAATCTCACACGTGAAGTTTACCTGGACGAGAAGATTGAAAATTACATTACTGATATTGTATTCACAACCAGGTATCCTGCTGATAACAAACTTAAGAAATTTGAAAGTTTGATATCTTATGGCGCCTCACCCAGGGCAAGTATTAACCTGGCTCTTGCTGCAAAAGCTTATGCATTTATCAAACGAAGAGGATACGTTATACCTGAGGACGTAAGGGCAATTGCTCATGATGTTCTACGACATAGGATTGGCCTTACTTACGAAGCTGAGGCTGAAAATGTAACAACCAATGAGATAATTAACGAGATTCTGAATACTGTTGAAGTTCCATAGATATTTAACAGAGTTTAGGAATCTATTGAGCTGAGTAATTATTATTGAAAGTTCGATTATCGAATATATGGAAACGACTGATATTCTTAAGAAGGTACGTAAGATTGAGATTAAATCGCGGGGTCTGTCAAACCAGATCTTCTCGGGAGAATACCATAGTGCATTTAAGGGTCGTGGAATGGCGTTTAGTGAAGTCAGGGAATATCAATACGGCGATGATATCAGGAATATTGACTGGAATGTAACAGCCCGGTTTAACCATCCATATATCAAGATATTTGATGAAGAACGCGAACTAACAGTGATGTTGCTTGTGGACGTGAGCGGATCAAATGAGTATGGTACACGGAAGCAATTGAAAGAAGACCTGATGACTGAAATATCAGCACTCATTGCTTTTTCAGCCATCCATAACAACGATAAAGTAGGTATCATTTTTTTCAGTGACCAGATAGAAAAGTTTATTCCACCACAAAAAGGCCTTACGCATATTTTAAGAATTATAAGGGAGTTGATTGATTTTAAACCTAAAAGCCAAAAGACCAATATTGCCGAAGCTTTGCGGTTTTTAACAAATGCAATGAAAAAAAGGTGTACTGCCTTCATGCTCTCTGACTTTATTGATACTGACTTTGAGAACGCAATGAAAATTGCAGGCAGAAAGCATGACCTGGTGGCTTTGCAGGTATATGACCAAAGCGAAATTAAACTTCCTGATGCCGGACTAATGCAGGTTTATAGCAAGGAATTGGGAAAAAGTGTTTGGATTGACACTTCCAACAAGAAGCTACAGGATGAATTCGGCAGAAAATCAAGAGCCCGAATGGCATCTTTGGAGAGCACATTTAAGAAGAGCGGCGTAGATTATACTCGCATTTATACCGGCCAGGATTATGTTAAACCTTTATTGAGCCTGTTTAAATCGAGAGAAGCAAGGAGGTAACACGAAAAACAATATGGAATACTACAGTAAGCACATTTGCAGAAGAGTACTAATATCCTTCTTTCTAATATTTCATCTGGTTTCAACCACTACTGCGATAGCTCAAACTATAAAAGCTGATTCAACAAGGTTTCCTATAGGTGGTAAGATAGACCTTACTATTGAAATGCCTTTTAGTAGCAGTGACATTGTCACATGGCCTATGCTTAAAGACACGATTACCAGTTCACTTGAAATTCTTTCACAATCAAAAATTGATACAATCGTAAATAAAGAAACCGGCGATCAATTACTGAGGCAAATAGTGAGTATAACTTCTTTTGATACAGGGTTTATGGTTATGCCCCCTCTCTCATTTGATGTAATAAAAAACGGTTCTCCAGCTCAAACAATGAAAACAGAACCCATATTGTTTGAAGTAGTTAAGGTAAAAGTTGACCCAGGAGCTGATATTAAGGACATTAAGCCGGTACTTAAGGCACCTGTAACATTTAATGAGATAATTCCATGGCTTGCAGCCTTGCTATTACTTGGCTTGTTGATCTATCTGAGCCTTTATTATCTGAAAAAGAGAAAAACTAAACCTGTTGAAAAACCGGAACCTAAAATAAAGATCCCTGCATGGGATATTGCGTTAAAAAAACTTGATTCATTGAAATCGGAAAAAATATGGGAGAAAGGCGACATTAAAGAATACTATACCCGCCTGACTGATATCCTTAGAGAGTACTTTGAGCAAAGGTTTAATTTAAATGCGGCTGAAATGACATCTTCAGAAATATTAGATGCCATGAAACAGCATATAAATGAAATGCCTGCTGAACGACACCTTCAGGAGTTACTTTTGTTAGCAGATATGGCCAAATTTGCAAAAGCGCAACCTGGTGATTACGAAAATGAGCAGAGTATAAAATATGGATATGAGATAGTGAATAACACTATTCCTCAGCACATTGAAAATAAAAATATTAAAGAAAGCAAACCGGAATAATTATGTTTGAGCATTTGAAATTTGCAAATCCCGAGGCTTTTTATCTGCTACTGCTGATTCCGGCAGCAATAGCATGGTATTGGTTCAGGGGATCAAAAAGTTATCCTACATTTCAGATTTCTGATCTTTCGATATTTCCTAAGAATAGAAGACGTTGGAAGGAATATCTTATGTACTCCACCTGGATGATGCGCCTCATGGTATGGGCTTTACTGGTTGTTGCGTTGGCAAGGCCTCAAACAACATCCTCCCGTCAGGATGTGAGCGTTGAAGGGATTGACATCATTATGGCAATGGATATTTCAACCAGTATGCTCGCGGAAGATTTTAAGCCTAACAGGTTGGAGGCTTCAAAGGATGTTGCTAAAGATTTTATAAAGGGAAGATTCAGTGATAGGATTGGATTAATTGTATTTAGTGGTGAAAGTTTCACACAATGCCCCCTGACAACAGATCATGGGGTGTTGCTTACTTTAATTGAGGAAGTTAAGAGTGGAATGATTGAGGATGGAACTGCAATTGGTGACGGATTAGGCACTGCAGTTAACAGACTTAAGGAAAGCCAGGCAGTTAGCAAGGTAATCATACTGTTGACTGATGGCGAGAACAACCGTGGTTTTATTGATCCACTATCTGCTGCTGAAATTGCAAAAGTATTCGGCCTTAGGGTATACACTATAGGTGTTGGAACAATTGGCACTGCCCCCTACCCTTTTGATACTCCTTTTGGGCTGCAATATCAACAGGTTGAGGTTAGGATTGATGAACAACTGCTTGGGCAGATTGCTGATATGACAGGTGGTAAATATTTCAGGGCTACCAACAAAAGTAAACTGGAAGATATCTACCGGGAAATAGATCAGCTTGAAAAGTCAAAGATTGATGTTACTGAATTCAAGAAAAAGAAGGAAGAGTTTTTGCCTTTTGCAATAGCCGCCCTTGCTATTCTTTTGCTTGATATTATTTTGTCGTTAACTGTATTACGGAGATATCCTTAAAATCAGAAGAAAAAACAAAAATGTTTAGATTTGAACATCCGGAATATTTGAATTTGATGTGGCTACTGCCTGTGCTGGTGGTGATATATGTACTATATCTCCGCTGGAAAAGGAAAGTTGCAAAACGATTAGGTGATACCAGTGTAACCGGATTGCTTATGCCATACAGGTCAGGGTGGCGAAGTCATTTTAAGTTTCTGCTATCGCTGCTCACCATTGCATCAATACTGGTAGCACTTGCAAACCCCCAAATAGGTTCACAACTTGAAAAAGTTAAGCGTAAAGGCATAGATATTGTTATTGCACTTGACGTATCAAATAGTATGTTAGCCCAGGATATCAAACCTAACAGACTTGAGCGAGCAAAGCAATCAATTAACAGGTTGATTGATGATTTGGAAAATGACAGGATAGGACTGGTTGTATTTGCCGGGAAAGCTTATACCCAACTGCCAATCACAACTGATTATACTGCAGCTAAACTAATGTTATCAACTGTTTCAACTGATATGGTTCCCGTTCAGGGAACTTCAATTGAGAAAGCCGTTGAAACTGCTATGTCGGCATTCAATGTTGAGAAGTCAGGTAAAGCCATAATTATCATCACTGACGGCGAAACACATGATGAAGAAGCATTGATAAAAGTTGCTGAAGCAGCGGAGAAAGGCATTAGAGTTTTTACTATAGGCCTGGGACTGGCAGAGGGTGCTCCTATTCCTACTTACCGTAACGGTCAGGTATCAGGGTTCAGGAAAGACCGGTCAGGCTCTACTGTAATTACCCGTCTTGACGAAACGATGCTCCAACAAATCGCAGATGCCGGAAAGGGCATTTATGTCAGGGCAAGTACATCACAGATAGGCCTTAATCGTATATTTGATGAAGTTAAGCGCTTGGAAGAAAATACTTATGATGTAAAGAGCTATTCCGATTATGAGGATAGATTTCAGTATTTTATTGCTCTTGCAATGCTTTTGGTCTTTCTTAACTATATAATTAATGAACGGAAAAGCCGTTTAGGTGATAAATTATCAATCCTAAATCCAAACTCAATAAAGAAATGAAGATACTACTTGTCATTCTGCTTGTTACCACTTCTGTAATATCTTCGTTCTCACAGCAGGAGAACAAGGTGGTGCGGAAGGGTAATAATTTATACCAGGATGGTAAATATAAGGATGCAGAAATAACTTACAGAAAAGCGCTGGATAAAGAACCACGATCAGTTAAGGGTTCCTATAACCTTGGCAATTCATTGTATAAGCAAGAGAACTATGAGGAAGCTGCCAACAATTACAATACCACAATAGGTAAGATAAATCCACAGCACAAGAACCGACAATCGGCTGCATACCACAACCTGGGCAATTCACTACTTAAAGGAGAAAAGTATCAGGAAGCAATAGAAGCTTACAAACAGGCTCTGAGGTTAAACCCTACAGATGAAGATACAAGGTATAACCTTAGTTATGCATTAAATAAAATGCAGCAACAGCAGCAGAACCAGCAAAGCCAGAGTGACAATCAGGACAATAAGGATAAAAACGATAAGCAGGAGCAGAAGTCTGAGCCTGATTCAGGTGATCAGCAGGAAAGTGATGACAGCGACCAACAGCAAAAAGCTCAGTTGTCAAAGAAAGATGCAGAGAGAATGCTGCAGGCTTTAAATAACGATGAACAAAAAACGATGAACAAGGTCAATAAGAATAAAGTAAGGCAAGTACCTGTTCAGCTTGAGAAGGACTGGTAATAAATGGTAATTAGCTAATTTATGCGGCTTATGGTTACAAGGAATATGTTTTTAAAAAGTGTTATTCTCAGTCTCTTGTTTATCTTCACTGTGAAGGGAGGATATGGCCAGCAAATTGAATTTAAAGCATCTGCATTTGATCAGGTTGCCGTAGGTGATCAATTTAGATTAATTTTCAGTGTTAATGCCCAGGCAACCGGATTTAAAGCCCCTGCTATAAAGGATTTTGCTGTGTTATCAGGTCCTAATCCCAGTTCGAGTACCAGTATGCAAGTGATCAACAATAAAGTAACACGTACCGTAGAATACTCATTCACATACATACTTCAAGCAATAAAAGAAGGAAGTTATACCATTGATCAGGCAAGTGTTAATGTTGATGGACAAACGTATCAATCGAATCCGGTAAAAATAACGGTAGTTAAGGGAACAACAAAACCAGCTCCAGACCAAAATGCAAATCAGTCATTACCTGACATCAGCTCAAAGAATCTTTTCGTAAAAGCAACAGTTAATAAGAATGATCCATACCAGGGAGAACAGGTAATAGTTACCTATAAACTATATACCCGTGTTCCTATTGCGTCTCCTCAATTTACCAGAATACCTTCATTAACAGGGTTTTGGAAAGAAAACCTGTTGGAAAACAATACAACTTACACTCAATATCGTGAATACCTTAACGGACAGGAATATGTAGTTGCTGAGATTAAAAAAGATGCACTATTTGCTCAAAAATCAGGTGACTTGAAAATTGAGCCTCTCGAACTGAAAGTGATTGCTCAGATTGAAAAGAAAAGACGAAGGGCAAATGATCCATTTGATGACTTTTTCAATGACAGCTTCTTTGGCAGTAATTACCAGAATGTTGAAAAAACGCTCTATTCAAATGCAATCACTTTAAAAGTAAAACCATTACCCCAAAACCAAAAAACTGTTGATTTTACTGGGGCTGTTGGTAATTTCAGATTAAATGCCAGTGTTGATAAGAATACCCTCAAATCCAATGATGCGCTAACACTCAAGTATACCATAAGTGGAAGCGGTAATATTAAGTTGATAGATAAGCCCAACATCAACTTTCCTCCTGATTTTGAAGTGTATGATCCAAGGATAGTTGATGACATAAAAACCACTACTTCAGGAATGGCAGGCACCAGGACTTTTGAATTCCTGATTGTTCCTCGTAATCATGGCAACTATACCATAAAGTCTATACCCTTCGTATATTTCGATTTGAACAGTAAAAACTACAAGACATTAAATTCACCTGAATTCAGGATTACAGTAGAAAAAGGTACCGGCAATGACAGTTATGTAAGAGCTGGAGCAAATAAGGAAGATTTTCAATACATTGGCACTGATATAAGGTTTATTAACACGGATGTTTTTAATCTCAAGCCTATTAACCATCTGTTCTTTGGAACCGGCATTTATTGGTTACTGTTCCTCTTGCCCTTTATTCTGTTTGTTTTGTTTGTCATCATATGGCAGAAAGAATTGAAGAGAAGAGGTAATGTTGCGCTTGTAAGAAATAAGAAGGCAACTGGGATTGCACGCAAAAGACTAAAAGCTGCTGAGCACTTTTTAAAAAATGGTAATCAATCAGCGTTTTGTACAGAGATTTCCAATGCACTATGGGGCTATATAAGTGATAAGTTTAATATTTCAAGGTCGGCCCTTTCCATTGATTCAGTTCACGGTGCCCTCAAAAGCAAGCAAGTAAAGGAAGAATTGATCATAAAATTTGTTAGTTCCCTGAATAACTGCGAGTATGTACGATTTGCCCCGGGAGATAAATCAGAAGTTATGGGCAATTTGTACACTGAAGCAATGGAAGTTATAACCCAAACCGAACAAGAACTCAAGTAAGGCAATAATAATATGAAGAAGATAGGTTTCCTCTTAGTTCTGTTTTTATTTGTTGTAGCATCAACAATTGCGAATCCACAAAGTGACATCACTAAAGCAAACAAAGCTTATCAGGAAGGATTATATACTAGCTCAGTTGAGCTATATGAGAAGGTTATCAAAGAAGGGTATGCATCTTCTGAACTATACTATAACTTAGGTAATGCCTATTATAAGTTAAATGAGATTCCATCTTCTATTCTGTATTATGAAAGGGCCTTAAAGCTTGATCCTGGAAATGAAGATATAATTTACAACCTGAGAGTGGCTAATAATCAGATTATTGATAAGATTGACCAACTACCAAAACTGTTTTATGAAAGATGGTGGGACTCACTAAAACAGATGCATTCACCCGATAATTGGGCTATTTTCTCAATTGTGTTGATTACAGTATTCTTTGTTATCATAGCACTCTTCTTTCTGTCCACCTCAATCAGGACCCGCAGGTGGCTTTTGACGGTGGGCATTGTTTTTTTGTTATTAACTTCCCTGGTGTTTATCATAGCAAATGATACTTACACTAAAGCTATGGAAAAGCATGAAGCAATAGTGTTCTCAGCTTCTCTATCAGTTAAGAGTTCCCCTGAAGAGTCAGGCACCGACCTATTTGTTATTCACGAAGGACTGAAAGTGCAGATTATTGATGAATTAACAGGTTGGAAAGAAATAAGGATTGACAACGGTAGCAAAGGCTGGGTTAAATCAGAAACGATTACTCCTATTTGATCCTAAAACATCTTTGCGAAAGCAACCCTGGTTACTAACTGACTTATTCATGTGTGCATACTGATTGAATAATTAACAGTTTTAATTTTCCGATTCTATTCGATCGTTTGATGGTTTCTAAAGCAAAATCCTGAGCTTAATTTTAGGTTTTTTTACTAAATTTGTTTGCAGTATTGACTTTATAAAAGTAATTAGTAAATTTACTAATCAATTTGAGGTTGATGAAATCACTATCTGCTGTTGTTTTATTAATTTTAATTTTCACATGCGCACAGGCACAGGACTTCATAAGTGCCCAGCCGGTGGGTGGCAAGAATCAGCTTCATTATTTTATTGATCAGGAATTGATTTATCCTGAAGCAATGTATAATCAGGGAATTGAAGGAACTGTGTCATTTATCTTTGACCTTGATGAAGAAGGGCATGTTATTGATATAAGAGACATCAGTACTCCTGATTCTGCTGCATTAGCTGAATCAATTAGAATATTTAAGCTTATTGAATGGCAACATGCTACTTTTAGGGGTGTACCCGCTAAGGATACCAAGCATTTTGAAATAGCATTCAACAAGAAGAAATATGACCGGCTGTGTAAATCCAGAGGATATACGAAAATATTAAACCCATACGAACCAATTGATTCATCGGGTAAGGTTTACTGGTACCGAAATGTTGAAACATCACCCCATCCTGTATTCACAGGTAAGGAACAAAACTTATCATCGTTCATTGCAGCTAATCTTAAGTATCCTGAAGCTGCTATAAAGCAAAATGTATCAGGAACTGTAAAGTTGTCATTTGTAGTTGAAACCAATGGTAAAATATCAAACATGGTTATTGAGAATTCATTGGGGGCAGGTTGCAATGAGGAAGCAATACGGTTGCTCAGATCGCTTAAATGGATGCCTGGTACCTTTAACCGGGAAGCTGTAAGAACCAGAACAAGTTTAACCATTAGCTTCAATCTTGACAGAGGTACTGATGGGCTTTTTAACCCTGTGATTAAATCAAGTTATGGAGGATGATATTTCTAATTTCAAAATAAAAATAGCGCAACCTAACATTAGTTTATGAAAAATAGATTACTCTTATTTCTTGTTCTGGCAAGCATGTCAACAATTGCATTTTCTCAAAGTGATACTACCTGGAATAAAGGTGGTAAAATAGCAGTCAACTTTACTCAGGTATCCTTTTCAAATTGGGCAGCCGGAGGAGAAAACAGTTTTGGTGGAAATGGTTTACTGAATTTATTCGCTAATTATAAAGAGGGGAAAAAAATATGGGACAGTAACTTTGATCTGGCATATGGTCTGGTTAAGATTGGAGAGCAGACGATGAGAAAGAGTGATGATAAAATCGATTTTCTCACAAAGTATGGTTATGAAATTGCTGAAAAGCTTTATTTCAGTACAAATTTCAACTTCAAAACACAGTTCAGTGATGGATATAATTATCCCAATGATTCTGTAATTCTATCAACCTTCTTCTCCCCTGCTTATGTGCAGTTAGGAGTGGGTATTGATTATAAGCCTACTGATTATTTCTCATTGTCGTTTTTGCCCTTTACAGGTAAGTTAACCATTGTTTTAGACCAAACACTTGCTGATTCAGGAGCATACGGTGTTGATCGTGGAGAGCATTATCGGTTTGAGCTTGGAGCTGCAGTTATTGCTATGTTTCAGAAAGAAATAATGAAGAATATTGAGTTCAAGAGTAAACTCCAACTTTTTAGTAATTATCTCGAAAATACTGAGAATGTAGATGTTGATTGGGATAGTATGTTATCTCTGAAAGTCAATAAATACATTTCCAGTTTTATTGGGGTCACTTTAATGTATGATGACGACATTAACATAGTTGATGAAAATGGTTTTGCTGGTCCCCGGACCCAGTGGAAGCAAACATTCGGTGTTGGTTTTGCAATGGATTTTTAATAAACCTAACTAAATAACTTAACATGAAAATTGTACAAGATTTTAAAGCTTTTGCCATGCGTGGCAATGTTATGGATCTGGCCGTGGCTGTTGTTATCGGAGCAGCTTTTGGTAAAGTCGTTACATCATTTGTGAACGACATTTTAATGCCACCTCTTGGCGTATTGCTCGGTGGACTTGACTTTAAAGATTATGCATTCACGCTTATTGCAGCTACCGAAACAGCTCCGGCGGTCACACTGAATTATGGCATGTTTATTCAAAACGTTGTTGATTTTCTAATCATTGCAGCAGCAATATTCATGCTTGTTAGAGCGATGGTTCTAATGCAGAAAAAAGAAGTGGTCCCCGTTGATACACCAATTCCTCCAACTCAAGATCAAATACTTTTAGGTGAAATCCGTGATTTGTTAAAGAATAAAGAGTAGTTATGATTATGCTTGTTGAGTTGATTAACAAGGCTCAGCTGCTTATTGATAATAATGCAGGGTCAAAATTCTAACTTAGAGCTAATGATTATTCTACTATCACCTTCAAAAACGTTAGATTTTCAAAATCCAACGCATATTAAATACGGAAGTAAACCTTTGTTTATCAAGTATTCGGCTAAATTGATAGCAATATTAAAGAAGAAGAAAATAGATGAACTTAAGGAGTTGATGAACATTAGCTTTAAGTTGGCTGACCTTAATGCACAAAGGTACAAAGAGTGGCAGTTGCCTTTCAATGAGCGAAATGCTAAGCCATGCATAGCTGCTTTCATGGGTGATGTTTATGAAGGACTTAAAGCATGGGAGTTGAATGATGAACAAATTAAGTTTGCTGACCAACATGTACGTATTCTTTCAGGCCTTTACGGATTGCTAAAACCAACTGATGTTATCATGCCATACCGTTTGGAGATGGGAGTAAACCTTAAGGGGAAAAATTTCAACAACTTATATGAATTCTGGGGAGAAAAACTAACAAATCAGGTTAAGAAAGATTTAAAGGAAACTAAAGCAAAAGTTTTGGTAAACCTTGCATCTGCGGAATACTTCAAAGCTGTCAAACCGTTAAAAGGAATCAAGCTAATAACTCCCTTTTTTATGGAGTTTAAAAATGGGGAATTCAAGTTTATTAGCTTCAATGGCAAAAAGGCCCGTGGTTTAATGACAAGGTATATAATTGATAAGGAAATTAGCGATGTTGAAGAGCTAAAACTCTTTAATTATGAAGGATACTTGTTTAATTCTAATGAGAGTTCGGAGGATAGGTGGGTGTTTACTCGATAACTCAAAATGAAAAAAAAGGTCTACAGAAAAAAATATACTGAGGGCATTTATAATATAGTGCCTTGATTTTCAATTTGGCGCAAATATTGTTGTATTTTTGTGATTCAAGGAATGGAAACAAAATGTATTTTTTCATTGTTCTTGTTACGCTTAACACAATTGAAATTATGAAACTGTATGTCAAGTATGATATTCATTACGCAGTAAATGTAATAATTAGAGAGAAGCTTACAGAATTGGGGCTTGAATTTGAATTAGGTGGTTTAGGAGAGATTGAAATTCTTAACGAAATATCTGAAACCAAATTACTTCAACTTACCAGTTATCTCAATCATTATGGCATTGATATAGTTGACAACCTAAAAAGCACTCTTGTTCAAAAGACCAAGGATGTAATCAGGGAAATGATCTACAAGGAAGAAGGACTCCCTACTTCTAAAATATCGTCTTATATAGCTGAAAAAGTAAATAGAAGCTATGGTTATTTGCATAACCTTTTTGCAGAGAATACATACACTTCTATTGGTAATTACATTATTATGCAGAAGATAGAACGAGCCAAGCAACTTATAATGGAAGGAGATCTTACTCTGACAGAAATCTCATACAAGCTTAGCTATAGTAGTGTTGCACATTTATCTTATCAATTTAAGAAAACTACGGGCTTAACACCATCGTCATTCCAAAGAATTATAAAGAGAAGACGTGGTGAGATTGAAACGGCACCTGGTAAAGAAATTATTACTAATTTAGCATCAACCAATGCTAGCAATAACAAGTAATAATAATAACTAAATAACAAAAATTATAAATGGCCAATAAACCACTGGATATTATATTAGCTGAAGACGATGAAGATGATCGTTTCTTTTTCAAGGAAGCTATTGAAAAAGTTAAGATCAAAACAGATCTAACCATGGTAAATGATGGTGTTGAATTAATGGAATATTTAAAGAACCCGGAGAATGGTAAACCACATGTTGTGTTTCTTGATCTTAACATGCCAAGAAAAGGTGGTATTGAATGCCTGGAAGAAATTAGGGCTAATAAAGAGTATAATGATGTGACCATTGTTATTTACTCTACTTCAGCTTCAGACAATGATATTGAAGAGACATTTGTGAAGGGAGCAAATATCTATATAAGGAAACCAAATGATTTTAAAATTCTTCAAAAAGTAATCTCTGAAGTACTCTCTATTAACTGGCAATATCACACCTCAGGGCTTAATAAAGAACATTTTGTACTGAGCATATAGATTTTTGAGTGATGAAAATTCCAGCAACACAGCTAAGGGTAATTTTGGTTACTATAGTTGCGGTTATTTCACTCATCTTTCTAATTTTATTGTATGGTATTACTTATGAACACATAAGTAGCACTCTTTCTACTTCCAACAAGTTAATGCATGCTAACAATGTAGAGATTGAGCTCGAAAAGCTGATCTCACAACTTAAGTATGCTGAAACTGCACAACGCGGTTTCATTATGACGCATGATTCAACCTTCCTGAGACCATTCATGAAGAGCAGAGCAGAAATAGAATCGTGCTTTGCTCACCTTCATTCACTGCTCGCTAAAGATGTAGTTCAACTTAAGCACCTGAAATTATTAGAACAGACCGTGAATTCCAGGTATGACTTGTTGGTTCATAATTTAGAAGGTGCAGGTCAGAAAGTTGTCGTACCTCATGATTTAAAAGCTAAACTTGAAAAGGGGAATAAAAAACTTGAATCGTCCATTCAGATAATGAATGATATGATTACATATCAGGATGAGAGCTTAAGGACATTAGAAAAAAAACATATTGAATCAATTATCAATACTCCCATTATATATTTTACTATAGTCGTTATTACACTAATAATCTTCACCTTCCTTATATACAAATTAGATAAAGAACGTAAGAAGTTGATTAGAATGAATGATGAATTGATAATTACAAATCAATCCTTTGTTCACGCTGAAGAGTTGGCCGGTTTGGGCAACTGGCGCCATAACTTCCAGGATAATAAGTTTACCTTTTCAGACAATTTTTATGCACTGTTAGGACTAACTCCCGGTGAAAAGGAATTGAACCTTCACACTTTTCTTCAGATGGTTCACCCTTCTGACAGGCTGGATGTGATCAATGTGTTTAGAAATGCTTACAGAAATTACCAACCTTTCGTCCTGTCATACCGTATTCACTCAAAAGAGAATAGACTAAAGTACATTAAGTCAATTGGCAGAATCATAAATGATAATAATAACCAAAGATATCTGATTGGAATAAATATGGATATTACTGAGTTGGTAACCAGTAATAAGCAACTTGAAATGAAAAACAGGAAGCTTGAATTATTCAATGCCGATCTGGCTTCTTTTAATTATGTGGCTAGTCATGACCTGCAGGCTCCGTTAAGAAAAATTCAGATGTTTATTTCCAGATTGAATGAGGTTGAACTGCCTAATGTATCAAGCCTGGGAAAAGACTACCTAAAACGTATTCATGCTTCTGCCGCACATATGCAGATATTGATCAATGACCTGCTAATGTTTTCGAGAACAAATGCAGGAAACAAAAAATTTGAGCTAACTAATATTAATAAGATTTTGCATCATGCAAAGGAGGAGCTTACGTTACAAATTGAAGAGAAGGAAGCAGAAATTATATCAGATGATCTTCCGGTTATTAATGCAATTCCATATCAACTACAACAACTTTTCATTAACCTCATAAGTAATTCAATAAAATTTACCAGTGAAGGTACTAAGCCTGTTATTACTATCAACTGTGAACTTGTTGGCAAAGAATTTATAGCACCTGAAGAAGAGTTTCCATCTGAATCCTTCTACAAAATCACCTTTACCGACAATGGCATAGGGTTCGAAACACTATATTCTGAAAAAATATTCAACTTGTTATTCAGATTACACGATAAAATGAGTTATCCCGGAAGTGGGATTGGGTTAGCAATTTGCAAAAAAATTGTAGAAAATCATAATGGAATTATAGAAGCCTGGTCAGAGCCGAATAAAGGTTCTAAATTCTTCATATATCTCCCTGCCAATTTATCATAACCGCCTTGACCTGTCTCTCATTGTTTTTAGAACAAGCCAGTTGAGATTCATTTTATCTTTCCATGTATCAACCTAGTATAAGCCATGTATCAACCTTGTATATATATAGTACATTATACATCGTTTGTAGTTGGGTTATACATGTTTAATAATTGGTTGAATCTAATTAATACCATACCTTTCATCACAATAAATTCAAAAAATTGTTGCGGTCATTATGAGTCGTTACAATTGTAACATGTGTTTCCGTTTATTTCTTCCCAAGTGTTAAGATTATGAAACGATATCTGTAAATAATGTAACATTATTAACAGAGCAAAGCGACTCTACTTTGTTAGTTTTAATATTAACCAGTATAACTGTGGACACTGAAGTGAGAGCTAAGTCTATGAAAAAAGGTGAGAAAAAAGAGATTAGGAAGCCACAAGAACAAAATCGTCCCGGGATAGAATCAAAAATGACGCCCAACCCGGTTTATGATAATCCGGAAGTAAAAGGATCGAATAAACTCAAAAATAAAGCTGCATTAATAACAGGTGGTGACAGTGGAATTGGAAGAGCAGTTGCAATACTGTTTCAGGCCAGGTTATTCATCCGAACGGCGGCGAAATTATAAATGGCTGAATTAATTAGATGATAACATGTAAATATATAATGCAGCGAGAAAATGAAAACATAAATCAGAATTATGTAACGCATTCAGGATGAAGTAATAACATCTTTGCAATCAGCGATAACTACATAATTTAAAATTGATTATCGTTTGAACGAACCATAATATTATATAAAAATATGAAAGCATCAGAAAAGAACAACAAGAAACAATTGAGGACAGCCCAAGGATTACAGGGTTTATTTGAAGCTGAGTTAAAAGATATTTATTGGGCTGAAAAAGCTATTTTAAAGTCGACACCAAAAATGGTTAAAAATGCAACATCCGAAGAGTTGATAGCTGCATTACAAAATCACATTAAACAGACTGAAGGGCAAATTGTAAGGTTAGAGAAAGTATTTGAAGCAATTGGTATTCCTGCCAAAGCTGAAAAATGCGAGGCTATGGATGGCTTAATCAAAGAAGCCGAAGAAATGATGGAGGAAATGGATCCAGGCATGGTACGGGATGCAGCAATTATTGCGTCAGCTCAAAAAATTGAGCATTATGAAATTGCTTCATACGGTACTCTAAGTTCATTTGCTCATACTCTCGATAAGATGGACGTATACGATCTTCTTGAAGAAACTCTTGATGAAGAAAAAGAAACTGACTCACTACTAACAGAAATCGCTGAATCATCTATCAATTATGAGGCGATGGAAGGTGATGAATAAAACCTTTAATACCAACTCCTTTAATACCAATTCACTAATTTATAACTTTAAAACTTAAAACAATGAAAAACGCAAATGAAAAAAAGGGTGGAAGCACTCGTAAAGATGATGCTGGAAAAACATCAGGTGGAAGCCGTGGTGGAAATCGCCAGAAAACGAACGAATAATATATAAACATCAGATTCAAAAAAAATGGAGAGAAAACCAGGTAATTTATCGGTTGATATCGATGGTCGGTTACATATCCACAGTCGCTTGGTGGATTCTGCCATGATTTTGTTTGAAGAGGAAGCTAAAAACCTTCTTGAGAAGGAACTCATGGAAGGCCCACTGAATAACTATCTTAAGGATGATGAGGACGAATCATTGTTAGAGTCAGATGATTTTGACGAACCTTTGGAGGAAGACTACGATATTGATGAGAACATATCATTCGATAGTGGTTATTATGACATTAGTAATGAAGAATTTGATGCTATCTAATAGTTTGTTGTAGAGGGACTTGTCATTCTAACTGACTTGTCCCTCTGTAACTTTAATCATTAAATATGAAGAAATGGGAAACATTTTATACATTATAGCGGTTGTTTTAATCATAGGATGGATTCTAGGCTTTTTTGTTTATAGCGCTGGATCTTTAATTCACATTCTCTTAGTTATTGCAGTAATTGCAATATTATTACAAATATTATCAGGGCGAAGAACCCTTTAAATAGAAAATTAATTAACTTTAAAAATTGAAAACCATGAACGCAGGAAAAATGATTTTAAGCATTGCGGTTGGTGTTGCAGCCGGAGCTGTAATTGGTGTTTTGTTAGCTCCAGATAAAGGGACTGAAACACGCAGAAAAATAACCGACAGAAGCAATGAATATGCTGACGGATTAAAGCATAAATTTAATGACTTTGTTGAAAGTATGTTGGATAAATTCGACTCTGTAAAATCAGAGGCAGAAAACCTGGCACATAAAGGAATGAATAAAATGGAGGATATCAAAAGTGATATCAACAAACCAATGAATCAGCAACCTCCAAGAGGGTAATAATCAGTAATGCAAAAGAACATGGAAGAGAACACAACGTTTTTCGGGGTCTTACTGGAAAGAATTGAAAGTTACAGTAAGACCACGATTGACCTGATAAAGTTAAAAGCAGTTGACAAACTAGCAAAAATTGTTTCGAATGTTGTATACGGTGTGCTATTGTCGCTTTTTTCATTCTTTTTCCTAATCATTCTTAATCTTGCACTTGCATTTTGGCTTGGCGATTTATTAGGCAAAGTGTATTTAGGATTCTTAATTGTAGCAGGCTTCTATGTTCTTTTGATCATTATTTTAGTACTCTTCAAAAAACAAATAATTAAATCTCCTATTACTAACACAATAGTTACTAAATTTTTAAAGTAAATTGGCATGGCGAAAAAGGATTCAAATGCTGAGCTTCAGGAAGCAATTCTAGTATTAGAAAGTAAGCAGAAGGAAGAATTGAAACGCCTCAAAAAGGAGATTAGTGATGTGACTGAAAGGTTAAAGCCTAAGAATTTGCTGTTGGCAGGAGTTAACAAAATTAGACACTCATCAGCATTGAAAGCTACTTTAATAGTTGCTGGTGTTGGATTAGTTTCCAGCATTGTCTATAAAAAAGTTGCTGCAAGCAGAAGAAGGAAGCATCATGATATGAAAATGAATTATATGCGCCAAAGTCAGGCAAATAGTCAGGCCAGGAGTATTTCAGGATCGTTGATCAAGTATATTATAACAGCTATAATTTCTCAGAATTCAAGTCGGATTAAAGAAGTAGTGGTTGGGTTATTAAATAAATTGAAAACCTCACCTGATCCTGATACAAACAGCCAGGTATCCGACATGCCTTCTGAAAAAAGGAGTACTAAATCAACCATATAGTTTTTGACATTTGCCGCAATAGAAAGCCCTTCGTTTAGTTTTACCCAAATGTTGCTTTCTGATTAACTGGATATTACAACGTGGGCACTCTTTCTTTGTATGAACTAGCCAGTTTTTTCTTAAAACAAATTCTTTCTTTCATTCCATAAATTGAAAGCGGTAGACCCTGGTATCTGCAATCATTGCATTGAGCCGACTTTGGGGTATACTACCCACCAAGCTCTCTTGCAGTATCTTCTGGCGGAACAACACTTCATTCTTAGAATAACAATGGATGGTCCTTCAGGCATATCTTATTCATCATTTTCTGAGTCAAGTTTCTTTATAATTTCAGCCTTGTCATCTATAGTTGCATGATCGGAAGGACTAACCTTACTGCCATACTTAAAATCAGAGTATGCTCTTGTGAATTCTGCACCATAGAATACTATCATTGACGAATATGAGGTCCATAATAGGATTAAAATAATGAAGCCTGCAGCACCATAACCTGAGCCCGGATTGGCCTGACCAAAATAGATACCCAATGCTGATTTTCCCAATGCAAACAACAGCGAGGTAAGTACAGAGCCTACCCACACGGTTCGCCACCTAACTTTAGCATCGGGCATAAATTTAAACATCATTGCAAAGAGTAAAGTAATGATCCCTAATGAGAAGAGAAAATTAACGATATGGAACAGAAACATGATATAATCGGGCCAGTTTCTTTGGATAAATCCTGCCATCGCTGAAAGAACAGTAGTGATTACAAGTGATATAAGTAAAAGAAAAGCAATGGTAACTATCAGGCCAAGAGAAAATATGCGGACTTTGACAATTTGCAATATACCTGATCTTTTAGGATCGGGTTTAACATCCCAAATAAAATTGAGTGATTTCTGAAACTGAAAAAAAACACCGGTTGCCCCCAGGAGAATAGTGGCAATACCAATTATTGTTGCAAAAAGCGATTGGTCTTCATCATAAGCTTTATCAATAACAACCTGTACTTGTTGTGCCGTGTCCTCACTTAATGCACTTGCTATCTGTCCATTTAAATAATCATTTATCTGCCCGGTACCAAAAAAATAACCTGCAAGTGTAATTATTACTAAAAGCAATCCAGGAAGCGAGAATATAGCATAATAAGCAATAATAGCACTTTCTCTGAATGGATCTTTTGAATTCCATTGTTTAAAGGCTGTTTTTAACAACTTCCAAAAATTTAGCAACTTTTCCTTCATATTGATATATGTTATTTATGGATATTATATAAATAAAGTTCAATAGAGAGTTTATGAACTTACTTAAGCTGGAATAAATCTTACTTAAGCATCAAGTCATTACATATTCTTATCTTCTTGCGTCAGATGAGAAGAATGCTGTTTTATTGGATTTCATAAGCTAAGTTTTATTCGAATGTAAAATTAAACAAACCGGTAGCGGAACTTATTATAGAACAGGTTCATAAAATTACATTATTTGACACATAAATAATGTAACTCCAAAAAGAGTCCAGCTACTATTATGTCTGACCCAACTTTATTATGTCTGACTATGAGTAAATTAGATTAAGAAATTTAATAAATTAGCTCGCTAGGTTAAAATTGATATTATCTTTGGTGTGAACTTTAATTCCGGAGTTTTACATGAGAGATGCCAATTTAGAAACCAATTCAGATATTGATAAATCCCTTATCCGTGAGTACATATTCAATCAGGCAGAGATAAATGCTGATATGGGAACTTTCTCATGGAACCTTGATACACATGAACTTTTCTACTCTGATAACTTTTACCGAATATTAGGTTGTGAGCCAAATGAATTTACACCTGATATTGACTATTTTAATACAACATTTCTCCATCCAGACGACAGGATACGTATTGAAGAAGCCCGTTTGAATACATTAAACAGTAAAAAGGCTGACTCATGGGAATACAGGGTTATAACTAAATCAGGTGAAATTAAACATGTTAGGGCTATCAGTAGTATTGTTAAAATCTCTGGCATTCACATGCTTATTGGAACTATGCAGAATATTACAACTGAAGTATTAAAAATTACTCAACTTGAAAAGCGGCAGGAAGATTTAAGGATAGCCAACATTGAATTAACAACATCACTTAAAGTTATCAGGAATGCTGAAATTAGTGCAGGATTAGGGCATTGGCATATCAATCTTGAAACAAACGAATTTAATTTCTCTGAAAATTTGCAAAAAATCAGTGGCTATTCATCCAGAGAAGAAATAAACTTTGAGAGTGTCTTAAATTTAGTGCATCCTGATGACCGTCCCAACCTAATTGAAACAAGTTTGAAAGATTACCAGATGAAACGGACAAGCATCAGTGTTTTCAGACTTATTAGGCGCGATGGGAAGATCAGGTATATTAAAGGTACATCTGACAAAATGAGAATCAATAAACACAGCTTTATAGTAGGAATTGCTCAGGACATAACATTTTTGATAGATAAGGAAATAATACTGGAAGAAAAAAACCTTCAGTTGGAGAGGCAGAACGATGAACTGGCTTCATTCAACCACATGGCATCGCATGACTTGCAAGAGCCACTCAGAAAAATTCAAGTACTTTCTAAAATGATTTTAGAAAAAGAAGATGGCAAACTTTCTGAAACCACAACGAATTATTTTAATCGCATAACCCATGCTGCCCTAAGGATGCAAAATCTGATAAACGATCTGCTGGATTATTCTAGAACTAACAATACCTCTGTTGTTAAAGCCCCAACTGATTTAAATAATTTACTGAAGGAATCAATTCATAATCTTAAGGAAGATATTGCAATCAAGGGTGCCACTATCAATGCTGAGCCATTGCCTACCTTAAATGTGATATCATCTCAAATTCAGCAGCTGTTTATTAATTTGATAGATAATGCTTTAAAATACAGTAAGACATCTGAATCGCCGGTAATAACTATTACTTATAAGGTAGTTCCAGGGGAACTCATTACTGGCTTTGGATTAAAGAAAATAGCGTATTATCATTGTATTAACTTTACAGATAACGGTATTGGATTTGATCAACAATACGCAAATAAGATCTTTGAGATCTTCCAGAGGCTACATGGAAAAAATGAGTATACTGGAACGGGAATTGGCTTAACTATATGCAAAAAAGTTGTTCAGAATCACAATGGATATATCACCGCCTCTGGTGTTCCAGGTGAAGGTTCAAGCTTCAATCTCTTTTTCCCTGTTGAAAATGAGGACAATATAGAATACATGTAATATTTCAGGTCAAAAATATAATGTAATTTCAGCCTTTCAGTCCGACATTTGTATAACAAAAAATTCACTTAAAAAAAGAAAGGGTAATACTATGGACAATATGGAACTGAGAGGTAATTGGAATGAAATGAAAGGTAAACTGAAGCAGAAATACGCTGAACTTACAGATGATGATTTAAAATATGAAGAAGGACGTGAAGATGAACTTCTCGGAAGACTTCAACAAAAACTTGGAAAAACTGATCGCGAAATTCGCGAAGCGCTTCGTGACCTTTAAAAGATTTCCCAATATTTCTCAGATAAAGCCTCTTTTTTTAAGAGGCTTTATTTTTTTAAGTGCTTTCAAGTTTTTTTTAAGTGCTCTCAGGCTTTATTTTTTTAAGTGCTCTCAGGCTTTTAAAACATTAAATTAGATACTTTTGCATTCCATTGCTGTTGGAGAGATGCCAGAGCGGTCGAATGGGGCGGTCTCGAAAACCGTTGTACCCTTACGGGTACCAAGGGTTCGAATCCCTTTCTCTCCGCAATATAACCTTGCCTCTGATAAGATTTTATCAGAGGCCTTTTTCTTAAGCCTTAATATTCAATCATTTAGTTTAGATTCATTATAAAATACAGCTAAATTGTCATATTTGTAACTTAGATAATTGTTTGTGATGCGAATCTGAATTATATTCGCACTCATATTTATGATTGAACGGTGCATTTAAATTTAGACATCTTTATGATGACGTTTAGAGATCTCTTCTTTTCACTATCCGCGGTTTTATTTTTCATCTTATTGCTCTTCCTTTAGTATCCATACCTAATAATAAGCTTTATATGAATCTGAAAGCAAAATTTTACAGGAATATATCAATGCCCAGGTTTATTATTGTTCTAATCACAGCTTTAACGCTTTTCCCTTTATTGACGTTTTCACAGGAAGGAAAGCAGCTATTTGAAAAGCATTGCACTGTATGCCATACTTTAGGACAAGGCAAGCTGGTAGGGCCTGATCTTGCAGGTGTGACTGAAAGGCGGGAAAGAAGCTGGCTAAATAGTTTTATCAGGAATTCACAGGAAGTTATACAATCAGGAGACCCTATTGCGGTTCAGTTATACCAGGAGTATAATAAATCAATAATGCCTTCTTTTACGCAACTTTCAGAAAACGAAATTAACGGCATCATTGACTACATAGGTCAATGGGAGCCAGTGGTGGTTGAAGTTCTCGATGTTGATGTAAATAAAAGAACCGGATTTAAACACGAAGAATACCTTAGGGGGGAAAGACTGTTTTATGGTCTCATACCATTACAAGCCGGTGGCAGTTTTAATTGCTCAGGATGTCATAATACTGTTACCAGCGATTCCTTAAACTGGAACCCATCAGCAATTGACCTTGCAAATTCTTTTATAGATACCAGTGGAATGAACATCTACCAGTCACTGATGCAACCTGTTTCCGCTAAGATGGAAGCGGCACATCAGGGAATGAAATTCTCGGAAGAGGAAATACATTACTATGCTGCCTATTTATCTCATATAGGCGGTTCAGAGTTAAAGGAGCATAAGATTTTTCCAGTTAAATTAATGCTTTTTCTCGGCTTTGGGTTTTTAATGGCCATTGCTATCATCGATCTGCTTTTTACCCGCCGAATCAAATATAAAATAGTCCACATTGCGATACTTCTAATCGGTATCAGCGTCCATAGTGGACTTGCTTATGTTGAAGCAAGGGATCTTAGCAGAACTGAAGGCTATGCACCCGATCAGCCCATTAAATTCTCACATAAAATACATGCTGGCGACAATAAAACCGACTGCCGATATTGCCATCATACGGTGGATTTCAGTAAAGTTGCCAATATCCCTTCAGCCAACGTTTGTATGAACTGCCATAACGTTGTAAGAACAGGAACCAACTCTGGAAACTTTGAGATTAACAAAATATATAGGGCAGTTAATTCAGGAACACCTATTGAATGGGTAAGGGTGCATAACCTTCCTGATCATGCGTATTTTAATCATGCACAACATGTTAACGCAGGAAAAGTTGAATGTAACACATGCCATGGAAAGGTGGAAGAAATGCACATATTAAGGCAGGAAAAAGATCTCTCTATGGGGTGGTGTGTTAACTGTCATCGTGACACTGAAGTCAATATATTGGGGAATAAGTATTATTCAAGATTCCAGGGCCTTATCAAAACTGATGCTAATGGTGAAGTACTACCTGTAACCGTAGAAGATATTGGTGGCACTGATTGCATGAGATGTCATTATTGATTTTTAATTGCAAATAACGAAATTATCCATATTAATTACTGTTTTAAATGGAAAAAAAATACTGGAGCAACATTGAATTACTGAATGGATCTGTTGACAACTCAGCGGAAGAATTAAGTAATGACGACCGTTCCCTGCTTGATATCATAGATGAAGAAATTGCATCAAAACCATCGTCTCGTAGAAACTTCCTCAAATTCTGTGGCTTCAGCTTTGCAGGTGCAGCCATCGCTTCTAGTTGCGAGAACCCTGTTAAAAGGGCAATTCCATACCTTATAAAACCTGAAGAGGTAACTCCAGGCAAAGCAAATCATTATGCTACTACTTATTTTGACGGGTACGAATATAATAGTATTATAGTCAAAGTGCGCGACGGGCGGCCTATTAAAATAGAAGGCAATCCACTTTCTTCGGTGAGCAGGGGCAGGACTACTGCAAGGGTTCAGGCATCAATATTAAGCTTGTACGATGGAAGTGCAAGGTTGAAAAAACCTGAAAAGGATGGAAGCCCTACCACGTGGCAGATTGCCGATGGTGATATCGCCGCTCGCCTGAAAGATATAGCAGCAGCCGGACAGCAGACTGTTATACTTACATCAAATATTATCAGTCCATCAACCTTGTCATTGATTAACGAGTTTCTGTCGTTATATCCAGGCAGACATGTTATGTACGAACCCGTTTCTGCTTCAGCTATGCTGGCGGCAAATAAGGTAAATTTCAATATTAACGGAATACCTGATTACCACTTTGATAAAGCTGAAGTTATAGTGTCATTTTCGGCTGATTTTCTTGGCACATGGATATCTCCGGGAGAGTTTGCTTTCAGGTATGGAATTGCCAGAGACCTGCAAAAAGGCCGTAATAACCTGGTTAAACACTATCAGTTTGAAACCGGATTAACCATAACCGGCAGTAAGGCTGATATGCGCTACCCTGTTAAACCATCTGAGGAACCTATTATTATCCTACAATTACATCGTGAGATTTCTCGCTTAGCCGGTCAATCAAGCACCACTTCTAATAACCAGCATGCAGCAATCAATGAAATGGCTGCAGCTTTGTGGAATGCAAGAGGCAAATCAATTATTATATCCGGTAGTAATGATCCTGATGTGCAATTGATAGTAAATGACATTAATTTCATGCTTGAAAATTATGGCAGTACTCTTGATCTAAACAGACTTCTGCTTACACAGCGTGCCATTGACAGTGATATGGACCTGCTGATAAGTGAAATGAGCAGCAATGCTGTTGGAGGCATTATCATCTGGAATACTAACCCTGTTTACGATTATCATAATGCAGAAGGGTTTATTAACGGCCTCAAGAATTTGAAGGTAACTGTTTCCTTAAACGATACAGTTAATGAAACCAACGAGCATTTCAGGTATATCCTGCCAGCAAGCCATTATCTTGAATCATGGGATGATGCCGAGCCAAAGACAGGAGTTTTTAGTTTGGCACAACCTGCAATCAGGAACTTATTTGATACAAGGCAACCACAGGACAGTCTTCTTAAGTGGATGGGTAAAGATTCAGACTACTACAGTTATGTGAAGAATTATTGGCTTACAAATATTATTCAGGAAGATGGACTTGACTGGAATAGTGTACTTCAAAAAGGAATTTATGAATCAGATATTGCTGCTGCACAAGTCAATTATTCCAACACATTGTTAAATGATGCAGTTACATCTCTGGATAAACCGGTTGCTGGTAACAAAAATGATATTGAAGTCAACCTATACACTTCAGTAGCGATGGGCAATGGAAATCATGCAAACAATCCTTGGCTGATGGAACTACCCGACCCTATCGCCAAAGTTTCATGGGATAATTTCGCATCCATTTCTTCTCAAACAGCAAATGATCTCTCTGTAACAACCGGTTCATTGATTAGTATTAATGATTTACGTTTACCAGTTATTATACAACCCGGTCAGGCAGATAGCACGATTTCAATAGCTCTGGGATACGGCCACATCAAATTTGGCAAGGTAGGCACCAATGTAGGTACCAATGTCTATCCACTGGTTTCGGTCATGAATGATAATCGCCAGCTCTATCTATTGAATGCTTCAGTAAAAGCTGAGGGAGGTGAGTATCCACTGGCAATATCACAGAAGCATGGTAGTCTTGAAGGACGGCCAATAGTGCGTGAAACTATATTATCAAAGTACAGAGAAAAACCTGACTCAGGCAACGAACTTCATGCCGAATTCGAAGAGAAGCATGTTACCCTGTATAAGGAAACTGTATTTCCAGGTCATCATTGGGGAATGGGGGTTGATCTGAATAAATGTGTTGGATGCAACACTTGTGTAATAGCTTGCCAGGCTGAAAACAACATCCCGGTTGTAGGTAAAGACGAAGTTAGAAGAACCCGCATTATGCACTGGATTAGGATTGACCGCTATTATTCCGGCGGAACTGATAATCCTGAGGTTGTTTTCCAGCCACTCCCCTGCCAGCATTGTGATAATGCACCTTGTGAAAATGTTTGTCCTGTATCAGCTACCAATCATAGCAATGAGGGACTTAACCAGATGGCATACAACCGCTGCATCGGCACAAAGTACTGCATCAACAACTGTCCATATAAAGTGAGGAGATTCAATTGGTTCAGGTATGCTACCAATGAGAAATTTGATTATAACATGAACTCCGATCTTGGTAGGATGGTTCTAAATCCTGATGTTACAGTAAGGGAGCGTGGAGTAGTTGAGAAATGTACATTTTGCGTACAGCGTATTCAAGAAAAGAAACTTGAAGCAAAAATAGAGAATCGGCACTTGGAAGATGGTGAAATTCAACCGGCTTGTGTACAGTCATGTCCAGCTAATGCACTGGTATTTGGTGATCTGGCAAATACTGAAAGCAAAATTTTTAAACTATTTAAAGAGCCCAGAAACTACCACTTGCTTGAAGAGCTGCATACCTTGCCATCAGTAGGATATCTTACACTGGTGAGGAACAAAGAAGATAATAACCATGAAGCTTAACAAAATAACGTAAAAGCATTTTTCTATGTACAAAACTGAAGTCAGAGGGTCGTTGATACATGGTAATAAAAATTATCATCAAATTAGCAGTGATATCATTGCACCTATTGACCAACCGATTCCATTATGGTGGAAAGCGGCGTTTGGTATCAGCATGTTAGCATTCCTCTATGGAGTTATTGCTATCTATGTGACTATTTCTCAGGGAATAGGTACATGGGGAGTAAACAATTCAGTTGGATGGGGCTGGGAAATTATAAACTTTGTATGGTGGATTGGAATTGGGCATGCAGGAACGGCTTTCTCAATCTTCCTTCTCATATTGCGACAGAAATGGAGAACTTCCATTAACAGAGCTGCTGAGGCAATGACGGTTGTTGCTGTAGGATGTGCTGCGCTGTTCCCGGCAATACATATGGGAAGAATATGGCTTGCTTTCTTTATTTTCCCTTATCCAAACACACGCGGTCCTCTTTGGGTAAATTACAACTCTCCATTATTCTGGGACTTCATCGCTATCAGTGCATACCTGCTTATTTCTGCCTCCTTCTGGTATTTTGGTATGGTACCTGATTTCGCAACTATTCGCGACAGAACCACTTCAAAAGTTAAAAAAGCCGTCTATGGTTTCTTTGCTTTCGGCTGGACAGGCTCAACTAAGGAATGGTTAAGATATGAATCACTGAGCTACGTATTAGGCGGAATTGCAGCTGTACTTGTTGTATCCGTCCATTCAATTGTGTCAACTGACTTTGCAGTATCAGTAATACCGGGTTGGCATACAACAGTATTTCCGCCTTACTTTGTTGTTGGCGCTATTTTCTCAGGCTTTGCTATGGTGATGACGCTAATGATCATTATTAGAAAAGTTTACAAGTTCCAGGATTACATTACTGATTCACACTTAAACGCAATCGCTAAGATCCTGGTATTTATATCTTTGATCATGGGTACTGCTTATGCTACTGAGATCTTTATAGCATGGTACTCTGGTAGCCAGTATGAGTTCTTTACATTCTTCAGGAACAGGATTACCGGCGACTATACCTTTGAATTCTGGGCTATGGTAATCTGTAATGCATTTATTCCACAGCTCTTCTGGTTTAAGAGAGTTCGTAAGAGTCTTGTTGCAGCTTTCACAATATCTATCTTTATTAATATTGGGATGTGGTATGAACGTTTCAATATCATTATCACTTCTCTTACAAAAGACTACCTGCCTTCAAGCTGGACAACTTACGAACCAACCTGGGTAGAAATAGGATTTTACATTGGAACACTTGGCATGTTTGCAGCCGGGGTTCTTTTATTCTTCAAGTACATTCCAATGATAGCAATATCGGAAGTTAAAGGAGTCCTCAAAGCAACTTCTCATGATTCTAATGACAATAAAATAAATCGCCATGAATAATCAACACGTTATTGGTGTCTTTAACGAGGAAGATGAACTCTTGTCAGCTATCCATCGTGTTAAAGAAGCCGGGATTAAAATAGCTGAAATATACACGCCTTACCCTGTTCACGAAGCTATAGAAGCAATCGGAAAAAAATCAAGGTTTACCATAGCAGCTTTCCTTTTCGGGTTTGCCGGTGCCATTGGTATCCTTGCCTTCCTTCAATATACTGCGGTATATGACTGGCCAATCAATTATGGAGGGAAACCTACGAATGCATTCCCATCATTCATTGTGGTAACAATTGTTCTCACTATTCTTACTATCACACTTGCCAGTCTTTTCACATTCTCAGTGAGAGCTAAGGTTTACCCCGGGAAAGAGTATTTTATGCCCGACACCCGTTCAACGGACGATAAGTTTGTAATCATATTCAACATGGATCAAAATGCTACTGAATCAAGCCTTCTAATTCAAATGTTGCGCGAATCAGGAGCCTCTGAAATATTTGAGAAGCAATTTCAACCCTTAACATAAAGAGCCAAATGACTAAGCGACCACAGTTACTGATTTTAGTTTTTTGTTTCATATTAGCGGCATCATGCGACAGGAAACGAAATGATAAAGGGTATGAATATTTCCCTGATATGGCGCACTCTCTTGCGTATGAAACCTATCAGCCAAATCCTAATACAGTCTCAGGAACAACAATGATTCTTCCAGCGCCTAACACTGTGCCATTGGAAATGGTACCATACCAGTATAGTGCATTGCCTGAAGACCGAGATATGGCTGCCGCACAGCTTGTTAATCCTTTTGAGCTTACTGAAGAAGGACTTATAAGAGGCAGGGACCAGTACAAAATATTTTGTGCGCACTGCCATGGTGAAACCGGCAATGGCGAAGGATATCTTTTCACCAGTGGCAAATATAAAGCCCGGCCCGCTTCTCTGTTATCTGAAAAGATGATGTCAACAAATGAAGCCGATATATTCCATGTTATTACTGTAGGCTATCAATTAATGGGTCCTCATGGTCACATGATCAAACCTGATGACAGATGGATGATAAGCATGTACGTTAAAAAAGAACTCCAAAAACAATAAATAAAGCTGAGATGGAAAATCATTATACCATACCCAAGAATCTGAAGCTGGTATCTGTTGCTCTTATTATTGTTGGCGCAATTATTATCACGTACGCATTTATAACACAACCCTCGAGAGCATGGGCTAACTTGTTGTTAAATAATTACTATTTCCTTTCATTGGCAATTGGAGCTAGTTTCTTTTTCGCAATACAATATATTACCCAATCTGGCTGGTCATCCATGTTCAAAAGAGTACCTGAAGCAATGATGGCTTATATTCCCTATGCAGGTATCATTATGCTGATGTTGTATTTTGGAATGCATGACCTCTATCACTGGACCCATCCTGAAGTTGTTGACAGCGATGTATTGATACAACATAAGACACCATACTTAAATACACCTTTCTTTCTTATCAGGCTTGTTTTTGTGTTCATCGTGTGGACAATAATGACCCAGCTTTTAAAGAGGGCATCACAGGCTGAGGACAAGAATGGCGGACTTAAATATTTCGAAAGAAGTGAGTTCCTTTCAAAGGTTTATATATTCCTGCTTGCAATTACCTTCTCATTTGCAACATTCGATTGGATTATGTCAATTGATGTGCATTGGTTCAGTACTATATTTTCTCTTAAAAACTTTGTTGCTGCCTTTTACCATGGTGCCGTAGTAATCACACTTATTGTAATACTCTTAAATGAAAAAGGCTATTTTCCTCAACTTAATAAAAGTCACTTGCTTGATTTTTCAAGATATATATTCATTCTCGCCATTATATGGGGATATTTTACCTTTTCTCAGTTTATGATTATATGGTATGGCAACATCCCTGAAGAAACAGAATATTATGCTCATAGATGGGAGAACGGCTTTGAATTTATCTTTTACTCTAACTTTACAATTAACTGGTTTATTCCTTTTGTCTTACTTTTGTCTCAGGCTATTAATAAAAACATCAAGGCATTAAAAGCCATCTGCATATTATTATTAGTTGGGCAGTATCTCGATCTGTATGAACAGATATTCCCAGGTGTTATGCACTATGCTGTTTTTGGAATAGTTGAAATAGGGTTTTTCTTAGGATTTGCAGGCTTATTTACCTTTATAACTACCAAAGCCCTCGCCTCGTCTCCTTTAATTCCCATGAATCATCCATATCTTGAGGAAAGCATACATCATCATGTTCATTAATTTTTAATACGGAAGTCATGAAAAGATATTTAATTTTTGTATTAGCCTTATTCATGTGTACTATGGCAAGTGCACAAATTGGAGCACTGGAGGATATCAATACACCTGAAATGGAAATTGGAGTAATTGAACATCTTGACGAGTTCATTCCTGATGACATTTTAGTTATTAATACCAAAGGTGAAGCACAAAACTTAAAGGAGTTGATCACAAAGCCTACAGTTTTAATGTTGGTTTACTACCGATGCCCTGGTATATGCAGTCCTTTAATGACCAGTGTTGCTGAAATAGTTGACAAAACTGACCTGGTTCTAAACAAGGATTACCAAATGCTTACAGTTAGTTTTGATCCTCGCGAAGGGACTGATCTTGCTGTTAAAAAGAGGGAAAACTATCTGAGTATTATTAAAAGTGATGTTGATGAAGAAGGATGGAAATTCTTTACGGCCGACAGCGCCAATATCAGTAAACTTACTACTGCAGTAGGTTTTAAATACAAAAAAGCAGGAAACGACTTTATGCATCCTGGGGTACTAACTATGCTCAGTCCTGATGCAAAAATAACAAGGTACTTGCAGGGAACGTACTTCCTGCCTTTTGAATTCAAAATGGCGCTTGTTGAAGCCTCAAAAGGAATCAGCGGCCCCACCATTTATAAAGTACTTCAGTTTTGTTATTCTTACGACCCTGCGGGACAAGAATACGTTCTTAATGTAACCAAGATGGCCGGTACAGTAATATTGGTTATAGCAATCATTTTCTTCCTTGTACTGGCATTGAAACCAAGAAAAAAAGCAACAACTTAATATTAAGCATTCAGATAAAATGGAAAACAATCACTTACCAAACTATTTAGAGTATCGGGGCAAATACAAAGGCCTGCTTGGCTGGTTAACAACAACTGACCACAAGCGAATAGGTTTGCTGTATATGTATTCAATGCTGACCTTCTTTGCAACGGGTGCTGTATTAGGAATATTAATGAGGCTTGAGCTCATTGCACCGGGAAAACAGCTTATGGAAGCACAAACCTATAATGCGCTTTTCACACTTCATGGGTTATCAATGATCTTCCTGTTTGTTATCCCGGGAGTTGCTGCTGTTTTCGGAAATTTCATTTTACCAATCATAATCGGAGCTAAGGATGTTGCATTCCCGAGGGTTAACCTCTTGAGTTGGTACCTTTATATTATAGGCGCTATCATTGTATTAACTTCACAGTTTATGGGTGACGGACCTCCTGATACAGGATGGACCTTTTATGCTCCATATAGCTTAAAAACCCAAACAAATGTTGTTGCTGCAGTACTTGGTGCCTTTGTACTTGGGTTTTCCTCTATTCTTACCGGATTGAATTTTATTACTACCATGCACCGCCTTAGAGCTCCCGGTATGGGTTGGATGAGAATGCCAATTTTCGCCTGGACACTATATGCTACCGGATGGATTCAGCTACTTGCTACTCCTATCGTTGGTATTACTTTGTTAATGATAGCTGCTGAAAGGCTTTTGGGAATTGGATTCTTTGATCCCGCACTTGGTGGTGACCCAATTCTTTACCAACATCTATTCTGGACATACTCCCACCCTGCCGTTTATATTATGATTCTACCGGCAATGGGCGTAATTTCTGAAATTATCCCTACTTTCTCACGGAAACCAATTTTCGGGTATACTGCACTCATTATCTCTTCAATGGCTATTGCTTTTGTTGGGTATTTTGTGTGGGGGCACCATATGTTTACTTCTGGCATGAGCACCGGGTCAAGATGGATTTTCTCCTTCCTGTCATTCATTGTTGCATTACCATCAGCTGTTAAAGTGTTTAACTGGACTGCAACACTATATAAAGGATCTATCAGGCTGCAAACACCGTTCTGGTGGGCAATGGGATTTATTTTCGTATTCATGATAGGTGGCTTCTCAGGCCTTGTTGTTGGATCACTTGCTACTGATATTCATGTGCATGATACTTATTTTGTTGTAGCACACTTCCATTACATCGTATTTGGTGGAACAGGTTTTGCCTTCTTTGCTGCAATGCATTATTGGTGGCCTAAAATATATGGCAGGGTCTATAATGCTAAAATTGCAAATATTGGATTAGGAATCTTTTTTACCGGCTTCAATATCATTTACTTCCCAATGTTCATTTTAGGAATGCAAGGTATGCCACGCCGTTACTATGATTACCTCCCACAATTTGAAAACTGGAACGTGGTTTCTACCATTGGTTCATGGATAATGGTGACTGGACTAATAATCATTATAACCAACCTTCTTAGAGCGCGTAAAGCAACCGGTAAAATAGTTGATGATCCATGGGATGGACCAACGCTTGAATGGTCAATAAAATCACCTCCCATTGTGGAGAATTTTGAAGAAATTCCTGTTGTAACAACCGGACCATATGAATTTAAATAAGCACTGATATGGAAACCACAATCAATGCACACACCGATTTACACCGTGATGACACTGCTGCGAAACTTGGCATGTGGTTGTTTATCTTCACTGAAATACTTCTCTTTGGGGGTCTATTTATTGTGTACTCAGTATACAGGTATTTAAATCCTGTTGCATTCCATCTTGCCCATGAAGAGTTAAGTATCCCGATGGGACTTATTAATACCATCATTTTGCTGGTAAGCAGTGCTACTGTTGCTATGTCAATTACAGCAATGCAAAAGGGTGACAAGAAAATGTCAATGTATTTTGTGGCTGCTACTGTAATATTGGCGCTGGTATTCTTAATCAATAAATACTTTGAATGGGGTAGCAAGTTTGAGCATGGAATGTACCCGGGTTCAGAGCTTATGGCTTTGCTCAGCAAAGGTGATATGCTATTTTTCAGTCTGTACTTCTTCATGACAGGTTTGCATGCAGTACATATCCTCGTGGGAATGGCGTTGCTTATAGTTACTTTTTTCAGGATAAAACAAAACCATGTTAGAAGTGACAAGTATGCTTTGTTGGAAAACAGTGGACTTTACTGGCATCTTGTCGATCTTATCTGGATCTTCCTGTTCCCTCTATTTTATCTCATTCATTAATACGTAATAGTCATGAACAAAGAAAACAGTCATATCTCTTCGTATAAAGACCATCTGATGGTGCTCAGTATTTTGATAACACTAACAGTTTTAACAGTGGCTATCACAAGCATTGAATTGAGCGCCTTCAACACTGCAGCAGCGCTGCTAATAGCTACAGTCAAGGCAACTATTGTATTATTGTATTTTATGCATCTACGCTTTGATCAGAAGGTTTACCTGATCATGACAGTGCTTGTACTTGCATTGCTTGTTGTAGTAATTGGTATAACCGTGTTTGATTATATTGACAGATAATAGGAAATTATGTACTCAGGAGCCTCAAATTTAGTAACCACAACTGACAATGTCTTTTTTTTAATTATAGGCATATCAGTATTTTTTCTGATAGGTATATCAGCCACCATTATCTGGTTTATTATCAGGTATAATAACAAAAAACATCCTGTTGCCGAGCAGATACACGGCAGCCTAACCCTCGAAATAGTTTGGACAGTAATCCCTTTAATTCTTGTTCTTATTATGTTCTTTTATGGATGGGCAGGGTATTCACCAGTGCGTGATGCACCTAAGGATGCTTTAAACATAGAAGCTACTGCACGTATGTGGTCGTGGTCGTTTAAATACCCCAATGGTGTACAGACTGATACTCTTATTATACCACTCAATAAAGCAGTTGTTCTTGATCTTATATCTATTGACGTTGTGCATAGTCTCTATATTCCCGCATTTAGGATCAAGGAAGATATGGTACCCGGGCGTACCAATAAGATGTGGTTCATAGGACAAAAAACCGGAACATACGAACTCTTCTGCGCTGAGTATTGTGGTTTATCGCACTCATACATGTTTACTGAAGTGAAAGTACTTGAGCAACAAGAGTATGATAACTGGATGGCACAAAGATCAGATACTGCAGCACAGGCTGTGGCTATGGCAGTGCCGGGTGCTGCAGGCAGGCGACTTATTGAAGTTAATGGCTGTCTGGCTTGTCATTCAACCGATGGTAGCAAACTGATAGGGCCAACTTTTAAAGGTGTTTATGGGCAAACTATTACAATATCAACCGATGGACAAACCAGGCAAATCACTGTTGATGATGCTTATATCACTAAGTCAATTTATGAACCTGATGTTGATATTGTGGAAGGATATCGTAAAGGCCAGATGCAATCATACAAGAATCAACTGAATGATCAGCAGGTGCAACAGATCATTGAGTATCTCAGTACCCTTAAATGATCAACCGCCTTTTCTTAATTCTGAAAGCAATTTACAATCTCTGTAAGGGCGGTATTTCTTTAAGTGTTGCACTTACCACTGTCACAGGATACCTGTTAAGTACCCGGCAACTTGATTGGTCAGCAATACACCCATTTATGGGAGTTCTGCTGCTTGCCATGTCAGCTTCAGCACTTAATCAGTTACAGGAACGCAATACTGACAAATTAATGCCACGCACCAAACGACGACCTCTGGCAAATGGCTTAATAACAGTCCCTAATGCTATCTTAATAACTGTAATTACCGGTTTATCAGGCTTCCTGACACTTTTTTATTATAATGGAACCCTTCCAGCGATACTTGGAATATTAAACTTAGTTTGGTACAATGGTGTATACACCCCATTAAAGTACAAAACAGCCTTTGCGGCAGTGCCTGGTGGTCTTGTTGGTGCTATTCCTCCAGTAATTGGGTGGGTTGCAGGAGGAGGAGATATTTTGCATCCATCGTCAATTGCCCTTGCTGTATTTTTCTATATAGGTCAAATACCACACTTCTGGCTCGTTATCCTAAAATATTCAAATGAATACAAACTTGCTGGAATAAAGCTTATTACAGATAGATTCACTATTCCCCAACTCAGAAGACTTGTATTTGCATGGATGCTTGCTACTGCAATCAGTGGAAGCCTGATGGCATTTATTATTACTATAGAACACAATGCCATGTTCCTGCTTATACATCTGCTATCGTTATTATTATTGGTGTATTCAGGCATATGGCTTGCAAAACATAATGCAACCCATTCAACCAAAGCGTTTGTATTTATAAACTTGTACTACCTTTTTGTGATGCTCAGTATATTCCTTGATATTGTGCTGAGCAGCTAATTGATGTTGTGCTGAGCAGCTAATTGATGTCAATAAAGAAAGGAGCCGAGGCTCCTTTCTTTAATAATACAACCCCCCGGCCATATTAGTATCATTTGTTCGGTGTGTATACTATAGCAAGTAATTCACCCGATTTACCAGGCTTAACACCTGTGTTACTAATTAATTCATTATCATTCTTCAAATTGCTGACAACAGTAACCTTTACATTACCACAATTACAGTCGGCTAATTCGGCTACATCATCATTTGAAACCCATACTGCTTTATTATCAGCAATAACTCCCATGAATTTGTACACGTTTTTCCTGTTGAGTGCCAGATTATTAAAGTAGTCAACTGCATATTTAATCTTCTCCTGAGTTGAAATAGTAGTGTACTTAATGTTCACTCCCCTTTCATCAAAATCATAAACATGAGCAACGTTCGATTTGTTTTCATTCTTCGAGTCAAGACAATAATAAACTATCCTGCCCGGTGTTGAATGTTTTTCCCAAATTTCATCAACACTGTTGTTATTGAAATTTGAGTATTCCCTTACAATCAAAGTACTATCAAGCCCAAGCATAAGACCCGGCGACTTGGTAATATTCTGACCATTGACAAAAAGTAAACTAAAAAATAAACTAAAAAATAGGATGAATTTTTTCATGGCGTTTAGTGGGGGTTGATGAGCCACAAAATTACTATACGAAAAGCCCTTGCACAATTCGTTAAATTACTTATTTTTCAGTTGAAATGAGTCATAAATCAATACGTATAAACACGTAGACGCTGGTATTATGAGTTGAGATAAACCGTGTAACGGGTTATTAATGTGTTGTTTATAGTTATGAAGCTATGTAGTTTTTGTTATTTGCAGGCAAGCATTGATTGCTTGAAGATCACGAGCACTGTTGGTCATTACTAACAGGTGATCACCCGCCTTAATTATTGTGTTTCCGTTGGGCGTTATGTACTGTTTATTTCGCTCAATCATCACAATTAAGGAATTTCGTGGAAAGCCAATTTCAACAATCCGCTTATTTGCCTGAGGGCAATCCTCGGGTATATTTATATCAACCAGCTCATTCTTGAAGCCATCAGTAAGCTCAAGCTCAAGAGGGTAACGTCGGGCAGCAGTTACATGCTTATCAACTTTCAGCCATCGGGCTACAACCATAAGGGTAGTACCTTGCAATAAAACAGATGTGATCACAATAAAAAACACAATGTTGAAGATCAGAGATGCTTTTTCAATTCCAGCATTTACAGCCATAGCAGCAAATATAATAGGAACAGCACCCCTTAACCCTACCCACGAAATAAACGTCATCTCTTTAAAACGCATACCAAAGAAACTCAGGCTTGCAAAAACACCCAGTGGCCTGGCTACAAAAATCAGGAACATTGAAACCAGTAGGCCTACTCCTATTACAGGAACTATGTCGTGAGGATTAACCAACAGTCCTAATGCTATGAACATGATGATCTGCATGAGCCATGCCTGACCGTCGTAATACTTTGTAAGGCTTTTCTTATGAATAAAACTGCTGTTTCCCAACACCAGTGCCATAACATACACCGCCAGGAATCCATTACCATAACCAAAAGATGTAATTGAGTATGTAAAGAGAACAATAGCCATTATGAGAACAGGATATAAGCCGTCGTAATCGAGTTTAATTCGATTGATTATCCACACACTCGCTTTACCTAAAAGATATCCGTAAACGAATCCTAACGACATCTGGATGATAAACTGCAGCACTACATTCCATACTCCAACAAGTTCCATATTCAAGATCTGAATAAAGGAGATCGTGAGGAAAAATGCCATTGGGTCATTACTTCCCGACTCCAGCTCCAGTAATGGCCTTATCCTCCCCCGCAGTCCAATGTTCTTTGATCTAAGTATTGAGAACACAGCTGCAGCATCTGTTGATGAGATAATAGAGCCCAGCAATAAACCTTCAAGTAGTGAGAAATCAGTAAACTTCCATACGAACAATCCTGTAGCACCCGCGGTGAGAACAACACCCAAGGTAGAGAGCACAACCCCTCTCCACATCACAGGTGCAACACTTTCAGCCTTTGTATCAAGTCCACCAGAAAACAAGATAAAAATCAATGCCACCGTGCCGATTTTTTGCACAGCCTCAAAGTCATCAAACGGTATCTTACCAATGCCATCAATGCCGGCCAACATCCCTATTAAGAGGAAGATAATCAATGATGGTACTCCAAGGCGCCCACTGGTTTTACTTGCTATGATACTTAAAAACAGGAAAACTGCAGCTATAAGGATTAAATTCTCAGTATCAAAAAAGTTCATAAGCAGTGAAATATTATTATATTTGGGGTACGCTTACAAATTTACAACAAACAAATTGAAGTGTCAGGTGTATTAGTTCTTAAATTAGTTCAAGCTAAAGCTAAAATTATGAAAACTTATCTACTCATTACAGTTTTTGCATGTCTTCTTTCATCATGTAACCGGTCAAACGTTTCAAGCGATGAAAACAGCACATCAAATTCTCCTGTTGCTGTTGAAAATATCATGACACTCGAATTAAGTGTATCCGGCATGACCTGCGAGGGCTGCGAAAACACTGTTGAATCAACACTTTCAGATATTGATGGAGTGGTATCTGCTGAAGCAAGTCACACCAAAGCAATTACCAATGTTACTTACGATTCCACCAAAGTAACCCGGGAGGCACTTGCCATGGCGATCAATAAACTTGGATATAAAGTGGAAGAATAACAGTTTTTCTGTTCTATCTGACGGTTTTTTATCAGCCCTTTTGTTAGTCATAGTCGAAAGAGTCAATCCTTCCATTTTTCGACTAAAATGCTGCAATATAATCTAACTTATTGATATGCTGCTAATTGATTAGTTTCTGGGCTGTTACAGTGTTAAGCGTTGTTCACAATTCAAGCTTGCATTATTAAACATTGTAAATTCCTTTTAAATTATTAACACTATCTTTTCTATCCCCATATCTTGCTATATTTGGTGAGCACTAAGTATCATAATTAATATGGGCATCCTCAAAAAGATTTTCAGGTTTTATTATGAGGGTTTTAAAAGCATGACAATCGGCAAAACGCTATGGGCTATTATCATTATCAAGCTCTTTATCATGTTTGCAATCCTGAAACTATTTTTCTTTCCCAATTTCCTGAAAACAAATTTCAGCAGCGATGAAGAACGTAGCAATTACGTAATTGAGCGACTAACCACACCAAAAAAATAGAATATGATAGATTCATTTGACTATTCATTGATCGACTGGTCGCGCGGACAGTTTGCGCTTACAGCCATGTATCATTGGATTTTTGTCCCCCTGACTCTGGGACTAGGCTTCATTATTGCGATAATGGAAACCATTTATGTAAGAACAGGTGATCCTGAATGGAAACGAATCACCAAGTTCTGGATGACCATCTTTGGTATTAATTTCGCTATAGGTGTTGCTACTGGCATAATCCTCGAATTTGAATTTGGCACTAACTGGTCAAATTACTCCTGGTTTGTTGGCGATATATTTGGCGCTCCGCTTGCTATTGAAGGTATCATGGCATTCTTCCTTGAGTCAACTTTCATTGCCATTATGTTCTTCGGCTGGACTAAGGTAAGTAAGAAAATGCACCTGTTCTCAACTTGGCTTGTTGCATTCGGCGCCAGCCTTTCTGCTTTATGGATTCTTGTTGCAAATGCGTGGATGCAAATGCCTGTTGGAATGAAATTCAATCCTGACACAGCAAGGAATGAAATGGTGGATTTCTGGGAAGTACTCTTCTCCCCCATGGCAATCAGTAAGTTTACGCATACCATTTCATCTTCATACACAATGGCAGCTATTGTTGTTATTGGCATTAGTGCCTGGTTTCTTCTCAAAAAACGCCACCTCGTATTTGCAAAAAGAAGTATTGTGATAGCAGCAGTATTCGGGCTTGTTACCTCACTTTTCACAATACTTACCGGTGATTACAGTGCTAAGGTAATTGCCAAGAACCAGCCAATGAAATTTGCTGCATTTGAGGGGCTTAATGTTGGACAACGCGGTGCACCGCTCGTTGCAATTGGTATAGTTTCAACCACGCCTGAAGATCCCGAGAACGAGAACATAAAAGACTTTGCCTTCAAAATAGAGATTCCTAACTTCCTGTCGTACATGGCTTTCTCTGATTTCAACGCCTTTATTCCCGGAATTAAGGACCTTATGGAAGGCAATGCAGAGCATGGTATTATGTCGGCAGCTGAGAAAATAGCGCGAGGCAAACTTGCCATTGATGCTTTGGCAGAATATAAATTAGCTAAAGAACAAGGCAATGATGTTAAACTAACTGAAGCCAGGGAAATACTTGATAAGAACTTTGAATACTTCGGTTACGGCTATTTTATCGACAATCCAAATAAACTGGTTCCAAGCATGCCTGTAACATTCTACAGTTTCCATATCATGGTTGCATTAGGCATGTGGTTTACAATGTTCTTCGGCATAGTGTTGCTGCTGGTTTATAAGAGTAAGATCACCGGATCAAAGTTCTGGCTGGTGGTATCTATAATAAATGTTCCTTTGGCCTATATTGCATCACAATCAGGATGGGTAACTGCTGAAATGGGAAGGCAACCCTGGGTAATACAGGATTTGATGCCTACTATGACGGCAGTGTCAAAACTTGATGCTAACGCAGTTATTACCACTTTTATACTATTCGCAATAATATTCACATCACTATTGATAGCTGAGCTAAGCATTATGTTCAGAACCATCAAAACAGGACCTAAGCCATTAACAGAGGGGAAAGTACCTCCAACGGAAGAACACATTGAAGGAACTGCAGAAAATGATAAATTCATTAACCAATAAGGAGGAACTAAACCATGTTTGAAACTTTATCACTTTTAGCACTTCAGCAGTATTGGTGGATCATTATCTCAATCCTTGCCAGTGCACTGGTATTTCTGATGTTTGTACAGGGCGGACAAACCCTGTTATACACATTAGGTAAAACTGAAGATGATCGCAGCCTGATCGTTAATACCCTCGGACACAAATGGGAGCTTACTTTCACTACCCTGGTCACTTTTGGTGGCGCCTTCTTTGCCTCCTTCCCTTTATTCTATTCCACCAGTTTTGGTGGTGCTTACTGGGTGTGGATGGCAATATTGTTTGCTTTTATAATTCAGGCGGTATCGTATGAATACCGTAAAAAACCATCCAATGTATTTGGTAAAAGAACATTTGAAACCATGCTGTTCATTAATGGAGCACTGGGAACTATACTTATTGGTACTGCCGTTGGCACTTTCTTTAATGGTAGCTTGTTCTCTGTTGAAAAAGGAAACATTAGCGTGATCTATGATTCAGCTATTTCACGATGGGAAACACCTTTTCATGGTCTTGAAGCTGTATTAAACTGGCATAATGTAGCTCTCGGATTGTCAGTATTCTTTCTGGCACGTGTACTTGGCATACTGTATATTGTTAATAGCGTAAAGAGTCCCACTATTTTTGAAAGAGCACTTAAGCAGATGTGGTATAATGGCGTTCCTTTTCTGGTTTTCTTCCTTTCATTTATAGGTGGGTTACTCATCAAAGATGGCTTTGCCGTTAATCCTGAAACTGGTATAGTAAGCATGGAACCATACAAATACCTGCATAACTTTATTGAAATGCCGGTTGTTGCCATAATCTTTCTTGCTGGTGTAGTGCTTGTGCTTACAGGTATGATACGCTTCATGTTTCTCAGAAATAACAAAGGCATATGGTTTGCCGGAGCAGGTACAATGCTTACTGTTTTTGCTCTTTTCCTTGTTGCAGGATTCAACAACACAGCTTACTATCCTTCAACCTTCAACATCCAGAATTCCCTGACCATTACCAACAGTTCTTCAAGTCATTACACACTAACTGCAATGAGTTATGTATCATTGTTTGTGCCGGTGGTTATTGCATATATCTATTGGGTATGGAAGTCGCTTAACAAAAAGCAAATGGCTATTGAAGACTTAAATGAAGAAAACACGCATGTTTACTAATCATAAAACTGATGATCATGTACTTAGATAAAATATTATGGCTTTTAGCCTGGCCGGCAATGATAGCCCTGTCATATTATTTGAGCTTATTCTTCATAAACAGGCTTGACAACCAGATCAGGAAAGACCCTGAAGGAGAAGACATCAGGCCTTGAGTTCCAGGGCAAAAGTACACCATTATACGCTTGGTATAAGCGTAAATACATAGTGGTGCATGAACATTGAGAAGCAGCACAAAACCATACAGAAAAGGAGAAACGGGTTACATTTATCCTTTTCTTTCTTTTATCTTATTGTAACTACTAAAGTTATGATTAAAAAAATTATTTTTGTAACTTAGAAATCAAAACTATAACCTAACACAATGAGAAACTTTACAAGATTAGCCTTGTTCTTTGCATTATTTATCACCATTAACAGTGCACAGGGTCAGGCAGTAAACCAGGACTACAAAACTTATCCCTATTGGATTGATATGATGCAGGACCCTGATGCTAACTTCTATGAAACGCAAAAAGCATTCTATGATTATTGGGAAGGCCGCGAAGTAGAAAAAGGAAGCGGATATAAATTATTCAAGAGATGGGAATACTGGATGGGTTTAAGGGTTTCGCCCGATGGTACCAAGCCATCACCATACCGCGAAATGTCGGCCCTTCAATCCCAAAAACTTAAAAACAGTCAAAATACTACTGCAGGTAACTGGATGTCATTGGGGCCTGTTACTGTTCCTTCAGGATACAATGGTTACAGGGGACTCGGCAGGGTAAATGCCATTGGCTTCCATCCTACCGATGCTAATAAGATATATGTTGGTTCACCAGCCGGCGGATTGTGGTTTACACATGATGGTGGTGCTACATGGCAAAGTTATACCGATAACATGCCTACACTCGGTGTATCAGCAGTTATAGTAGACCATGTTAATCCTGATGTAATATACATAGGCACTGGTGACCGTGATGCAGGCGATGCTCCCGGAAACGGTGTGTGGAAGAGCTTTGATGGTGGAATGACATTTCAACCGGTAAATTTAGGAATGGAGCAAAGCACAGTAAGCCGCCTCATTATGCATCCAACAAATAACAATCTTTTAATTGCTGCAACCGGTGGCGGTATTTACCGTAGTGAAAACGGTGGAACTACCTGGACCAGAACCATTGTTGGCAACTTTAAAGATGTAGTGCTGAAGCCGGGTGATCCAAATACAGTTTATGCAGCTTCATCTGGAAATTTCTACAGGTCAGTTGACAATGCTTTGACCTTTACACAGGTATCAAATGGCATTCCCGGTGGTTACCGTGGTGCTATTGCTGTTACTCCTGCTGATCCTACAGTTGTTTATTTCTTTATTACCAACAGTGAATCTTTCAAAGGCCTTTACCGCTCAAATGATAGTGGTTTATCATTCACAGTTCAATCAACTTCACCAAATATCATGAGTTGGGGCTGCACTGGTGGTTCAGGCGGACAAGCATGGTACGACCTTGACATGGCTGCTGACCCTACCAATGCAAATACTATTTATGGTGGTGGCGTTAACTGCTTTAAATCATCCAACGGCGGACAAACATGGGTTATTAACTCACATTGGTGGGGTGACTGCGGTGTACCTTCAGTTCACGCCGATCTTCACGTTTTGGAATACAACCCTATCAACAACCGACTTTATGCAGGTAATGATGGTGGTATATACTGGACTGCCAATGGTGGTTCATCATGGACTGAAATCAGTAATGGTCTTATAATTAGCCAGGCCTACAAAATAGGACAAAGTGCAACCTTTAAGGATTATGTCATTAACGGATATCAGGACAACGGTACTTCAAGCTACACAGGCACAGAATGGGTAAGTGTAGGTGGTGGTGATGGAATGGAATGCGCTTATGACCCAACCAATGAATCTTATAGTTATTCAACGGTGTATTATGGAAGTATATACAGGAACATCAACCATCAGGGAGATGGCCAGATAGCAGGACAAGGTGTTAATGGAATCACTGAAAGCGGTGCATGGGTAACTCCTTTTCTAATTGACCATTTTGATGGCAACACAATGTTTGTTGGATATGATAACATTTGGAGAAGCACCAACATAAAAGCTTCTAATCCTAATAGTGTTCAGTTTGTGAAGATCTCAACTATGAACATGAATGATTTTCACCAGATGAAGCAATCTTACGCTAACACCAACATACTTTATGCCTCCAGCACAAATAAGTTATTCCGCACTGACAACGCAAAGGCAACCAATGTTGAGTGGGCAACTCTCTCAGGATCGCTGCCTTCAGGTAATACCATTACTTCAATTGAAACAAGTCCTGTAGATGAAAACATTGTTTATATTGTTCAGCAGAACAGAGTATTCAGATCAGCTGACAGGGGTGTATCATGGACTGAAATAACCAACAACCTGCCTGATGTGCAGATGAATACTATAGTATACTATCGTAACAGTCCTGAAGGTTTATACCTTGGAACTGATATAGGCGTTTTCTACCGCGATCAGTTTAATCCTGAGTGGATATCATACTCTGATGGATTTCCTGCTGCAGGAAGGGTTACAGAGCTTGAAATTTATTACGATGAAGCCGGACCTCAGTATGACGTTATGCGCGCTGCTACTTATGGCCGCGGGTTATGGGAAACACCAATGCATTATACCAACCCTTCAGCTGACTTTTTGGCTGATCAGGTGGACTTTCCTATAGGATGCCCAATTAACTTTAAAGATCTATCAGTAGGTATTCCTTTCGAATGGGAATGGCAGTTTGAAGGCGGCACTCCTGCCACTTCAACTGATCAAAACCCTCAGGGTATTACTTACTCACAGGCCGGAAGTTTCGATGTGACTCTCATCGTTTCAAATCCAGCGGGTACTGATACAATTACAAAAGAAGCATACATCAATCCAAGTGCGACACTATTACCGGTTGCCGCTTTCACATCAACCCTGCATGCATTCTGCTCAGGCGATTCAGCAACTGTTTACTTCTCTGACAACAGCGATTTCTGTCCAATATCATGGCAATGGGCACTTGATCCATCAACTGTTGAGTATCTTGAAGGAACAAATGCACAGTCACAAAATCCGGTTGTCTTGTTCACAGGTGATAACAGTTATACCGTTTCACTCACCGCCACAAACGTTAACGGAAGTAATACTTCTACCATAGTTGATTATGTAGTGGTTGGTGGTATGGCACTGCCTTTCACAGAAAACTGGGAAAACGGTGAACTGCAACCCAGAGGCTGGGAAGTAGTTAACCCCGATGGCAATGTAACATGGGATCTGTTCAGTTTCACAACTGATTCAACCCCTAACAATGCCATAAGGATGAACTTCTATAATTATAATGTGGCTCCGGGTCGTCGCGACCAGCTTATATCGCCACCAATGAACCTTGATGGCTTCAATACTGCATACCTGGGCTTTGAGCACTCATATATAAGGCGTTACGCCCAAATTACCGACTCGCTTCTAATCTACATCTCTACTGACTGCGGCGCTACATGGACCAAAGTAACAGAGTTTGGTGAAGATGGAACCGGTATCTTTGAAACTTACCCTGTATCAATTGTTGAGATCACTCCTGGTGCTGATGATTGGTGTAGCATGCCTGAGCAGCCGGTTTGTAACATTGTTGACCTCTCACAATGGGTAGGAAACAACAATGTAAAAATCATGTTTGAAACTGTGCATCGTCGTGGTAACAACTTGTTTATCGACAATATCTTTGTATCACCTACCATTGGTGTTATTAATACCGACCTACCTGCACTTAGCGGCTTGAGCATTTATCCGAATCCGGGGAACAGTCATTTCAGGTTAAACTCTGAAGAACAACTAAGAAATCCTGAGATTCAGATTCTATCAACAAGCGGCAAAGTTGTTCATAGCCAGAAATTGACATCAGGCACAGAATGGGCAGTTAATACAGGCAAACTACCTTCAGGCTTCTATATCTTCAGGGTCATCAGTGTTGATGGTACCTGGGATGAGAAACTCATTATAAGGTAATAGCAATGCTATTTAAGATAAGGCCGGCTTTTACCGGCCTTTTTTTTATTTTTGTATTGAATAATCTGGTAAACATTGGCATTATAATAAAAACACACATTAATATCAATCACTGGCATTAATAGCAATCACATAACCAATAGTCCCAATGCATCTCTTTTATTACGAACAATCCAGCTTATTGAACCTCTTCAATTCAGGTTCACATTATATTTCCCTTTCGGGCGATGAAGCAGCGCATTTGAAAGTATTAAGGATGAAGCCCGGCGATAAGCTACTTATTACCGATGGATTGGGAAATCTGGCTAGTGCAGTTGTTGAAGAATCGGGGGCTAAAACAAATACACTCAGCATCACAGAAGTAAAAACCTCTGTACATCCCAATCATTACA
>JAGXGB010000077.1 GCA_024636955.1 Bacteroidales bacterium
CATCAACACCATGGTACTTCCATTTGTTTTGACTCGTCGAATTGTTCCTCTGACCATCAAACCTGCGAATTCGGTGGTACTTCAAATCATCAACATGATGATGAAAATGATTGTGGTTCATGTAGGTTGAAACAGGCTATAACCTTCCCTTCAAGTCAAATTAACCTAAGCATAAAGCAAAGTCCGTTATTTAACCAGTTGTACTCAAGTAATATATTTCTTCACAAATATACTCTCGAAGAACTATCATCTTACTCTCTTGATTGGAGTGATCCACCCTGGATATTCCTTCCGAAACAGTTAAGAAGCAGATGTGTTAAAGGGCTTCGTGCACCACCTATTCTCGTAGGATGATTTCTTTAAGTCCTAAAAATTATCACCATTAATTAGGACACTTATTTCTATTACTATCTTTCATTATGGTTTAAATCAGGGAAAAGTTATTTATACTACCCACTTATTGCTAAATTATGAGAAAATTAATATTCATCTTCATAGTTACTGCACTCTTTTCATCAGCGTGTGATCATAATCATGCCGTTGAAACTGAACAGGAACATGAAGAAATAAAATTGCAGTTTACATCTTATAATAGTTCCTTTGAGCTGTTTGCAGAATCTGATCCCTTTGTGACCGGACAACAAAGTAATGTTCTATCGCATTTTTCACATTTACCAGGTTTTAAGGCTCTTGAGAAAGGATCAGTTACTTTAAGGTTGGTAACAGGTGATAAGGAGGTATCTCAAACTTTAAATAAACCTTCAAGAAAAGGAATTTACAGTTTTGATATCAGGCCTAAATCAACAGGCGAAGCTGTATTGATTTTTGAAATAGAGCATGAAGGTAAAACTTCTGAAATAAGAATTCCTAACCAAATAGTGCATGATTCGCAACATGAAGCCCTTCATATTGTACAACAGGATGAATTGTCAAGAACTAATACCCTTGTCTTTACGAAGGAACAATCATGGAAGATAGACTTTGCCACAGACTTTCCAAGGCTTGAATCATTTGGGCAAGTTATAAAGACACCTGCACAAGTTCAACCGGCACAAGGGGATGAAGTGCAGGTTGCAGCTAGTATTAATGGAATTATTAAGTACTCAGGAAGCAATCTGACCGAAGGACAGAACGTAACTAACGGTCAAACTCTACTCTCTGTTTCAGGAAGCGCATTAGCTGAAAACAATAGTACTGTTAGGTTCAATGAAGCAAAAAGCAACTATGAAAACGCTAAAGCAGATTATGAGCGGCAAGTTGAACTAGCAAAAGACAAGATCATTTCAGAAAGAGAATTGCAGAGTTCGAAAAACAGGTATGAAAACTCAAAGGCTCTATATGAAAATTTATCTCAAAATTTCAGTTCTTCCGGGCAATCAATTAAGAGTCCAATGAGTGGCTTTATCAGGAACATATTCGTTCGAAATGGTGAATATGTTGAGGTCGGACAACCGATTATAGCAATTAGTCAAAATAAGAATTTGCTAATTAAGGCAGAAGTCAGGCAAAAGTTTGCGCCATATCTGTCTTCTATCAAAACAGCAGTTTTAAATTCGCAGAACAGTAAAACCAATTACACCCTTGAAGAACTAAACGGCAAGATATTATCTATGGGCAAAAGTGTAGGAAGTGATAACTTTTTAATCCCCGTAAGCTTGCAAATAGAAAACAATGGAGCATTTATTCCCGGGGAATTCATTGAATTATACCTCAAGGCTGAAGGAATAGGAAAGTCAATCACAGTGCCCAATAAAGCCATACTTGAGGATCAAGGGGTGTTTTATGTTTTTGTCCAGTTAAATCCTGAACTCTTCGAGAAGAGGGAAATAAAAATTGGTGCAACTGATGGCATAAGAACTGAAGTGCTTGGTGGATTAAGCGAAAAAGAAAGGATTATTACCGAGGGTGCTATACACGTAAAACTCTCTCAATCATCTGGAACCCTCGATCCTCATGCAGGTCATGTACACTAAAAAACACTGCAATGTTAAATAGTTTAATCAGGTTTTCTCTCAACAATAAGTACCTTGTGTTACTTGGTTATATTGTACTTGTAGTCGCAGGTGTGCGGACTGCAATAAACATGGATGTAGACGTTTTTCCGGATCTCACTGCACCTACCGTTGTTGTGATGACTGATGCCCATGGCATGGCATCAGAAGAAGTTGAGCGTATGGTGACCTTCCCAATTGAATCAGCAGTTAACGGAGCTACCGATGTACGCAGGGTTCGATCAACTTCAGCGCAAGGCTTTTCATTTGTTTGGGTAGAGTTTGATTGGGGAACTGATGTTTTCAAAGCACGCCAGATAGTAAGTGAAAAGCTAATTAGTGTGTCATCTCAATTACCTTTAGGCGTTGGGCAACCTTTACTAGCTCCTCAGTCAAGTGTTATGGGTGAAATCTTTTTCATCGGAATGCAGGCTGATAGTACTACTATGATGGAACTTAGAACAATAGCTGACTGGAATATAAAGCCAATGCTTCTTTCAACAGGAGGTGTATCACAAGTAACCATAATAGGAGGTGATTTAAAACAGTATCAGGTGCTGGCTGATCCCTTTAAGATGAAATATTATGGAGTTAGTCTCGAAGAAATAACTGCAGTTTGCAGAGGCATAAGCAAGAATTCATCTGGAGGTGTTGTTAGGCAGTATGGCAATGAGTATGTAGTAAGAGGGATTGCACGTACAAATAATGTTGATGCACTTGGAAATACTTATGTAAAGTCAGTAAACGGTAAACCAGTAAGGTTAAATGATGTAGCTGAAGTTACTGTTGGTGCTGGCGTAAAAATGGGTCATGGCTCTGAGAATGCTGAACCAGCAGTCATTATTTCTGTATCCAAACAGCCAAATACCAACACACTTGATGTCACAGAAAGAATTGAACAGAACCTCGCAATAGTTCAGAAAACTCTACCTCCGGATGTTAAGCTGGATACAAAAATATTCAGGCAAGCTGATTTTATTGAAACTTCAGTAAAAAATGTATCCACCACACTTATTGAAGGGGGTATTTTCGTTGTAATTATTCTATTTTTATTTCTTGGAAGTTTCCGCACTACTGTCATATCGCTTGTTGCAATTCCGCTTTCCTTGCTAGGCGCAATACTGGTAATGAAAGTCCTTGGCTTAAGCATAAATACTATGAGCCTTGGTGGAATGGCTATTGCTATTGGATCATTAGTAGATGATGCAATTATTGACGTTGAAAATGTGTATAAGCGACTAAGGCAAAATAGAGCCAAACCTATTGAATTAAGGCAACCTGCGCATCTGGTAGTTTTCAATGCATCGGTTGAAATAAGAGCTTCTATACTCAATGCAACCCTTATAATCATAGTTGCATTCATTCCACTTTTTTTCCTAAGCGGGATGGAAGGCAGAATGTTGCAGCCACTTGGTATATCTTTTATAGTGTCCCTTTTTATTTCATTAATAGTTGCAATGACACTAACTCCCCTCCTTTCAAAAATACTGCTTACGAATGAAGACTACCTGGCAAGAAATGAAAAGGAGAAATGGCTGGTGAGAAATCTGGTGCATCATTATCTTCAGTCACTTAATTGGGCGCTTAAGCACAAACGCGTGATATTATATTCAACATTGGCTTTGTTTGCCATAACTGTCGTTATGTTCTTATCAATGGGGCGAAGTTTTCTACCTGAATTCAATGAAGGATCATTAACTCTGTCAGTCATTACAAAACCGGGCACATCGCTTGAGGAGTCAAATGAATTGGGAAAACTTGTTGAGAAAGAACTGCTATCAATACCTGAAATTTCAAGCACAGCCCGAAGAACAGGAAGAGGTGAACTTGATGAGCATTCTCAAACAACTAATAGTGCGGAAATTGATGTGAATTTTGAATTGAATGAAAGAAGCAGAGAAGATTTCCTTGTTGAAGTGCGTTCAAAATTAGCTGCAATTCCGGCTATTGCGGCAACAGTAGGTCAGCCGTTAGGCCACAGGATCGACCATATGCTTTCTGGTACCAGGGCTAATATTGCCATAAAATTATTCGGTACTGATCTTGGCAGAATGTTTACCATTGGTAATGAAGTTAAGGATGCAATTGTAGATATAGAAGGGCTTGTAGATGTGAACGTTGAACAACAGGTGGAGATACCTCAAATTCAAATAAGGGCTAATCGTGAAATGCTTGCATACTATCAAATACCTATTGAAACATTCAACGAATACATTGAACTAGCCTTTGGTGGTGAAAAACTGGCAGATATCTATGAGGGACAACGGAGCTTTGATTTAATTCTAAGGTTAACTTCTGATTATACTCAAACCCTTGATGGTATTAAGTCCGCACTTATTGATACGTACGATGGTAAAAAAGTACCCCTTGAACAAGTTGCAGATATCGTTTCTGTTACAGGACCAAGTGCTGTAAGTCATGAAAACGTTCAAAGGAAAATAGTAATATCAGCAAATGTAGCTGACCGCGACCTTAGAGGCGTAGTTAATGATATTAAAAAGGAAATAGATTCAAACATTTTACTACCTGAGGGGTACAGGGTTGAATATGGCGGTCAGTTTGAGAGTGAAGAAAGGGCATCGAGAACGCTAATGATTACATCAATTATTGCCATACTTGTAATACTGCTTCTTTTATTTCAGGAATTTCGTAACTTTAAGCTCTCAGGTATAATCCTTATAAATTTACCTTTAGCTTTAATTGGTGGTGTATTTGCTATTTTCTTCACCTCTGGTATTCTTAGTATTCCTGCCATTATTGGTTTCATTACCCTTTTTGGTATTGCAACCCGCAACGGTATTTTACTAGTGTCAAATTATATTAGTATGCAAAGTAGAGGAATGTCGCTTTTTGAAACAGTAACAACCGGATCAGCTGACCGGCTAAACCCTATCCTAATGACCGCTCTAACCGCAGCATTGGCGTTGATTCCCCTGGCGGTAATGGGTGATTTACCTGGTAATGAGATTCAGAGCCCTATGGCAAAAGTAATCCTGGGAGGTTTGTTAACTTCCACACTACTTAATATTTATATTGTCCCAATCGTTTATAGCATACTTTCAAGTCGTGGTATTTTAAAGAATGAGTAAGAATGAAAAAAGTGATCATTTCCCTAGTCCTGATTTCGTTTGTTGGATATAATGGCTATTCACAAAATGAATTGGTTAAAAATTCTCAAAATTCCTGCGAATTACTACTCGAAGAAATTGAGAGTAATAATAAGCAGATTATGGCTTTAAAAAAAATGGCCGATGCTGATAAGTTGCAAAACAAGATCGGATTATTTCCTTCCAACCCAGAATTTGGATTTAATTATCTGTGGGGTGATCCAACAGAGTTAGGAAACCGGCAGGATATAAGTATAGTGCAAACTTTTGACTTTCCTACCAGCTATACTTACAAATCAAGAATTTCTGAACTACAGAATCATCAGGTAGACCTGAACTACAGAAGAGAGTACCTTTCAATTATGCATCAGGTCAGGATGTCATTTATTGATGTAGTTTATCTTAACACATCAATTGCAGAGATGAGCAGAAGATTGGTGCATGCTCAAGCAATTGCCGATGCCTACAATTCACGTTTTAAAACAGGTGATGCGAATATTCTTGAATATAATAAAGCTCAGTCTAGTCTTCTGAACATTATCAAAAAGCTGGAAAATTATCAAACCAACAGAACCACACTGTTGTCAGATCTTACCGCCTTTAATGGAGGCAAAGTGGTTGAGATAACTGACACAACATACATTAACTCATTAGCGTTAAGTGATTTTGAACAATGGTTAAAGTCCACCAACGACAAAAATCCTGAAATTTTAGTGATTAGAAAAGAAAGCGAAATAAGCAATAGCCAAGCCCGATTAAACTCGGCATTGGCCCTACCCAAGCTTAGTGTTGGATATATGAGCGAAGATGTTGCATTAGAAAAATTCAGTGGAATTACATTAGGTATTACTGTTCCTTTGTGGGAAAACAAAAACTCAGTTAAGGCCGCTCGTGCCAGATCATTAGCATTAGAAAGCATGCTTGAGAATAGAACTTTACTTTTTAATTTGTCAATGAGATCAAAGTATGATCGGGCTATCAAGCTCATCAATATGGTTGATGAATTCAGGGCCCAATTACAGCAATTTAGCAATGCAGGCCTTTTGAAGAAAGCACTTGATTCAGGCGAGATTTCACTAATTGAGTATATGGTTGAGCTGTCACTATATTATGAAAACGTTGATCAGCTTCTTCAAATGCAATTTGAAGCTAATAAAGCTATTGCTGAATTACTTAGCTATGAATTGTAGCTCGCTGTGGGGTTGACTGATTCCAATATGGCTAATCATTAATAGAATACTAATCTATTTGGAATACAAATAAACACTTCTACCTTTGCAAGGCTTAAAAAACGCCTTCAATGAAAAGAATTGACCTCTACTTCTCCTTATTCCTCTTACTGCTATTTCTTCCTTTCTTTTTAAGTAACAATCTTTATTCGTTTTACGATGACTTCAATAAGCATCATGGATTTATCATGAGCTTTATAAAATTTGCTATTCTGGCAACTGTTGGAGAAATGATTGGGTTACGAATAAAATCAGGGGAGTACACTTTTCCGGGCTTTGGGATATTGCCCAGGGCTATAGTTTGGGGTTTACTTGGTATCACTATAAAGGCCGCATTCATTATTTTCACTACAGGTACAATTGATCTATTGTCCTTTATTGGAATGGACGATGCCAAAAGCATTTATGCAGGCGAATTTACTTTTGGAAAACTATTGATTGCATTCTCAATAAGTTTTATGATGAATACTATATATGCACCAGTGATGATGACAACTCATAAAGTCACTGATACGCATATTCTAAGCACAGGGGGTACCGTGCACGGCTTGTTTACAACTATTAATGTATCTCAAATTTTAAAGAACTTAAACTGGGACATTCAATGTAATTTCGTTTTTAAGAAGACCATTCCCTTTTTCTGGTACCCAGCACATACACTTACTTTTATGCTGCCTGCCGAATTTCAGGTGCTTTTTGCAGCATTACTAAGTATTGCACTTGGCCTGATTCTCGCCATAGCTTCAATAAAGAGTCGCTGATAGGCAAAATTTGAAGAATTATTTTTATCTTAGTCTTTTAATTACGACTAATTATTTTAAATTGCACCGATAAACGCAGGTTTATAATTAACTTTTCTTGCAATCCTAATCTGTAAGATAAAAAGATATTTTACCATAATGAAATTAATATAGTAATGAAAGCACAATTCAGGAACGACACACCAATTGATTTTGACGTAGTACAATCAGTTATTCAAAAGATGAACCTCCCCTGCATAGGCAAAGCCAGTATCAGGGAAATTAAAAGGATTATTGATCTGATTGAAAAGGAAACCGGTCAGAAATTTATCCGCATGGAGATGGGCATTCCGGGCTTACCACCTCCTGGTATAGGCACTGAGGCTGAGATCAAGGCATTGCGTAAAGGTGTTGCTTCAATTTATCCTGACATTGACGGAACAAGTGAATTGAAAACAGAGATTTCCCGATTCGTAAAGAATTTCCTTGATGTGGATGTTGATGCAGAATCATGTATTCCAACAGTTGGAAGTATGCAGGGTAGTTTTGCAGCCTTTCTAACTTTGGCCAGGTTGGATGAGCAAAGAGATACAACTCTATTTATTGATCCGGGCTTTCCTGTTCATAAGCAACAGCATAAAGTACTTGGCCAAAAATTTGAAAGTTTTGATGTTTATGACTATCGAGGTGAGAAGCTAAGAGATAAATTAGAATCATATTTTAGTACCGGAAAAATTCATTCTGTACTTTACTCTAATCCAAACAACCCTTCATGGATATGTTTTACTGAAGAAGAGCTTCAAATTATTGGTGAGTTGGCGAATAAATATAATGTAGTTATATGTGAAGATCTTGCCTACTTTGGTATGGATTTTAGAAATGATTACTCAAAACCAGGAGTGCCACCTTACCAACCCTCAGTTGCTAAATACACTGACAATTATATCCTGTTTATCTCCAGTTCCAAGGTTTTCAGTTATGCAGGCCAGCGTATCGGAATGATGGTAATATCAAATAAATTGTTCGCTCAGCGGTCAGCAAACCTTCTCAAGTATTACAGCAGTGATGTATTTGGAAGGGCAATGATATTCGGTACAGTATACGCACTTAGCTCTGGTACAGCACACTCAGCACAATATGCACTGGCTGCAATGCTGAAAGCAGCTAATGATGGAACCTATAATTTTCTGAAAGATGTGAAAATATACGCTGAAAAAGCGAACATCATGAAGGAAGTGTTCTTGAAAAACGGTTTTCACATAGTGTATGATAAAGATATTGACCGGCCAGTTGCTGATGGATTCTATTTTACAATAGCTTACCCTGGATTTACTGGCGAGCAGCTTATTGAGGAATTGTTTTATTATGGAGTAAGCGCAATTGCACTTTCTATAACAGGAAGTACCCGAACAGAAGGATTAAGAGCATGTGTTTCACTTGTTCACCCATCGCAATTTCCTGACCTTAGTGTGAGATTGAACAAATTCAGTGAGCACCATGCTGTTTCAGGTAACCCCTGCTTAACTGTGTAACATTTAATCAAACCATTTCATTTTGAATGGTACTGGTTCAATAATACAATACATTTATAGTACGGTTACTCTACCCTTACTCTACCCATTAGGGTAGACTAACCGTAGAGTAACCGTATAGTAAGGGTAGAGTAACCGTAGAGTAACTATTAACAAAGCACTATCTGTTTATAATTGATTTAAATAAGCCCTAAACTCCAATTTACCCTACTACTATTAGGGATTGAATGGTAAATAATCATTAATTTCGTAGCCTGAATACTATTAAATAAAACTGAATATCATGGCAAAGATGAAAGGCGATATTGTAATTGACATTGATAAATGTAAGGGATGCGAAGTATGCATACCCGCTTGTCCGGTAGATGTCATTGGAGTATCCAAAAATGTTAATGGCAAAGGATATAACTATGTCGAGACTGTAAATGACGAATGTACCGGATGTACTAACTGCGCTGTGGTTTGTCCTGATGGAGTTATAACTGTTTACAGAAAGAAAATCGAATAAGAAATTTTAATTACTGAATAAGTATGAAAGAACTGAGATTAATGAAAGGCAATGAAGCCTTTGCCGAAGCAGCCATCAGGGCAGGTGCCGATGGTTACTTTGGATACCCGATCACCCCACAGTCTGAAGTGATGGAATACCTTATGGCCGAAAAAACCCACGAGCGTACCGGTATGATAGTATTACAAGCTGAAAGTGAAGTAGCTGCTATAAACATGGTATACGGTGGTGCTTCATGTGGAAAGCGAGTTCTTACCTCATCTTCCAGCCCCGGTATGAGCTTGAAGCAAGAAGGTATCTCTTATATAGCCGGCGCTGAACTCCCCTGTGTTATAATGAATGCAGTAAGAGGTGGACCAGGGCTTGGAACAATACAGCCAGCGCAGAGTGATTATTTCCAATCAACTAAAGGAGGTGGACATGGGGATTACAGGCTAATTGTACTTGCACCTTCATCAGTTCAGGAAATGGCTGACTTTGCCCCATTGGCATTTGACTTAGCTTTTAAATATCGTAATCCGGTTCTTGTACTATCAGATGGTGCTATTGGCCAGATGATGGAAAAAGTTGAACTACAAGAGCAGCGTCCACGCTTAACTGAAGAAGAAATAATTAAGAACACTCCATGGGCAACTACAGGTAAGACAGCTAACCGTGAGCGGAACATTATTACTTCATTGAACCTTGATTCTCATGTTCAGGAAGAACATAATATACATTTACAGAAGAAATATCGCCTGATTGAGGAAAATGAAACTCGTTTTGAGACTTTTCAAACCGAAGACGCTGATTACTTGCTAATAGCCTATGGCACAAGTGCCCGTTTAAGTCAGAAGGCCGTTGATATTGCAAGGGCCAAAGGTATTAAACTAGGTTTGCTTCGTCCTATTACTTTGTTCCCATTCCCAACCAAACCAATTGCTGAACTTGCAAATCAGGTTACAGGAATTTTGAGTGTTGAAATGAGTGCCGGTCAGATGGTTGAAGATGTTCGCCTGGCAGTTAATGGTAAAGTAAAAGTTGAGCATTTTGGTCGTATGGGAGGTGTTATTCCTTCTCCACAGGAAATAGTGGAAGCTTTAGAATCGAAAATAATTGGAGGATAAGTGATGGATACAGTTATAAAGAAAGAGGATATCCGCAAACCGGAAAACCTTGTATATAAAAAAACACCGCTACTTACTGATAAGGTAATGAGCTATTGCCCTGGTTGCGGACATGGTACTGCACATCGTGTAGTTATGGAAGTACTCGAAGAAATGGGACTTCAGGATAAGACTATTGGTATAGCTCCTGTTGGCTGTTCTGTTCTTGCTTATGAGTTCATGAACATCGACATGCAACAAGCAGCCCACGGACGTGCTCCTGCTGTTGCAACTGCAGTTAAGAGGCTTTTTCCTGAGAAGTTTGTATTTACCTATCAGGGTGATGGCGATCTTGCAGCAATTGGAACTGCAGAAACTATTCATGCCTGCAACCGTGGTGAGAACATTGTTATTATTTTTATAAATAATGGTATCTATGGAATGACAGGTGGTCAAATGGCACCAACTACCCTTCCCAATATGAAATCATCAACTTCACCGTATGGTCGTGATGTTGCCACAATGGGTAATCCTCTTAGAATTACTGAATTGGTAGCTCAGTTACCCGGAACTCTATATGTCACCCGTCAGGCAGTTCATACTCCTGTTGCAGTTCGTAAAGCCAAGAAAGCAGTCAGAAAAGCATTTGAGAACCAGAAGTTGAACAAAGGACTATCGTTTGTTGAAATAGTTTCAAACTGTAATTCGGGTTGGAAAATGACTCCAAATGTTGCTAACCAATGGATGGTTGACAACATGTTCCCATATTATCCTTTAGGTGATATTAAAGTAAATGAGGATTAACCGTTAAAAACTTTTAAGCAATGACTGAAGAAATTATAATAGCAGGCTTTGGTGGACAAGGTGTACTATCAATGGGCAAGATCCTCGCCTACTCAGGTGTTATGGGTGATAAAGAAGTAAGTTGGATGCCATCATATGGGCCTGAAATGCGTGGTGGAACTGCTAATGTAACTGTTATTATCAGTGATGAGCGAATCAGTTCACCTATACTTAGTGCATATGATACCGCTATAATCCTGAACCAGCAATCAATGGATAAATTTGAATCATCCGTTAAACCAGGCGGGATACTAATTTACGATCCAAATGGTATAACACGTCATCCTTCAAGAAGAGATATCAACATCTATTCAATTGAAGCTGCTGATGAGGCTGCAAGTATGGGTCTTACCAAGGTATTCAATATGGTAGTATTAGGTGGATTCCTCCAAATTAAACCTGTTGTTCAACCTGAATATATCCATAAAGGACTCATGAAATCTTTACCTGTACGTCATCATGGTATGATCCCTGAAAACGAAAAAGCTATTGAAAAAGGTAAAGAGATTATTAAACCAGTATTCTTACTAAATTAGTGCACACACACTATAAATCAAAAGCCTCCGTTGATCAAACGGAGGTTTTTCTTTTTATAAAGATTAAATCTAATTTTATGTTGATAGGCCTTAATTATATAAGGTAAGCGAGATGAATCTCAAATGATGTGTTAGAAAGAATAAAACATCTTTATGAAAAAAGGATATCATAGTAACGTTGAATTTTACTTTCCAACTCTTGCGTTGATACATACTTACTAACTCTGAAAGTTTCTTTGCTTTCAAAGAACACAATTATTGTAGGACTAGCGAATACGTTGTACGAAGCGGATAATTCAGGGTAAGTTCCGGCATTCACAAACAGTGATTCCATTTTACCGAAATTTGCGTCCATCATTTCCTGAACTTTTGGCCTGAGGGCAACACATGGTGCGCATGAATCATTATAAAAGTAAACCAGCACTGCCTGGTTTGATTCAACAGTATTCCTTAATTCTTCAGCACTTTTAATTGTTTTCATAATGTCTTGAATTAAATCGGAAGATTACTTTCAATTATTCCTACAAGCAACAGTTAGTCACTTATCTTTTGGCTGAATTTGTTTACACTCTTATTTATACTTGCAGCGACTTAAATTAGTCAATCAGTATCTCTTTATTATAATAAGGCCGACCAATTACTTTTACTTCTTTCTATTATCGGTCGTTATGAATCAATTCTTTAACTTATAGTGGTCAAACTTTTAATCTGACCTCATCCCTTTTATAGGACCATATCATAATTCCGATTGCAATAATCAGAAATGCCACTCCTACTACAAATGTAAATACATAACCATACAGCTCATAAAATAATACCCCTAGAAGTGGAGCAAACAATGAACGGGCACTTGTTAAGAACAAATGTACTGATTGGTAATCGCCGGCTTCAGAAGGTTTACAGAAATAAGCTGACCCAATGCTCCAAAGTAACGACATTGTAGCAGCAAATACTGCCTGAAACAGTATGAATGGGATCATGGCATAATAAAACTTCACGCCGACTATATAAGTATACTGAGGTAAATAATACGTTAGTACAAGACTCAGTAAAAAGAGCATAATTGACATAAAGGTTATTGCTGCAAACTTCCTTGGGTCAATTCTTGACAGGGTTCTGCCAAAGTAAGGTATTAGAAAGAGTGCAAGGATATTGTATGCATTCTTATAGGCAGCCACACTAAAATAATTTAAGCCGAGTTGTTTCTCAAAAAATATGGTGATAACGGTGGTTGTACTCATAAAAGCAAATCCATAAAACATAAACCCCCATTCAAAGTGCCTGAAGGGCAAGTTCGTCTTTAAAATATTCCGCATGCTCTTAATCGACTCTTTCACTGACGACCACATTCCCGATAAGTTATCATAAATGACTGTTTCAGTGTAATTTATCATTGAAAGAAAAGCAGTTGAAAGCGTTCCTGCAATAGCAGCAATTACAAACACCCATCGGTAAGCTGCTGGGTCGAGATCAAGCACCCAACCATAAAGGAATGCTGTTATAAGCATCATTATTTTACCTCCCAATGTAGAATAGCTGAACAAAGGGCCGAAGAAAGCATGTCGGTAATTACTCTTTAGGAAAAGGTTAATGGTTGGAAAAATCACGAGATTGCCCAAATAGTATATCAGAAAGATAAGAAGGAAAATATAGTGATATATTGAATCGAAAGTATAAGCAGAACTATCACCAGGAAAGAATACTAATAAAGCTAATGGCATTCTTGTGAGGACACCGGTTACCAATACAAGCCTTTGTTTGTTCTTCACCCTCTTCATCCATTCAGAAATAAATATGAGAAAGATGAATGCGATAACACTGAATTGAAACAGAAAGCTTAACTGGTATGAACTGCCATTTAAACTGCGTAAAAATACAAATTCATTAAGGGTTAGAACTCCGGCAACCAGACCATCGGTTACAGTAAAGCCAACATGTAATTTAAACGTGAGCTGTTCATTTCGCTCAAGTGATTGGTAACCAACCTTTCGCTTAAAATAATCCTTTATGAGATTCATCCCGGCAAAGATAGCAATCATTTACCCGCTTTATGACGGCAAAAGCATGAATGAAAACATAAAAAAAATATGAACTTTTATACTCCATTCCTGTTAATGACACACCAAAACGTATTAACATGAGAAAACTTGCAATCTTAATAATTTTCACACTCATTGCATCGATAACAGTGAATGCTCAACAAACATTTCATGATTTCAAGATCAAAACACTTTCAGGCGATGATTTTGATATGTCATCATTAAAAGGCAAAAAAGTAATGGTTGTAAATACTGCATCAAAATGTGGTAATACACCACAGTATAAAGATATTGAAGCATTATACAAAAAATATAAGGATAAAGGATTTGTAGTAATTGGTTTCCCTGCTAACAACTTTATGAATCAGGAACCAGGTACAAATGAAGAAATTGCAGAATTCTGCGAAGTTAATTACGGAGTTACATTTCCTATGATGGATAAAGTATCAGTAAAGGGAAAAGACCAACATCAGGTATATGCCTGGCTTACAGAGAAAGCTAAAAATGGAAAAATGGACTCAGAAGTAAAATGGAACTTTCAGAAATACCTGATTAATGAGAATGGTGAATTAGTTGGTGTGCTGCAGCCCAAAGAGAATGCCGATTCAGAAAAGGTTATTAACTGGATTGAAGGCAAAGATCAATCATTATAATGCTAAAGAACAGTCTTAATAATGCTTTAAAACTGTCTTAATAATGATAAAGAACAATAATTGTAACTAAGAATTTGTGAATGGGGGCATTTACAAACAGGGGATTTTAAAAAAGTCCCCTGTTACTTATAAAAAAAACGCTACCGTAATGGCAGCGTTTTTTTTGCAAGTAGTAAAAAAGGTTAATAATCCCAAGGTTAATTAAAACTTACGATTTATAAGCGCCTAAGTCTCTTGGGTGACTTTGGTTTATCATACTTACCTTTGAAATATTATCAGCTCTGCCTATTCTAATAAAAATCTCTGCAGATTTCTTATAAACATCGCTTCTATTCGCATCATGCAATAACAAGCAACCCATTATTATGTTTCCTGCCATTTCAACAAGCCTGCGTGCATGGAAATCAAGGAATTCATTTTCCTCATGCTCATTAACTTTCTCAACAATCTTGCCAAACTGATCAGCCATTTTTTCAAGAGTTGACTTAAGATATTGTAGTTCAGGTTTAACCGGAATGCTAAGGTAGTTCTGGATTGCTTTAAGATACACTCCGTTACCTACACCCCGAATAGCTGCTACCACCTGAAGCTGAGAAGTTCCCTCATATATTGTGGTAATGCGGGCATCACGGAATATACGTTCAACCGGGAAATCCTTCATATAGCCGGTTCCACCATGAATTTGCAGAGCATCATAAGCTATCTGGTTGCAATATTCACTTGCTACTAGCTTAAGAAGGGGGGTAAATACATCGGCAAGCTTTAAATAATGCTTATAATCTTCTCTTTCGGGCTGATCGAGTTTACGATCATGACTGATGAAAGTGTACGCCTTGTAAATATCTACAAATCGAGCAGTTTCATATAGCAGTGACCTTATAGCATCAGTTTTAACCTTCATGTTTGTGAGTAACTCATAAACAGCAGGATATTGAATAATGGCTTTGCCAAATTGCTCACGTTCTTCAGCATACTTTTGCGCTTCACGCCAGGCTGCCTCTGCTAATCCTACTGATTGAGCTCCAACACCCAATCGAGCTGAATTCATCAATGACATAACGTATTTGATCAAACCCATTTTAGTATCACCTATGAGTTTGGCGGGTGCATGTTTAAACACAAGTTCACAAGTTGGTGATCCTTTGATGCCGAGTTTATTCTCAATTCGGCGTATAGTCATTGCCTTACTGGTACGATCATAGACAAATAGTGATAAACCACGAGCATCAGATGTATTCGGCTCTGAACGGGCGAGTACAAGAGATATATCAGCATCACCATTAGTTATAAAACGCTTAACTCCATCAAGGTACCAGGTATTATCTTCCTGATTGAAAGTTGCCTTTAATTGAACTGCTTGCAGGTCGCTTCCGGCATCAGGTTCAGTAAGATCCATTGCTGCTGTGGCGCCTTTATAAAAACGAGGCAGATATTCATTCTTTATTTCATCTGAGCCGAATTCATGAATTGTTTCTGCACAATCCTGTAGACCCCAAATATTCGCAAAGCCTGCATCAGCACGCGATACTACCTCAGCAGCCATAATATATGGAATCATCGGGAAATTCAGTCCATCATATTGACGTGGTAATGACATACCAATCATACCGGCTTTTTTGAGTGCTTCAAGGTTATCAACTGTTCCAGGAGCGTACTTAACTTCATTATCAATGAGCTGAGGACCATCGTGATCAACACCTTCAGCGTTAGGCCCTATTATATCACCTGATATTTCACCAACGATTTCAAGGACTTTATCATAACTATCGATGGCATCTTCAAAGTCACGTGGAGCGTAATCAAACTGATCCTTTTCAACATAATCCTTTTCCTTTAATCTCACAATTTTCTCCATTAAAGGATGAGCAAGATGGAATTTCAGGTTTTCGTTATCTGTATAAAAATTAGCCATTTCTTAAATTTCTTATTAGTTGCTTCACTATTTTGAATTCGCCTTGTAGTACTTGATCATTTTCGGGAGTACATCAGTAATACTGCCTATAATTGTGTAATCAGCAATATTATTAATAGGCGCATTAACATCAGTATTAATGGAAATAATTTGAGCTGACTGGTCCATACCGGCCCTGTGTTGCACTGCCCCGGATATTCCACAAGCTATGTATAATTTTGGCCTAACAGTAATACCGGTTTGACCTATTTGGCGCTCATGTTCTACAAAACCGGCATCAACAGCAGCACGTGAAGCACCAACTTGTGCACCCAGTACGTCAGCAAGGTCATACAACATGTTAAAGTTCTCTTTTGAACCAACCCCGTATCCTCCGGCAATTATTACCTGTGCATTCTTTATATTGATCTTACTCTGTTCAATATGACGCTCAATAATCTGAACAACAAAATCATCATCTTTAAGTATAGTGAGGTCCAACTGTTCCACTACACCTTTATACTTAGTATCAGTGATTTCTTTCTTCATTACACCTTCCCTTACTGTAGCCATTTGTGGACGAGTTTCAGGGTTAATAATGGTAGCAATGATATTACCTCCAAAAGCAGGGCGGATTTGATACAATAGGTTTTTGTACTCAGTTTGTGACTTGTTCTCAAAGTGATCACCTATCTCCAAACTTGTACAATCAGCCGTAAGTCCGCAACGCATTGCTGAAGCAACACGTGGAGCTATATCTCTTCCTATTGAAGTGGCACCAAATAATGCTATTTCAGGATTTTCTTTTTTGAAAAGGTCAATTATTAAAGCAGCATGTGGCAGGGTAGTATAAGGATATAAACGGCTATCATCGGCCACGTGCAATCTGTCAACTCCATAAGGGAAGATATCTTTTTCAATGCCTTTCAGTTCACTTCCAATAACAATTGCCTCAAGTTTCACTTTCAGCTCATTGGCAAGTTTGCGACCTTTAGATAACAATTCAAGACTTACATCAGCAATTGTTCTGTCGTCAGTAATTTCGCAGTATACAAATATATTATTCACTTTTTCAGGATTAGTTTGTTAAGAAAATTAACCAATAACATGACTGCTGAGCAGTTCTTTCATAAGTCCGTCAATATCTGCATCTGAAGAGCTTAATACTTTTGAATCTTTTGATGCGAATACAACATTTTCAATCTTTTTTACTTTAGTAGGTGAACCTGATAATCCAAGCATAGAAACATCTGCATGCAGGTCATCAACTGTCCACTCATTCAACTGAAGGTAAGGTCTTAAATTGTAAAGCTCAGTATAATCCTTTGTTTCATTTTGTAATTCGGTAACAGTGCGACAATGCTTGTATTTCATAAGTAATTTAGTAACCCTCTGCCTGCAATCAGGAGCAGAGCTATGCACTGTAATAGCAACAGGAAGTTTTGATTTTACTACTTCCACTCCCCTTTCAAGGCGACGCTTAACAGTAATTGAAGTCTGATCAACATCAATTATTTCTTCAGCGTAAGTAATTTGTGGGATATTTAGTTTTTCAGCAGTCTGTGGACCAACTTGTGCAGTATCACCATCAATGGCCTGACGACCAGAAATCACCAGGTGGTAAGGTTCCAGCTTTTTTACTGCCAATGATATAGCGTATGATGTTGCCAAAGTATCGCTTCCTGCAAATTTACGGTCAGTGATTAAATAGCCTTTATCTGCACCACGGTACATAGCCTCACGTATGATTTCAGCAGCCCTGAAAGGTCCCATAGTAAGGACAATAACTTCGCAATCAACCAGTTTATCTTTTATTCTGAGAGCAAGCTCAAGCGCATTTAAGTCTTCAGGGTTGAAGATAGCCGGCAATGCTGCTCTGTTAACGGTACCATCAGCTTTCATAGCATCTTTACCCACATTGCGGGTATCAGGTACCTGCTTAGCAAGCACGATAATTTTGAAACTCATAGATTATAGTGTGTTTATATTTCGCAAACTGTTGTATTCGAGCACTTATGCAGCAATCTACATAAGAAATTGCTGTGGTGCAAAAATAGAACATTGCATGAAACCACCAAATTTAATTTTCTCTTTGATGGTCATCATGCACCACCATGTTATAATGAATTTAAAATGGTGGCACCCAGGTCAAAATTTACCGGTAATATATTATCCGATGAACCACTGGATGCGCACTTTGATTCGATTAAAGGAGTATTAGATACTTACTCAACGTTTAGTGGATTATCCTGACAATTCTTGCATTCGAGGCTCTTATTATATTGAGTCATTGCACGTTCACTCATACCCATGCTGCTAAAACCACCATCATGAAAGAGGTTTTGCATTGTTACTTTCTTTGTGAGGTCAGAAAATAAAGTAACACAATAATCAGCGCATTCATCACCGGTTGCATTTCCTAAAGGGGACATACGTTCTGTGAAGTCAATCAAGGCATTAAAACCTTTTACACCTTGTCCGGCAGTAGTAGGAGTTGGTGACTGGGAAATTGTATTAATCCTAACGTGTTTCTCGCGACCATAGATATATCCAAAACTTCGGGCAATTGATTCAAGTACAGCTTTGGCATCAGCCATGTCATTATACTCATATAAGGTCCTTTGAGCTGCAATATAAGAAAGACCAACTATTGACCCCCATTCATTCAATGCATCCATTTTCTTAGCTGTTTGTATCATTTTATGAAATGACATAGCTGAAATGTCCAATGTTTTAGAGAAATACTCATAATTGAGATCATCATAAGGTATTTTCTTTCTAACGTTTGGTGACATACCAATGGAGTGCAGTACAAAGTCAATTTTGCCATCGAAAGCTTCCATAGTTTTGGCAAACAGATTTTCAAGATCTTTAACACTAGTTGCATCTGCCGGTATCATCAAACTGCCGGTTGATTCAGCAAGTTCGTCCAATTCCCCCATTCTTATGGCAATCGGAGTGTTGGTAAGTACCATTTGTGCACCTTCAGCATGAGCGCGTTCAGCTACTTTCCATGCAATAGATTGGCTATTGAGTGCTCCAAAAATAATTCCTTTTTTCCCTTTTAAAAGATTGTATGCCATAATGGTTGTTTGTTGTTTATTATTAATCTACTGTATATTTATTAATGAAATACCTTATTTGCTAATTACTAAGATTTAAGAGTTCCAATGCTGCTTCACGAGCACCTTGTAGTTTATGGTCGCCACTGATCATGAGTGCAAGTTCATTAATTTGTTCATCCTGATCCAAGCGAGTAATATCCGACCAGGTACTGGTTGAATCAGTGAGCTTATAAACTTTAAAGTGTTCATTTCCGAGAGCAGCAATTTGTGGAAGATGAGTGATGGTAATTACCTGCATATGGTTGGAAATCTTGCGCAAAATATTTCCAACCTTACCGGCAATTTCTCCGCTAATACCTGAGTCGATCTCATCAAATACTATAGTTGGCAGTAAGTTGTTAGTTGAAATTAAGGATTTTACTGCTAACATTAAACGCGACAATTCACCACCAGATGCAATCTTTGAGATATCATTGGGAGCACTACCTTTGTTCGCGGAGAATAGAAATTTAACTTCATCTCTACCTTCTGCAGTAGGCTCATTTAAACTATGCCACATGATTGAAAACTTCCCGTCCTTAATACCTAATAATGAGATTGTTTCTTCGATGGATTTTTCTATATTAACTGAATGGCTCCTTCTCCTTTGCGACAGCTCGTCCGATTGCTCGATTTAATCTTTATAGCATTCCTGTAATTTCTTCTCAAGTTCACTGATTTTTTGGTCAAGTGATTCAATACCTGAAATGCGTTGTTCATAGTTTTCAGCCAGGGTAATGAGTTCATCAATATCTTTAGCATGATGCTTCTGCTGAAGTCTGTAAATGATATTCAGCCTATCATTAATCTGCGCCATTAGTTCAGGATTGTACTGAATTTTCTCCATTGTATCAGAGATAACTTCGGCAATATCCTTAAGCTCAAGCAACGTGCTGTCAAGGCGCTCTGATAGGACTTTCAAGTCGGTGTAATAACGGGATGCTGCAATGACACTGTTAACTACTTCCTTTAATTTCTTAATGATGTTTTCATCATCCTCGTTCAGAATACCAGCTGCCAGATAGAGTTTTGACCTGATTTCTTCAGCATGTGACTGAACTTCAAGATCCTGTTCAAGTTGATCCTGCTCGCCACTAACCAGGGAAGCAATACGCAGTTCTTCAACAATAAATACGAGGTAATCAAGTTCAGTTTTTTCCTTTTGCTCTTTTAGGCGGGTTTCTTCAAGTTCCTTCCTTAAAATCAGGTACCTCTTATAAGTGTCTTTATACTGCTTTAATAACTTTTTGTTATCAGCAACTGCGTCAACAACACTTAACTGGAAAGAATTTTCACGAAGCAAAAGAGTCTGATGCTGTGAATGCACATCAATGAGGCGACTGGTGATTTCTTTTAGCTGAATTAGGTTGACGGGAGTGTCATTTATGAATGCTCGCGATTTTCCTTGAGGTGTAATTTCCCTGCGTATTATGCATTGACTCTCATAATCAAGGTTATTATCGCTAAAAAATGCCTCAAGTTCACATTTAGAGATATCAAAGGTTCCTTCTACGGTACACTTCTTTAAGGGATCAACAAAAGTGATATTGTCAGCACGATTGCCTAATATAAGTGAAAGTGCACCAAGAATAATTGATTTTCCAGCACCTGTTTCTCCAGTGATTACAGAAAAATGCTTTCCGAATTCTATGTCTAGATTCCGGATCAGGGCATAATTATTAACTGATAGCCTGCAGAGCATAAGGTGGGCAATTTAGTAAGGCAAAGGTAAGGATTATTAACCTTTCTCCAATAAAGCACAAGTGTTTACTGTCGTGCCTCCATAATGCGCTGATACCGCGCAGCATTGGCAGGGTCTATTTCCTTTAAAATGGCTATGGCTGTAGTTTTATCCATAGGAGAAGCACCTGAATAGATGTTTATCAACTCATCTCTCTTAGCCTCAAGGAAAAGCTGTATGATGAATAAACCAGGACGCTCACGGTTAGCTTTACGAAGTAATTCAAGACTTTCGTTAATTGCAGCTCTGCCTTGCTCAACATCATCAGCCATAACATCGAGGCCAAGCCTATGATACTTATACATAGCTTCACGGACAGATGAATAAGTGGGATTGGTAAGGTTTTCAATCAGCCAGTATCTGTTCTTTTGATTTTCGAAAGCTTTCCAACCTTTTTCCCTGGCATTTTGTGCCAGATTAACAATGTCTAATGCTTTTTCAAAGTATGGCCCACCACCCATTCTAGCAAAAGTGTCGCCATCCATACCAAGGAATATATAAAGGTAATATGCTATTGTAGATGTGAGGTTTGAGGAGAACACATTGTCATTATACTCAAGGGGTTGAAATTCAACATAAGTAAATTCATAATCTTTATCAATATAATTAAGTAAAGCGGTGTTATATGAAGCATTAAAAACAGGACGTCGTAATGCAACATTCATTCGGGCTATAAACTGATCACTTGAGGCACGTTGACTAACTGTAATGAGGATAGTACCCTCAATACGTTCTTCTGGCTTGTAGTTAAAGTTAGTCCACTTACGATTGTTTACGAAGTCATTCAGCTCCTGTTGAAGTGATTCAAAAATCTTTTTCTCAGTACCTTCAACTTGAGGTGAAGTTACCTGAACCACTACATTGAATTCTTGTCCAAAAGCAGTTGAGAATAAAGTAAGGATAATCAGCAAGCTGAATAATTGTTTCATGTTTATAATCCTCAAAACCTTTTTACAATTTGATTAATTATTAAGGTAGCAATTGTGGTTTTCGGTAATGTACCAGTAGCTATTTCAGTTTTATCTGAAAATATCATAGTTACCTTATTTGTGTCAGTCCCAAATCCTGCTCCTTTGTCATTAAGAGAATTGAGAACGATCAAATCAAGGTTTTTATTATTCAGCTTTTTCACAGCATTTACCTTTTCATTTTCTGTTTCAAGCGCAAAACCAACAAGAAATTGGCCTTTCTTCTTTTTTGATCCCATAGATGCCAGGATATCAGTGGTGGCCTTAAGGTTTAAAGACAATGATCCTTTCTTCTTAATTTTCTCGGTAGCTAAAGTCTCTGGAGTATAATCAGCAACTGCTGCAGCCATTATAACTAAATCAGATTGTTCAAAGGCTTTGTTGCATTCATCGAGCATTTGGGATGCAGTGATGACTTTAATTAAATTGACCGAAGGATTTTGAGTAGATATATTTACCGGACCTGAAACAAGTGTGACGTTCGCACCCCGTTGCGCAGCTTCTTCAGCAAGTGCATAACCCATGAGACCGGATGAATGATTTCCAATAAACCTAACAGGATCAATAGCTTCATGCGTAGGACCAGCAGTCACAAGAACGTTTTTTCCTTCAAGATCTCTTTGTTTACCAAAATGATCATTGATAATTTGCATGATCACATCAGGTTCTTCCATACGTCCTGCTCCAGTCAATCCGCTGGCCAGTTCACCTGTTTGAGGCTCAATCAATCTGTTTCCGTATGATTGAAGAATTTTTATATTCTTTGCCGTAGTTGGATGATAAAACATATCAAGATCCATGGCTGGTGCAAAGAAAACAGGGCATTTGGCTGCCAGGTAGCAAGTGGATAGCAGATTATCGGCAATTCCATTTGCCATCTTAGCAAGTGTATTAGCTGAAGCTGGTGCAATTATAAACAGATCAGCCCATCTCCCCCATTCAACATGACTATGCCAGCTACCATCAACCTTGTTATAAGGTTCAATGAGAACTGGCTGTTGTGAAAGGGTTGATAGGGTTAATGGAGTTACAAAGTCAGTTGCACATTTGGTCATGACAACTTTAACATTTGCACCTTCTTTCTTGAGCAACCTGATAAGCAGGGGTACCTTAAAGGCAGCTATACTCCCCGTTATGCCGATAAGTATGTTTTTACCCCTTAACATTAGCTTAGAACTGTTCTTCCTGTGATTCTTTCAAAGGATTGCGATAATGAATCTGTTCTCTGAGGAATTCCTGAATGGCAATTAGAGTTGGCTTTGGAAGGTTTTCGTAATGCCTTGCAATTTCAATTTGTTCACGATTTTCAAATACTTCCTCCAGATTGTCATTAGGAACAGCGAACTCAGATATCTTTGAAGTGAGTTCTTCCTTTAATTCTGCTGAAAGTTGATTCGCCCGCTTTGATAATATTGCTACTGTTTCATAAATGTTGTTAGTAGGCTCCATCAATTCATGAATATTGCGGGTTACTGCAAGCGTTTCGCTTTTTACTCTCTTATAATCCATATGGCTATTTTATTGTTAACAAATTTTGTAATTCACGTTCAGTATTCTTCTTTATTTGTAACACTTCCTTAGTGTATTCCGATTCAGGATAACTGGCAATAAAGTTGTCAAGTGCATCGGATGTGGCCTGGAAGCGCTCCTGCTTTTTATGGTCAAAACTTTTTTGAGCATAATAATAGGAGGCTTTTGCTATACGAAACATAGCATGTTCACGGTATTTTGTATCAGGATAATCCTTTGTCAGATTCTGATAATTTATGATTGCTGCCTTATAATCTTCCATACTAAAGTATAGATCGGCTATATTTAATGCTTTAGTTTCAAGCTTAATACGAAGTTCATCTATTAATTCATTAGCCTTGGCAACACGTGAGCTTCCCGGATGCTGATTAATAAACAATTGAAGCCCTTGTATGGCATCGAGTGTTACAGTTTGATCGAGACTGGAAGGTGGAGAATCAAGGTAATTACAATAGGCGCTCAGATAAGCTGCTTCTTCAGCATTCTTGCTATGAGGATAATTAACTGCAAACTGCTTGAAATAGTAGCTAGCTAAAATATAATCTTCCTGCTCATAATGAGCATAAGCATAATAATATGCGATTTTTTCAGCTTTGTCAGTGCCTCTGTAAAAATGTTGTAATTGCTCGAAGAGCTGAATTGCCCTGTAATAGTCTTTCTCCTCGAAATACTTTACAGCCATTTCATATTTCTTTTCGTTATCAGTACTTTTCAGTAGTTTTTGATAGTTACTGCAAGCAGATAGCAGTAGCGAAAAAATGATTAGGGGAATTAGTTTTCTGATCATGGTGCAAAATTAATCATATAAAGCTTACAAGTAACGACTATTGACCACAAATAATATGGTCAAACAGTGATTAGTTAACATTTTTTATAACATCTGCCTCACACCAGTGCTTTTTTATAAGCATTTATACATCTTTCACGTGCAGATTCATGATCAACAATTGGATCAGGATATTCAGAAGTGCCAAACTCAGGTAGCCATTTCCTAATATATAGAAACTCAGGATCAAATGCTTCCTGTTGCCTGATTGGATTGAAAATTCGGAAGTAAGGAGCTGCATCGGTTCCGCATCCAGCTACCCATTGCCAGTTTCCATTGTTTGAGGAGAGTTCAAAGTCAAGCAAATTAGCAGCAAACCATGCTTCACCCCAACGCCAGTCAATAAGTAAATGCTTTATCAAAAAACTTGCTGCAACCATTCTAACCCTATTGTGCATGAACCCGGTGGCCATCATTTCGCGCATTCCTGCATCTACCAATGGATACCCTGTTAAACCTTTTGTCCATCGCTCAAACATTCCTTCATCGTTTATCCATTCAATACCATCATACTTACTCTTAAAGCTCTTCTGAACTACGTAAGGGAAAAATGCAAGGATGTGCATAAAAAATTCTCTCCATGCCAGTTCATTAAGCCAGGTACTGCTGTATTCTTTTGCAGTTGCTGCGATTCGCCTAATGCTTATTGTGCCAAAGCGTAAATGCGGCCCAAGGTGGGTTGTTGCATCCATTGCAGGGTAATCACGTGTTAAGCTGTAATCAGCTATCTTATCCAAGGGTAACTGATTTGCTGGAAATGTGTTGAAACTACTATTGAAGCCAAGCTTTTCCAGTTTGGGCACACTACTGCCGCGGTGTTGGAAGAGATTATTCAAATATTCTTCTACCGGATAGTGCTTCGTAAATTGAGTATTATATTTTTCAATCCACTTTTTACTGAATGGTGTGAATATTTCATAAGGTTTCCCATTTGGTTTTAAGATCTCACCAGGCTTGAAGATAAGCTGGTCACTAAAAGTGAGAAACTTTTTACCCTTATCTTCTAATATCTTCCTTAACCTATCATCCCTTTCAATAGCGTAGGGTTCATAATCCTCATTAGCGTATACCCTTGTAATATCAAATGATTCAAATAGCTCAGTGAAAATTTCAAGAGGGTCTCCCCTTTTAACATACAGGCTGCTTCCATATTTTCTGAGTTCTCTATCCAGTTCACTTACGTAATAATAGATGAAAGGCAATCGTTTGTCATCCGGTGACAGCTTGTTGAGGATGTTCTCATCAAAAATAAAAACCGGCAGCACTTCGTTACCAGCCTTTAGCGCTTCATAAAAACCATGATTATCGGCTATTCTTAAATCTCGCCTGAACCAAAAAACATTGATTGGCATCTAACCCTATGTTTACATAAAATATGGCGATGTAAACAATAAATAAAGGTGTTTGTTTCCCAGCTTAATGAATTCCGGCGAAAGCCATAGATGGGTGTTTGTTTCTGATATATTGAATTCTGCGTAAGTTTAATAACACGGTATGCGTTTTCCCAGTGTATTGAATACAGTGTAATGATAATTCAGAAAGCGATTGTTTGATTCCAGTTTAGTGATTTCATGGTATAGAAATGACGGTAATAAGGGGGTTTGTCTTCATGAATTATAAATAGGAATACTCAGTAATAAATAGATTCGAAAATTGATTTTTCTAAAGACCCATTAAGGGGAATGATATTTATAACGAGTGGAGTGTCAAATTAATTGGAAATAGTTAGATTTGCATCATCAAAACCATTTAAACTAAAACTCGAAATACCGTGGACATATTCGAAAGAAGAGTTGCTAATCTTGGACCTTTGGGCATGTATGCCAAGCAGGCCGACGGATACTTCATGTTCCCAAAACTTGAAGGAGAAATATCCAACCGAATGACTTTTAAAGGGAAAGAAATGCTCGTATGGAGTCTGAATAACTACCTTGGTCTGGCTAATCACCCCGAAGTACGTGAAGCAGATGCTCAGGCAGCTAAGGAATGGGGACTAGCTTACCCAATGGGAGCTCGTATGATGTCAGGCCAAACCAAATATCATGAGCAATTGGAGCGGGAACTTGCTGACTTTGTTGGCAAGGAAGATGCTTTCCTTCTTAACTATGGTTATCAGGGTATGATATCAATTATCGACTCATTGGTTGATAGGAAGGATGTTGTAGTGTATGATTCAGAAGCACATGCATGTATAATTGATGGTTTACGACTTCATATCGGCAAGCGATTCGTATACCCTCATAATAATATAGAGAACCTTAAGATTCAATTACAACGGGCACGAAAATTAACCCAGGAATCAGGGGGTGCTATACTTGTAATTACAGAAGGTGTTTACGGAATGACTGGCGACCAGGGTAAATTGAAAGAAATAGTTGCACTTAAAGATGAGTTTGATTTTCGTCTTTTAGTAGATGATGCTCATGGCTTTGGAACAATGGGTGCCACAGGAGCCGGCACGCATCAGGAACAAGGCGTAATGGACGGAGTTGATGTATATTTTGGAACTTTTGCAAAAGCAATGGCCGGTATTGGTGCATTTGTTGCTACCCGCGCTGATGTTGTTGAATACCTCCGTTTTAACATGCGTTCACAAACTTATGCAAAGTCATTACCTATGCCTATGGTAATAGGGTCACTTAAAAGGCTTGAATTAATCAGGACACATCCTGAGCTTAAGAATAAGCTATGGACTGTTGTAAATAAGCTCCAATCAGGGTTGCGTGAAGCAGGATTTAACCTTGGTAATGCTTCATCACCTGTTACACCGGTTATATTGGAAGGTGGTATTGCTGAAGGTACTCAAATAACTGTTGACATGCGTGAAAACCACGGAATATTCTGTTCTATGGTCACCTATCCGGTTATTCCAAAAGGAATGATTTTACTTCGACTTATTCCAACGGCAGTTCATACTCTTGAAGATGTTGAATACACAATAGATGCATTTCAGCAAGTACGACAAAAGCTAAATGCCGGTGCGTATTCGAATGAGATGTTTGATATTTCTGTTTTAGGATAGATCTTTTCAAAATCAATTTTAAAGAACACCGGTTTCTATAAAGAGAAGCCGGTGTTCTTTTTATCTGAGGTAATAATTATTTTGTTATATTTCAAGTTGCACACATTCACCAACAGTCAATTTTTATTATCAATTCATAGCAGTCAGTTAAATCCATTAACTAATATGCCACATAACAATTACAGTAATTATATATAAAGTTAAGCAACTTAGAGATTTGCTGACTTTTCAAAGCATCTAGGCATGAAAAATTTAGATAGTGTAAAGAGTGATCTTTATGTCATAATATATGAAGCCGACACACCGGCAGGCAGAATGTTTGATGTTGTATTGATCTGGTCTATCATATTAAGTGTTACAATAGTAGTGCTTGAAAGTATACACATTGAAAATCAGTCATTACGTATCTTTTTTGCATTTGGTGAGTGGTTCTTCACTATTCTTTTTACTATTGAGTACATCCTTAGATTATGGGTAGTAAAACGTAAAATGGTATATGCTGCAAGTTTCTTTGGAATCATTGACCTGTTAGCAATTCTTCCAACTTTTATAAGCCTTGTTTTTCCCGGATTGCAGTATTTAATAAACATACGCATACTTCGCCTTATTAGGATTTTTCGAGTATTTAAACTAACACGTTTTATATCAGAAGGTCAAGCTTTAAAAAGAGCACTCATCTCAAGCATGCATAAGGTGATTGTGTTTTTCATGATTCTTGCCTTCATTGTTGTTTTGATGGGATCCTTTATGTATGTGATTGAAGGACCTGAAAACGGGTTTAAGAACATTCCTACAAGCATCTACTGGGCAATTGTTACCATAACAACTGTTGGGTATGGGGATATATCTCCACAAACAAGTCTGGGGCAGTTTCTTGCCAGTCTTGTAATGATTATAGGGTACTCTGTTATTGCCGTCCCTACAGGAATTTTCGCAGCAGAGTTTGCACGAAGGAAACCAAGAGATACCATTACAACGCAAGTATGCCCACACTGCCTGGCTGAAGGACATGATGCAGATGCAACGAATTGCAAGTATTGTGGAGCTGTATTAAATCCCTAACACTTATACTCAATCAAAAATGGCTGTTGTGCCCACCATTTTCAAGTAATCAATCAGCGGAATTTGAATGTGTTAATCTCTTGATAACAGGTAAGGCGGACAATCAAGTCCGCCTTACCTATTTTAGTCAAATGCTATTGCAAATACTTGTATTCCTTATGGCATTAATATATTTCCAACAGTACCTTTTTTCGAATCTTCGTTCACTTTGAAATCGGTAAACAAGTTGGCACCGCTAGTTCCTATTAACGTTACAGTGAAATCTACCGGCACACAAGCAATGATATCCATATGACTGGTCCAAACTGAGGAATTACCATTACCATTACCATTTTGAGTAAATCCTGTTAAACCTGTTACTGATACTGCCTGTGGAAAAGTAAATTTCACTTCAGCATTTAGCATATTTACTTCAGGTGTGTAAGTGAATGTATATGAGTTATCTCCATTATATTCATAATCGAAACTCTCAACGCAAGGGTCCTCACCTAATAATGCATGTAGTTATTAAGTGTTAATTATCAGTGACATACACTTTTCATGGTGTCATACACATCGTGTCCTGCTGCATTACAAAAATCAATATTTACAATATCCTTGTCCCCTATAGTTAGTCCTGCAAAATTTTATAATTTAGCAGAAAAATAACAGTATGCGCTTGCGTCTGATTTATGTAATACTGGTAACTATGGTTGCTACAGCTTGTAATAATGAAAGGTCAACTATTGATCTGATAATCAGGAATGCAGTTATTTATACTGCCGATAGTACCTTTAGTCTCAGTACAACTATGGCTGTAGATGAAGGCAAAATATTGGCCGTTGGCGATGAATTCACAATCACTGAGAAGTACAACGCCGATTCAGTGTACGATGCACAGGGCAAAGCTATATATCCTGGTTTCATTGATCCACACAGTCATTTCTATGGATTTGTCCTCAATCATCAATATGCTGACCTACGTCCGGCCAAATCCTTTGCTCAATTACTTGATATAGTTAAAAAACACCAGGAAGCTTCACCAAGCGAATGGATAGTTGGCAGAGGGTGGGATCAGAATAATTGGCCCGGACAAGAGTTCCCTGACAACAAGCTTTTAAATGATCAGTTTCCTGATAACCCGGTAGTATTGATCCGCATCGACGGCCATGCTGTGCTTGTGAATCAGGCAGCTATTGATCGTTCAGGCTTGAATGCCGATAGCTTGCGTAATAATGCCGAGGCGGAACTTCGAAAAGGAAAATTTACAGGAATTTTTAAAGAATCTCTTGCCGACACATTTCGCAATCTTGTGCCAAATCCTTCAGGAACAGTTTTAGCCAATATGATGATCAAATCAGCTGTTGAATGCCATCAAGTGGGATTGACCATGGTAACCGAAGCAGGGGCTGACCCATGGCTGATAGAGTTCTATGACAGTCTGCATTCAGAAGATGATTTTAGATTGGCTATCTATCCGATGTTAAATCCAACAGACGAAAACATTGATCGGTATATAAAGAAAGGTGCACAAAGGCGTAATAAGATGAATATTTGCTCCATTAAACTGTATGCTGATGGTGCACTTGGTTCAAGGGGAGCAGCCATGTTGAAGCCCTATAGTGATGATCCGGGTAACTATGGCATCATGACTATCACTCCCGAAGAACTCGGTAAATGGTGCATCATTGCTTATGATAATGGCTACCAGATTAATACTCATGCTATAGGCGATTCGGCTAACCGCATGGTGCTTGATGTATACAGTAATTACTTGCTGCCTGACAATGATCTTCGCTGGAGAATTGAGCATGTACAAGTAGTACATCCTGAAGATTTCAAGAAGTTCGGCGCATTAAATATTATTCCATCTATTCAGTCAACACACGCTACTTCTGATATGAATTGGGCAAAGCAAAGGCTTGGCAGGCGCATACGTTATGCCTATGCATATCGTACATTGTTAAAAGAGAATGGCTGGCTACCTAACGGAACCGATTTTCCAATTGAAAGTATTAACCCATTATTTTCTTTTTATGCTGCTGTAGATCGTAAAGATCTCAATGGCCTTCCAAAAAATGGATTCCAAAGTGAAAATGCACTTACACGGCAGGAAGCTCTTCGCAGCATAACCATTTGGGCTGCAAGGGCGTGTTTTGAAGATGACAGACGCGGAAGTTTGGAAGCTGGCAAAAATGCCGACTTTGTAATCCTCGATCGAGATATAATGCAGGTAAATGCTTCTGAAATACCTGACACTAAGGTAATTCGCACGTATATTGATGGCAATGTCGTTTATTCAAGGTAATCTCTATCATCAAAAATGATGATGATACTACAGCAGAATCATCATTTTTTGCTATTTCCTCTTTGTTTGCATAAAGTGACCTTTGCATATAAATTTCATACGCAAAGTCATGAAGGTAAACGTACTCCCCTCTCTCCTTATTATCCTGCTTCTAATTTCAAAGGATTATCAATCGTATGCCGGGTCTGTTGACACTTCAGGTATTCATGACCTACGAACCCAGCACGATCAAAAGCCGCCTTTCTACTCCTTCAAAGCCTCCTATATAAGCGACTTAGCCTATAATTTCTCAGGTGGTATTAAAACAGGGGGCACCTATCTGGGAATGGCGAATATGCGCGCTCTTATTGATACTGAAATTGCAGGCATATGGAAAGGTGGTCAGTTATTCGTTAATGCTGCAAATATCCATACCAGACAGTCATTTACTGAATTTGTTGGTGATATACAGGTAGCATCTAATATTGATGCAGGAAATCATACCTATTTTCAGGAACTTTGGTACAAGCATGTAATTCATGATTTTGAAATTACTGCGGGTCTGCAGGATATGAATGCAGAGTTTGCCAGTTCAGGATATGGAAGTTTATACCTTAACAGTTCCTTTGGCATACTTCCCATCATTTCTGGCAATATTTGTGCTCCAATTTTCCCACTCACCTCCTTCGGTTTAACCATAAAGTGGAATGTATCTGATAATGTATCCTGGCTCACAGCTTTATATGACGGATGCCCTACACCTTTTGAAAATAGTCCTTTTAACCTAAACTGGCGTTTTAGCAGCCAGGACGGCATCATTTCTGTTTCTGAGGTTCAGTACAGCACGAGTTTAAATAACCAACCGGGCATTTATAAAGCTGGATTAGTATCATCAAACAATACCCTGTTTAACCGGCCTCAGTTTAATGATTCTTTATCAAGGAATATCTTTGGTATATACTTACTGGCTGATCAGCAACTTTGGCTGAATGGTAACAGAAGCTTTGGGGTCTTCACACAATTAGGTTACAGCCCCACCGATGTTACTGACCATGGTGTGTATTTTGGTGGCGGATTTAATCTCACCGGTGCATTTACCAGGAAAGGCACTGACAATTTAGGTATTTCTATTGGGTGCGTAAACCCAAGGATCAACAGTTCAATCAATGCAGAGCAAACCCCCACCCTACGCGATAATTGTGAAACTGTGGTTGAGCTTACTTACAATTATTCCGTCTCAAAGCACTTATTTATTCAGCCCGACATTCAATACATCATTAAACCTTCAGGAACGGGTAAGGCACTCAATAACGCATTTGCCGGTATCTTACGATTTGGCATTACATTCTAAGTTTGAATTTATGACCTATCAGCTAGGTTTGTTGCTTTAAGGAGTAATAGCTCCCCTTCTCATTGAGGAGAAGGGGCTGGGGGATGAGGTGCATGTAACCTGAACAATATCAGCTGTTTTTCGTTATTAGTAATCCTATGGAAAACCCTATAAGATACATACTGATAACCACTTTCATCATTGGAATCCTCTTCACATCTGCTGATGCACAGGATAACAATCAAAAGAAAGTCACCACACAGGAAATACGGGTTGTTGACTTTGCAGGATTGCAGCCATTGCTTGAAAAGCGTAATGATACTACTTACATTGTGAACTTCTGGGCAACATGGTGCGCGCCGTGCATTAAGGAACTCCCATATTTCAAGCAAATACACGAGAAATATGCTGATAAGAAAGTTAAAGTTTTCCTTGTAAGCCTCGATTTCGAGAGACAAATTGAAACAAGGCTCAAACCATTTATTGAAAAGAACAAGTTAACGCCTGAGGTAATTGTTTTAAACGACCCGAAATCTAACATCTGGATTGATAAAATTGATCCCTCATGGTCAGGAGCAATACCAGCTACTCTTTTCTTTAATAGCAATAACCGCTTGTTTTTTGAAAAGGAATTCACTTACAATGAGATTGAAGCCATAATTATGCAGCTCAATCCACAATACAACTAATTAAAAAGCCTTACAACCATTTAATAGCCTTACAAATATTTAAAAGCCTTACAACCATTTAATAGCCTTTCAACCATTTAATAGTCCTATAAACATTAAATAACCTTTATAAACTAACAAAATGAAACAAATGAAAAATATAGTAATCCTAACAATCGCAATTTTTGCTTTCTCATTCACTGTATCAGCTCAAGGCTATGCAGTAGGCGATATGGCATCGGACTTTAAGCTTAAGAATGTTGATGGGAAAATGGTATCCTTGTCTGACTATAAAGATGCCAAAGGATACATAGTGATTTTTACCTGCAACCATTGCCCCTACTCAGTAGCTTATGAAGATCGTATTAACGACATAAATAAGAAATATGCTCCTTTAGGATATCCTGTTTTAGCTATCAACCCAAATGATCCCGCGGTTTCACCGGGCGATAGTTTCGATGCAATGGTAGTAAGGGCAAAAGAGAAGGACTTTACCTTCCCATACTTGTTTGACGATAAGCAATCAGTATTTCCTAAGTATGGTGCTACCCGTACCCCACATGTGTATCTGCTTGATAAAACTGATGCAGGTAATAAAGTGGCCTATATTGGTGCTATTGACAACAACCATCAGGATGCTGCTGCTGCTGATCAAAAGTTCCTGGAGGACGCTATTGAAGCACTGCGTAATAACAAACAGCCTGAACCTAACTTTACGAAGGCAATTGGCTGCACAATAAAGGTCGCTAAGAAATAAGCATTGTTTTTAACGAACAAGTTAGCTGTTAATCCACCAAGGTTTATTCGTGTTAACTTATAAAAGTTTATCGTTTAAAATGAGGCATTTCATCCGGCAGTACAATAGATATTTCTATTAAACCTGCCGGTTTTTCATTCTCGTACCATGGACTTTGATAAATGAGTTTTCGTTTTCCATCCTTTTCAATAGTATAGGTGTTTGTAGTATCGTTGGCCAATAATCCTGCTATTATTTCCCTTGAATGAGGGTTGTGGCAATTATCAATGTCCTTGCCTATAAGCTCATAGCCACCATATTTGGCAAACACTTCAGCTGATTTATCATTCATCTGTATGATCTTGCCTTCTTTATCAGTAACTGTTATAGCAATTGGCAGCGATTTAAGCCAGGGTGCGTTCATATTTTAAGTGTATTTTATGGTTTGAATTCAGAAATGAGCTTTTCAATATAAGTTGATAAAAATCACGGCAAATGAACGATAAATTTTGGTTGTATTAACCGAAAAATACTTATATTTGCAGCCTCAAATGGCTCCGTGGCTCAACTGAATAGAGCATCTGACTACGGATCAGAAGGTTACAGGTTTGAATCCTGTCGGAGTCACTAAATATCAAGAAAAACCGCCAATATAGAACTTTATATTGGCGGTTATTCTTTTATGCTGCTCACAAAGAATATGTTATAAACTCAGCCCATTTGAGCCCATTATACTACAGGTAAGCTCCAGTTGTTACTTCACCGATCTATACCATAAATGCGGGTATACTAGCTCAACTTTTAACTGCAGTGCATTAATTTCATAAATACTTCCTGCTGTAACTACATAGAAATGAGGTAAAAGATAGCAACCATATTTGAATTCCATTTCATTCACCCTTGTATCAACCTAGTAGCAACCTTGTATCAACCTAGTATACACATTGTATATTGTACATTGTTACAACTAGGTTGATACATGGTTATAGCATGGATGAACTCAATGAATCATCAAGTCATCCTTAATATGAATTGGAAGGCTAAGTGTTTAAAGAATGCGATGTTTGGCTTGCATGATGTATTTGTATACTTCAAACCATACAATGCTCAACATGCCGGCAAGAGTGCATAGTACCAATTGAGTGAAGCCGATTTTTTCAAACTGAAACAGTTCACGCAGGAATGGGATATATAACACAGCAAAGAGAAATATAATGGCACCGCCAACTATCCATTTTACTGTGCTGTTGGGTGTTTTCAGGATACTGAATATGTTTGATGACCATGAGCGGTTCGACATGATCACCGCAATGTTCGAAATTACCAGCACTATGAAGGTCATGGTGCGCACTGAGTTGTCAGTGTAACCGGCTCTGAGGCCCAGAAAATACACTATAAGGGTAATTATCAGTATGCCAATTCCCTGGGTTACGCCAAGCATAATTTTCTTTGGCCCGAAAAAAGGCTCATCCATAGCCCTTGGTGGTCGGTTCATTACATCTTTTTCAGGCTTCTCAGCTTCAAATATGATTGAGCAGGCAGGGTCAATTATTAGTTCGAGGAAAACGATATGCACCGGCCACAATATTAAAGGAAGATCGGCGAAGAATACAGGTATTAGTGATAAACCGGCAATAGGTACATGTATGGCAAATATGTAGCCCAATGCTTTCTGCAAATTGTCGAATATGCGACGCCCCATCTTTATTGCACCAACTATGGATGCAAAATTATCATCCATAAGTACCAGAGATGAAGCTTCCCTTGCCACATCAGTACCCTTTTCGCCCATCGCAATTCCTATGTTTGATGATTTAAGCGCCGGGGCATCATTTACCCCATCGCCGGTCATGGCAACAATCTCATTGTTCTTTTTAAGCGCATTAACTATCTTAAGTTTTTGCTCCGGAACAACCCTGGCGAAGATGTTGATATTTTTAATCTTCTCGGTAAGTGTTTCTTCCGACATGAGTTCCAGTTCAGGCCCGGTAATGCACTCGTTATAGTTTTTTAAGCCAATATCCTTACCAATGTTTGAAGCGGTAACCGGATAATCGCCTGTGATCATTATAACCCGAATACCTGCTTTATAACATTGTTTCACGGCATCGGGAACATTATCACGTATAGGATCTGACAAGCCTATTAATCCTATAAACTCAAAATCAAAATCATGTTGTATGCCCGGTAGTGTTTTTGAATCAATATATGCCTTGGCAACTCCTATTACCCTCAGGCCATCAGAAGCCATGGTTTCAACTACCTTATTCAGTCGTGTTGTTTCAGAAGAGCTAATATGGCATAGATCAAAAACTGCTTCAGGAGCACCTTTTGTTGCAATTACTATTTGCTTTGTGCCGGTATTGGTAAAAGCACGCGACATGGCAAGCATTTCTTTTGAGAGCGGGTATTCCTTTTCCATCTCCCAGTCGGTATGTATGTGTTCTGTGTTTTGAAGGAACTGATCCCCGATTCGTAAAATTGCTTTTTCCATCGGGTCAAAAGGTGTAACCTGACTTGACAAGATTCCGTATTCTATTATTTCATGGAAAGGTTCAGGGAAGTCACTGTTGCGTTTCACTGAAAGGAAATCTTCACCGTTAAACAGCCTTGTAACCGTCATATTATTCAGGGTAAGGGTTCCGGTTTTATCAGTGCACAGAACTGTTGCTGAGCCCAGTGTTTCAATGGCTGAAGGTTTACGGGTAAGCACTGACCTGCGCGACATCCTCCAGGCGCCAATTGCCATGAACACGGTTAATACTACAGGAAACTCTTCAGGCAACATGGCCATTGCCAATGTTAATCCGGCAAGGAAACCTTTTAAAAGATCACCCCTGGTATAAGTGTATAACGCTATGACGAACAGGCATAAAATAAGCCCTATAATAGCCAACCGTTTAACAAGGATTGTCATCTCCGATTTTAGTCGTGTTGGCTCTTCTTTTACTGATTCTAAGGCCTTACCTATTTTTCCAAGTTCAGTTCGTGAACCGGTAGCAATTATCTTTACTTGTGCATTACCCTGCACTATCATTGAACCGGAGTAAACAACCGGAATATCATCACCACCCGGAACAAAAGACTTATCACCTTCTGTAAACTCACGCTTCTTTACCGGAACTGATTCTCCGGTAAGCAATGATTCATCAGCCATTAAACTGGTACTCTGCACTACGATTCCATCAGCCGGCACCCTATCGCCTTCTCTAAGAATTATTATATCATTGGTAACCACTTCCCTACCGGGGATTCTGAAGGTTTGGCCATTACGAATCACCAGTGCACGCGGACTGGCAAGGTTCTTTAAAGCATCGAGGGCTTTTTCAGTCTTTTTCTCCTGGTAAAACTCTATGCCCATCACAACAAACACAAAACCCAGCAGCATAATACCTTCACCCACGTCACCCAACAAGAGATAAAGCATACCGCAAACCACCAGCAGAATGAACATTGGTTCTTTTACTACTCCCATACCAATTGAAAGGAGGCTCTTGGGTTTTGAGGATGGAAGCTCATTGTAACCTTCCAATTTTCGTTGCTTAAGAACTTGATCTTCACTCAGCCCTTTTAATGTTTCACTCTTTACCTCAGTCTGCATACAATACTTTTTAAAGCAATGTTGATCACGATTGTAATAATAACATGTAAAATTAGAAAAAGATATAAGAAGTAACAAATCAATATTTGTGAGTCAAGATCGAGACCCTCAGTTAGGATACAATTACTTTATAACTTTGCAGATTAAAACCAATCCATTGATAAGTAGAATTTTATTTTCAGTTCCTTCTGTCGTCAGGTGGTTGATTTTTGCGGCCTATTTGTCGGCTATTGTTTTTGCATCCTTAACTCCTCCATCGGGCCTGCCACGTTTTGTTGCCATTCCGAACATTGATAAAGTTATCCACTTTACCATGTATTTTGGGTTTTGTTTAATTGGTGTTTGGGTACTTGATAAACGGGTTTACACCAAACACAAGGATGAGGAATTGCATCAGAGGTGGATATATCCACTCATATTATCACTGGCAATAAGCTGGGGAGTTGTGATGGAAATATTTCAGCGGGTAATGGCAGTTGGACGGCACTATTCTGTTTATGACCTTGTTGCCAATATACTTGGGGCCATAACTGCTACAGCCCTGTACTACTATTTTATGGGCAGAAAAGCAAGACGTTAAACACAGATAAGTAAAACGATAACATCAGAAAAGCAAAATGATAAAAACACCCCGTTACCATAACGATAACGAGGTGAAAAAAAATCCCTGTTACAGGGTTAATATCTATTTACATTAATCTCCAAAGGAAATGCCGATACCTCTGGCAGTTTTCATTAGTGCAGTATCAGCATCAACGAGATTTGGTTGTTGTATTGCTTCCTTAAGTGTAACTGAAGTAATGTATGGATGACGGTATGAAACCATGCGGCCATATTCCTTTGCCAATACAAGCTCCATTGCCTTAACACCATACTGGGTAGCAAGCACTCTATCATAAGCAATAGGAACACCTCCCCTTTGCAAATGACCAAGTACAGTTGTTCTAATGCTGTATTCGCAACCTGCTGCTTTCAATTCTTCTTCCAGCCTGAAACCAACACCACCAAGCCGAATGTTTTCGTATCCAACCTCCTGGCTGCGGGTTCCAACTGTTTCACCATTACTATTAATGGCGCCTTCAGCAATTACAATATTTATAAAACCGCGTCCTCTAACAAAGCGGCTTTCAATTTTTTCCATTACCTTATTGATATCATAAGGGAACTCAGGTATCAGGCATAATTCAGCACCACCGGCTACAGCAGCATTCAATGCAATCCAGCCCGCATTTCTGCCCATAACCTCAAGTATCTGAACACGGTTATGGCTGGCAGCTGTTGTAACCAGTTTGTCAACAGCTTCAGTGGCAATTTGTATGGCAGTTTGGAACCCGAATGTTGCATCAGTTGCTGATAAGTCGTTATCAATAGTTTTTGGTACCCCTATAATGTTAAGTCCTTGTTCAAACAATTGCTGGGAAATCCGCTGTGAGCCATCCCCTCCTATATTGATTACTGCATCAATACCCATATACTGTATTTTACGAATCATCTCATCTGAGCGATCCACTGCAATGTAAGTTCCGTCCTTCTGGCGTACCGGCCATGCAAATGGTCCTCCTTTATTAGTTGTTTGCAGAATGGTTCCACCCTGGTAGTGAATGCCCGATACGGCTTTTTCATCAAGTACAACTATTTCGGTAGGTTCTCTGAGGATACCATTAAATGCTTCAATACTTCCTACTACTTCCCAATTCTTTTCTTTTGCAGCTCTTTTAACGATGGCGCGGATCACTGCATTTAATCCCGGACAATCACCGCCACCTGTAAGTACTAATACCCTGTTCATCAGAATGATGTTTAGTTAATAATGGGTTCTTTTAAACTCTTTAAAAAACTGTGCAAAATTAGGCATTATATCCTTTCAGCCTGCAACAGTAAAAACTCAATTAAGAGTATGTATCACAAACCAATATAACCATAAATATACTACCTTTGTTATTTTAGTCACAATAATGAAAAGGAAGAAAACTATTGCAATTGTAGCGCACGACCACCGAAAATCAGATTTGATGGAGTGGGTTGCGTATAACGCAGTTAAACTAAGCAGGCACAAGATAGTATGCACAGGAACAACAGGAAGGCTCATTGAAGAAACGTTCAGCCACTGCCTTGAAGTTGATGACTTTAGTGATCTGGAACTGCATAAATTAAAATCAGGTCCTCTTGGGGGCGACCAGCAACTTGGAAGTCTTATTGTTGAAGGTGGTATTGACCTTATGATATTTTTCTGGGATCCAATGATGCCACAACCTCATGATGTAGATGTTAAAGCGTTGTTAAGAATCACAGTGTTATATAACATTCCAACAGCCTGTAACCGGTCAACTGCCGATTTCGTGATATCTTCACCATTGTTTAATGATGAATATCACCCCCGTATTAAAGATTATTCTGACTACATAAACCGAAATCTTGATCGTCCATTAGACGAATAGCAGGCTTCGATTGTTAATAACAGAATAGTTTTGAGAAAGAAACTTTAACAATTAACTAATAAATAACTGTTTTACTAATCCCTATTTTTTATGAAGTCCAAAGTAACCAAAGTGTTGTTTATCTTCATTGCAGTATTATGCTTCAGTGCAGTAAACGCTCAGAACAAAATTGACTTTGTTGAATATGACCTGCCAAATGGATTGCATGTCATACTTCATAAGGACAATTCCACGCCTATAGTGGCTGTGACTATTTCCTACCATGTAGGCTCGAAAAATGAAGAGCCTCAGCGTACAGGGTTTACCCATTTTTTTGAACATCTTATGTTTGAAGGAAGTGAAAATATTGCCAGGGGCGAATTTGACAAGATAGCCATGAACGCCGGTGCGCAATTAAATGCCAATACCAGTTTCGACAGAACTTTCTACTATCTGCTGCTCCCTTCAAATCAGCTTGAGCTTGGCTTATGGATGGAGTCAGAGCGAATGCTTCATCTGCGAATTGACAGCATAGGTGTTGAAACCCAGCGTAGTGTTATAAAGGAAGAACGCAAACAATCGTATGATAATCGCCCTTACGGTTCACTCATGGAGAAAATATTTAGTAATGCATACACTGAACATTCATATCGATGGACACCAATAGGCTCGGCTGAGTCGATCAATAGTGCTACTCTCGAAGAATTCATGGAGTTTCATTCAATATACTATGTGCCAAACAATGCAACATTATCAATTGCAGGCGACATTGATTATGATCAAGCCAAAGTATTAGTAGAAAAATACTTTTCAGGAATTCCCAAAGGAAAAAAAGAGATTAAACGACCTACAATTGTTGAGCCTGCAATGACTGCAGAAAAACGCGATACAATTTATGATAATATTCAACTTCCCCTGGTGGCTCAGGCTTATCATATCCCTGCAATGGGAACCCCTGATCATTATGCTTTGAGCATGCTTACCACTCTGCTTTCTGAAGGTGAGAGTTCACGCTTTAATAAAGCAATTGTTGATCAGCAACAGAAGGCATTATTTGTAGGGGCATATCCTATGGCTCTTGAAGATCCGGGATTATTTATGGTTTTTGGAATCACCAACATGGGTGTTCAGCCTGAAAATTTGGAAGAATCAATAAACAAGGAAATTGAAAGGGTACAGAATGAAGATTTGAGTGACCGCGAATTTGAGAAACTGCGTAACCAGATAGAAGTAAATTTTGTAACGCGCAATTCAACAATGGCAGGTATAGCTGAAAGCTTATCAGATTACCACATTTATTATAAGGATGCTAATTTGATCAATACTGAGCTCCAGAGGTTTATGAATGTAACCAAGGATGATATCAAGAGAGTAGCCAATCAATATCTTACAAAGTCAAACAGGGTGGTTCTTTATTATCTCCCAAAACAAAGCATGTAAAAATGTACCTGACCATGAAAAAAAATATCTTAATAGCATTATTCTTTGCGCTGATTACACTGCCGCCATCATTATTAGCGCAGTCAAAGAAAACAAGTGGCAAGCAAACACAGGAGCTTGACCGCAGTATAAGGCCTCAACCCGGTCCTGCACCGGTTATAAATATAGGCAAGTATGAATCTTTCACTCTTGATAATGGCTTACAGGTTTTTGTTGTTGAAAACAATAAAATACCCCGTGTGTCATATTCGCTTATTATTGACTATACCCCTGTTGCCGAAGGACCTCTTGCAGGGATGGCTGAACTTACCGGACAGATTTTGCGTACCGGTACTACTACAATGACCAAAGAACAACTTGATGAAGAGATCGACTTTATTGGTGCAACCCTTTATACAAATAGCAACGGACTCTATGCATCAGGTTTAAAAAAGCATAATGAAAAGCTTATGCAATTAATGTCAGATGTTTTACTCAATCCATCTTTTGATACTGCTGAATTTGAAAAAATTCGCACACGTAACATATCAGCTTTAGAAGCTGCCAAAACAGAGCCATCTTCCATCAGTGAAAGAGTAGGCAAAAAGCTTCTTTATGGAGAAAGTCATCCATATGGAGAAACAATGACAGAGAAAAGCCTGAAAAACCTTACGGCTGATCATACCAGAGCGTTTTACTCAGCATTCTTTAAGCCTCAAATTTCATACATGGCTATAGTTGGCGACATCACTGTAACTGAAGCCAAGGAGCTCATGAATAAATATTTTGGCATATGGCAAAAAGGAGAAGTAGTTAATAATCCACCCGCTGATCCTAAGCTTCCTGCATCAAATACAGTTGTGATTGTTGACAGGCCTGATGCTGTTCAAACAACACTGGCACTTGGATACCCCGTTGAGCTCACCTATGGATCAGAGGATGTGATTAAAGCACGTGTTACCAATACTATTTTAGGTGGTGGCACTTTCAGGTTGTATGAAAACCTGAGAGAGAAAAATGGCTTTACTTATGGTGCTTATTCCAGGTTAAGTGCTGACAAATATATCGGCAAATTCGGTGTACAGACTGAAATCAGGAACACTGTTACTGATAGTGCTATAAATGAAATACTATCAGAAATGAAAAGGTTAAGGGAAGAAACAGTTCCTGAAGATGAACTGTCACTTGCCAAGAATTACATTTCCGGTGGTTTTGCTTTGAGTTTAGAGAACCCTCAAACAGTTGCAAACTTTGCTATCAACACTGCTCGTTATGACCTTCCGAAGGATTATTATGTAAACTATCTGAAGAACCTTTCTTTAGTAAGTGCAGCAGATGTGAAAGTTATGGCTGAAAAGTACATTTTACCAAATAGCAATTACATTTTAGCTGTAGGAAAAGCTTCTGAAATTAAAGATAGGCTGAAACCTTTTGCAGGAAATAAACCAATCAGGTATTTTGACTTTGAGGGAAATGAATATGATCCTGACAAGAAAGTAAAGGAAGCACCAGCAGGTATGACTGCTGAAGATGTGAATAATGCATACATAAACGCTATCGGTGGTGCTAAAGCTTTAGAAAAGATCAAATCACAGACTATTACTGCAACAACTAGTATGCAAGGAATGACAATTGGGTTTGACATTTACAAGAAAGCTCCCAATAAGTATATGATGAAAATTGGTGCCGGTGAAATGGTATTCCAAAAAATAGTATTCAATGGTACTGAAGGCATGATCTTCTCTCCAATGGGTGGCGAAAACAAAAAACTTGAAGGCGACGAACTTGAAGAAATGAAGCTTGAGGCTCAATTGGTTCCTGAACTTAAATATAAGGAATCAGGCATTACCCTTAAGCTTGATGGAATTGAAACTGTTAATAGTAAGGATGCATATAAAGTTACGTATACAAAACCATCAGGAAAAACTTCTGTACGTTACTTTGACACTCAGTCAAACCTTCTGGTAAAAGAAGTGAGTGACCAGGGTACAATAGAATATAATGACTACAGGGAAGTAGAAAAACTCAAGTTCCCATTCAAAATCAAGCAGGCAATGGGTCCTCAGATGATTGAACTTGATGTGCTCACTGTTAAAATAAACGATAAATTAAGTGATGATTTGTTTGTAATCGAATAAATCTGTTAATCATTAATCATTGAAAGAGAGCACTATACAGGGGCTCTCTTTTTGTGTCTGCATGTATATCCACATGCTTGTTATTTTGCTATTTCTTCAAAATTTAATTTGGCAAATTAGTTCCGGATATTATAAATAACTTCAAACAACTTACAATAGATTACGTTAGATAATGTATTGGGACAGGTAGGAGCATCATAATTTAAGTAAACCATTTTAATCAAATAATCATGAAAGATTTAGACTGTTGCGGATTGGAAAAAAATGTTGGAACAACTGACAGAATAATATCAATAACTGCCGGATCCGTGCTGTTGGTTAGTTCACTGACCTCAAAAAGAATAAGCACAGTAAAACTACTTGCTTCGGGTTTTCTCTTGTTCAGAGGACTATCAGGCTTCTGCCCATCATACAAAATGTTAAATACTGATACGCTTGAAGAACCTACAGAACATCTTAGCATAAGAACTTCAATAACCATAAACCGCACACCTGAAGAAGTTTACACTTTTTGGCGTAGGCTTGAGAACCTCCCTCTCTTCATGGAACATTTAGAAAGTGTAAATCAAATTGATAATAAGCTATCAGAATGGAGAGCTAAGATACCGGGTGGAATAGCTACGCTTAGCTGGAGGGCTAACATCCTTAAAGAAATACCCGACAGGCATATTAGCTGGCACTCCTTGCCAAACTCTGATATAGAGAATTATGGTACTGTTAATTTCAGGGAAGCAGGCATTAATATGTGCCAGGTTGATGCTGAAATATCATATCATGCCCCGGGCGGTGTTATTGGTGAAAATGTGGCAAAACTCCTTAGCCCTTTATTCAGTAATATGGTAAAGAAAGATATAAAGAATCTAAAAGAATATATGGAAACAGGTAATAACCCTGCAACATAATGAACCTCTCCCCGCTTGATTAAATTAATGACCACCGTATTTACGGTGGTTTTTTAATTTTAAGCAAGTTTGCTGTTTGTTTTGTTATTTACATGAACTTCTGCTAAATTTGTTCTCTCTGAGACTTTGCATATCCATAATTTAAAACAAAATATATGAATCGACACAATCTCTTTCTGGTAATACTCCTGGGAGTATTTACCATTTCAACGGTTTCATGCAGGCAGGAAGCAAAACCTGTTGAGTCAACAGATGTAAAACAGGTTAAACATCCCGATTGGAGTAAGGATGCAAGCATATATGAGATAAACATTCGCCAGTATACTCAGGAAGGTACTTTTGAAGCGCTTGAAGGGCATTTGCCACGTATAAAGGAACTTGGCACTAAAATCATCTGGTTGATGCCTATCCATCCGATTGGTGAACTTAACAGGAAAGGCGGACTTGGAAGTTATTATTCAGTAAAGGATTACAAGGGCATTAACCCCGAATATGGTGATTCCCTTAGCTTTAAAAGATTTGTTAAGCGGGCTCATGAGGAAGGGTTATATGTAATAATCGATTGGGTGGCCAATCACTCTTCATGGGATAACGCATTGGTTACTCAAAAACCAGATTGGTACGCGAAAGATTCAACAGGTAAAATGTTTGCTCCATTTGACTGGACAGATGTAGTTAAGTTTGATTTTGCAGTTCCTGAAGTTCGCAGCTATATGATTGATGCTATGAAATATTGGGTGCAGTACTATGATATTGATGGTTACAGATGTGACGTTGCCGGTGAAGTCCCTATGGATTTCTGGAATGATGCCAGAACCGAACTTGATAAAATAAAACCTGTGTTTATGCTTGCCGAAGCAGAAGGTCCACAATTCCATAGCGCATTTGACATGACCTATGGATGGGAGTTCCATCACATCATGAATAAAGTGTATAAGGGGGAGGCAGGTCCTAACGACATAGAAGACTACCTGTTGAAAAACGACTCATTGTATCCTGAAGACGCGTACAGGATGTATTTCATTACTAATCATGATGAGAATTCCTGGGCCGGGACTGAATTTGAAAGACTCGGTGATGCAGTTGAGACATTTTTTGCCCTAACAACATTAGTTCCGGGCATGCCTTTAGTTTATTCAGGTCAGGAAGCTGGTTTTAACAAACGACTTCAATTCTTTGAGAAGGATGCTATTGATTGGAACAATTACCAAATGGCAGAGTATTATCAAACCATTCTGGGACTAAATTCTTCACACCCTGCATTGTATAATGGCAATGAAGGCGGAGATTGGTCACGAATTAAAACTGATAATGACGATAAAGCTTTTGTTATCCTAACTGAAAAAAATACTCAAAAAGTGTTAGGTCTATTCAATCTTAGTGAAGAAGAAATTACAATTGCACTTCAGGACGACAAAGCTTATGATATGTACAAGACCTTGTTTACATTCGAAGATATTACTGTTAGTGAAAACACCCGGATTATCTTACCTGCATGGTCATATAAAGTATTGTATAAATAGCAGACGTTAATTTAAACCTACCCGGCATAACTTTGCCGGGTTTTTAATTTTAAGTCAATGATATCAAGATCAAAATTGCTCCTAATAGTAACATTATTTATGTTAACGAACAGTTCATACTCACAGCGGTCAATGAATAAGAGTCTTGGCAAACTGTCTTCATTTGAAGTAAACGACCAAACTCTAAACATTATAACTGATAATGGAAAAGCTGCAGTTACAGTTTATGATGCCGGAATTATCAGATTAAGGATTGTGCAAGATGATTTCATTGAACGCTTCTCTTATGCTGTAGAGGCGCAACCTGTTAAAACAGCTGTAAATGTCAGGGAGGAGAATACAAAACTGACAATGGAAACAGAGCTGATTTCCATAGAGATAACCAAAGACCCTGTACGCTTTAGCTTTTATTCCCGCGATGGCTCACTGCTAAATGCTGATGATCCTGCATTTGGGACATCCTGGATTGGAACCGAAGTAACTACCTTTAAAACTTTGCAAAAGGATGAACGCTTTCTTGGACTGGGAGAGAAAACCGGAAACCTTGATCGTCGTGGAAGCGCATACGACAACTGGAATACTGATAATCCGCGCTATGGCCCTGCAGATGATCCGCTGTATGTTACTATTCCTTTCTATATTGGAATTGTGGGACAAAAGGCATATGGAATTTTCTTTGACAATACCCACAGAAGCAGGTTTAACTTTGGAGCAAGTAATGACAGATTCAGCTCATTTAGTGCTGACGATGGTGAAATGGATTATTACTTCTTCCATAATGACAATGTTGCAGGAATCATTAAGCAGTATACTCAAATAACAGGTAGAATGAGCATGCCTCCATTGTGGTCACTTGGCTACCAGCAATGCCGCTGGAGTTATTTCCCTGATTCAGAAGTACTCAACATTGCCAAAGAGTTCAGGGATCGAAAGATACCACTGGATGTTCTGTATCTTGATATTCACTACATGGATGCCTACAAGATATTCACATGGCATCCTGTGCGGTTCCCAAATCCTTCAAAACTTCTTAATGACCTTAAATCACTTGGTGTCCATACAACAGTTATTGTTGATCCGGGTATAAAGGTGGAGAAGGGTTATGAAGCATACGAGGATGGCGTGGCCAAAAATATGTTTACTAAATTCCCCGATGGTAATTTGTATACCGCTCAAGTTTGGCCTGGATGGTGCCACTTCCCTGATTTTACGATGCCTGCAGCAAGAGAATGGTGGGGTAGTAAATTCAAAGGTCTCGTAGATCTTGGCATTGACGGCTTTTGGAACGACATGAACGAAATAGCCTCATGGGGTGGTGGGTACACACCTCACCTTGTAAACTTTGACTGGGAAGGTGAGAATACAACATACCGACAGGCCAAGAATGTATATGGAATGCTTATGGCGAAAAGCACATTTGAGGGAACAAAGAAACTGATGAACGGTCGGAGGCCTTTTAACCTTACCCGCGCTGGTTATGCCGGACTCCAGAAATACACTGCACTGTGGACAGGCGACAACCATGCAACAGAAGAGCACATGATGCTTGGTGCAAGGCTTATCAATAGTCTTGGGCTAAGTGGAGTATCATTTGCAGGAGTTGATGTGGGTGGCTTCAGTAAGGATGCAACCCCTTCCCTGTTTGCCCGGTGGATAAGCCTTGGAACTTTTACCCCTTTCTTCAGAAGTCATACCCACTATGACACAAGGCAATCAGAACCCTGGGTTTATGGTGAAACAGTAGAGAATATTAGCAGGAACTACATAACCTTCAGATACAAGATGCTACCATACCTGTATTCTGTATTTCATCAGTCAACTATTGATGGTATGCCCGTGGCAAGAAGTCTTGCCATAGACTACACCAATGATGAAAAAGTGTTCTGGTTTGTTTACCAGCATCAGTATATGTTTGGTCCTGCATTTCTGGTTGCACCAGTTGAAAGTACAAAAGAGCATGCCAAAGTTTATTTACCTGCCGGTGGTTGGTATAACCTGCACTCAGGCGAATACTTTGAAGGTAATACAGAACTGGTAACTGAGTCTAAATTGCCTCATTTGCCGGTATTTGTAAAGGCTGGGTCTATAATCCCTTTGCAAAACGCACTTCAACATACAGGTGAATCAGCCGGAGATACACTATTCCTGCACGTCTTCAAAGGAAATGAAGTAACAAGTTTCCAGTATTATGAGGATGATGGCAACTCATATGACTATGAGAAAGGGAGTTACTACAGCCGCAATATTGTTTTTGATCCCATTAAAAAGGAAGTACAAATAGAAGCTGTTATAGGGAAATACAACAGCAGATTTAAAACTATACAGATACTCCTTCATGGGTTTACTTCTGAACAATTTTCGATAAATAACCGTGGAGTTGCAGCTTTTGAAGATCAGGTAGATTTACTAAATGCCCTTGATTCTGGTGATCCTTTGTTTCTGGAAAATCTGCATGTGAGCATTCCGGTTCAAAGGATAGATATTAATAATGAATCGGATAGAATAGTGATAAAATGGAAATAAAAGACTAAAACATGCATATAGTTCCAAAATGAAACTATTACTATGTTATTATCAGGGCATACACTTCAGAACTGACGTTAATTAAGTGTCATCCTCTTCAATCTGAAAAACCTTAACAACAAAAAACCGGTCGATGCGACCGGTTTTTTGTTTACTGCATTTTTTGTTTACTTATATAATTGCCCCATTTAATAAGTACATTATGCAGTATATTAAGGTTAATTGGTTTTGACATATAATCCACCATTCCTGCATTGATACATTTATCTTTGTCTTCAACCATTGCATTGGCTGTTAGCGCAATAATTAAAGGTTGCCGTTCAACTGAAATATCTTGTTTAATTTTTATAGTAGCTTCTATACCAGTCATCTCAGGCATTTGTGTGTCCATTAAGATGATATCGAAATCCACTGTTTTGGCCAATTCATAAGCTTCGCGGCCGTTCATAACAGCTCGTGCATTATAGCCCATTTTTGACAGAATAGACGTTGCAAGCTTTTGATTAACTAAGTTGTCCTCAGCAATCATTATGTTAAGTGGATACCGGCTACACATTGATTCATCAATTTGATGACATGTTGATGGCTTTTTTTCCTCTGTGCCTGGCCTCATAACTTCTTTATAAATATCGCGCACTGTTACTTGCTTATGATCAGGAATTAATTTTTCCTGACCTATTCATACGGTTTTCATTAAACAACAAATTCGCCATACTTGCAAATGTATTGGTAATCAACGTTTTGAAGATTAAGTGAAGCTTATCATATGTCCCCAATACGGACATTTTGCACATTAACAGGACAAATAGAATTCAGGGTGTTAGTTATCTATCAAAACAGCATTTTTAATATCTTAGCAGGCGAAATTTATTAGTATCTTGTATTCGCAAGTTTTTAGTATCTTGTATTATTAAACCTTTAAATATCGGTATCGTGAAAAAGAAATTATTATTTATCAGTGCATTGATGCTCAGCATTTCAGTTCTGGGACAGGAACGTTTCAGTGCTGAAACTCTATGGAAATTAGGCAGGGTTAGTGATATGCAGTTATCACCCTCAGGCAAAACAATCCTATACGGTGTGACCTGGTACGATGTTGCTGCGAATAAAGGCAATAGGGACCTTTACATTCTTGATGAAAATGCAGAATCACCCCGCAAACTAACTGATACAAAAACTAGTGAAAATAACGCAATCTGGCGGCCTGATGGTAAAATGATTGGCTATCTATCGGCTGAATCAGGCTCTATGCAATTATGGGAAATGGGTGTTAATGGAGAAGACAAAAAGCAAATCAGTAATATTGAAGGCGGCATAAACGGCTTTTCCTACTCTCCTGATATGAAGAACGTAGCATACATTAAAGATGTAAAGATCGAAAAAGACGCACATGACCTGTATCCTGATTTACCTCTTGCAAATGCTTTGATATACGATGATCTTATGTACAGGCACTGGAATGATTGGCACGACTATAAGTATAGCCACGTCTTTATTGCTTCATATAATGATGGATCAATTGGTGAAGGTAAGGATGTCATGGCTGGTGAGCCTTTTGACAGTCCACTGATGCCTAATGGTGGTATGGAACAGATTGTTTGGCGGCCTGATGGTTCAGCATTAGCGTATGTGTGCAAAAAATTAAAAGGCAAAGACTATGCAGTTAGTACCAACAGTGATATCTATTTGTACAATCTTGTTAATGGCACCACAGAAAATCTGACAAAAGAAAATGAAGGCTATGATCAGGATCCTGTATTCTCTAACGACGGCTCTAAAATGGCCTATCGTAGCATGAAGACCCCAGGTTTTGAAGCTGATAAGGATCGTATCATGCTACTTGAGTTTGCAACAAGTAATTCTAAAGTAAACCAGAAAGTTAATGAGCAATCGAAAGATAAGGCTGGTAATCCTCAGCAATTAGAATCTCACATTGTAAAAGACCTCTCAACTGAGTTCGATCAAAGTTCAGGTAACTTTACCTTCAGTAATGACGGTAAAACCCTTTATTTCATAAGTGGTACCGAAGCAACATATCAGGTATATAAACTTGATATATCAACCGGCAAGATCACTCAAATTACTAAAGGAGATCATGACATCCAGGCATTTGCTTTATCGGGAAATGATTTGATCATAACCAAGATGCGTATGGACCTTCCGTCAGAAATATTTAAAGTAAAAGCTGACGGTTCAGAGGAACAATTAACTTTTACTAACCGTCAAATCCTTAAAGATGTCGAATTAGGAAAAACGACTAAAAGATGGATTACTACAACTGATGGCAAGAAAATGCTGGTATGGGTTATACTCCCTCCTAATTTCGATCCAAATAAAAAATATCCTGCTCTTCTTTACTGTCAGGGTGGCCCTCAAAGTGCTGTAAGTCAGTTCTTTTCATACAGGTGGAACTTTCAGATGATGGCAGCACATGATTACGTTATTGTTGCCCCAAACAGGCGTGGATTACCAACTTTCGGTCAGGAATGGAATGACCAGATAAGCGGTGATTATGGCGGACAAAACATGAAGGATTACCTTACTGCTATAGATTCAGTTTCCGCAGAGACATGGGTTGATGAAACACGATTGGGCGCTGTAGGTGCTAGTTATGGAGGCTATTCAGTTTATTGGCTGGCTGGCAACCACAACAAGAGATTTAGAACTTTCCTCGCGCATTGTGGCATCTTCAATTTTGAAAGTATGTACGCTTCTACTGAAGAAATGTTTTTTGTGAATTATGACTATAAAGGTGCGTATTGGGACAAACCACGGCCAAAAAGCTACGACTTTTCACCTCACCTGTTTGCCGGAAACTGGGACACTCCTATTCTTGTTATTCATGGGGGTTATGATTTCAGAATTCCATATACTGAAGGCATGCAGGCATTTAATGTAGCTCAGTTACAGGATATTGAGAGTCGTTTCTTATTTTTCCCTGACGAAACCCACTTTGTTACAAAACCTCAGAACGCTATATTGTGGCAAAGGGAATTCTTCCGCTGGCTTGATCAGTGGTTGAAGTAAAAGGTATGTATTGTAGAATTGATAAAGGTTGGCTTAGAGCCTAGAGCATAGAGCATAGAAGGAACTTCGGGACTATTTTTAACTCAGGTTAATAGTAGTCCCGATTCAGTATTGTATAGTCCCAACAAGTTTATCGACCAGCCCCCGGTTATTAATTAACTCGTTTTAGAGTAGTCACAATGTGATTAATAACAATCTGTGAATCAGGCTGCAGCCACACCATACCGGGATCTTTTCTGAACCAGGTAATCTGCCTGCGTGCGTATCTCCTGGTGTTGGTCTTTATTTTTTCAATTGCTTCATTCAAAGTGCACTTATTGTCGAAATAATCAAACAACTCCCGGTAACCAACCGTATTCAGGGAGTTAAGATGACGTAGCCCATAAAAAGAGCGGGCTTCTTCAATAAGACCATCTTCAATCATCTGATCCACTCTTCTATTGATGCGGTTATGCAATTCATTGCGTGGTATATTCAGTGCAATCTTGATGATATTGTAATTGCGATTAGCAACGTTGTTCTTTAACTGGGAAGAATATGGCATTCCGGTTTGCATTGATACTTCAAGTGCCCTGATTATGCGGGTTGGATTAGCCAGATCTACTTTTGCATAATATACCGGGTCATACTTCATCAATAAAGACCTCAGTGCGGGTAATCCTTCCTTTTGATTAAGCTCCAGTAATTGCTCTCGTATGGCATTGTCAATGTTAGGAAATTCATCTATTCCTTCACATACGGCTTTGATGTATAACCCGGAACCTCCTGTCATAATTACGACATGATGCTTCTCAAAAAGTTTTGATAGCAATAAGTTGACTGAAGTTTCAAATACTGAAACATTAAATGAATCAGCCGGGTCAAGGTGGGCAATGAAATGATGCTTTACACTGCTTAGTTGTTCAGCAGAAGGCGCTGCAGTGCCAATAGTTAATCCGCGATAAAACTGTCGTGAATCAGCAGAAATAATTTCAGTGTTAAATTGTTTGGCAACCTCTGTAGAAACAGATGTTTTGCCCACTGCTGTAGGACCAACAATTACAATTAGTGTATTATTGAAAGGCAAGCTTTCACTTACCATTCCTTATCCATTTCAACATTAGGATCAATCAGAAGATCATCATTGTCGTCGTCAGCCTGTGTAATCTCATCAAACTCACCAGGTAATGGAATTTCACTTGCATCCTCAGCTATGAATGGTAGAGCTGTAACAGCGGAAGGTGTAAGCTTGCCCACGCTCTTGGAGCAAAGCGGATAATTGGCTTTTGTATCAGCATCAATGATTTTCATTAACTCAAGGTAAAATGTTTTTGGGTTAAGGAAATCATACTCATAAAGCAAACGCTGATGCGGATCGTCAATTACATCCTTTATCTTCACTTTCGCCATCTCTAACGTTGGAATTTTAGATGTTCGCGGCTTCCTGTCATCATCATCGTCATCCACACCTGATGTACTATCGTCATGCGGTTGCATGTCGATCAGGGTAATTTCTTTCTTTTTACGCCAGTTTCTGTCGCAAATAAAGAAAGAAGCTAATTCATTACCCTTTAGTTCTGCAGTTTCAACTACAAGGTTATGGAAGTCAAGAAAAGTTTGTGAAGCAAGTATATCGTAATCACGCAGGAAATCATCCTGCTCCTCTGATAAAAGTCTGAATCTGTAGACATGCATAATTTAAAAAATTAACAATCAATACAAAGAGTAAAATTAACTGTTTTTATAGAAAAAACAAAACCTAAAATTGTTCAATCCAACACGAAAACTGATCTCACTAATCAATTAAAAAGGGGAATTCGTCAATTACCAAGGGAATTCGTTAATTACCAAGGGGTTAGTCCCATTTTTTTTCCCTCATCAAGCATAAATTCATACGCAGCCAAATGATCATTCAACAGGTTTCCTTCCAAAATTGCCTCACGGATAGCTGATTTGATAATACCGACTTCCTTACAAGGTTTAAGGTTAAACGCCTTCATTATCTCATCTCCTGATATTGGCGGTTGCCAGTTCCTCAGATTGTCTTTCTCTTCCGTTTCTTTAAGTTTCTCCCTTACATTCTTAAAGTTCTCAAGATAGCGTTTAACTTTCTGCTGATCTTTTGATGTGATATCAGCTTCACATAAAGTCATCAAATCTTCAATATCTTCTCCAGCTTCAAAAAGCAGACGCCTCAGAGCTGAATCAGTAACTTCATTCTCAGCGAGGGCAATAGGTCGGAGATGAAGTGAAACGAGCTTTTGAACATACCTCAATTTCTCATTTAGCGGAAGCTTGAGTTGCCTGAATACCTGCCCCACCATTCTTGCGCCTTTTGTTTCATGGCCATGGAATGTCCAGCCGGTTTCAGCATTAAATTTCTTGGTAGCAGGCTTCGCTATATCATGTAGCAAAGCTGCCCATCTGAGCCAAACGTTGTTAGTTTTTTCTGATATTCTATCAAGAACTTCCAAAGTATGGTAAAAATTGTCTTTGTGTGCCTTGCCTTCAACACTTTCAATCCCTTTCAATGCAACAAGTTGAGGGAAGATTAGAGCAAGTAGTCCCGTCTTATCTAAAAGTTTAAACCCATTAGAAGGCTTTTCTGTCATTATTATTTTATTCAATTCTTCACTTATTCTTTCTGCAGATATAATCCTTATGCGTTCACAGTTTTTAGTTATTGCTTTTAGAGTATCAGGTACAATAGTAAAATTGAGTTGAGCGGCAAACCTAATGGCCCGCATCATGCGTAAAGGATCATCTGAAAACGTGACCTCGGGATCAAGAGGAGTCCTGATAAGTTTGTTCTCTATGTCCTGCAGTCCCTGAAAAGGATCTGACAATTCGCCATAAGTATCCTGATTCAGGCTGATAGCCATAGCGTTAATGGTGAAATCCCGTCTGTTCTGGTCATCATTAAGTGATCCTGATTCAACAACTGGTTTACGTGAATCGAAATGATACGATTCCTTCCTGGCACCTACAAACTCAATCTGCATATCCTTGTAGTGGATCATTGCCGTGCCAAAGTTTTTGAATACGCTTACCTTATGAACTTCATGAATCTGCTTAACAACACTTTCAGCAAGCTCAATTCCATTACCAATTACTACAAAATCAATATCCTTTGAATTCCTTTCAAGAATAAGGTCACGCACATATCCTCCAATAACATAAACTTCAGAATTGGCGTTATTGGCAGTGTTTGACACTATTCTGAATATGGAGTGATTTAACTTATTCTGCAGATTCATTGGATGCTATTTGGATGCGAATTAAAGGTTGCAAAAATACAACATTTGTTGCTGTGAACACAGATAGGTTTTCGCTAAATTGGGTAATGGACAGGTTGGGGTTTTCGCTAAATTGGGTAATGGACAGGTTGGGGTTTTCGCTAAATTGGGTAATGGACAGGTCGCGACCTGTCCCTACATATGGGATTTTATTTTAATTTTGATGTTTATTTTGATTCCCAATGAAATACAAACACTTGTTTTTTGATCTCGATGGTACCTTAATCGACTCAAAAAGAGGCATATTCAATGCTGTACATTATACTTTAGATAAAATGGAAATAAAGGCTGAGGATAGACCATCAGATTTTAATCCTTTTATCGGTCCTCCGCTAAGGGATTCTTTCCGTGATCTCTTCAATCTCACTGTTGAAGAAGCTGAAATGGCAACTAAAATATACAGGGAGTATTACAGCAAGACCGGCTTATATGAGTATTCAATTTATGATGGAATCCCGGAAGCACTTAATCAATTAGTTGAACGGGGTTTTGTAATAAGCCTGGTTACATCGAAAGCCGAATCGTATGCCCGTTTAATTATTGAATCCACACCGTTCAGTAAATACTTTGAAACAGTATCAGGATGTGAACTCGACGGAAGGCGATCTACGAAGCATGAGCTTATAAATTACACCCTTCACAAGCTTAAATTAAGCCCTTCTGCGGATGTTTTAATGATTGGCGACCGCTATCATGATATTCGTGGTGCTAAGCTTGCAGGAGTGTCGTCTGCAGCTGTGCTTTATGGTTATGGCTCAAATGACGAGCTACTTGAAGAAGCACCTGATCTTTTTATTAACACGCCTTATGAACTAACATCACTTCTGATTTAAGTTTATTCATAGGTAAAGCCAACGGCTGTGAAAGCTATAACCATTCAAATTTGCTCCTTTTAGTTTGCCGGTTTTTTATAACCGTTAGGTTGAATAGATAATGGTGAAAAAAATCTCTTAGTTTAAATATAAGCTAATAGAATGTGTTCACATTTTCCTACATTTGTCTGCTAAAATACCCAACCCATTCATTAATCACAAACCAAACCAATCAATGATGAAAAAAATCATTACACTGGTGCTTTCTTTTCTCACGATCGCCGTTATGGCTGTGCCTGTTGATAAGAAAGTAGCTGAGCAGGTTGCAGTAAACCAATATGCTCTGAATGCTCCCTCAAACATAACAGATTATTCAGTAACTGAAGTGTTTGAAACTACTTACAACGGTATTGTTACCTTTTACACCGTCACTTTTAATTCAGGCGGATTTGTCCTTGTAGCTGCTGACGATGCTTCACTTCCTATTTTAGGTTATTCCTATGAAGGGAATGTTAATAAGGATACTTACAATCCAACTGCAGAAGCATGGTTTCTGAATTACAGCAAGGAAATTGCTGAAATTACCAGCACACGAATGAGTAACGGTGAAACACGTCCTGCATGGGATCAACTCATTGCCAATCTGGCAGAGCGCTCAGTTCTTGATGTTCCTGCTTTGGTTCTTACAAACTGGGACCAGGGTTGCTATTATAACGCATTGTGCCCTACTGTGAGTGGTGGCGCATGTGGAAGAGCCTGGGCAGGTTGTGTAGCAACAACTATGGCTGTACTTATGAAATATCACCAATGGCCTACTACCGGAGTGGGATATCATTCTTACACACCTGAAGGTTTTGGTGTTCAATCGGCTAACTTCGGAAGTGCAACATATAATTATGCTGCAATGCCAAATACAATAAACTCAGCAAATACTCAGATTGCTACACTTATGTATCATGCCGGTGTATCTGTAAATATGCAATATGCTGCTGCAGGATCAGGTGCATACAGTGAAGATGTTCCTTTTGCTATGGTTAATTATTTTAATTATGCAGGTTCTACACACCTCGAAGCAAAAACAGATTATCCTGTAATGAACGATTGGTATGCCCTGTTAAGGACTGAACTTGACGCTTCCAGACCTGTATACTATGCAGGTTCAAGCGCTGCCAGTGGTGGTCATGCATGGATTCTTGATGGTTACAGATTAAGTGATAATAAATTCCATTTTAACTGGGGATGGTCGGGTACCTATAATGGTTATTTTGCAATTGGACAGTTAAATCCGGGTGGAAATAATTTTAATGATGATAACCGTGTAATTGTAGGAATCGTTCCTGGAGATAATGCAACATCATGGATCATTCAAAATACACATTTTACTGCCCCATCACGTGGTGTAAACTATATGCATGCAGCCAGTGAACAAGTAGCATGGGCTGCAGCTTATGACGGTTCAGGTGGTGCTGCAACTATTAATGAGTTTGCACGCACAATAAACGGTGGTGAAACATGGACAACAGGTCAGGTATTAGGAGGCACAACCTATGGTATTGGCAATATCTGCGCACTGAATGGTAATACCGCTTATGTTGCAATATATAATGGCGTAGGTGCTCAGAATAATACCTGCGGTGTTTACAAAACAACCAATGGTGGAACAACATGGGTACAGCTTCCCGGTGCTCTTCAGGGTTCTGCTTCTTTTGCCAACAATGTATACTTCTGGAATGACCAGCAGGGTATGTGCCATGGGGATGTCAGAGATGGCTATTTTGAAATATATACAACATTAAATGGTGGCACTACATGGCAAAGAGTCCCTCTCGCTAATATAACCGGTCCTGCCCCTATTTCAGGTGAGGGCGGATGGACTTCAGTTATCGAGGCTACTGGTGAAAACACCATAATGTTCGGAACCAATAAAGGTAAAGTTTACATTTCTGATGATCGTGGCTTAACATGGAGAGTTACTAATGCTAACATTACCCCTGCTACAAACGGAGGTGTAAACATGATTGCCTTCACTGATCATCTTAATGGAATTGTTGCTCAAACTATTGCACCTGTTGCAATTAGAAAAACATCAAACGGTGGACAAACATGGGAAACTATTACTCCTACTGGCCCTTTCCTTACCAACAACCTTTCTGCAGTACCCGGAACCACCGGAACATACGTAACAACTGGTGCAGCTGCCGGAGCAACTGGTGCTTCATACTCAACTGATGGTGGTTTAACATGGACATTGTTTGCCGGAACCGGAGAAAAACCTGTCTCTTA
>JAGXGB010000078.1 GCA_024636955.1 Bacteroidales bacterium
CTGCTCACCCCTAACCACTAACCCCTGACCACTAACCACTTTTTTAATTGGCATATTTTTTGTATCTTTGCATTCGTAAACATACCTACGGGGCTGACTGGTTTTGACAGCAAGGAAGTGGTAATGTAAGCATGTCGGGTGTTGTGAGAGTGACCCGTAAATCCCAATTCACACAGCCAATAACTGGCAACGATTATAATTACGCGTTCGCCGCTTAATCTAGGATTAAGCCGCTTACTGCTCTCCGTGAAGCTTCGCGTGACTGCGTTGCGGTAAGGGCATCACAAACGTCACGATAAGACAGGTAAGGCTCTGGTGCCTGTACGAAAACCAAAAGAGATAAGGTAACAGCAGGGTCGCTTTTTCCCAACTGTTATTCGAAAACCAATAGAAAGCTAAACATGTAGAAAGCTTTATTGCTGCTTGTTTGGACGCGGGTTCGACTCCCGCCAGCTCCACTAATACTTAATCAATGGCCTATTTTCGTATAGCACCATTAATTGTTATTTCTATTCTTAGCATCCTACTGAGCAACTGCAGTAACAAGTCCCTTACCCGTATTCCTCCATCTCCTTCTATATCATTGGATCTTAAAGAACAATCTGTTTACAGCGATAAGGCTGTAAAGATTAATGATTTTACTCTTTCCCCGCTTCACAGTAACAGAATTTGGACTTTCACTCCCGATGACTGGTCGTTTGAACTTGATCTGGAGGATAACTCCTGGAGCAGGCTTGATAAGTACTTCGGCAATCATGCCAATGGACTTACTGCCGGAATGGTTGTAGCCGATGAATTCAACCCATCGCTGCTTTGGATCATTAATCAGCAAACAGGTCTGGCTCAGTACAACATCTCGACAAGTAAGCTGTTGGAGTTCCCTGGCATAAAACCTACCTCAATTGCCTTTTCAGAAACACATGTTTTCGTTGGTACCTTAAACGCTTTGCACCGGATTGACAGGAAGGAACTAAAGACATCTCAGGAATCTAAGACCTCGCAGGAATTCAATGCATCTAAAATTGATATTCTGGCAGCATTTCCGGTTGCAAGTATAACCCGGTATGATGCAAGCACCCTCATTCTGAATCATTCGTATTATTATAATCATGTTGCCAACACACTTGAAGGGAGCTATTCAGATTTAATCGAATACCAAAGTAAACCTGTAAATGGTGTTGTGCTGAAGAAAGCTTATGCATCTGAGAAAGCTGGTGCTGATAAAGCTATAACTGACAAAAATACAAATGACATTACTGTATTAGACAGAGCTTTAAGTGACAGGATATATATCGTTAAAAACAACGATACACTAAACTCCTTCATTTACGCTAAATCGCCCGATAATATAATTGTAGATAGTGACTATATTTGGATTGCAGATGACCTGCGCACCTGGATTACAAGGTATTCTTTTAAGGATAATAAGTTTTCAACCATACCCGTGGGCTATGACTTTCAGGTTGATAAGGCTGCAAACGACGATTCGCTTATATGGTTTTACAACTCTGAAGGGATCGTAGCATTCAATAAAACAAATAACTCCGCAAAACGAATAACTGCTGGTCAAACTGATAAGCTTGACCGTATCATTGTTGATGACCGCTATATTATAGGCAACAGATTGAACAGCATAGTCATATTTTCAAAGGATTACCTTCTAAAATCTGCCACTGATGTTTTACCACTTGCACGGGAGGAGAGCAAGTTCACTAATTACGTTAATGATCAGGTGGTGAATTTTAAAGGCGACTTCAGAAGTGCCTACTGGAAGTTCGAAGAAGTTAGAACACATTTCATTGAAGTAACCAACGAAAGAATACAGAAAAAAATTGCAGAACTTAAATTGTCAATACCCACGCTACTACCATATAGCTTCCTCGAAACCAAGGAATTGGAGAAGTTCTGTAACGACACAATAACCGACGAATACCTCAAGGCATCTTATTACCTGCATGCCATAAATATGGCAAATTATGAAGGCAAGCTAAGTGAAGCATTGTACTATGATTCCAAACTGGTGGCTAAGTACCCTAACTTCAGAACTGCCGGACATAAGCTGATGATGGATGAAGTGAGAAAGAGCCTGGCAGAATTAGATGTGATCAATGCCTCAAGAGTATCAGAAGATGAGAAGCTATGGAATACAGGTCAGTTGTTTTACAGACTGTTTTTCTATACTGGTCCGCAAACCAGATCATCAATCATTAACATGTCATATCCTTTCAGTATTTTAAAAAGGCTATTGGTAAGTTATCCTGATAGCCAATTTTCTGATGATGCCGAGTTCCTTATACTCCATTACCGTGAAACGGCATATACTGAAAAGGGCGACAATTCAATAAACTATAAAGCAATTGCTGAGTACGTAGCACTTCTGAACAAGTACCCTGATACTGAGTATGCTCCCGCAATTTATGACAGGATTGCACGGTTGTATTACTCTGCAATTCCGCCGAATGGTGATGCTGCTGCAGAAAACCTGAAACTTGCCTTATTATATGCTAATAGAATAAAGGATGAGCATCCGCAATACGCTGCATCAAATTCAATTGAGGAGCTTATGTCAGATATAGATGCTGCTCTTAAGAAAGCAAATTGGGGACTAAGCATTACAGCATATAAAAAGTACTATGAGCCTGAAGAACCGGTGATTATAGAGTTCCAGTTGATGAATACTGATAACATTGCGAAACCTTTCAGCATTCCAATTGACCGAACAGTACCGGGATTTATGATAAGTGTTGAACGATATGCATCGCACAGGGATATAGTTGAAGCAACAATTTACCTTCAGCCAGATTTCAGGGAGTATAACCGGGCTGTAGTTGATACAATTATTCAACCGGGCAAAAGCTACACCGAGCAGTGGGATATCACAAGCAAAGCACGATCTTCCAATGATCTGCCACCCGGCAAGTTCGTACTTCCTGAAGGACGGTACAAGATTACCGCGAAAGTCAGGGAACATGATAAGGATTATCCTGAATCCAACAGTATCTGGATTACAGTTAGGAAAAACCAGCACTTAAGGCCTAAGTCAAATTAGTTTAAATAGACAACTGGTTTATTTAGCTTAATTTTGCATATTATTAATCGGCTGAAACACATATTATAATGAACATTGCTGACATCACTGAATTAATCAATAAGTTTGAGCAGAGCGTTGCTCAGAATACATTCATCAAGCTAACACTCAGTAATAAGCGGGTTTCATCGTCCGAACTTAAAAATGTGTATGTTAAGCCGGTAATGATAAAGGACAGGTTGCTTATGTCGTTCGTTGACAGATTCAATACAAAAGATGTTACCCGCAATCTGGAACTCCAGGATGCATCAGAAGAGATCAAAAGGTTGCTGGAAGAATCGTTTCTGCAATGTTACCTCGCAAGCACAACTGACGATTATCACTTGCTGATAAACAAAAAAGGTAACTCCACCCTTCTGCGAAAGCCACCTGCATCAACGGTTGCCCCTACCCTTCAGCACGATAAGGTAAAACAGCGTATCATCGATTCAGGCAGCAATTATTACCTCCACGCACTCGGCATATTGAATCAGGAAGGTAAAGTGAAACCCGATATGCAGGATAAATACCGTCAGATCAATAAGTACATCGAGATAGTTGATGGGATTATCAAAGATGTAAACTTCCCTGACACAGTGCATGTTGCTGACATGGGATCAGGTAAAGGATACCTGACATTTGCTATTTACGAATACCTTACCGGGAAGTTTCAGAATGAGAACCAATCAAAGTTTGATGGAGAGTTGGTTAAACAACCATTAGAAAATGGGGAGATTCTTAACCAGACGGAAAAGATTGCAATCAAAGAAATTCTAATGACCGGTATTGAATTGCGCAAAGAATTGGTGGACAGCTCCAACATATTGGCAAGAGAAGCAGGATATCAAGGTTTGCAATTTAAACAAGGAAGCATTGAAACTACTGAACTCGAGAATGTTGATTTGCTCATTGCACTGCATGCCTGCGATACTGCCACTGATGAAGCCATTTACAGGGGCATAAAAGCGGAAGCCAGAGTAATTCTTTGTTCTCCATGCTGCCATAAGCAAGTGCGAAGGGATATGCAAACCGATGGAATACTGTCAGAAATCACCCAGTTTGGTATACTTGCTGAACGCCAGGCTGAAATACTAACTGATACCATCAGGGCCCTGATACTTGAAGCATACGGCTACAAAACCAACGTTGCCGAGTTCGTTGCAACTGAACACACCCCCAAAAACCTGATTATCTCAGCAATTAAGAAAACCACTCCAACCTCAAAGCAGTCAGTTATACCTGACCCTGAAGTAATCAAAAAAATAAATGCGCTTGGAGCGATGTTTAGGTTAAGCTCTCATTATCTGCAGGAGTTATTGGAGAAATAAATCTCATTCCATACAGGTACATAACTGCATACTTGGTATTTATTCCGTATATACCTGTATATCATATTGTTATGTAGACTTTCTTATTTAGGAAGCGCTAGATTAATGTGGTAAACAGGGAGTAATCCTAATGTTATTTTGCTACAGTAAATGCTGTTTTTAATCGTGTGTTTAAATCCCGTAACACTAGATGAATGCTGAATTAATAAGGAAAGCAGGGTCATTGTAATCAACTGTTTGACAATAATATAGCCTAAATATTTTTCTCAAAAAGATTATTTCCCATTAAACTAACGTGGGGGTTTTGTGTTAGGATTGGTATAACTCATTACTATAAAAACTTAAAAGAGAACGCTATGAAAAAATTAAACATGCTGTTAATGTTTACCATGATGATTGCGGCCGGTCTGCTGTCATCCTGTCAAAAAGACGAAGCGGTAAACGAGGTTAATAAAGTAACCGGTGACCTAAAAGTAATAGACTTTAACTGCGACGAATGCGTAGAAGCCTGGACTGATACTCAGGTAACTTATGATGCTTCGTATTTTACTCCACAGGGCACATCAGTTCCTGCTTTAGAGAATGTATACCTTGATGTATGGAATGATGAAACCACAGTTTATTACCGTGTTTACAGACTTGATGGTGCTACGTTTAATCATCTGGCTGTAGGTATGAACAATAATTTGACGGTTATTATTACTGATGGAGATGCCCCGTTAACAGAATACAGCTGGACTACTCCTCTTACTGAAGGATGGGTTGCTTGCGATGTTGTAGGTTGTATTGCAATTATCATCGGCGACCTCAGCAAACCACTTGGCGGTATAAATCATGCACACTACAACTTCTGTCAGGAATACTTATTAAGAGATATTTGTGTTGAAGTAGAATGTTCTGAAGAAACTGCATGGGCTGCCGGACCACGCTATACACCAAAAGGTAACTGGGCAACTTACACTCCATACGTAGCCGGCTCAACAGTTAATATTTATGCAGGCAAGACTATGCTGATTGGTACTGCTCATTTCTCAGCTGTTGTAGATGGTGAGGTAACCATTACAATCACTTTGATCAATGAATCGGAATTTCAGTCTGTAAATGAGAGCCTTAAAATTCAGGATTATGAAAATGCTCCTTCAGGCAATCCTGCTCCAGGACAGTTTGACTGGAAATGGGATGCAACCGGCTCAACATGGACCGCAGTAGTGCCTGCTAATAATTACTATGGAATACACATTGATGCTGTGGCATGTGTGCCTATATAAACGTAATTCTATAACTGATCATATAGTAAGTTTTTGAATTCTCTTTTATCATCAACAAAGGCTGCAAATTGCAGCCTTTGTTGATTTCTTTTAATCCCTCGCACCTTTATCCTTATATTTGCTTTAATTATCAAGATTAAGGCATGAACAACAACTTAACTCCAAGTGACAACTTTACTCCTCAGGGTGACTATCTGCTTAAATTAGTGCAAACGCGCATGCCTTTCGGCAAATACAAGGGCTCGTTGTTATGTGATTTGCCTGTTTCATACCTTGAATGGTTTAACAGAAAAGGCTTCCCGGAAGGCAAACTTGGCGAGTGGCTTCAAACCCTGTATGAGATTAAGCTGAACGGACTGGAATATCTGCTTACCCCTTTACGTGGGAAGTAGGATGAAACACCGCCAATTATTTAAACCCAACTAAGAACACAAGCTATTATTTAAACGCAACTACGTAAAAGGAAAAAAGAAAATACTAATGGAGAATGCGGCTTCACTGAAAATTATTAAAGATGAACTTACACGTCTAACCGGCAAGGAACTAACCACAGTAATTACAGCCCTTATTAAATACCGCAAAGAGAATAAAGAGCTGGTGACTTATCTGCTCTTTGATTCAAAAGATGAACTTGAATATATCAAAACCATCAAACTTGAAATAGAAAAAGCCCTTGAGCCTGTTACCAGATACAATGCCCGCAATTCGCTTAAGCTGATACGTAAGGTTTTACGCAATACAAGAAAGGCAATTAAATTCTCAGGCAAGAAAGAAACGGAAGTACAATTGCTTTTGCACTTTTGTAATATCATCAAACAAAAGAACCTTCCGGTAGATAGAATTAAAGCACTACAAACACTGTGGGCCAGATGCTTACTTACCACCGCAAAAGCTATTTCCACTCTTCATGAGGACCTGCAACACGATTATGGGGAAGAGCTGAAATTCTTAATAGATGTGTAGCCCTTAAAACTCAGTAAAGTACAACTACAATTCAGCTTCTGAATCATAATTTTATGGCCTCTGGTATACCAAGGTTCTAACGCATTTGACTTTCAATACAATTAAGCTAAATAATCTTACTTTTGCCGCTCAATTTCACATCTACTTTTAAACACAATTATTTAATGAAGAGACTATTCATTTTATCAGCTTTTATTCTTGTTTCACATTTTGTTCAGGCCCAAAACCTGCAATTGCACTATGACTTGGGTAAAGATCGCAAGTATCTAACCTCCACTTTTGAATACTTTAATAATGATAAACATGGCAACACATTCCTGTTTGTCGATATGGATTATAACGCGGGGGATGTGAAGGGCGTTAGCTCTGCATATTGGGAAGTATCAAGAAGTCTCACATTCTGGAAAGCACCCTTTGCTGCACATTTTGAATACAATGGTGGTTTTATGCAATGGAAACAGGACGTTGCAAGTGGTGTTGTTCAGTTTGATGACGCATGGTTAGCAGGTGTTGAGTATAATTATAATAACGCCACCTTCAGTAAGGGTTTAACATTAATGGCATTGTATAAGAACATCCGCGACAAGCACAATGCTTCATTTCAACTTACGGGGGTATGGTATATGCACATGGCAAAGAACAGGATAACCTTTTCAGGCTTTGCTGACTTCTGGCGTGAAGACAACATATTCATGGATAACAATATTCAAACTGAAACAAAGTATATCTTCATGGCTGAGCCACAGTTATGGTACAACTTCACACCTCATTTCTCTGCAGGAAGTGAACTTGAGTTGAGTAATAACTTCGCCGGAATTGTAGGTTTCCAGGTAAACCCAACTATCGGGATTAAATGGAATATTGAATAGAGGGGTTAGGGGTTGGTCCCCGAGTTTTTATCGAGGGGGTGGTTAGTGACGAGTCAAGTTTTAGTACTTTATATTTCCTTTTTTAGTACGCATAATTTCAATGTCCGTGGGATTGTACAGCAAAAGAAATTATACGCGATTCTCAGAGCCTCAAAAACGACAAAAACCCTTGTAAGAACCGTTTAACCAATAAGTTACAAGAATTTCTGACTGTACAGTTTTTTACTCTAAAAAATACGATGCAATACATTGATTATCAGCACTTAATACAATGTTGCTCATTTATTGTAATTTCAATGCTCAGTCAAATTACCATACTAGTGGAATAGGCTATTAAACAGTTGAATATCAGAATATAAGTCTGTATTTTTTAGGTCGATACATCTAGCCTTTCAAATTTTGCAACAGGCATGTCAAGTAATACATGCACATTAATGGACAGGTCACGACCTGTCCCTACCACTAACCACTAACCCCTAACCACTAACCCCTAAAACTACATCTTCTTATCAATATACTCCGTTAATTTACCGAGGGTATAAACATAGCTGCCAAATTCATTGTCGTACCATCCAAATATCTTGGCATGGCAAACAGGAATCATGATGTCCTCAGTTAACTGGATACCGAAGTTTTGCAGCAGGTTTGGATTAATGGCCATGAAACCTGTGCGGGTGTGAGTTTCTACTCCTTCAATTACCACAGCAGCCCTTCTTCCAATTATGTCAGCTGATACATTTTGCTCAACACTAAACTCTAATAATCCTGCTCCCGGACCTTCAGCAGTTTCTTTGTATATCTGATTCAGGTAATCGGCAGTTATTACCGGCTCGCCAATATCATTTAGAGGCGACTGGAATGTTACGTTTAAGATAATAAGGCTAGCTGTGTTAATGGGTATTCTTACTGAATCGGCCATAAAGCCTATCTTCTGAACTTCAGGGATTATCTTCTCCAGAGCTTTTGCTGCACCTGTTGATGTGATGATGATATTGTTAAACACTGACCTACTCTTCCTCAAATCAGAGGTTCCTGCTGAAGGTACTGCATCAAGTATACTCTGAGTGCTGGTTGATGCATGTATGGTTGACATACTGGCTGTTAGGATATTGGATGTTTCAGGCCTTTCGAGCAAAGGCATCATCATGTGTGATAGCCCGGTAGTTGTGCAACTTGCAGCAGATATTATATGGTGCTTACGTGCATCGAAATCAAGGTGGTTTATTCCCTGCACCATAATTGTAGAATCAACCGGCATCTTTTGGGTTGTGTCCTTTATTTTAAACGGTGCACTGGCTATTACTTTGTCGGCACCTGCTTCAAGGTGACCACGTAAACTACCTTTTGAATTCTCTGCAGGAACAGTAGGGTCAAGAAAAGCTCCGGTGCAGTCAACTACAAGCCTTACCTGGTTTTCTGACCAATTGATATCCCTTGGATTGCGATTGTTCATTAAAAACATTACCGGCATACCGTTGATTTCAACCAGATTTTGGCTACTATCAAGCACCTTTATTTCACACTTTGTGCCCGAGTTCCCATAAAGGAACTTAGTGAGTGATCCATAAGTTGAATCATTGGTGATATTATGTATGAGTGCATCAAGGTTTTTTCCAACACCTCTGCCCACATTAACTACCAACCCGCCAAAATGCTTATTAAGCAGATGGTTCCAAATAGTTAACTTACCAATTCTGCCGGCACCGTTTATGCCTAACAGGTTCTTACCATGCAATCGTTCCATTTGAGTATATGTTAATCATTGTTACTATTCGCTCTGTTTCAAATGTTTTTTACTTATTCATTCATGTTCTCATCATCTCCTCATTACTTACCACTAACCCCTCAATACTTCCAACATCAGTAATGGACACACGACTTGTCCCTACAACTCACTTTAAACCACTAACCCCTAACAACTAACCACTAACCACTAACCCCTAACCCCTAACCCCTAACCCCTAACCACTAACCCCTAACCACTAACATCTAACCCCTAAGCAATTTCTGCAAGCTTCACCTTATAATTGCCAAGGTAAATATTTCCCAGATTTCCATCAATTGCTATTTTATCACCACGTTTCAACTCCTTACCGTTGATGGTACAGGTTTTCTCTTTTTCGTTTACGATGAGTTGAGTGCAGTTTACTACACATGTTTTTTCAAGGCGCACTGCAGTAACCGCAGCGTGTGAGGTTGCTCCTCCTCTTGCAGTAATCAGGCCGTTGCATTCAAATATCATCCCAATATCGTCAGGTACAGTATCCGGGCGGACAAGTATTTTGTTATCTGGCAAGTCCTTGAAGGTTTTAAGATCATCCATATCAAATGTTAGTATTCCGTTCAAAACACCTTGGCCTAAACCTATACCCCTGCCTAATAACTGCAGTTCAGATGATTTACAGTCGAATACATAGCTAAGGTCAGGTTTGCGGATATCCTGATCACGTGTTTGAAGGATGTAAAGGTCTTCAGGATTCTCGCTTTCGAAGGTAAATTCTATCTCCTGATGGCTGAAACCATGCTCTTCAGTTAGGGCTTCAGTCATTTCTTCAAGCTTTTTATAAATGCCGGGGAAGGCCACCTGCAATGAGAAGGCCTTGCTGTCAGTAAACATCTTTTTGCGCTGACGCTCAGTCACAGGCATAGGGTTAACCAAACCTGCAACAATGTCCTCACCCTGGCTGCAGAGCGTAAAGTCGCCATAAATATGAATGCCCGGTTTCTCTACATCAGGAGCATGAGTGAAGAGTACACCTGTACCTGAAGTGTGATGCAGATTACCAAGTACCATCTTCTGCACAATAACGGCAGTACCCCACTGATCAGCAATCTGAAGGTAATCGCGGTAAACCTCAGCACGTTCACTATACCACGACTCAAATACGTTAAATATAACCTGTTTAAGTTGATCGTAAGGCTCTTCCTTAAAATGAATATTATACTTAAGCAGCACATTCTTATAGGCGAATGCCATCTCCCTCATTTGTGCCGGAGTAAAGTCAACCTTCTGATTTACTTTATAATTGGTTTTAAAGTCAATCATTATCTGGTCAAACTCGTCACGTGCAACACCAAATGCCATACCCCAGCTTTGAAGGAAACGCCTGTAACAATCCCACGATGTCCAACCGAAGTTGTGTTGGGTGCTAAGCGCTTCAACTATCTGGTCATTGAGCCCAACATTCAGGTAGGTATTCATTGCCCCGGGCATGGAAATAGCAGTACCTGACCTTACAGATAAAAGCAGAGGGTTGTTTGGATTGCCGAATTGCTGACCTGTTATCTTTTCAAGGCTCGATATATGGCGACGAATCATTAGCTCAAATTCCTTTTCCATAAAAGGGTTTTGCAGAATAGCATCGCGCCGCCTGAATACTTCAGTGGTAAACACAAAGCCCGGGGGTATTGGGAAACCAAGGAGTAGTAACTTTTTTAAGAAGTAAGCCTTTGAGCCAAGGAATATCTGATTGTCCATTTCAGGGGTTTCCCTGTAAAGGGGTGATACTACCAGGTCAGTGTTGTATGACATGATGCTGTTGAGCGTTTCTTCAGGATAACTGTCAACCATTTGCCTGAAAGTACCAAGAATGCGAACAAGGAAATTATCGAGCGCCTGAACCAGGAATGCGGAGGATAGCATTTCACGGTAGAACTGTTCTGACTTGCGCATCACTAATTGCTTTCCTGAGGCAACTTCATTTTTAGCCTCCTGCGGATATAACTGTGGAATTACAACTTTAAGCTGCCTGTCGTAAACCCTTAAAAAATACTTGCTTACAATCTCACGCACACTGGCAAGCATGAACTGCAGTATGTTTATATATTGCCCTACAGAAAAACTTGCCGAGTTGAGGCTGTACCTGAACATCTTAAGGTTTGAATTAAACCCCTGGTCACTTATACCATCAAGCTCAAGACCCTGACGGAACAGCTCAAAAACAACATGTATTCTCCTTAAAGTCTTTGCAGTAATATAATCGAGGTTAATTGAGCATATCAACTGATCCATCAAATGAGCAGCTACCTTCTCAAGCCTGAAAGCTAAACCAAGTGCCTCAAATTTAGGCTCACGGTATTTGCCGTACATACTGGGTATGCCTATGGCAATATGTCGTTTATGGTAAATATCCTCCCACCCTTCAGTTTTCTCAGGATCCATGATAACCATATTCAGCTTCCGCATGAAGATATATACCTGCCTGAGTGCCCGGTCAGTATTTCCCCTCTCCAACATGCTAAGCAAAAGGTCAATTTCAGTAGCATTGAAGAAGCTGAACTTCCTCATCAGTATTCCAAGGTTTACAGTATTGAATGAGTACTTTTCCTTTAGCAGCTCAAGCAGCCTGAAAATATAATACAACCTCTGCTTGTCGGTTTGATAATCTTGTGGCAAAGCATCGATCTCCTTCTTGATGCGTTCAGAAGGCAGTTCCATAAGAGCATCGGGCATATAACTATGATCGATACACAATGCCTGAAGTAATTCATTTATGGGTTTAAACCATCGTGAGTCGGCCGACATTGAAGCTTTAACATCTTCGGGGAGAAGCTTGAAGAGTTGAGTGGTATTTCCATCGTACCAGTATTGGATTATATTGCGGGTGAGGTCAATATGCGTATTGTTGCTTTCAGTATGAACCTGCTTGCGCAGAAAATGTATCAGCTTATCATTACGATGCGACAATTCATCCATGGCAGTAGTGACTTCTCGAAGCTCGCCTTCAGCACCTATTTCATTAAAGTAAACCGGGAAAAGCCTGGCAAGTTGCTTTATATGCTTGAATATGGGGTTAATATCAGAGTTAAGCAGAGAAGTTACATCACGCTGAAACAAGTCAGTATCAGATACAAAAACGCCACCCAGACGGAGATGTATGATGAGCGCTGAAAGCAGATCCCTGAATGCAGTGGGCGAATATTCAATAAGCTCCATCCACACCCTGATATTCTTTATATGGTATTCATTTACCTTTAGCTGCCAGTCGTTACTAACATATACAATACCCGGTCCAATAAAGCCATGTCTGATAAGTAGCTTCTCAAAATGCAATATGTGGTTCTGGTTTTCTGTCCTGAATATCTCTTTACCTAATGTAAGTATGCTGTCGAGTACAGTGCCTGAATTTGTAGCCTTAAGATCATTAAACAGTTTGAAGATATTATCGAGAAACCCGAATATCTCATCACTGGTGAGTTCATTCTTAATGTTACGCAAAAGGGCGTTAAAGTCGCGCATGAGCACTTCTTTCTGGTTCTGCATTCCCTCAAGATGCAACAGATATAGAAGATAATAGAACTTCTCATGGAACCTGCTGAATGAATGATGCAGTTGGCGGATATGGAATGATATGTCACTAAAAGCAGGAATTACCTGCAGCTGCGACCAGCTGTCAGCATTGTTGGTTAATTGCTCAATATGCTGATAGTACTTACCGCCAATAGAGGCGAACTTCTCCCGGCTCTGCGATGAAAATAGCTTACTTCTTTCTGAGAGCCACTTCTCCACATTGGTAGTATCACGCCAGTAATGCGCTGTTGTGTTTAGCACCAATCTGGCTAAATCGAGCGCAATACTATTTACTGAATCCGACCATTTGGAGGAAGCAAAGAGCTTTATCAGGAATCCTGAATTATGAATTACTGCATTCGGTTTTTTCTGCAGATATACATTCAGCAGTGCTATAATCTTTTGTAGCAAATCATCATTACGCTTTTCAGAAGCCAGAAGTTTCTCAAGGAATTCAAGCAACGTGTGCACTACATCTTCGCCCTGCATATCAGTTATTGCCCTGTCAGCGAGACCTTCAAAGAGCTCAATAATAGTTTCAAGCACGATAGGATCTTCCTGTTTTTCATAAAACCAGAAATCGCCAAGGCTTATGCTTCTGAGTTGACCAATGATATAACCACTGTTTGAATATGGGTGATTGAATTCTTTAATGCAATCGATTGCACGGGTATGTATAGAATAGTATGACTTTGACACCTCTGTAAAAGTGAGATGCCGGGCAGGTATATTGATATTGTCGGTACGGGTGGCTTCAAGATTGGCAGCTAGTGCGTCTGACAGTAGTGTTTTCCGAGGTTCCATTCAGCGAAATTAGTAATTACTTGCGACTTATGTGCCAAACAAATACCCAATTACAATGTTTATCAGAAATTCCAAAAATATGCGTCAAGATAATATTTATATAATTAATGAAAACAAAACTCAAGCTTTCAAAAGTAAAGGTGATACGTCAACGTGAAATATCCCCGGGCGTATTCGTTCTTTCCTTCATCAGACCATGGGATTTCACTGCAGGACAAGTAGTTGGACTGGCCGGACATGAAAATGACGAAGCCCGGTTATATTCTATAGCCAGTGGTGAACTGGATGAAGAAGTAGATATACTGTACAACATTAATCCTGATGGCAAACTTACACCCTGGATGGCGCAATTAAATACTGCCGACAATTTATGGGTAAGTGAACCATTTGGCTCATTCACTGGCGATGAAGAGAAAGCCTGGTGGATTGCATCGGGTACCGGAATAGCACCTTTCGCTTCAATGTTCCGTACCGGTTTGTTTAAAAACAAGAAGATCATTCATGGAGGTAAGGACCTGCAAAGCTTCTATTTCCATCAACTTTTTGAACCTGAGCTAAACGAAAACTACATACGGTGCTCTTCCCGTGAAAACGGTGAAGGCATATATCACGGGCGCATAACCAAGTACCTCAGAGAGCATTCTAACCTACCTTTGGATGAAAAGTATTATCTTTGCGGCAGTGCCGAAATGGTGGTTGACGCCAGGGATATACTCATTGAAAAAGGCATTCCTTTTGATAATATAATTTCGGAAATCTACTTTTAAACCTTATGTTAACTGTTAAAGAATCATTGCTGGGTAAAACCCGTGAAGAACTAACTCAACTTACTATTGAGATGGGACTTCCCACTTATACCGGGGGTCAACTGGCGTATTGGCTGTATAAAACACCCATTGATTCCTTTGACCAGATGACAAATGTTTCAAAAAAAGCAAGAACCGCACTAAGTGAACGATTTGATCTGGGTATGAAAGCACCTATTTCGGAGAGCGTATCAACTGATGGAACCAAAAAATACCTTTTCAATGCAGGTAATGGTAAATTCATTGAAGCTGCTTACATTCCTGATGGAGTTCGTCATACATTATGCGTTTCATCACAGGTGGGCTGCAAGATGGGCTGCCTCTTCTGCATGACAGGGAAACAGGGTTTTCAGGGCCAGTTAACAGCAGGTGAAATACTCAACCAGTTAAGAAGCATCCCCGAAAGGGCAAAGATTACTAATATCGTATACATGGGTATGGGTGAGCCCTTTGACAATCTGGAGGCTGTTATGAAAAGTACAGCTATCCTCACTGCTGAATATGGGTTCGCAATCAGTGTAAGGAAAGTAACAGTGAGTACTATAGGAATCATACCAGCCATGAAAGTATTTCTTGAAAACAGTAAATGTAATCTGGCAGTAAGTTTACATACGCCATTTGAGGATGAGCGTAAGAATTTAATGCCTGTTCAGAATGTATATCCCATAAAGGATGTAGTTGAAACGATTCAGCAATACGATCTGGGTAAATACAGGCGGGTTTCAATAGAATACATCATGTTCAAAGGATTAAACGACACACGCCGGCATGTAAACGAACTGGCGAGGCTGCTCAACAAGGTTAATTGCAGAATTAATCTTATACGCTTTCATACAATTCCCGGCACTCCGCTTGAAAGCAGTGATGATGCAACCATTCTTGACTTCCAGCAAGCCTTGATTGCCAAAGGGATTGTTACAACTATAAGGGCCTCAAGAGGACAGGATATTGAAGCAGCATGTGGTTTATTGTCAACCAAAGAGCTTGTTAAGAAAAAGAGGGAAAATGTCAGTGATCAGTAAAATTTTATAATGCAAGATCTAACTGAAGGTAAACCCGGCAAGCTGATTCTACAATTTGCTACTCCTATGCTAATAGGAAATGTTTTCCAGCAGGTATACAATGTTACTGACAGTATTATAGTAGGCAAGGTTTTAGGCAAGGAAGCACTTGCTGCAGTTGGTGCAAGTTTCCCGCTTATTTTCCTGTTGATCTCATTTATAATCGGCATTGCCTCAGGCAGCACTATTCTTATTTCCCAGTTTTTTGGAGCAAAGGATCTTGATAAAGTACGCAGAACCATTGACACACTCTATATTTTCCTGTTCTTTGCTTCCATTATTGTAACAATACTGGGAATTGCCTTCAGTGCCCCCATTTTCAGATTGATAAAATTACCTGAAGAGCTTATTCCAATGGCTTCACTTTACATGAATATTTATCTTTCAGGGGCAGTTTTCTTCTTTGGCTTCAATGGAACAAGCGCAATTCTCAGGGGGTTAGGGGACAGCAAAACTCCTCTATACTTTTTGATAATTTCTACTATTGCCAATATCTTCTTTGATATACTATTCATTGTTGTGTTTAAATGGGGAATAAGCGGGGCGGCTATTGCAACTGTAATAAGCCAAACAGGAGCATTCCTAACGCTTGTAATATACCTCAACAGAACACACCCTATTATGAATCTTACCTGGCGCAGGATGTTCTGGGATAAAAAAATATTCAGTTCAAGTGTTAAAATCGGACTACCAACAGGTTTCCAGCAAACATTTGTTTCAATTGGCATGATTGCATTGCTGCGTATTGTTAATGATTATGGCACCAATGTTATTGCAGCTTATAGTGTGGCAGGACGTATTGACGGACTGGCTGCATTACCGGCAATGAATTTTGGCACTGCGTTGTCAACATACGTAGGTCAAAATATTGGAGCAAAAAAAATGAACCGGGTAAAGCAGGGTCTATTGTCTACTTTAAAAATGTCAAGTATAACGGCAGTTATTACTTCAGCCATTATTATCATTTTCAGATATCAGCTGATGGCATTATTTGTGAGTGATGAAGCTGTTATAAAAATAGGGGCAGAGTATCTGCTTATTGTTAGTGGCTTCTACATCATATTCTCAAGTATGTTTGTTATAGGAGGCGTAATGCGAGGTGCAGGTGATACACTGATTCCTATGTTTATTACACTCTTTTCATTATGGGTTGTACGGATTCCACTTGCTGCTTTTCTTTCAAAATTCCTTGGAGTACAGGGAATATGGTGGGCTATACCAATTGCCTGGTTCATGGGTATGTCACTTTCCTTCCTCTATTACCGAACCGGCAAATGGAAACAAAAGAATGTTTTCGGTTCCGCATCAGGTGATGATCATTTGAATTCACGGAAGTCAGATATCGTGTAATTGAGGATTTTTTGCCACAGGTTGAACGGATCATAAATAAAACTCCTCACTTTACCAAATTGCCTGATTATAGTCATTTGAGGTACCCATAATATTGATACTCAGTTCTTTTTTACCAATTTAGATATTCCTTGAATGTTTACTCTGTTCAATGGAATGAATATTGCAATGTGTAAACTAAAAATATACTATACTACTATGAAAAAAATGAATTCAGTGGTTATGGCCACACTCGCACTCCTAACAGTATTTGTACTTGCCTCGTGTGACAAGAACAATGATGACATTAACAACAATAATAACAACAAAGAAAAAGCAGTCGTTCACCTTATGCTAACTGATGCACCAGCAGAGTTAGATGCTGTACTCATTGATATTCAGGAAGTACAATTGCACAATGAAACAGAAGGTTGGATAACAATTCCAATGCAATATCCAGGTGTTTATGACCTACTTGAATTCAGCAATGGTTTGGATACTCTACTTGGTGTAGGTGAAATGCCTGCAGGTTTATTATCACAGGTTCGCTTAATATTAGGCAGCGAAAACTCAGTAATAGTAGATGGTGAGTCATTCCCACTTACTGTTCCATCAGGTTCAACATCAGGCCTTAAATTTAATGTTCACGAAGAGCTTGTTGGTGGACAAACTTACTTTTTCTGGTTGGACTTTGATGCTGCACGTTCAATTCACCAAACAGGCAACGGACGTTATATGCTCAAGCCGGTAATCAGACTGTATGCTGAGGCATCAAGTGGAGCTGTTGAAGGATATGTTCTACCTTTTGAGGCATTTCCATTAGTAACAGTATATAATACTACTGATACACTTATGGCTATTCCTGATTCACTCGGTTACTACAAAGTAAATGGATTAACTGCCGGATCGTATAATGTTGATTTTTCTTCACAATTAGATACATTGCCTTTTGCAACACAAACAATAATTGATGTACATGTGGTAAATGGTGAAACCACCCAACTCAACCCTATTACTCTTATACTACCATAATATAAACTCCTTTAACTTCACCAAATGGGATTCCACTAAAAATGGAATCCCATTTTTATTTTTCATCCCTGGCGGTAAGTGACTAATACAGTTTAGGTAAGTGACTAATCCATTAATTAGTAAGCCCGTAGTTCTATTACGGTTTTATAAATCTTAGCATAAACTGAAGCCACAGGCATTTGTATTCATTTAAGCTTAATGATCTGTCAATAGTTCTTTTCTTATATTGATCCTGTACAAGCATATCTTGAAGCAAGTACTTCTCTCCCTCATAAATAGCAAATGTAAGCCCATGATTTATAGCCAGGTAGTTTGTATATCGCTCAGCCTTTCTCACATAGGCTGTTGACGTCATATATTTGATTGAGAAGAGCAGAGTTTGGTAGTTATTCATTAAGTAATAGGTATATATATGCGCTAATTCATGACCAAACCAGCCAATGCGGGCATTGACTGACAGGCTATCCAGATTTACTCCTTTATACTTTCCCTTATTATTATTAATAACGAGAAAATATTTCCTGTTTGAAGGATGCCTGAACAGATTGAGCACATCAGGACGGGCATTCATCGTACCTTTTATCTTTCCGTACTTAAAAACTATTCTGCTATCTGCCAGTTCAGGAAAAAATGATAATGCAAGAATAACATCCCGCATGTAATTAACAGGAATGCCATGCTTGCCTGAAGTTATGGCCTTAGGTACAGGCGTTGAAGCAATATAGTCACTTTTAGTGAACTTGTTTTCATCATAAGCCCTGAAGAATAACTCAGTCAATGCAGCTGAATCAATAACAGGCTCACATACTGTTTCTTTAATAATCCCGCTTTGTGCAAAGGACAACGCATGCATTATGATGAAGTATAAAATAATCGGAAATCTCATAAATGTTATAAAAAAAACAATGTTTAAGAGGGAATTAGCTCCTTCTTCTAATAAAAATAATCAAAAAAGTAAGACAACTGCAAACGCATTATGTTTTGTATAACTTTGTGCTGATTAATAAATCACCCCCCCCGGCACATGAAGATTAGAAAAAATAAACTATGGAGCGCGATGACAATATTTGTTATCAGTTTCTTGCTAATAATCACATCTATTGTCGGAATCCTGTTATACAAAAACCAAAAAGCTCATCATCTTGCTGAAAAGGCACATGAACTTGAATCAATTAGCCGCTTTAAAGTCAAGCAGGTATCTGAATGGTACAGGGATGAAATTAACGATGCGGCCACTATTGCTCAAAGTCCTCTGCTACTATCGCATATTAAATCAGCATCATCAAATCCCACATCTGAAAATGCAAACCATGTCAGAGAGTATCTTTCCGGACTAAAATCTGAACATGGATATGCTGAGGTTATTATAGCTTCACTTAACGGTGAAGTTGTTTACTCTGCTTCTGAAGATACCATGAATTCCATAAACTTGTCGGACAGCTTGTTAAGGCAAATTGCCGGCAAGAAGAGCATCTCTATGAGCCTGTATTTCGCCGAAGACGGCGATGCCCATTTAGATATCATGAACCTTATTAATGATGATTCTTTAGATGCGGGTTATGTAATTGTATTTAGAATAGATCCAGAATCGTTTTTATTTCCTTTACTATCATTTACTCCTTACACTGAAACAAGTTCACGAATCTTCCTATTTTCACGTGTAAGCGACAGCCTTGGCATAATCATAAGCCAGCCGAATGAAGGAATAAACTATGGCAAGCCATATCGCATAAAGAACCCGGGCAATCTGATTACTTCTATTCACATGGTTACTGGTAATGTATTTGCTGGAAAAGACCAGGAAAACACACCCATACTTGCCTTCAGTGAACCTATACCATTCACGCCCTGGATTTTGTTCTCAAAAATAGATCAGTCGGAACTATTGAGTAGTTTCAATCGACAAGCTGTATTAATACTTCTCTTATCAAGTATGGCTTTTTTGGCTGTGCTCATTGCAATATCATTTCTTTTTTCAAAGAAGCAACAAAATGTGTATAAGGAATTACTTCACTCACAACAAGAATTCCGAACAACTTTATATAGTATTGGCGATGCTGTGATTATTACTGACGATCAGGGCAAAATAACACTTATGAACAAGGAAGCTGAAGAGCTTACAGGATGGAAGGAAACTGATGCCGAGAGTGAAAGCATTGAAAATGTATTTACTCTTTTTGATGAAAGCACACGGCATAAAGTTGAAAACCCTGCCAGGAAAATACTAAGCAGCATATCCTCTTCAGTGTTAGAGGAAGACGCATTACTGTTTTCAAGGGATTCCCGTGAAATCCCTATTAGTAACAGTGCCGCACCCATAAAGGACGAAATTTCACAAACTATGGGTGTTGTATTGATTTTCAGGGATAAAACCGAAGAACGAAGGGCTCAAACTGCATTACAAGAGAGTGAGAATAAGTTCAGGCAGCTCTTTGAAGGCCATTCAGCTATTAAGATATTGATTGACCCGGAAACAGTTAAAATTGTTGATGCAAATGAAGCGGCAGCTCGTTTTTATGGGTATTCAATCAAAGAACTCAAAGGGTTGGACTTAAATAATATCAACACCTTGGGTATAGACAATATAAGAAATGAAATTGAGAAGGTTATTGAGCAGCGTAAAATTCATTTCGAATTTGTTCATCGAAAGAAGGATGGCACCCTCTGTGATGTTGAAGTATTCAGCAGTAAGATAACTATTGCCGGAAAATTATACCTCCATTCAATTATTCATGATGTAACTGAAAAGATGAAAGCCAAACATCAGGTGAGGCTTCTCATACAATCTATTGAGCAAAGTCCTGTTGGTATAGTTATTACCAACCCTGAAGGCTATGTTGAATTTGCTAATTCCCGAATGGCTGAATTAACCGGATATACTAAAAGTGAAATAATTGGAAAGCTTTCAAAGGTGCTTCACTCAAATGGTGCCGATAAAAAAGTACAAAGAAGGATATGGAGCATCATTCGTGCAGGCGAGATTTGGAAAGGTGAGATTGAAGACCGCAGAAAAGATGGAAGTGCATATTGGAGCAGGATTGCCATATCACCTATATTTGATGATGAAGAGTTGATCAAGCACTATGTTATGGTATATGAGGATGTTTCAGAACAGAAAAAAATGCTTTCAGAACTTATACAAGCTAAAACAAAAGCAGAAGAGAGTGATCAGTTAAAAACAGCTTTTCTGGCAAATATGAGCCACGAGATCCGGACACCCATGAATGGTATACTAGGATTCATTGATCTATTGCAGGAACCCGGGCTTACAGGCGACCAGTTTGATGAATACATAGGAATAGTTAAAGCCAGTGGAGAACGACTGATAAGTACCATTACTGACATCATTGATATATCAAAGATCGAATCAGGGCTAAGTACGCTTAACGAATCAAATGTGAATGTCAATCAGCTTCTTATTGATCTATATAATTTTTTCAGACTCGAAGCTGAGAATAAAAATTTGCAATTAACACTTAATTCCTTGTTACCTGAGAAGAATAGAATTTTCCTTATTGATAGCTCAAAATTAGAGTCTATACTCATCAATCTTATAAAAAATGCCCTCAAGTTCACTAAATCCGGTGAAATTAAAATTGGCGTTTCTATTAATAACAACATGCTTGAATTTGCGGTATCTGATACCGGAATAGGCATACCGCACGGTCGTCTCAACAGTATTTTTGAACGTTTCGTGCAAGCTGAAGTTTCAATTGCGAGGGATTATGAAGGCTCAGGTTTGGGCTTATCAATAGCAAAAGCTTTTGTTGAGATGATGAATGGAGATATTAATGTTGAATCATCAGTTGGCAAAGGATCAACCTTTTCTTTCAGAATCCCTGTAAATAAAGCAAATCAGCAAAACGATGGGATTAATGCAGATAAAAGGAAAGGTGAGATCAGGTCAAAAATGAAGATACTTATTGCTGAAGATGATGCCATAAGCTACATATATCTGCGCACTATGCTTTCAAAGTACGGCATAGATATCATTCATGCTTGTAACGGTAATGAAGCAATTGAGTTATGCATAGGGAATTCTGACATTTCATTAGTACTAATGGACATGAAAATGCCGGTACTTGATGGCTACCAGGCAACAGCTAAAATTCTCGAACTCAAAAATAACCTTCCTATTGTTGCACTAACCGCATTTGCATTCGCTGATGATAGGGAAAAGGCATTGGCATGCGGTTGTATCGACTATTTATCTAAGCCTGTAAAGAAAGAGTTACTACTTGAGATAATCAAAAAGCATTCCGGGCTAAAGTCCTTAGCATAAAACTTAGGCTTTAACCCGGAATATTGATTTTTTATTGTAACCCTGTTATTTATACCGGTTACTTATTATCTATACCTGGTTGAATATCTTCAACAGGTACTTTTTTATCTATATGTTTATTGTCCATATTATCATGCATATCATCACGCATATCTTCTTTCGTTTCCTGCTTATCACCCATCATTTCCTTTTCCTTTGTCATCATTGCCCTCATCTCATCCATTGGGTTTTTATCAGAATTCCATATCTCGGTCTTGATCTTCAGAGAACCGTCGGCCTGTTTTTCCCACATAGTCAAATACTTACCTTCGTCCTTCATTGCCTGATCCATCTTATCATTTCTCATTTCCATCTTGTATTTCCCAATTTCAGTTATAACGTTACCATTGGTTTCTACTGAAACTGTCTCGAAATCAAAATCCTTGATTTTCCAATCAGAATTTTTCATTTCAGAAATTGACTTTCTGAGCTCGTCCTTACCATTCATCATTTTATCATAACTAGGCAATGAAACTACGTCATCAGTATAATGCTCAAGGTTTTTCTCAAAATCACCGGCAATCATTGCCTGACCCATCTCATCATTCATTGTTTCTATTTTTTGCTTCAGCTCTGCATCTGTTTGTGCAATGGCTGATAATGAAAATACTACCATAATTGATAGTATAGCAGTCTTTAGGATAAGTTTTTTCATCTTGTGTAAGTTTAAAGTTAAAGTGGTTATACTATTCATCTTCAAATATTAACAACATAAATCTCACAATGATTCAGTTGGAATTATTTTTCTTTAATTATCCACACAAAGTAACCTGCTCACTATCAGCATATCATAATTGGCATACCTGCTGTATGAAGATCAATCATCTTCATCCTCTTTCCTTGTTGGTATGATAAGTATAGGGATAGTTGATGACTTCATAACCTGTTCAGTAACACTACCCATTACAATTTTTTCAAGCCATCGCTTGCTATGTGAGCCCAATACTATGACATCAGCGCCGATTTCCACAGCAGTCTGGATAATAGTATCAGCAAAATCACCTTCTCTAACAATGGTGTTTATGTTTAAATCACCAAGATGATCCTTGGATTTTTGAAGGTAGTTCTCCGCAGCCTCTTTTAAATACTCTGTTCTTTCTGATTCCAAGGGTTCAGCAGGGGTAAAGCCTGTGAAGCCCATTATCGGAGAATAGATTCGGGAAGAATAGTACACTTCATTGGATATTACATGAAGCAACGTTATCCGTGCATTGAGTGGTTTTGCAAATTCATAACCTGTCTGTGCTATTTTCTCGGCTGTTGGATCATAATCCAATGCTATTAGTACATTTTTCATCGCTTTGATTTTTAATCGTTAACACTAAATCATCATTACACTTGAAATTAGTTTTTTTCATCACCCCCCAGGCTGTAATAATTATTCTCTTCATCCTCATTGCCAATAATCTCCATATCGTCATCAAGTTCTGACCCTGGTACATCAAGGTCACCAAGAGTAGGGTCTTCAATAAACTCATCTGTTGCTTGTTCTGCTGGGTTAGGTTCATACGGGTCTTGAAGATTTTCTATCACGTCTTCTTTGTCTAACTTTTCGTATGCATCCTCTGAAGGAGGATTTGATGGATAACCTGGTAATTCTTCATCTCTTTTTTTGATTTTTTCATTGTCGCTTTCCATGATATCAAGTTTTAATGTGAATACTCTATGCTGATTTGTTTGCAGACTGAAATAATGGTATGTATTATAATCTGAAGTAATGCTTACATTATTTTCTGAAGTATGCTTTGTAGTATAATGTGAAGTAATACTTCGTAGTATAATCTGAAGTATGCTCTATAATATAATGTGAAGTTTGCTTTGTAGTAAATTTGAATTAAATGCACATTGGCAAATACCAACGTGCATTTAAAATAGTAACAATTAGGCTTAAAAAAGGACTAAAGCTTTGTGCCTTAATTGAGAACTTAGACATAAAAAGGTCTAAAGCTTATGCCTTACGTGAGCTCTGCCAAAGTACAACTCCACCAACCACCATAATCACGACTCCGACAATAGGAGACCAGTTGACGTTTTCTTTCTTATCTGCTGAAACTTCAACATTACCAACATCAATAATTTTTTCTTTCGTGAAGTAAGAGAAGGAAGTATAAATGGTAAGAAGTAATCCAACAATCAGCAGTACAATTCCGGTAGTTTTCATGGCACTAAGTTTAAATGATTAATTATTATTAGTAGCCGATAAAATTAATTCCACTGCCTCCATATTCTATTACATAGTTATTGCATATATTTACATAAAATAACTGTGAACAATGAACTAATATTCATACTTATATTCAAGCCTGTAATGCTGTCCCGGGGTTTGCAAGGAAGGCTCCATCACTATTTCAGCTGAAAGCATGTTACCTGATTCATCAAAGGTCCTCTCTACATAACTTAATCTCTGACCATCCTGGTCATTCTCTTCCCTGGTAATGTTGTTACCGGCTTCATCGTATTCAAGTGTTGTAACCTTCTTGCCTCTAACATTTTCTTCCTCGAATAAATGCGGTTTCCCGTTTTCGAGGTATTGAACAGTTGTTCGGGCAACTAGCCTTCCTTTGTTGTCATAACGTTTCTCAACAGTTAAGTTGCCTTTTTCATTAAAAATAGAAACTGTTTTTTCAGGAAGTTCATCACGGAACGAGGTTTCAGTTATTTCACTTAACAGGCCGTCATCCTCATATTCATATACTTTTTCTGATTCAAGATTACCAAATAAATTGTATGCCACAGTTCGGCGTAGCTTATTATTCTCATACTCCCAAATTTCCTTCTCCCCTTCTTCCTCATCAGTGTCAATCACTTGCTTCAATACCAGGTTATCGCCCTCATAAGTAAAAGAGATCACATCGCTTCCTCCCTCCATGTAGTGGCGCTCTTCTGTCAACACCTTGCCTTTATCATCAAATGTTCGTGTGGTGCGTTCAGTAACTTCACCACCTATCTCAAGACGTTCTTCAACAGCGTGGTTGTTATCGTATTTAACAATTATGTGTTCCTCAACTTCTCCTCCAAAGTTATAATTAAGGCGCTCAGTTTCATTGCCATGGTCATCATAAAATATTTCATTTACAATGTTTTCGTTCTCTGACAGTTCATCATTTCCCATTAAATTATGGCGTACAATGGTAATTTTTTTAATTGCTTGCATAGTATACGATTATCTGCTGCAAAATAACTAAATTTTTAACGAACAAAAGCATGATTAAACTCTTCATAAAGGATAATCACACTCTTTATTGGGGCATTTGCAGAATGGAGTCCTGCAAATTTGTTAATTTTGGACTTTTATAAAATGACAGATGCAAATATGAAAGCACCAATCTTAACAGTGTTAACCGCAATTATTTTGATGACACAAGCAGAGGCACAAACAACAATTAATTACCCTGAATCGGTTAAAACTGATGTTAATGATACATACTTTGGCAGCACTGTTGCTGATCCATATCGTTGGCTTGAAGATGATAATTCCAAGGAAACAGGGCTATGGGTAGATGCCCAGAATAAAGTTACTGAAGCTTATTTATCACAGATTCCTTACAGGCAACAAATTCACGACAGGCTTACACAATTGTGGAACTACCCGCGCTATGGTGTTCCTTTCCATGAAGGAAACAACTATTTCTTTTTCAAGAACAATGGAATCCAGAATCAGAGTGTGTTGTATATTCAATCGAATCTTAAAGATGAACCAAAGGTGTTTCTTGACCCAAATAAGCTGTCAAGTGATGGAACAGTGGCCCTTGGAACCTATTCAGTTTCAAAGGATGGAAAGTATTTTGCTTATGCCATATCAGGTTCAGGATCTGACTGGAATGAGATTTACATAAAAGAAACAGCAACTGGAAAACAATTAGACGATAAACTTGAATGGGTTAAATTTTCAGGGATTTCATGGCAGGGTGATGGATTTTACTATAGCCGGTATGACAAGCCCTCAGGAGGTGCAGAATATTCTTCAAAAAATGAGTATCATAAAGTTTATTACCATAAACTGGGAGATCAGCAGAGCGCCGATAAGCTGATATACAGCAATAATGAATACCCTTTGCGTAATTATGGTGTACAAACCACTGACGACGAAAAGTACCTCATACTCGGAGAATCAGAATCAACCAGTGGAAATGCATTGTATATAAAAGACTTAAAAAACCAGAGCAATGATTTCAAAAAGATAGCCGATGGTTTTCGCTTTGAGTACAGTGTGGTACATAACAATGGAAACACGTTTTATATTCACACAAATGATGATGCACCCAGGTATAGGCTGATTGCTGTTTCTATTGATAAACCATCAAGGGACAACTGGGAAGTAATCATCGCTGAGCAGGATAAAGTGTTGCAGGAAGTACATATGGCTGGTGGCACATTTGTTGCACAATATATGAAGGATGCAACCAGTAAGGTTAATGTTATTGACCTTAGCGGCAAATTGCTGCATGAGATGGAACTACCGGGAATAGGAACCCTCACAGGATTCAGGAGCAAGGAAAAAGAAGAAACAGCATTCTATGCATTTACTTCTTTTACATTCCCCTCTACAGTTTACGCATACAACGTTAAAGACAACAGTTCATCAGTATTATTCAGCTCTGAACTTGATTTCGACAGTAAATCTTACGTATCAGAACAGGTATTCTTTACAAGCAAGGATGGCACCAAAGTACCCATGTTTATAGTTCACAAGGCTGATGTGCAGATGGATGGAAACAACCCAGTATACTTATATGGCTACGGTGGTTTTAATGTAAGCCTCACTCCTTCTTTTAGCCCCAGCAGGCTGGTGTTTCTTGAAAATGGAGGCATCTTTGTAATGGTTAACCTCCGTGGGGGTGGTGAGTATGGTGAAGAGTGGCACAAAGCAGGCACAAAACTCAAGAAGCAAAATGTGTTTGATGACTTCATTGCTGCTGCGGAATACCTTATTGATAAGAAGTATACATCTCCTAAAAAGATTGCCATTGCAGGAGGCTCAAACGGCGGGCTGCTTGTAGGAGCTACAATGAATCAACGGCCTGAGCTTTTTGGTGCTGCATTGCCGGCCGTGGGTGTTATGGATATGCTTCGATTCCATAAATTCACTATTGGCTGGGCATGGACAGGTGATTACGGATCAAGTGAAAATGAAGAAGAGTTCAGGTATTTGCTAAAGTATTCACCTCTCCATAATCTAAAGAAAGGCACCTGTTATCCTCCAACACTTATAACAACCGCTGATCATGATGACCGGGTAGTTCCTGCGCATTCATTCAAGTTTGCTGCTGCACTTCAGGAGGCACAATCATGCAACAATCCTGCTCTTATTAGAATAGAAACCAAGGCAGGACACGGTGCAGGTAAACCTGTATCAAAAATGATAGACGAAGCTGCTGACGTTTGGTCATTTATTATTCATAATTTAGGAATGAAACCTACATTATAATTGCTCTTCGTAGTTATTTGTGTATATTTATGCCATTCTAATGCTCTCAAATAATTGCTAAATTCATTTCTTTATGATAGTTCTGGTTTACGATTCACTATTCGGAAATACCGCAATTATTGCTCATAAACTAGCTGATACTGCAAGGAAACTGGGTAATGAGCTGGTTGAAATGAGGGTTAATGAGATTAATAATGATCTTCTTAAGAACGCATCAACCCTGATTGTTGGTTCACCCACCCAGAATTTCAATGCAAGCAAGCCAATGCTTGAGTTTCTTGAAAAGGTTGATGCTGAAAGTATCAAGAATAAGAAGATAATTGTTTTTGACACCAGAATTGACCTCAATAGTATTGACAGCAAATTCCTGAAATGGCTCGTAAACAGGGGTGGTTATGCAACATCACCAATTTCAAAGAAGCTCAAAAAGAAAGGTGCAATAATAGTTGGGGCTGAAGGTTTCATTGTTTCTGATAGAGAAGGTCCGCTGCTTGAAGGTGAAACTGAAAGAGCAGAGAATTGGTTAAAGGAGACTTTAATTAAGGGGAACTGATACCTTTTACTTCATCATACAACTTTCCATCAGGAAATACTGCAGGGGCTGCAAAATCAGGATTAGTTAAGAACTTTTCATCAGTAAGTGATGTAAGAAAAGCTTTCAGGCTATGTTTTTCAGATGGCGTTAATTGAACTCCTCCAGCGGCGGCGTGATGCATAAGTGGGTTGACATGATCTGACATCTTTACATCATGAGAGTAGTAATCGATCACATCATCCAGTGTTTTAAATCTACCATCGTGCATATAAGGCCCTCCAACCGCAATATTACGTAGTGTAGTTGCTTTGTATGCACCTATATCCACAGCATTGCCTGTAATTACATACCTGTCGTCAATTAAAGTAAAAACCGTATCCTTTCCGTTATTATAGAAAAGGTTGGTTGTGAACAACAGGTTACCGTCACTCCCATGACAATGAAAGCAATCGGCCCCTTCTTCAGTTGTAAATAAAACTAACCCTTCAAGTTCCTCTGTTGTCAACTGAAGTTCCCCCCGCATATATTTGTCAAAACGGGAGTCAGTTGAAATAAGAGTCCTTACAAACTGTGATATGGCTTTGGCAATTCTATCGGCAGTAACTTCTTCCGTGCCAAAAGCCTTATAAAACAACTCCGGATATCCGTTAATGCTCTGAATCAAATCAACTGTCTGAGAGAGGCTTCCGGCCAGTTCAGCTGGATGCAGAATTGTTTCAAGTACTATACGCTCAATATTTCCTGTTGTTCCAGTGGTTTCAGCCACAGATTTCCAGGTTAATTCATTGGAATATTTCTCATTTGACTCACTTGTTGTTCCATTTTTTGTTCCTCCATCAGGAGAATGCACTGCACCATTCCAGGTATATCCGTTACTGTTCCATATCAGATTAACCAGCGGTAACGCAGCATGACTTGTCGGCACTCCTTTTATTCCAACCGGCATTCCATCGGTAAAAGCAGGATTAGTAAGACCGGGCCTGAAGTTCTGTGACTGAACATGACAACTAGCACACGTCATTAAAGAGTCGTGGTGGATTCTGCCCGATAATCGTCCATCATAAAACAGATATCTGCCAAGTGCAATGCCTTCCACTGTCAGTGGATTGTCAGTAGGAATATTGAGTTTGGTGGGAAAATATTTAGGAATAGTAATGGTATAAGGGGTTGGTTGCCATATTGGCTTTACCGGTTCCTTTTCATTGCATGAATTCAGGATAATAATTATAAAAAACAAGAAGAGATAACGCATTTCACTTTCCTTTAGCTGTTGAAGTCAATCAGTAAACGAATTTACGCAATAATCTCACTACTTATTAATCACATTTACGCAATAATCTAACACAACTATTCCTCATACTAACGATCCTTCTACCTTTTTCGCGTCACATTAATTTAAATAATAACCCATGCCTAAATGATGTAATTTTGCAGCAGAATTATTAACTTATTGAGTAAAGACAACATGGAATTAAAGGTAGGCGATAAAGTAAGATTTTTGAATGAGAAAGGCGGCGGTATTGTAACAAGGCTATTAAGCACAAGCATGGTACATGTTGCCATTGAAGAAGGCTTTGAAGTACCGGTTATGGTGACTGACCTTATAAAGATTGATCCTGATGGAGCAGCTGACCGCTTTTTCGACAGACCGGTGAATGTTAAGGTTAAAACTCCCGGCACTATTGAAAATGCAGTTGATCAGAAGAAAAAAACACAGGAAGAAATAAAAGAGGAAGAAACTTTTGACCCTGTTTCTTCATTATATCGCCAGTCGGGTGCAGGTTTAGCTGATGGAGTTTACCTGATCTGGGAGCCGCAAGATCAAAAGTGGCTTATTACTGGGAATCTGGATATTTTTCTGGTAAATAATACTGAATACGAAGCTATTTTTTCATTCCTCTTGGAGGAGGAGAATGGACATTATGCAGGTGTTAGCTATGAAGTTGTGCCTGCATATTCAAAGTTCCATATTGAAACAATAACACGAGAAGATTTGGAAGCATGGTCGAATGGGATAGTGCAGGTTATGTTCTACGCTCATGAAATGACTGAGCTGTTACAGCCGCTTCATGCACATTTCAAAATTAAACCATCGCGCTTCTTCAAGGATACAGGTTATCATGAGTTTAAGTTAACCGGAAGCAAGGCTATTATTCTTCATCTGGGTGATATTGCCTCACAAAGAATAACAGCCGGTGATCATTACAACAAGCTAAACATTGATCCTGCAGTGAAACAAAAGCTTGATGTTATAACACCTACAGCATTAATTGATAAGCACAGGACTGGTCCGCGGGAAGCTGAAGTTGATTTGCATATTTCGGCACTTCGCACAGACTATTCAACTATGCCTCAAAACGAAATTCTGCAATATCAGGTTGACTATTTTATAAGTATGCTTGAAAGTGCAATTGCATTCAATTATCGTCGGGTAATATTCATACATGGCATTGGTAACGGAATACTCAAATCAGCCATAATAAGCAAACTTAAGGATTACGAACATATAGAACTACGCAAAGCTTCCTTTGTACATTATGGAAATGGGGCAATTGAGATAGCTATTCATACAGACAACAGGGTTTAACGGCCTTCAATTCTGGTGCAAATGGCCCGGAATTTGTTATATCTTTGTATAATTAAAAGTTATTTGAAAACGGAAAATCAATGTGTTCTGTCGCTTGAAGATTTAAATCTTTAAGAGGAAAGTCGGGGCAATAAAGGGCGCCATACTTCCTAACGGGAAGGTTCCGCAACCGGCGGAAACAGCAAGTGCCACAGAAAACAACCGCCTAAGTGAAGTTTACTTCACCGGTAAGGGTGAAAATGTGGGGTAAGAGCCCACGGTATGAGTTGGTAACAACTTGTGCGGGTAAACCTTATGGATTGAAAGACCAAATATACCTGAAGGTTTCTTGCAAAGGAAACAAAGAGTGCCCGCTCTTTTCAGGGGGGTAGGTCGTTTGATTCCGGAGGTGACTCCGGAACTAGATAAATGACAGGAATCAGGGAAACCTGAAACAGAACCCCGCTTACAGCATTGAACGGTACCGTTTTTTTTAATCAAAAGGACGCAGTAACATGCGTCTTTTTTTTGTTATTGATTTGATAATTAACTTTGCAGATATTTAAAAGCCGGAAAATATGAACAAACATACTCTTGCAATACTGATAATATGTTTCAGTGTACTATTAACGAGTTATAACACCTCTGCCCAAAACCAGATACCAAACGCTGATTTTGAAAGTTGGTCAGGAGGAACCCCAACATCCTGGGACACATCGAACGAAAACATCCTTGGAACAGATTTCATTTGTGTTACAAGGGACCAAACCAATCCCTATAGTGGCACTTCAAGTGCAAAGGTGCAATCAGTTACACACAATATCTTTATAGTTGGGCCTGTAACAATGCCTGGAATCCTTACACTTGGTGATGTGGTGATTGACATCCTCAATGCCACCGGCACTGTTGAAGGAGGGGTACCTATATCGGGTTTACCAAAGTTCCTGAAAGGTCACTATAAATACACACCTGTTGCCGGCGATTCCTGCATTATAGGAATAGGGCTTAGCAAATGGAATGGTACAAGTTCTGATACTGTTGCATACGCCTATAAAACATTTGGAGACCCTGTAACAGCCTGGCAGGAGTTTAGCATTCCCATAGAGTATACAACATGGATAGAGCCCGACAGTATGAACATAATGCTTGTATCATCAAACATAGCAACTGGTTCACCAACAGGAGGCAGCACAATGTGGGTTGATAGTCTGTGGCTTGAATACAGCCAGGTTTCTGTAAATGATGTTGGGTTTAACAGGGAGTGCATCGTATATGAAAGCAGTGATGGCAGTTCATTGATGGTTAACACTCCGGGTAAACATGCACGTAAAATTGAATTGTTTTCTTTAAATGGAATCATGCTGCAGTCAATTGAAAAGCCGGGTGCTGAAAAAGTAGCCCTTCCTTTAAATAACCTAACTTCAGGTGTATATATAGTAAGGGTGCTGCTCCAGGATGGGTCAAGCCGATCAGTTAAATTTGCTCGCTTCTAATAACCTTCCAATAACTCCATCCTTCAGGGCGGATTTAGTTAGCGATTTCCATCCTTGAGTGCGGAGAAATTTCTCCACTTTAAATATGTAATAAGCTAACAAAAATGCCGTTACTTCCCTGTGGGATTTCAATGCCCTTATGTTGATAATTTATGTCGCTGCGCGGTTTTTTTGTCATGTTATACTCTTAATTTAGCCTCAGGTAAATCACTTCAGGAATGAAAAAAACAACTCTTCTATTTATCATTGCAGTTTATGCTCTGCTTTCTGCCAATCTTTATGCCCAGCAAACTGAAAATCAAGACTCTCCCGATAATGCAGCCCATGATCTATATGTAAAGAATCATTTCGGTCCGGCACGTAATACTTACTCAAAACTTCTTAAAGCTGATGACCTGCTGCTGGAATATGATGACGATAAGGACTTCTACTTATCAACATCTGCCGCTGAGATGCAACATGAGGATGCTACAATTCTTATTGAAGAGTTTCTCAATAAACATCCTCAGAGTACACGTAATAACAGGGCGTGGTTGCAATTAGGACATTTATACTTTAAATCCAACAGGTATAAAAATGCTCTGGAATCATATAACAAAGTCTCAACTCGTGATATGAACCAGGAGGAAAGAGCTGAATTCACCTTCAAACGGGGGTATGCGTTATTCAAAAATGATGACCTTGATAAAGCTGCTACTGCTTTCTCGCAAATTAAGGATAAACAAACGAAATATACAGGCCCGGCAAATTACTATTACGCCCATATCATGTATTCCAAAGGGAATTATGAAACAGCTTTGCGCGACTTTGAGAAGTTAAAGAATGATGAAACATTCAAATCAGTAGTCCCTTATTATATCATCCAGATCTACTACGTTCAAGGCAGGTATGATGAAATGCTTGCTATGGCTGAGCCTTATCTTGAAGGTACAAGGAACAAACGGACCAATGAAATGCTGCGACTCGTAGCTGATGTGCATTACCGTAAGGGTAATTTCAAAGAAGCTATTAAGTATATGGAAGAATATAGCAAACTGAACAGGAGTAAGATGACTCGTGAAGATCATTACATGCTGGCTTTTGCTTATTACTCAACGGGTGAATATGCCAAAGCGATACCAGAATTCCAGCAGGCAGCTACTGAAAATGATACTCTAACACAGAACTCACTATACCATCTGGGCGATAGTTACCTTAAAACTGATCAGAAGAAATTTGCATCAGGTGCATTCAGTTCTGCCTGGAAAGTCCCTGTTAAAAGTCCTTTAGCAGAGGAAGCACTTTTTAATTATGCCAAGTTATCTGTTGAGCTTTCCAACAACCCATACAATGAAGCCATTAAGGCACTTCAGCAATACCTGAATGAATATCCTACATCAAAACGCAGGGATGAAGCATACACTTATCTTGCTAACCTGTATCTGGTTACCCGCAACTACGATGAAGCACTCTCATCACTTGAACTTGTTAAAAACAGGAACTCATCGCAAAATACCATTTACCAGAAAATAACCTACTTCAGGGGAATAGAGCTCTTTAATAATCAGCAGTATTTTGATGCAATCGCACTTTTCAAAAAGTCGCTTGAAAATAAAATAGACCCCAAAATCACCCAAGGTGCGTTGCTTTGGCAGGGAGAAGCGTATTACAGGCTTGGCCAGTATGAAGTAGCCAGGAATTACTACCGTGATTTTATAAACGCGGGTAAACAACATCCGGCTTACGATGCAGCCCAATACAACCTTGCCTATTCATATTTCAAGCTGAAAGATTACCCACAGGCTCAGAAATCATTCAATGCTTTTGTGAATAGTCGTCCAAGAGACCAACGGTTACTAAATGATGCAAAACTCAGGATGGCCGATTCGTACTTAATGATGAAACAATACAAGGAAGCATCAAATCTTTATGAGCAGGTAGGTGGTTCAAATGCCTCTGATGCAGATTATGCGTTGTATCAGAGATCAATAGCATCGGGTGTTGCAGGAGATAATAATCAAAAAATAAGCTCTTTACAGAAATTATTGAACAACTACCCGAAGTCGCCGTTTGCTGATGACGCCCGCTTTGAAATTGGCAGAACATACCTTGCCATGCGTAAGAATAATGAGGCAATGGCTGCTTTCCAAAAAGTAGTATCTGACTATCCTAGAAGTAGTCTTGTAAAAGACGCATTGTTGAATACCGGTATGATCTACTATAATACCAACCGTGATCAGCAGGCACTTGAAACCCTTAAGAAAGTGGTGAAAGATTACCCTTCAACTTCAGCTTCGCGCGAAGCACTGGTTGTTATAAAAACCATTTATGTTGACATGAACAAGGTGGATGAATATGTGAATTATGCTGAAGATATTCCTTTTGCCAATGTATCACGCTCTGAGCAGGACTCCCTTACGTTTATTGCTGCCGAAAACAACTATATGAGTGGCGATTGTAATAAAGCACTTCCGGGATTAAATACATACCTGCAAAAGTTTCCGAATGGCAGTTTCTCGTTAAATGCCCATTACTATAAAGCCGATTGCGAATCACGTTCAGGCAATAACAATGAAGCGCTTCGCAGCTACGAGGAAATCATGGCAAGGCCAAGGAATAACTACACTGAAAATGCTGCCCTCAAAGCTTCGTCAATATTATTTGCTATGAAAGAATATGATCGTGCACTTATGATGTATCAGAAGCTTGAAGAAAACGCTGAAAACAAGGCAAATATAACAGAAGCTATCGTAGGGCAAATGCGTTCAAACTATGAAGTTGGTAATTATTCACAGGCTATTACTTTTGCTCAACGGGTGCTGGAACTTGATCAGATCTCAACTTCACTTGCTGCTGAAGCAAACCTCTTAACCGGAAGATCTTCAAATATCCTTAAAAGGACAGAACAGGCAAGAACGGCATTTACCAAAACATTGGAATTATCACAAGGTGAACCTGGTGCTGAAGCATTATTTTCCCTTGCACAGATAGCTTTTGATATGAGAGATTATACCACTGCTGAAAACAATGTATTTAAATTGTCATCCGAGTTTCCATCTTACCAGTACTGGCTGGCCAGGGGCTTTATTCTCCTGTCAGATATTTACGTGGTGCAAGGCAACACTTTCCAGGCTAAACAAACACTTCAGAGTATTATTGATAATTATGAGGGAGATGAAATACGGCAAGAAGCAATTGAAAAACTGAGGGTCATTGAGAAGTCTGAAAAAAGTATTAAGCCAGGCAATTTTGACAATGAAGCGGAAGAAAGTATAATCATCAAATAAGGCATATACCAAGAAGAAAGGCATCTACCAATCTGACATCTATCAATAAGACATCTACCAAAATGAAGAAATATAGCTTTATGCAATCAGCAAGCCAGTCAATCAATACTTTAATGAAATCAGGAATCTTTGCAGTTATTGCCGTTTCAATGCTTTTGTGCACTACATCACTAATTGCGCAGAATATTAACGAGGAAGTAACTGTTACAGCAGCCTACGAGCCAACAATTCCCGATGCAAACAAAATAAATATTGAACCGCCTGAAAGTGAAACAGAGGTGACTATACCAGTGATGACTTATTCAAACAGTCCCGATCAGATGCTGGTATCACTTAAGCCAGAGAATATTGCAGCAGTAAGGCTATTGGGCGAGCCGGTAAGTAAACTTTACCGTAATTACGTAAGGGCAGGCATGGGTACATACACAACCCCGTTCATTGATCTTTATGCAAGCTCCTTAAGATCTGATTCATATGCCTTAGGACTTCACTTGAAGCATATTTCATCAGCAGGTGATATAGAAGGTTATCCTGAAACCAACAACAGCCTCAACCAGGTTGAGCTATACGGCCAAAGGTTTTTTAGTCAGCATACATTATCTTCAGGTCTCGGTTTTCGAAGAAACGTTGTACGCCACTATGGCTTTCTGGAAGAAGACTTTAATGAGTTGTCGTCACCATCTTATACCTACTCAGAAGATGGATTGAAACAACGCTTTGCACGCCTGAATGGAAATATTGGAATAAAATCAGCTTACAGGGAGGATGATAAATTCAACCACTTCGCCGATGTTAATGCTAATTATATCAACGATCTTTTTGGTACTTCAGAAACTGAAGTAGCCCTTAATGCAGGTGGTGATAAGCGGTTTGAATTGTTCGACTTTACTGATCACCAAACAATTGGGCTGCTAACTGATGTGATTTATAACAGATACGTTGACAGCACATTAACCCAAAACAATACGCTCGTAACCTTGAAGCCATTCATAAGCACTTCATTCAATGAATATAGTATAAAGGCAGGTTTGAATATTAACTTCAAGATGGATACTGTTTCTAAGGCATATTTATTCCCATTTGTTGAAGGGCAGCTTAAGATTATTGATGATGCGCTTGTTGTGCATGCAGGAATAACCGGCAACATTAAAAGGCAAAGTTTCAATGAGTTAAGCGATATAAATCCGTTTGTCCAGTCGGCTTTACCACTCCAGTATACCAGGGAAAAATTTACTTTCTATGCAGGGTTACGTGCAAGGGCAGGTTCCAATATTGATTTCAGCGCACTGATTCGATCAAGCTCAGTTGCAAATGCCTATTTCTTTGTAAACGACTACAGCCAAATACCTTACAACAGGTTTACACTGCTACATGATGACGGACAGGTACTTGAAGGAAGATTTGAAGCCCAGTACCATACTGCCGAACGCATTAGCGTGAAACTATATGCTGAGTTTGAATCCTGGAGCCTTGATAATTTTGAACACCCGTGGCACACACCTGCTTTAAAGTTCGGACTTGATGGGCACTATCAGATACAAAACAAGATCATCGTAAGAGCTAATGTTGCCGCAAGAGGTAATCAATATGCCCGTACTATTAACCTATCTGACCAATTTGTAGCAACTGAACTTGATGCTTTTGTTGACTTAAGTCTGGGAGTTGAGTACCGCTATACCAAGGTGTTATCAGGTTTTATCAACTTTAATAACATCACAAATTCACAGTACTTCTTGTGGAATAACTATCCATCATACAAATTCAACCTGATGGGTGGTGTTGCTTATTCTTTTTAACTGTATATTTGCTGCAGCATTGGTCCAGTAAAATGGATAATTGGGAATGTCGTGTAATTCGGCAACAGTTCCCGCTGCTGTAAGTTCCTTTATAGGTTAGGCATCAAGTCACTGTCATAAAAACTCCTGCCCGGGAGCGATGGGAAGGCGCCTTATCCGGAACAAGTCAGAAGACCAGCCAATGTATGATGGATTTTGCAATTTACGGAGAATGAATTGCAGGCCGGTTTCTTTCTATATCTTTTGTCATATAGAAACCCAATCGCAACAATAAATCCATTGGTTTTTGTTAAACTGATAAAAATGTGGCAGGTGTTGTTGTATTTAGCAATTAATCTAAAGAGGTTTTTTCTTAAGGTCGGAAGCTTTTTTTCAAGGCTTCACCCCCTCAATTGCTTTACTTATATTGTACCTGAAGCCTCAAGATGCAGCAATCTAATTGCTCTAATCATCATTTGTCTACCAGTAATCCCCTACTCTTCTTTCGCTCAAAATGATACGGTACAATTAAAGGAGGTTGATATCTATGGAATAAAACCTGAAATATCTACTAACTCTATTGTTCCTATTCAACAACTTACAATCAAAAAACTCGAAGCCCTGCCTTCCTCCAGTGTGGCTGAGGCACTTCGTCAATTCTCAGGTGTTGTTATTAAAGACTTTGGTGGAGTTGGCGGACTTAAGACTGTTATGATTCAAAGTCTTGGATCAAATCATACATCTGTATTTGTTGATGGACATCCGGCAAGTGATGCAGCAACAGGGCAGATTGACATTGGCAGAATATCACTTCAGGATGTCAGCAACATTCAACTATCAATCGGGCAGCCGCAGTTTGGCCCTAAACCTGCAAGGATGTATGCATCTGCAAGTTTGCTGGATATAACTACAACAGAACCTTCTCTTACCGACAAGAAAACAGCTCTTAAATTACAATTGAGAGCAGGATCATTTGGCACTTACAACCCTGCAGCAAATATCGACTGGAAGATAAAGAACAACATCTCTTCAGGCCTAAGGCTCAATCACTTCACTTCCAATGGCAAATTCCCTTATGTGGTGCACAATGGCAGCAATGTATCTGAATTAATAAGAACCAACTCTGATGTGGCAACTACTGATGGCACTCTAAAAACCAACGTACTTTTTAACGACAGCAGTAGGTTAAAGATCAGGATGAGCTACTATCATTCGGAACGCGGATTACCCGGAGCTATTATTTTCTATAATTCCCACTCCCGCCAAAGATTACAGAATAACGACCTGAATGCAGCCCTAAACTATAGCAACAGGAGCAATGCAAAAGTTGCCATGCTAACCAGTGCCGGATTCTCTTATTCCCGGTTGCTATACACTGACCCTGATTTCCAGAACCAGCATGGAGGTTTAAAGAATGAATACCGGCAACAAGAGTACTACATTTCTGAAGCTATAGCTTTCCGTGTAGTTAAAGACTTAAAGATGTCAATAGCCTCTGACCTGATTTTCAATAAATTGAATACTAACGCCTATTCAATCGAAGAGCCTGAGCGATTAATTTCATTAACATCCATCACAATGAATTACCTCCTCAGGCATACAGAGATTCAGGGTAATCTATTAATGACCGGAGCAATAGACAGGAAGATCAATACTAACAATAAAAACCATTTCCGTTTATCACCGGCGTTCTCAGTGTTACAGAACCTGACTGCAGATCATTCCATCAAAATTAGGGCTTCGTATAAGAACATATTCAGGATGCCCAATTTCAATGAGTTATACTACACATTGTTAGGGAACCAGAACCTGAAGCCTGAGCAGGCAACACTCAGTAGTCTTGGTTTAATGGCAAGCAAGGCGTTTACTAAAACAATTGCCCTGAATTTCAGAGCTGATGGATTTATAAACAGAGTAAATGATAAAATCGTAACTCTTCCAACACAGAACCTGTTTGTGTGGAGCACTCAGAACATCGGCAAAGTAGATATCAAGGGCTTAGAATTTTTCTCTAATGTGCACATCCTCATAAACAAAAATATGTCATTTGATGCTAGTGGCACCTATACTTATCAGGATGCACGAAACATTACCAATCGAAATGACGATAACTACGGGCATCAAATCGCATATATACCCTACGAAACTTCCGGCGGAATGTTAACAGTAAGTTACCTCGATTATTCAATAGGAGTGAATACATTATTCAACGGATACAGGTATACTTCAGGTTATAACCATCCGGGAAGCCTGTTACCATCATGGACATCAACAGACCTTACTCTAGGCTGGCAACATAAGTTTGTTGGCAAGGAATTCAAGGTAAAATTTGAACTTATCAATATTTTCAATAATCAGTATGAAGTAGTAAGAGGCTATCCAATGACCGGTAGGGCTTTCTATGTCAACTTATTTGTCTCTTTATAAATAACACTAAAAACCAATCAATGAAATCTTCCACACACACTTTCTCAATGTTCTGCAGCTTTAATAGACGAGCTACAGCCCTATCATCATTTAGCAAAATGATAGTTATTGCAATTACCGCAACACTAATCTTTTCATCCTGTAAAAAAGAACCTGATGATAATGATCCGGTTATTAAGCCTGAACCTCCAAAAAGCACCGCAGTATATGTACTGAACCAGGGATCGTTTAGCGGAAACAATGCATCAGTAACAATGTATGACATAGATACAAAAGTTGTAACACCTGATGTATTTAAAGCTGTTAATGAGCGTGAACTTGGTGACACCGGTGCTGACCTGTTCATATATGGAAGCAAGGGTTATATTATAACGAACGTGTCGAGCCAGTTAGAGGTTGTGAATGCAACTACCTTCCAAAGCATCAAGCAAATCAGCTTCAAGATTGATGGCGCACCTCAGCAACCATCAGCAATTACCGGACACGGGAGCTACATATATGTAGCAGCTTACGATGGAACAGTTACTGTAATTGACACTGCAACCTTCAGCACAGTGAAAGTTATTAATGTTGGACTTAACCCTGATGCACTGCTTACAGCACATGGCAAGATATGGGTATCTAACTCCGGTGGTCTTAATTTTCCTAATTATGATAACACGGTTTCAGTAATTGATCCTGTAACCTTATCAGAAGTGGATAAAATTGTTGTTGGTACAAATCCTTATACCTTGCAGGCTGATGCTTATGGCGACACCTATGTGATCACCCGTGGTAATTATGGTGATGAAAAAATGCGCCTTAGGATTATAGATGCTGACTCAAAAACAGTAAAGCACACTTTTGAAGACTTTGAAGCATACAGCTTCACTATCAAAGGTGACACAGCCTATGTTTATCACCATGATTACATATTGTCAAAGAGTATAATCATGCTGATAAATGTAAAAACAGAAGAAATGATCACGTCAAACTTTATAACTGACGGTACAGAATTTGAGGCTGTTTACGGTATTGCAGTTGATCCAACATCCAATGATGTCTATATCTGTGAAGCACGGGGAAGTTTTCAAAATCAGGGCAAGGTGCATTGCTTTGGTAATAATGGCAAACTTAAGCATACTTTCGATGCAGGAATTAACCCTGTTGCTGTAAGGTTTTTGTTGAAGTAATAGAATTGATTAGATCACCTCGTACCTCCGCCCTGAAGGACGGAGGTATCTTCACATTATTATCAACCTGAACTCTTTGGAAAACTCCTTTCCAAAGATTCTCAGGATGAAGAAGCCTGAGCAATCTGAAGGAAATTGCATGTACCCGACTTCCGAAGCATTATAGCTAAGAGTATTTAGACCATTGGCATTTCGGCCATTTGCATTTCCGCCATTCGTTAGCTTGCCCTTCGAAACTGTTCTTCCTGATATATCTGTGAGCATATAACTATCAGGATTACTATGCAAATTCATTACAGATACTAACCCTCCGCGAGATACCGGATTAGGGTAAATGTAAGCAAGGCTGCTTTCTTCAATATTTTCTTCCAATGATGCAACCGGGCAACTCCAGGTAAATTGGTATCCTGATTTGGATGTTTGCTCATCTGACTTAAACCTGATTGTAAATATATTTGAAGATGTACTTATTACCAGTGTGCTCTTATTTACAAAAGAAATCTCCTTTTTTTGGTCGCTATGTCTCAGACTGCTCTGCTCCAGGCTGCTCTGCTCCAGACTGCTTTGCATGTGACTGCTTTGCATGTGACTGCTTTGCCCTTGACTGCTTTGTCCTTGGATGCTTTGTCCTTGAAAGCTTTGTCCTTGAAAGCTGTATGCTGGCAAATCATTTCCCGAAACAGCAAGTATCAAAGGTGCGGCTATTGAACCACCATCATAAATCCAGAGTGAGTCGTATCCTGCTTCGAAACTAAGTGAATTGAACTCAAGTATCAGTGGCCCTGTATGGTTGGTTTCAATGGTTTCAATATAGGCTTCATTATTGTTATAGTTCCATATTGGTCCACCGGTATCATATAGTGTATCACTGCAGGCTTCAGCGGGCAGACCTGTAAATTTATTCTCTATCAGATCCCATAATTCCTCATGTCCGTAGTCATATCCCAATGCCCAAATGCCAATACCGGCAAGTGCACGACGGTTCACAATATTGTACTTGTGCCCCAAACTGCGTGTGTTGTCGAAGAAACACTGTCGCCATGTACCACTTTGGTAACTGAAATATGGATTGTAACTTCTGTAATCCCAGTAGTAATTGTTATATGAGTAATTGTTGTTACCACTTCCTACAATTTGCCGGTATGTAAGTGCTGATCCGCTACCTGTTGTTTGGGCAGGCAATGTATTGGACTCAACCGGCCAATCCCTTCCGTAATATGGCACTCCCATAAGAATCTTGTCAGCATCAACGCCCTGGCTTTGGTAGTATGTAATTGATTTGCTGGTGCTGTAATTGAATGAGGATGTCAATGGCCATAAACCCGCCACCGGACCTGCAAGTGAACTTGAACCCCAGTAGTAATCATAGGTCATGATCATGAACAGATCAATCCACGGCTCAAGGGCAAGCAGATCAAACGTGTTATTCCAGTTAACTGCCGGAGTAGCTATGCTAAGTTCAGAACCCGGCAGCACAGTATGCAATTGAGCTGAAAGCTGCTGAATAAAAGTTGTTAGGTTTTGACTTTGTGAAGAAGGTACAGCCTCAAAGTCAATATTGATACCATGTATTCCCCTCTGGTTCATGATTGAAATGAGGTTATCAATAAGCCTCTGTTGTGCGACAGCATTGCTGAAAAAATTAGTATGCCCTGAAAACAGTGTTACGCATAAATGCACTTTCACACCTCTTGCAAGAGCCGTGTCAATAACCGGGTCAGTCATGAAATCATGTAATGTGATGGCGTTACCGGTCAACGGATCAACTTCATAAGAAAAGTAACACAGGTCACTTAACAAGTCCCAGCGGTAAGCAGTCCATTTGGTACCTGTCCAATAAGGATGATATCCGAAAACCCGTTTACTCAACAATCCATTATTCCAATTGCTAAAGCTTTGGTTCATAGCACTTTTTACAGTAATGTCACTTTGCAAAGTTGGCTTTGAATTAGTGATGACTTCACCTTGCATAGTTGCCTCAAAACTAATGAGGCTATCATTGTGATTAGTAGCCTTTGAATTGCCCAACTTCTCATGACTCAAAGGAGCAGCAATGTGCTTCACATCAAGACTATCGTAAAAAGCTGGTGAGCGTTCTCCAAATAACTTGTAGAATGCCGATTGTTCAGCATGCACAGAAACAGGCTGGTGTTCCTGTGCGCCGGCTGTATTGAAGATGATTAAAATGCCAATCAATGAGGCCCAAAAGGACCTCATCTGATAATAGTCATTTCATTTACAAGGTGCCCTGCACCTGCATACTTATCAATTACAAAAAGACAATAACGAATGTCGAGTGAAATGTTCTTGCACTGATCGGGATCGTAGATCAGATCACTCATGGTACCTTCCCAATTACGGTCGAAATTTAGACCAACCAAATGACCATCAGCATTAAGCACAGGACTCCCTGAATTACCTCCGGTAGTATGGTTGCTGGCGATAAATGCCACTCTCATAGTTCCATCGGGAGCAGCATACTGTCCGTAGTTCTTGTCCTTGAATGGTTCTTTAAGTCGTGGCTCAACAACATAATCGTAAACTCCCAAAGCATCCTTTTCTATAATACCATTGAGCGTAGTGTAATGCCCATAGTTAACAGCATCCATTGGAGTATAACCATCCACCTTTCCATATGAAACCCTGAGTGTGGAGTTTGCATCAGGGAAGAATCTCTTGTTTGGTTGAAACTCCATCAAGGCTTGCATATAAAGGCGCTGCAGACTGTCAAGTCTCGCACTCAACACACCGGTTACCGGCATAACCTGTGTTTGGTAATAATCAAAAAACGACAGCCCAAGTTTATACAGAGGATCTTTTTCAATCTTCTTGTAGTCGCGTGCTTTATAATTATTCAAAATCTTCCTTACGCTGTTTGAATCTGACAGAAAGGTTTTACCATAAATGTTATCTGCCCATTCCTTATAACTCTTATACTTTTGATTACGCAATGTTACAGGCGTAAGATTGATAGGCTGATTTGAAGCCCAATCATTTAACATAGCTGCAAAAACTTTCCTGTCAAGGGGCTGGTGGTAGTACTTATAAAATCCTGATACACCATCTTGCAACTGTTTTACTAAGTTGTTGATCTCATCGGCTGAAGCATTTGCTTTGCCAGCCTCAACAAGTTTTCTATATCGCAGGGCGTAACCGATAGCCTCCACCGAAAATCCCGCTTCCTGAAGATAAGTCTCAGCAACACTGTATGGAAGGAGCTGATTGTAAGTCTTTTCAAATTCAGCAATAAGTGAACTATACTTTTTACTTCTTTCAGCATCGGCAAGAGCCCATGCTTTGAACTCCTCCTGCAGATTCTGCTTTTTAGTCACTGCATCAAGTCGATTAATTCCACGGCTCTCCCCTATCATCTTTTTCCAGAAATTGGCAACACCTGCATGCTTTGCAGAATACTGAATGCGCACAAGGTCACTTTGATTCATATACTCATCAAAGATATCAAGCCTTTGTTCTCTTAGCCTTATAGCAGCCGGGTTCTTGTGGTTGCTGATCAGGTCAACTGCAAATGAAGGAAGGTATTCCTGTGTTCTGCCAGGGTATCCGAATACGAAAGTAAAGTCGTTCTCCTCCACTCCTTTCAGGGAAACCGGTAAATGATTCTTAGGCTTATACGGAACGTTATCTGGAGAATAATCAGCCGGTTCATTGTTCTTGTTCACATAGATGCGAAACAATGAAAAGTCGCCGGTATGCCTTGGCCACATCCAGTTATCCGTATCGCCGCCGAACTTACCAATACTTGAAGGAGGCGCTCCTACCAGTCGCACGTCATTAAAGGTTTCTGTGATGAACAAGTAATACTGGTTGCCATAATAGAACGGACGCACTTTTGCACCATAGGCAGTTCCTTTTATAGCTTCCTCTTCAATGGTTTTAATATTGCTACTAATCAAATCAGCTCTTTCTTTTTCAGTAATACCGGCTTTCACACCATTAAGTGCCCGGGCTGTTACATCTTCCATGCGCACAAGTAAGGTAACCGACAAGCCCGGATTCACCAACTCCTGTGATTTATCCATAGCCCAGAAACCTTTGGTCAGGTAGTCGTTTTCAACCGAACTGTGCCGTTGAATCTGGCCATAACCACAGTGATGGTTGGTGAGTATTAATCCCTGGTCGGAGATGATCTCTGCAGTACATCCACGCCCAAACAGCAGGATCGCATCCTTGAGGCTTGACTTATTAATACTATAGATATCTTCAGCTGAAATGCGCATTCCCATGCTGGTCATTTCGTCTTCATTTAGTTGCTCAAGTAACATTGGCAACCACATGCCTTCAACAGCGTAGCTTAGCCTGAAGCTGAGGAGCACTATTACTGAGAAAGTAACTATTCTTTTAATCATGGAAAACTATTTAGCGGCAATAACTTCAATTTCTATAAGGGCACCAAGAGGTAATTTTACAACGCCATAAGCTGCACGTGCCGGATGGTTTTCAGTAAAATACTGACCGTATACCTCATTCATAGCGCCAAAATTGACCATATCACTAAGAAGGCAGGTACATTTAACAACATCACTATATGCATAACCTGCAGCTTCCAATATTGCTCCAATATTTTTCATCACCTGCTCAGTTTGTTCCTTTATCCCACCTTCTACTACTTTACCGGCAGCAGGATCAATTGGCACCTGTCCTGATATATATAAAAATCCATTCATTTCAATTGCCTGACTATAAGGTCCTATAGCCTTAGGCGCCAGCTCGGTAAAAATTACTTTTTTCATAATATCTTTCTTTATGTTTTTTGATGAATAATTGTGGTTCAAAATTAACAAATTAATGCCATTATAGCGCCAGCGTAAGCGAACTATTAAGTGTTAATAATGTTAACTGTCTATTGTTTATTAACTTAAGGATCTTTGAGGCATTATATAACCACATAGATCGGAAGGAATTTAATGTTCAAACGCTCATGAATTCATTTGGTAAAGGTGGTAGTCCTATGGATTCAGTTAAGAATATGTTTGGCTAAAATGTTAGGAGTACCTGGTTAAGCACTGAAGAAGGGTTTTATCAGAGTTACCTTCACTTTTCCCTTGGCAGGCAAAATGAGAAGGTTGCGCCTGATCCTTCAACGCTCTCGGCCCAGATGCGACCACCATGCTTATTGAGGATACGCTCTACAATAGCAAGTCCGGCACCGGTGCCTTGAAACTCTTTTTCAGAATGCAACCTTTGGAATGCAGTGAATAGTTTTTCAGCATACTGCATATTAAACCCGGCCCCATTATCTTTAATCTCATAAAAGCTAGTGCCGTCAAGTGTATGACCTTTGATTTCTATGACCGGTTTTTCTTTTTTCGAGCTGAATTTAACGGCATTCGAGATAAGGTTAATCCACACCTGTTGAATAAGGTTTCTATCACCCTCTGAGATTGGAAGGTTCGAAATATTGAATTTAAATTTGGCAAGAGACTCTTTTTCACTTAGCTCTGCAATTGTGCTTTCAACCAATAAATTCATATCAATGGCCGATTTCCTGATCTCAGATGTACTAGCTTTTGAGAAGGAAAGCAAATCATCAATCAGCGAACCCATCTTTATTGAATTAGCCCTAATACGATTACAAAGCCTGGCCCCCTCTTCGTCAAGTTTTTCAACATAATTATCCAGCAATATCATTGTTAACCCATTAATTCCTCTGAGTGGTGCCCGGAGGTCATGTGAAACTGAATAAGCGAATGCTTCAAGATCCTTGTTCACTGCAGTCAACTGTGCTGTTCTTTCATCAATGCGCTGTTCAAGCTCAGTATTGAGTTCCTTGATTTTCTTTTCAGCAAGTTTACGGGCTGAAATATCTCTAATGATCAAGCTGGTCTTGTGATTATCAGAAGCATCCAGAAAAATAGCGGATGATACTTCAGCATTCAGAAAGCTTCCATCCTTCCTAATAAATCTTAACTCACCAACTGCAACACCTTCTCTCGATCTTCTTTCCAGGAAGTCATCAAGTCTGTTGTCGGAATTGTCAATAATGTCTTTCCTGTTCTTATGTTTCAACTCTTCTTCAGTATAACCGAGCAATTTACAAGTTGCCTGATTTCCTTCCAACAAATTGCCTTCAAGGTTTGAAAGTATCAAAGCATCAAGTGAGTACTCAAAGAAGGCTTTGTACTTGTGTTCACTTTCACTGAGAGCCTTTTCTGCAAGTTTACGCTCAGTAATATCCTGGAAAGCACCTCTCACTTTAACTACCTTTCCGTCCATTATAACAGGTTCACCAAAGGTATGTACCCATTTATGAGTACCATCCCTGAGTATCATTTCCAGTTCAATATTGTAGCCTTTCATTTGAGTAATGGCCTCGTTGATGGCATTTGACACTCTTTCTTTTGAATCATCGGTATAGAAACTTAAGCCTATTTTAACATTGGTTTTATCACCGGGTTCAAGGCCGTGTATTCTTGCAACTTCATCAGTCCATGAACCATCACCTGTTTCAGGATCAAATTCCCATCCACCTATCTTTGCAATATTACCCATTTCCTTTAAAAGGAATTCCTGGTAATTGATGGCTTCAGCCGTTTTTCTTTTTGCAGTTATATCCCTTACAAATACAAGGTTGGCAAGTTTACCTTCAAATTCAATTTGCTGCCTCTTCGTTTCAACCCATATATCCTTGTTATCAAGGGTCAGGAAGCGTAGTTCACCTAAGTCTTCTGTAGCTTTGCCACCTGAAGCAATAGTTTCAATTTCTTTTCTTAACTTTTCTCTGCACACGGGATGCACCAGTTCAAGAACACTCCTACCAATCAGATCATGTTCATTTTTGGCATTATAAAGCTTTATTGCTGTTGAATTGACATAGACAAATTTATAATCTGATTCAATGATTATTGGCTCAGGTGCAGTTTCTACTATCACCCTGAAACGCTCTTCACTTTTTCGCAACATTTGCTCCATACTACGCTGCGCTGTAACATCAGTTGCCATTACATGGCGCGCTTCTCTCCCATTAAACACAAAAGGATAGGAAATTATATTTACTATTATTTGTTCCCCGTTCTTCTTAACATGATGCCAGTCACCAGCGTAATTTACAACTCCTTTAGTTTGCTCAACGTCCTTTACCAATGCATCAACTTCTTCCGGAGGCCGTATATTCTTCGCTGTCATTTGCAGGAATTCCTCCCTCGAGTACCCATAATGCAATATTGCTGCATCATTTACTTCAAGAAATTGCAGTGTTTCCTGGTCAAAGATGTACATTGGAGTAGGATTATACAAAAACATATGCTTGTAATTCCCTTCCTGTTGTATAATTCTGATTTCTGACATTATCCCGGTATTTACTATGCGTATTAAATGTAAAAATAAGCCAAATTAATCAATCCCGGATTAAACCAGAAGATGTTTTTAATAGAGGCTGAGATATTTTACATATAGAATATTAAATATATTAGTGGTTCATGATCAACCACTTAACTCACATCAAATATTATACCATACATATTGCGGTAGTCAAGCTATTTGAACAACGAACGATAAATTGTTTTATTTTGCTTTAAATTTCTACCCGGCTTTTTCTATGTTCAATGCATGAATAACCAGGTGTACTTTTCAGTTCCCACTTTTTTTTAACAAAGGGTGCGTTTTAATGTTTATGCTTCTTATAGAAATAATATGCTTATTATGCCGAACCGTCTAATTCATGAAACCAGTCCTTACCTTTTACAACATGCCAATAACCCTGTAAACTGGTATCCGTATGGTAATGAAGCAATTGAAGAGGCTAAACGAAGAAATTGTCCGATAATCATCAGTATTGGCTATTCAGCTTGCCATTGGTGTCATGTTATGGAGCACGAAAGCTTTAGCGTGCCTGATGTAGCTGAAGTTATGAACCAACTGTTCGTATGTGTAAAGGTTGACAGGGAAGAGCGGCCTGATGTGGACCAGATTTACCTTAATGCGGTTCAGTTACTTCATGGTCAGGGAGGTTGGCCTTTAAATTGCTTTGCAATGCCTGATGGCAGACCATTTTGGGGCGGCACATATTTCAGGCCTGAGCAGTGGACGGATATTCTCAGGCAGTTATCAGATATGTACCAAAATAACTATGTAGAGATACTGGCACAGGCTGAACGTATTCACAGTGGCATTAAGGGCATGGGTATTATAGATGCGCCCGCTAGCGACATTTCAACAGACATAACTGCAGTGGAAGATGCATATAATCAGCTTGCGCTGCGTTTTGACAAGTCACTTGGCGGAACAATAGGAGCACCTAAATTCCCAATGCCTTCCCTATGGCAGTTTGTGCTGAATTACCATTTTATATCACAATCGCCAAAAGCACTTGCCCAATTGCAACTGACACTTGATAAAATGGCTATGGGCGGTGTTTACGATCAGGTAGCAGGAGGTTTTGCACGTTACAGTACTGACACAGAATGGAAGGTTCCACATTTTGAAAAAATGCTTTATGATAATGCCCAGCTTACTGTGTTGTATGCTAATGCTTTCAGGGCCACCGGAGTTATTTTCTATGTTGAAATCCTTAAAGGTATTCTGCAGTTCATCAATGCTGAACTTACTTCTACTGAGGGCGCCTTTTATGCAGCACTCGATGCCGATAGTGAAGGTAAGGAAGGGCAATTTTACATCTGGAAAAGAGAAGAAATAAATGAACTGCTCCCTGAATATGCTGATTTGCTTTCACGCTATTGGGGAGTTGGTAAGGAGGGACACTGGGAGGCAGATCATAATATTTTGCTACGTCCAAATACTGATGAGCAGTTTGCTTTAATTGAGCACCTCAGCACTGAAGAACTCAGGCAATTAGTGAAAATGTCAAAGAAAGTGCTGCTTAACTATCGCAACCTAAGAGTGCGACCTAACCTTGATGATAAAATCATTGTATCATGGAATGCTATGATGATCAAAGGCTTTGTAGCAGGGGCCTTTGCAACCTCCGATGAAGCATTGAAAGAGACTGCTCTTAAAGCTGCCCGATTCTTAGATGATAATATGATATCGACAGATGGGAAAATAACAAGAACATGGAAGAATGGAAAGGCACGAATAAATGGCTTCCTTGATGATTATGCTTTTACAGCCGATGCATTCATTTCACTATACCAGTTAACTTTTGATGAGTCGTGGCTGCTAAGGGCGAAACAACTTATTGACTATACCATAAATGAATTCTCTCAGGAATCAACGCCTTTATTCTGGTTTGTACCGCAGAGTAATGATGACCCGAATATTAATAATCTGTCGAGGCTATTAGAGACCACTGACGGGGTTGAGCCCTCAGGCAATTCGGTTATGGCATGGGTAATGCTTGCAATTGGCAATTACTTTGAAGACCAAACATATATTGACAGGTCGAAAAACATGTGCAATTATATTCAGAAAAACATGGTTGCATATCCTGCCTATCACGCAAATTGGGCAACAATAACTGCAGCACATGTTAATGGCATTGATCTGGTCACTATCACCGGCACTGAGGCTGTTACTTATGCTACACAGCTATATCGCCGGTTCCGTCCGTTTTTATTACTTGCCGCTGCATACAATAAAAGCAGCATTCCTGTGTTTAAGAATAAGTTCAGGAGTGACCACAGTACCATGATATATAAATGCCGTAATCACACCTGTGAGGCACCGGTTGAAAAAATTGAGGATATTTCATTATGATCACCTTTGCCGGATATTAATTTAACCTATTGCATTATCTTTGCATGCATTGCTAATCCTATTCATGCTGAACATTGCTTAAATGCATAACATATACAGCTGAATATTGCGAAATGACATGCATTCACTGACCAATCTGCATAACATCATCATGAATCCATACTCTAAGTATATGCGGTTTATAGTTCTGCTCTTAATTATTTCAGCATATATTCCATATTCCTTTGCTCAGGATCCTGAGGGTGAAGACTACAATCTGCCTCCCACTACCAATGTCAATAATAATAACAACACTAATTATAATCCCTCACCTGATACTGCTTCCATTTTCTATACTCAACTTAATGATAGGTGGCCGGGTGAAAAGATTATCAGGCTAAACGACACCCTATTAACCGGCTTTAACTATTATCTGCCAACTGAAAATGCTACATCATTGTATGCTCTTACCGGTAATGCAGGGCTTGCTTATCGTTCAATAGTTTTTTCAATGCCCGAATACTCAGGTTTCAAGTTTACACCTTTTGACTATACATTGTATAAGTTCATCAACCGGAATATCAAGTATTACCAGACTACGGGCCCCTACACCAATATCTTCTATTCTACAGGTCCGGGAAAAGAACAGGTATTCAGGTTCACACATTCACAGAATATCGCAGGCGGACTAACCCTGGGACTTGATGTTGACCTTATTAACTCCATCGGGCTATATCAAAGGCAGAAGTCGGATGATATGTCGTTTGCAGGTACTGCCCAATATGTGAACAAAAAAGAGAATTATGCAGTGCTTGGCAACTACCACAACAGCACAATACGCTGGCGCGAGAATGGTGGTGTACGAAGAATAACTATGTTTACCAATAACACTGAAACTGACAGAAAGCGTATTCCCATTTACCTAACCAATGCCGACAACTTCATGAAGGAGAGCGGTTTTCAGGTACGGCAATTCTATTACTTTGGTAAAGTGAGGAAAAACCCTGTTACTGACAGTTTAAGGTCAGATACCATTGGCCCCAGGAAACTACACAGATACTATAACCCTGAGAGAAGTAATTACATCAGGCATACCATAAGCTACTCCCGCAATGCTTACAGGTATACTGATAATAACCCATTATCAGGTTTTTATAACCAGGTTTTCATTGATTCAACTAAAACTTTTGATTCAATATATTACCATGAGTTGGCAAATGACCTTTCGATAGAAGCAGGTGTTGGCAGAGTACGGGGGTCATCAAAAGCAGTATTATTGAGGGCTGGTGTTGAACATATATCAGGGGTTTACAGGAATGATACCATCAAGCGCAACTTCAACAGACTTACTCCTTATGCTTACCTGGCAGCAAATGCATTTGGACTGGCAAAAGCAGAAGGAATGATATGGGCAACTACCGGCAACCCTTTCAATGGCGATAAAGGTATCAGCGGATTATTGACATTGCCAGGTTATGACAATTCTGAAAGTTGGGGTAACTTGAAAGCAAGTGCTTCCATCATTATTGAGCAGCCATTTTACCTTTATCAGTATCATTACTCAAACCACTTCAGTTGGGAAAATGCTTTCGGACAGCAAACCACCCTGAGCTTTAAGACATCGTATGAACACCGGTTCTTTAAAGCAGGATTTAATGTATATAATCTGACTGATTATGTATACCTTGATACAATTTCACGTCCGGTTAAAGAGCAAGGATCAGTGGCAGTTACTCAAATATGGGCTTTTACTGATTTAAAATGGCGCCACTTCGAGTCACAGATATATGGTATAGTCCAGAATTCATCCAGGCAGGGTGTAATAAACCTTCCGCAGTTTGCAGGCCGTGCATCATTATGCTATTCACGTGCCTTGTTCAAAAGGGCGCTCTACCTTCAGGGAGGATTTGCGGTGCTGTTTAACACCCCATTTTATGAGGATGCATACATGCCTGCCTTAAGGGCTTTTCATGTCCAGAACACTGTTGAAACAGGCGGCTACCCCTATGTTGATGCCTTTATTAACATCAGAGTTAAGAGGGCACGCATGTTCCTTATGATGAAAAACCTCAATGCAGGCATGATGGAAGCTGATTATATCATGGTACCCGGATACCCAATGCCCGACAGGGGTTTGCGATTTGGCGTATCGTGGGCATTTTATGATTAAATCAGGTTCTTTTTTCTAACCACACTTAGTGGGTTCAGCGGGAGGTAGAACGATAAAATGTTTTACCTAATTTATTTGATAGCATACCTGATTGAAACTGCCAAACCATCAGCCCACCATCTGTATCCACCAAAATTAATGGCCGGTTTCCAGTCTAATCCAACGTTGAATGGCACTTCTGCAAACGTATACTCCAATCCAGCTATAAAGTCAATACCAATCACAGTAAAGTAATTATCGTATGGTCCATTGTCGTACTTATAGTATTTCCAATACAGGTCAGGATCTACTGAACTGATGTGACCACCAATACCCAGGAAGTAATCAAGTCCGGGTGCCCCGCTGATTGGTTTCTGCCATTCATACAATCCGGTGATTGTGAAACCACGCCACCTGAAGGAGGCAATACCCTCAATGGCATTTGAGGGTGATACAAAATGTTTTACAGTAACACCATTGAATGGCCCTAAGCGGGCACCTAATCCGGTCCGGTAGTTCTGTGCTTCAGCAACAAGGCTGAAAGTTCCTATCATCAAGATAAGAAGGAATAACTTTTTCATGTCTATATTCAGTTTGGTCAACTATATACCACCTTAACAACTGATGTGCCAAAGTGATTGCATCCACAATTGTTAGTGGGCTTGCCCTCTACTATAAGGGGCTCTGTTCACAGCTAAATTGGTTACTATCTTAACAGGAAAGAGCCGACTTTTGCCGGCTCTTTCGTAGTAAATATTGTAGGATTAGTTAGCCAATTACACGTCAATCTTAGCGTACTTGGCGTTAGCTTCAATAAACTCACGCCTTGGTGGTACTTCATCACCCATTAGCATAGAGAATATACGGTCGGCTTCAGTTCCATTATCAATGGTAACCTGGCGCAGTGTGCGGAATTCAGGGTTCATGGTAGTGAGCCATAACTGCTCAGCGTTCATTTCACCAAGACCTTTATAGCGCTGAATATGAACTGCACTCTCTTTTCCGTTTGATAGTTCAGCAGTGACTTTAACCCGCTCTTCTTCACTCCAGCAATACCTTTCAGTGTTACCTCGCTTTAGAAGAAATAATGGAGGCGTTGCAATATACACATAACCATTCTCTATCAGTTCTTTCATATACCTGAAGAAGAACGTGAGTATAAGTGTGGCAATGTGGCTACCGTCAACATCAGCATCAGTCATGATTACCACTTTATGGTATCTGAGTTTTGCCAGATTGAGTGCTTTACTATCCTCTTCGGTACCTATGCTAACACCAAGTGCTGTAAAAATATTTTTTATTTCCTCACTGTCGAAGATTTTATGCTGCATTGCTTTCTCCACATTGAGGATTTTTCCCCTCAATGGTAGTATAGCCTGAAACTTTCTGTCGCGTCCCTGCTTGGCAGTTCCACCCGCAGAGTCACCCTCCACCAGGTATATTTCGCATTTAGCGGGATCACGTTCCTGACAGTCGGCCAGTTTACCCGGTAATCCTGAACCGGTGAGTACATTCTTGCGCTGCACCAGTTCACGTGCTTTGCGGGCAGCATGGCGGGCAGTAGCAGCAAGTATAACTTTGTTTACAATGGTGCGTGCTTCCTTTGGATGCTCTTCAAGGTAATAGTTGAGCAACTCGGAAACCAGTGTGTCCACAGCGCCCATTACTTCATTATTACCTAACTTGGTTTTAGTCTGGCCTTCAAACTGTGGCTCCTGCACCTTAACTGATATAATGGCGGTAAGTCCTTCACGGAAGTCATCACCACTAATATCAAACTTAAGGTTCTTAAGCATTCCTGATTTGTCGGCATACGATTTCAATGTACGGGTTAACGCCCTTCTGAAACCTGCAAGGTGGGTACCACCTTCATGCGTGTTGATGTTATTCACATACGAGTGTATGTTTTCACTGAACGATGTGTTGTACTGCATCGACAATTCAACCGGAATTTCATTCCTCTCCCCCTCAATATAAATAGGCTCAGGCATAAGCTTCTCGCGCATTCCATCGAGGTACTCGATAAAATCAAGCAATCCTCTTTCAGAGTAGAATGTGTGTATTGATGACACGCCTTCTTCCTCCAAAGCACGTTCATCAGTAATAGAAAGCCTTATACCCTTGTTCAGGAAAGCAAGCTCCCTGATACGTGATTTAAGGATTTCAACATCATAAACCAAAGTGGTAAAAATAGTTTCATCAGGCCTGAAATGAACTATTGTACCGGTGCGGTCGGTTTCTCCTATTGTTCTAACAGGATAAAGCGGCTTGCCGATATGATATTCCTGCTCGAAGATCTTTCCTTCACGGTGAACAGTAACCTTAAGCATGGTAGAGAGTGCGTTTACACAGGATACCCCTACACCGTGCAAACCACCCGATACCTTATATGATCCTTTATCAAATTTACCGCCGGCATGTAATACAGTCATTACAACCTCAAGTGCCGACTTTTTTTCCTTTTCATGATAATCGGTTGGAATACCACGGCCATTATCAGTTACTGTAATTGAGTTGTCCTTATGGATGAACACGTCAATATTGTCGCAATACCCTGCAAGAGCTTCATCAATTGAATTGTCAATTACTTCATAAACCAGGTGATGTAAACCGCGTTCACTGATATCACCAATATACATGGCAGGGCGCTTGCGCACCGCCTCAAGACCCTCGAGTACCTGAATATTCTCAGCAGTATAATTTCCGTTGCCGTTTCCGTTTCCAGGATTAGAATTCTTTACCCCAGCGTCATTGTTTAAATCGCTCATATTCAATAAAATAGTAAATTTTAGTAGATTAGCAAAGTTACTAATTTTACTGATAGCTTTTACACAAAGTCTTAATAAAAAGGCATAAATAATAACCTCCGCAGGCATAAAAACTGCCTAACGGAGGTTATCATTTTTTTAATCAAAACTATGTAGGCACTTCCGTGCAATTAAACATGACCGGAAGAAGTTATTTCATTGTTTTAATGCATTACAATAAGTACTACTTCCGAGCTTCAATCATGATCTCCAGCATCTTTATAGCAGCATCAGGAATAATAGTACCCGGACCGAATATCGCCATAGCGCCTGCTTTGTAAAGGAAGTCATAATCCTGTGGTGGAATCACACCACCCACAATCACCATTATATCCTCACGACCCAGTTTCTTAAGCTCTTCGATTACTTGCGGCACCAGGGTTTTATGTCCTGCTGCCAAACTAGATACACCAAGCACATGCACATCGTTCTCAACAGCCTGACGGGCTGCTTCTGCCGGAGTTTGGAACAGAGGCCCGATGTCTACATCAAATCCTATGTCAGCATAGCCTGTAGCAACAACCTTCGCTCCACGGTCGTGCCCATCCTGGCCCATCTTTGCGATCATAATACGAGGGCGGCGGCCATCGAGTTCTGCAAACTTATCGGCCAGTTCACCGGCTTTCTTAAAGCTGCTGTCGTCATGCGACTCTGAGGAGTATACTCCTGAAATTGAACGTATCACTGCTTTGTACCTCCCATAAACTTTTTCAAGTGCCATTGAAATCTCACCCAGCGATGCCCTCTTGCGTGCAGCATCAATTGCCAGTGCAAGCAGGTTACCTTCACCTGTTTCAGCGGCGCTTGTTAGGGCATCAAGTGATTGTTGAACTTCTTCGTTGTTACGGTTTGCCTTAAGCATTGCAAGACGCCTCAATTGCGATTCCCTGACTGCGGTATTGTCTACTTCGAGGGTTTCAATTGGATCTTCTTTTGCAAGCCTGTATTTGTTCACACCTACAATGGTATCCCTGCCTGAATCAATGCGTGCTTGTTTTCGTGCAGCAGCCTCTTCAATACGCATTTTTGGAATGCCTGTTTCAATTGCTTTTGCCATACCTCCAAGGGCTTCAACCTCTTCAATAAGCTTCCATGCCTTATGTGCAATTTCCTGTGTGAGCGATTCCACGTAATAAGAACCGGCCCATGGGTCAACTACTTTTGTTATATTCGTTTCTTCCTGAAGATATATTTGTGTATTCCTGGCAATACGTGCCGAGAAGTCCGTTGGCAATGCTATCGCTTCATCAAGAGCATTGGTGTGCAGGCTTTGGGTATGACCGAGTGCTGCAGCAAGTGCTTCAACGGCAGTGCGTGTAACATTGTTGAAAGGATCCTGCTCAGTAAGACTCCACCCTGATGTTTGGCAGTGTGTGCGTAATGCCATTGACTTGTCGTCCTTCGGATTAAACTGCTTCACAATCTTGGCCCACAGGAGCCTTGCAGCACGCATCTTGGCGATTTCCATAAAGTGGTTCATCCCAACACCCCAGAAGAACGAAAGCCTCGGTGCAAACGCATCAACAGGAATGCCTGCATGGATACCGGTACGTAAATATTCAAGTCCGTCGGCAAGGGTGTATGCGAGTTCAATATCGGCAGTAGCCCCTGCTTCCTGCATGTGGTACCCGCTAATGGAAATTGAGTTGAACTTCTTCATATTCCTCGAAGTGAACTCAAATATATCGGCTATGATACGCATACTGGGCGCAGGCGGGTATATATAAGTGTTGCGCACCATAAACTCCTTAAGGATATCGTTTTGTATGGTACCGATCAGTTTATCCATTGAAACACCCTGTTCTTCGGCAGCAACGATGTAAAAGGCAAGTACGGGAAGTACCGCGCCGTTCATAGTCATTGAAACCGACATTTTATCAAGGGGAATCTGGTCAAACAGTATCTTCATATCAAGGATAGAATCAATGGCTACCCCTGCTTTACCAACATCACCAACTACCCTTTCGTGGTCAGAGTCATAACCCCGGTGTGTTGCAAGATCAAAGGCAACTGACAAACCCATCTGCCCTGCAGCAAGATTACGGCGGTAAAAAGCATTCGACTCTTCAGCAGTTGAAAAACCTGCATACTGCCTTATAGTCCAGGGTTTCATTACATACATGGTGCTGTATGGCCCCCTTAAGAATGGCACTAACCCAGCGGCATAATTCAGGTGCTCCATGTTGGCCAGATCGGCTTCTGTATATACAGGCTTCACCGGAATCTGCTCGGTAGTCATCCATTCACTGCCTTGTTGTGCTGTAGTGTTTTCTTTGTCCACTGATTGACTTTCACCAGTTTTGTCTGTGGCAACTGATTGGCTTCCACCATTCAATACATCTATATTTTTAAAATCGGGACGCATAGTTTATTTTTCTAAAGCATCACTTCCAGTTTTTGCTGGAAGCCATACAGTGTTGTTAATAAATTGCTTTTAACGTGAATGAATTCATCCACCCCTGCTGCCTTCAGGCTATCAATAATTTCCTTAGGATAACCGGCAACAACAATGATCACTTCAGGCATTGAGTCCTTAATTGAACGAGCAATATCAGCGGCTGATTCAGCATATTCTTCATCCGAACTGCAAATAACTACTATCTCAGAGCCACTATCAACAGCAGCCCTTATTCCTTCGTCAGTAGTGGTAAAGCCTGCATTATCGAGTATGCGATATCCTGCAACACCAAAGAAGCTTGAACTGAAAGCAGCCCGTGCCTTGCGCATAGCAAGATTACCATAAGTTAGCATGAATACAGCAGGGCGTTTATTTCCTTCATTTTCCCATATCTCTGTGGCAAGCCTCATGTCCTCAAACTCATCAGTACCCCTTGAAATTTCAATGGTCTTGTATTGCGGTTTTCTGAATGGGACACCTATAGTTTCATCATTTTCGGATTCATAAGTGTCATCATCCTCTGCCTGTCTCTCACCATTCTCCGTTTGACTATCACCATTCTCCATTTGACTATCATCATAATCTATCAGGCTATCAAAATCCTCTGCTTCTGTTTTCACCTGAATCTTCTCCAGCATTCGCTCATTAAGATTAGGGTGCTGGTTTGTGCCAAGCACCAGAGTGCGCCTGTTGGCAATATCGTCCTTCTTCTTTTTAGCCGAAGCAGCAATTTCATCCTGCACAAAACCCGCCTTGATCGCTTCAAGCATACCACCCTTTTCTTCCACTTGCAGGAATAGTTTCCATGCAGCCTCTGCCAGTGATGCCGTGAGGTTATCAAGGTAATAAGAGCCGGCCGCAGGGTCAATAACCTTATCAAGACTCGACTCTTCCTTAAGTATGATCTGCTGATTACGCGCCATTCTTAATGAAAGATCGTCGGGCTCCTGGTAGTTCATATCAAATGGCAGTACTGTGATTATATCTGCATTTCCAAGTGCTGCCGACATAGCTTCAGTGGTAGTGCGAAGCATGTTAACAAAAGGATCGTAAATCGATTTATTCCAGGTTGATGTCATGGAGTGAATATGCATCTTCTGCGACTCCTGTGATGCGGGTTTATAAGCGTTCACAATCTGTGCCCACAATAGCCTTGCAGCGCGCAGTTTGGCTATTTCCATGAAATAGTTAGAGCCTGTGGCAAAATGGAAAGTCATCTTTGAAGCAACCTCATCGGCTGTGAATCCTTTGGTGGTATACCATGATAAGTATTCATTGCCCGAAGCAAGCGCAAAGGCCAGTTCATGCACCAGCGTTGAACCGGCATTATGGAAAAACTGCCCGTTAACACTTAGCACCCTGAACTGTTTGAGAGAACGTGCGGCATCCTTTAATAACTGAGCACCCTCCAGCAAATCACCATCTTCTGAATTGTAGAAATTGCCGTTAAGCAAAACATAACTCAGTGGATCAAAATCAAATACACCCTTAATAGATGCGCTGTCGTAACCTGAAGAAATTATGCTCTCATCCAGGTTAAGTAACAGGTTTTCGTAAGAAGGGGAACTGTTGAACAGCAACGTTACCTTATCAAGATCAATGCCGTTGAGCAGTGCCGACATTTCCTTAGCTGTGTTTACCTCTGAAACATTCAGCAGCACTGCATCGGCTCCACGCCGGGTGGCATCCTTTGCAAGATGATTTGCTTTGGCGATATCTGAAGTTTCAACATCCTGGGATATAAGCCACTGGTTGTTTACTCCATTTGTTCCACGAACATAGGGAAACTGTCCGGGCAGTGAAGCAAACACCTGCTTTATGTTCTGAAGATCTTCAGCACGGTAATAAGGCTTAACATTGATCCCTTCGGCAGTTTTCCAAATCAATTTCTTGTCGTAATCAGCGCCCTTCAGGTCCTGTTGTATCCGTTGTTCCCACTGCTCCTTTGTTACAGGCGGGAATTCTGAAAATAAACCTACTGGCTTTTTATCGTTTTCCATATTGCTTGACTCTTTGTATCTTAGCACTTTTACATTGTATTTTAGCAAAACAAAATGCTTAAAGATCTTGTTTTGAAAAAACCGGTGCAAAGGTACAGGTTTTTAAACAATGTGCTCAATGTTAGCTTATAATGTATCTTAAATTGTTACATGTAAATAGCTGCATATAACTAACCATATCATGGCAAAACAAAGTGCAAATATCAAACAACAAAAGAGAGCAGCTATAACAGGGGCTTCGGGATTTATTGGTGGACGCTTAAAGCTACACCTCCAATCATTGGGATGGAAAGTGATTTCTCTATCACGGGAAGATCTTAAGGAGGATGACAATATTCTCAGTTCCATGATTGAGGGTTGTGATGTGCTTATCAATCTGGCAGGTGCTCCTATTATTGCCCGACACACCGATGCCTATAAAAAGGAAATCTATGAATCGAGGATCAACACGACCCTTAAACTGGTTAGTGCCCTCATCATTGCCCACCACCCTCCAAAGCACTTTATATCGGCATCAGCCGTAGGCATTTATTCCGGCAAAGGCACTCATACTGAAACCTCCACTGATTATGCCGATGATTTTATGGCTAACGTATGCAGCAACTGGGAGCAAGCGGCTATGCAGGCTGCACCTCTAACTGTAATTGCAACCACCCGGCTGGGAATAGCACTCGACGATAAGCAGGGTGCACTTCCCACTATGATGATGCCTTTTAAACTTGGCGTAGGAGGAAAGATTGCATCAGGCGGGCAGATGTTCTCATGGGTTCACATTGATGACCTGGTCAATGCTTTCATGCATGTGATTGAAGGCAAGAAAAGCGGTATTTATAACTTCACCTCACCCGGCTACCTCTCCAATGCCGATTTTACTAAAGTTCTGGCTGATGCGCTCAACAGGCCGTCGTTTTTTACCGTACCTGAAGCAGCACTTAAGCTTATATATGGTGGTGGTTCAAGAGCACTTACCTCAGGACAAGCAGTTTATCCGGAGCGCTTGCTGAATGAAGGTTTTAAATTTAAGTATCCTGTTATAGAGGATGCGTTAAAAGATATTCTTAAGGAGAAGTGAATAACTGCGGAGATGAAAGCCCTACTCCAATAACTCCGCCTTTTAAGGCGGAGATAGCGAACTACGGGCGTTATTCTGGTAAAGCCTCCCTCCTATCAACATTTTCCGTAATTTGGCTCTCTCTTTTTTTAACTCCTTTTAAACCACATTAAAATGAAATTATTCAGTCGTTTTTTAGCTTTTGCTTTAGCACTAAGCTTTATGCCGGCGGCGTTTGCATTGGACGATGCCCGTTTGCTGCGTTTCCCTGATATTAATAAAGACCTTGTAGCCTTTGTTTACGCAGGTGATATCTGGACTGTTGAAGCTACCGGAGGCAATGCCCGCAGGCTTACTTCACATGAAGGGCTTGAGCTTTTTCCAAAGATCTCACCTGATGGCAAATGGATTGCTTTTTCAGGCGAGTACTCAGGTACACGCCAGGTGTTTATTATCCCTTCAACCGGTGGAACTCCTAAACAACTTACTTTTTATAATTCTGTTGGTGTGATGCCTCCAAGGGGCGGATGGGATAATGCAGTTCTCGACTGGACTCCCGACAGCAAACAGGTGATGTTTCGCGGTAACCGCACTCACCTTGGTGAACGCAATGGCAAGTACTTCCTTGTAAGTATTGATGGCGGACTTGAAACACCGCTTGAAATAGTGAACGGTGGTTTTGCAGTTCTGTCACCTGACGCATCAAAGGTGTGCTTCACTCCTGTTGACCGTGAGTTCCGCACCTGGAAAAGATACAAAGGAGGCCGTGCAACTGACCTATGGATATACGATCTTAAGAACCACAGCTCCGATCAGATAACCAATTTTACAGGTGCCGACCAATGGCCTGTATGGTTTGGAAATAATATTTTCTATGCATCCGACAAAGACATTAAACTCAATATTTATAAATACGACATTGCAACCCGTATGGCGGAGCAGATGACATTCCATAAAGACTTTGATGTTATGTGGCCTTCGGGCGAGAATGGTCAGCTTGTATATGAGAATGGCGGATACCTGTACAAACTAAACCTGAATACAGGAGTAAATGAAAAGCTGGTTGTAAACATTAACTTCGATAACCCGAATTTGATTCCTTATTTTAAAAACGTGAAGGAACATATCGGCAGTTTCGATATTTCGCCTACCGGCAAGAGGGCTATATTCGATGCACGCGGTGACATCTTCTCAGTACCTGCAGAGCATGGAGAAATTGAGAACCTCACAAATACACAGGGTGTTAGGGAACTTTACCCTTCATGGTCGCCCGACGGTAAGTATATAACTTACGTATCTGATGCATCAGGCGAATATGAAATATACCTGTTGGAGAATAAAAAAGGTGCTGAAGCAAAACAGCTTTCTTCAGGTTCCAAAGCATGGAAGTACAATCCTGTTTGGTCGCCCGACAGCAAGTACATTGCTTTCTCTGACCGCAACATGAAACTGTGGCTCATAGATGTGGCCACCGGCAAACAGCGTGAAGTAAACACAGCTACCATGAACGAGATACGGGATTACATCTTTTCACCCGACTCCCGCTGGATCACTTACACCCGTGAAGGCAATAACGGGCTTTCAGCTATCTGGGTATACAACATTGAAACCTCAAAAAATACCCAACTTACTGATAATACCTTCAACGACTGGTCGCCGGTATTCTCACGTGATGGCAAGTATATTTTCTTTGCTTCCGACCGTGACTTCAACCTCCAGTTCTCAAGCTTTGAGTTTGATTATCTGTACACTAAGGCCACCCGCTTGTATGCTATGGTACTCAGTAAGGATGGTCCGGCACTTGTAAAGAAGAAGGTAGATGTTGAACCTGCAGGTGATCCTGCAGAACCTGAAGTAACAGCTTCAGCCGATAAATCAAACCAGAACGGCAAAAACAATGATGCCAAAAACGATAAAACTGATGCCGCTAAACCGGGCAAAAAAGATCCTGTGAAAGTGGTTATCGACTTTGAGAATATAACTCACCGCATTGTAGTTTTACCGGTTGAAGCAGGTGATTACGGTAATCTTATGGCTGCTGAAGGAGGTTTATTGTATGCATCCGACAACAAACTTATGTTCTACAACCTGGAGGAAGAAAAGTCAGTTGAGATACTCGACAAAACAGGCAATGCCAGTGTAAGTGCCGATGGTAAAATGCTCGTTTACAGAAGTGGTCAGGACTATGGCATTGTGAAAGTGAAAGAAGGTCAGAAAGTACCTGCCGGGAAATTGAACCTTGATAACCTTGAAATGAAGATTGACCCCCGTAAAGAGTGGAACCAAATATACACTGATGCTTGGCGCATATTCCGCGACTTCTTCTACGTGAACAACCTTCATGGGGTTGATTGGGTAGGAATAAAAGATCGTTACAGTCCAATGTTGCCATCTGTGGCACACCGTGCTGACCTTGACTACGTTCTTTCAGAAATTGTAGCCGAAACCAATACTGGCCATGCCTATGTTGACTGGGGCGATTTTAACAAAGTTAAGCGCGTTGAAGGCGGACTGTTGGGTGCAGAGATCATACCTGATCAAAAGGCAGGCATGTACAAAATAGGTACCATCTACGACAGCGAGAACTGGAACAAATCACGCCGTTCGCCTCTTCGCGATATAGGCGTTAATGTTAACGAAGGCGACTATATTTTAAGCATCAACGGCAGAAAATTAACCCTGAATGATAACCCATACGAGTTTCTGGAAAACAGCCTTAACCGCAACATTGAACTTGAAGTAAACAGCAAGGCTGATGCAAAAGGATCGAGGATTGAAACAGTGAAACCCATCAACAGTGAGCATGAACTTATGTACCTGAACTGGGTAAATGAACGCAGGGCTTTGGTTGATAAGCTTTCAGGTGGGCGAATCGGATACATCCATGTGCCAAACACTGCTGTTGAAGGCAACCGTGAATTGTACCGCGGCATGTACACATATCATGATAAAGAAGCGTTGATTATTGACGACAGGTACAACGGAGGTGGTTTTATCCCTGACCGTATGGCTGATTTGCTCGACCGCCGCACATTAAGTTACTGGCACCGCAATGGACTACAGCCGGGCAAAGCACCAGGCGTTGCACATGATGGTCCAAAAGCTATGCTTATAAACGGTTACTCATCTTCAGGTGGCGATGCATTCCCATACTACTTCAAGAAACTAGGACTAGGCAAACTCATAGGTACCAGAACCTGGGGCGGACTGGTAGGCATTTCACGTAATGCAGGACTGGTTGATGGTGGGTACATTGCTGTTCCGCGCTTCGGCATCTTTGATGAAAACGAACAGTGGATCATTGAAGGCATCGGCGTTTATCCCGATATAGAAGTAGTTGACCGCCCTGAGCAACTGGCAACAGGCACTGATGCAGTTATTGAAAGAGCTGTAAAGGAGCTATTACAGGAGCTCAAAGATAAACCGGTAAGAAAAGTAAATTCACCGGTACCTCCCAACAGGAGTCAATGGATTGAATATGATATCAAATAATTAGGGGTTAGTGGTTAGTGGTTAGGGGTTAGGGGTTAGGGGTATAGGGGTTAGGGCAAATAGTGGAACTGGTGAGACTGGTGGGGCTTGTGGGACATTGTAGTCAATGCCCCGTGGGGGCATAAGATCGGTAGAAGATTCAGGTGCAAATTGATTTGTCCGCCCCGTTAGGGGCGGGAGATGCCACTAACCACTAACCCCTAACCCCTAACCCCTAAAAAAAATCCATCGTATGAATTAAATGCGTATCTTTGCAGCTCATAAATTATAGCTGACTATCAGGTTATTATATATTATCGCCCACCGAACCGAAGTTAATTCCTTTAATCTTAAGAATTTAACACTGGAAAAACCGAATAATAACGGGTGGTTGACTGTTGCCTATAAGACTAAAAAACATTAAATGACATTTGATAAATTAAACATTATTGAGCCTATTTTACAGGCTCTTACCAACAAGGGCTATACAGAGCCTACCCCGATTCAGGAGAAAGTTATACCGCATATGCTTAACGGCGCCGATGTTTTTGGCACCGCGCAAACCGGCACCGGCAAAACCGCTGCTTTTGCTATTCCGATTCTTCAAAAATTATATACCTCGCAATCAGGAAGTAAAGGTGCACCAATACGCGCACTTATTATGGCACCTACACGTGAACTGGCGCAGCAGATCAGCGACAGCTTTACTGATTATGGTAAGGGACTGAAGCTGAAACATACCGTTGTATACGGCGGCGTTTCGCAGAAACCTCAAACCGAGATGATACGCAAGGGCGTTGATATACTAATTGCCACACCCGGCCGTCTGCTCGACCTGATAAACCAGGGATTTATAAAACTTCACAGCATTGAGTATTTTATACTTGATGAAGCCGACCATATGCTCGATATGGGCTTTCTGCCCGACATCAAGCGCATTATAGCCAAACTGCCTGCCAGGCGTCAAACAGGTTTCTTTACAGCTACCGTTCCCGTTGAAATAAGGGCTTTGGCCGATAGTCTGCTTACCAATCCCGTTAAAGTTAACGTGGCTCCACTTTCAGCTCCAGCCGAAAGCGTATCACAATCAGTGTACTTCGTAGAGAAGAACGACAAACGCGCATTGCTGCAGGAGATATTCGAAACTGAAACCATTGAAACAGCGCTTATCTTCACCCGCACCAAGCACGGTGCTGACAAAGTAACCAAGGACCTTATCAGGCAAGGCATCCCGGCAGTAGCTATTCACGGCAACAAGTCGCAGACAAACCGCCAGAAAGCACTCAACGGCTTTAAGGACCGCACTATCAAGGTACTCGTTGCCACTGATATCGCATCACGCGGTATTGATGTCGACAAAATATCACACGTTATCAATTACGAACTGCCCGAAGTACCTGAAACTTACGTTCACCGCATCGGCCGTACAGCCCGTGCCGGCGAATCAGGCATCGCTATTTCTTTTTGCGCCTCTGAAGAACGTGGCAGTCTAAAGGATATCAATAAGCTGCTTCCGCAGGACATTGAAGTAAAACGCATACTGGGATTCACCGCCGCACCCGTTGAAGCACCAAGGGCAACTAACTCAAACCGTAATAGAAGGTGGGGAAGTCAGAATAGAAGGCCGGAAACTTCAAGGAGGTATTAAGATTTAGCTTTCAGCTGTCAGCTGTCAGCTATCAGCTATCAGCTTGAGTTGTTCTTGATGGTCCCCGAGTTTTTATCGAGGGGTTCTTGGTTATTTGTTTTTTGTTCTGAGATCTGGGTTCTGGGTTCTGGGCTATATGCAAAGTAGGACAATAGGACACGTAAAAAGTACGACCCCTATGGGCTCGTACTTTTTATTTGAAATGTGGATTATAGATTAGTCCAATAACATTCCCGAAAGGATCTTTAACCGTTGCAGTCATAATATCACTTCCTACATCATAGGGCTTTTCGTTTTCGGTAGCACCTAACCCCAACAAACGGTCATATTCCTGCTGAATATGCTCAACTCCCCAGTAAGCCACTACATTTTCTGCTTTACCTGTTTTACCTTCTTCTTCGGGTTGAAGGCCCAGCTCAAATCCGCCAATGTTATAACCCACATAAAAAGGCTCGTCAAAATATGGCTCAATTTCAAATGCTTTTGAATACCAAAGCTTTGCCTTTTCAATATCGCTTACCTTGTAGATTGTTGTTCTTAGTCCCAGCATAGTTTTATTTCTTCTTAAATGATTCTTCAAATATAATTAATTAACAACAAGCACACCATCTTCCTGACGTCAGGAAAATGGTATTTGCAAAATATTTCTAACCAGCAAAACGTTTTTAACCAATTGATTGTTAGTATTATAAACAACATATACACATATACTATGAATAATACTAAAAACATGAACTACACGAAAATTGCATTGGCATTACCTATAGCTGCCGCTTTAGCCGCGGCTATTGTTTACAGAAAACCTTTACTCAGGACAGCCAACAATTTAATAGACAAAACAGGCGGACTTAGTAAAACAATTATGCCGGCAGTTGCTGCTTTAGGCACTAAGATTGCCGGTACAAAAGAGGGAGGCTCAATGCTTTCTTCAATGTTTGTGAACGGCCCTGTTGCAATGATTGCAGGAGGTTTAGTTACTTACGCGATGAGTAAGTTAAGACATAAAAGCGCCTAAATTGCTTTCAATTAATGTTTACAAGTATCATCATAACGATATCCCAGGTGATTGCATTGAAGGACATTTCACTGTTCCATATGAGCAGTAAACACAACAATCACCTGGTTTCGGACGTATAACGATTTTACGGCTTTCGCACTCATAGAAAAATTGACAACTATCTGTTGGCATTTCTTCTGTCTTCTGATGGCCGCATTCAGGGCATGTGATGGTAGAGAATCTTATGATTTCCATAAGTGGTTTTCACCCTACTTCTTATCAATCCTGTACAATCTTCCTTCATCAGTAACGGTATACAATGCACCGTCGTTTCCCTGGGTGATATCTCTGAAACGCTGTCCCTCATTGTCTAATAATCGTTCTTCACCTACTACTTTGTTATTTTGCAGAACAATGCGGGCAATATGGTTGCTGTTCAATCCGGCGAGAAAGAGGTTGTTTTTCCATTCAGGGATATTACCACCTGTGTAGAACGTCATTCCACTCGGCGAAAGCACAGGATCCCAATAATAAACAGGTTGTTCCATCCCCTCCTTTTGCTGTATTGGCGGGTTCCCGATCTCACTACCGCTGTATTCTAGACCATAAGTGATAACAGGCCATCCGTAATTGGCGCCTGCTTTTATTAAGTTTAATTCATCGCCACCTTTAGGGCCAAATTCGTTGTTCCATAAATCTCCCGTTTCAGGGTGGAAAGCCAATCCCTGTGTATTACGATGTCCATAACTGTATATTTCAGGACGGGCATTTGTCTGACCTTCAAACGGATTTCCTGCAACAGGCTTACCATCAACCGTGATATGAAGTATTTTACCAAGAGCAGAATTCAGATCCTGGGCTTGTGGACGGGTTTCAAGGTCTGACCGTTCACCCGTACTCACAAACAAGTTTCCGCTTTTATCAAATATTATACGTCCGCCATAATGCAAAGTGCCGTCATAAGTTGGTGTTGCACGATAAATCACTTGTGCGTTCTCTATGCTTTTTTCATCATCTGATAATCTGCCTTTCGCAACAGCTGTATGGTTTCCATTAGCAACTTTTTCTGAAAACACCCAATAGACCATTCTGCTTGAAGCAAAATCGGGGGCCAAAGTCAAACCCAACAAACCGCCTTGTCCTCTGTCGTCCACCTCAGGAATTCCGGTGATACGTTCACTAAGTTCACCACTCACAGGATCAGCAATAACCATACTGCCCTCCTTTTCAGTGATCAGGAATCTGCCGTCAGGCATAGATACTATACCCCAGGGCTGTTCTAAGGATTCAGTTACTTTCACACCCTCATAAGGAGTGGTGGTTTTAACACCTGCTATTCTGGTTTGCCCTTCAAATGCCGGCTTATAATCCGCATTAGGTTTACGGGTTTCCACCGGCTGGCCACTGCCATTAGTAGAACCATTTTGTGCTGAAGATGACCCGTGGTTATTGCATGCAAACAACGCCAGGGAAGCAAGTACTGCAATGTATTTTGACTTCATATCGGGATGTGTTTTATGAAAATAAACCTGATTTTTAAAGGAAAGTTCGGAGTATTTATCGAAAACCATTTTCCTGACGTTAGGAAAATGGTTGCTTTCTATTTGATCATTTCACTGCAACATGCCTTTACAGGGATATTAACACCTAAAACCTTTCCCCTAAGAATCTAAACATCTCAATAGTACTCATACATTTGATTGAAAACGCATTACAGCAATCAGGGATTTTTATTCGTGATTTTTTGGCAAAAATCTATATGACGTTACCGGCTGGCGTTTTTATTCCGCTTGCTTTGATTAGTATCATTCTTTTATTCTAAACAATTTGTCATTTTGCGATAACTTAACTACAAAATACTCTTCCTTATTAATTTCTTCAGGAAGTTTGTCTTTAAGAATTGAAGCGACAAATTGAATATTGTTTCGGTTTACAAACTCGGAAATTTTAACTAACTGCTTATCATCCATTAACTCCTTTTTGTCGTTCAATAAAAAATGTAAACATGGAATATTTTCTTCGTCGGCAAATAGGGTATAAGCCAAATCAAAACAAGATATTTCTCCTTGCTTTTTACCTGAACTCATGTTTGCATTAAATGAACTGAATTTATACAATCTCTGTCCTTTTTTATTTATAATTATATCGTATTTAACAGCATACTGCTCGCCATACAATTCATTTGAAATTGCAGCAAAATATTTGTTGAATTTGTTAAGTTGTGTTTTTACAACTTGTTCAAAGCTATCGCTAAAAAGTTCGCTGTCAATTTCATTAAGCTGTTTGTTAAAATCCTTGATATTAGATTCAACCTCACTTAACTGCTGAATGATATTTTCATATTCACCTTTCTTTCTATATTTTTCAGTCAACTCGCTAATTACCTTTTCCAGTTCGTCAAATGAATCACTTTTTGAAATTGCAGTTGTCAACTTTTGTTCCTCTGCAAGCAACCGCTTTAGTGAATTATTTCTTTCTGAAATTGATTTTACAAGCGTAGGTAGTTCTTTAGTAATAAACTTCACCTTCTCTTCAATCATGGTATTATGAAAAGCAACGAGGTCTGAAAAGGACTTTTGGATAGTAGTAATTTTACTTGTTGCTTGGTTGTATATAATTTCAAGCTGTCTCAAGTCTATGTCTGACCTGTTAGATTTAAGTTCTTCCTCAGTTTCTTTTATTAGGTCTTTACGAATATTCAACTTACCAATAGTCGAACTTAATTTATTGATACTGTATCTAATTTCGTTCAACGTGTCTAAGTCCTTCTCAAAGTTTTCATTGAGGTTGAAGCTACTTTTCCTTTTGTTTAGCTCTTCAATGTCGTTATTGATTAACGCTAAAGCAGTTTCATAAGCAGTTTTGGTCTGATTCTTTTCAAGTCTATTCTTGTAGGTATCTTCCTGCTTTATTTTAGTCAAAATTTCCTGTTTGCTGTTCCCCTTAGTGAATTCGCAGCCGAAAAGAAAAAGATAGAGTGTTTCATATTCCGCATCAGAAGTATAAGTATCAAGCGTTTTAAGGGTATTATTAATGCTTTCGTCTTTGTATCGGATATTATGCGAAATTATTTGTCGGAAAGTTGGTTTACTTGCCAGATGTTCAGGAAAAAGAATGTTTGATAACTTTAAATCAAATTCTTCCTCCGTTAATTCTTCGCCATTAATTTTTCTGATAAGTTCCTTCCTTGCTAAGAAGTTTCTTTCTATAACAATATCATCGGTTCCTTTATCCAAGTCAGCAGTCAAAACAAGTGTTATAAGAATTTTATTTTCAATTAGGTAATCCTTGACAAGTTTGTATTCCTGCTTTTTTGTTTCATGATCAACATATATGTGTTTAGGATTTGCTCCTAAGCAAAAATCAACCAATTTGAGAACAGTGGTCTTGCCAACACTATTGCCTGTTACTTGGTGTTCACTTTCATCAATAATCAAATTAAGTCCTTTATGAAATTCAATTTCACGAATGACTTTAGCCCCGCTTGTTATAGATAAAGATTTTATGAACATAATTCAATTTCACCTTTAGAGTTCAGTTTTGCCACTTCTAATAAATACAACCAATCTAAGCAAAGTATAAATACCGAAAATGACATTCCCCTTTTTGCTTTTACCTCTTGAAACAAGTCAAGTATTTTGTATCTCTTCTCTTTTTTTAAAGATTCAATTACAAATGCACCGTTATAATAAATGCTATTTTCAGGATGAATGTTATCAGGAAGTAACATAATTGTAATTGTTTGGGTTTTCAAAAATTTTACACCGGATAAATGCATCTACAACAAGGATATTTACGCAAATTTCAAGTTCGTCAAATGGAATTGAAGTATAGTTTGAACTGTTCAAAACCTTCTCTTGTACTTTAGAAATTACTTCAAAGAAAAGCTGGTCGTCGTTCAAACTGCTTTTTGCCTTTGCATATTCTTGTCTAATAGTAGAAAGAACGTACTTGCTTTTGTTATTACCTAGTGAATCATACTCAGAATAAATTCTATCAACTCTTGCATAATAAACAATATAGTCATCGATTATTATTTTTGCAGCATCCAACTTATTATGCGAAATCTTCCTACCAATCTCAAAGCTATTAATTTCTGTAGTTGCATCAAGCTTATCCAAATCCTCTTTGGACAGAATATTTATGACAGTAGTTAAATTTAACTCTAATTTCATAGGATCAATTTCAGGAATCAATTCCTTTTTTACAAACTCATAAATCCTTTTTTGATCGTCAGTTTGCAACCCTCTTATTTTCGAAAGGATAGACTTAACGTCCATGATATCAATTGAAGGCGTAAACTTGATCGAATGTGGATTTTTAAAAGTGTCCTTTTTTAGATCATCAGCATCTCTAGCAATAGAAATAAATTTGAAAGTATAACCCTTGTAATTTTTAATTAAGACTTTTGAAAGGGAGGATTCTATTTTTTGTTTACTTGCAGTCGCAGATACTTGAATTACAAATTTGTTTGAATGGTCAGTTAAGTCAATTGCTTCAACATTTTGTTTGAGGTCGTTTTCATTTATGACCGTCCAGCCGTATACCTCATTCAAAAAGTATTGATAGAAATATTCTGAATGTCCATGATAATCCAAAATATTCAACTTTCCTCGCCGTTCAATTCGAAGGGCAAGAAGGTTTAACCTTTCATCAATGACGTTAAAATAATTGGGTCTATTCATTTTCTAATTGCAAACACAATCAATTTATTATTTAAGCATCTCTATATTTACAGCTATCGTTTTCACAATACAAATCTACTAAAATATGTGACTGGGGCAAAAGCCCCCTACTCAACCTCCACCTCATCAATCTCCTTCATCAACCTATTCGTCTCACTTAAGGCCACAATGATTTTCTGGTAATGCTGGATATCATCAAAATCCAATCTCCTACCTTTTCTGTCCTTTAACCACTTCTGTGCAGGCTGGTAGCCACCAATGTAAAAATTCCAGGCTACTTCAGGAACGTTGTTGAAATACTGGGTATCATTAATATGAACCTTGCCACTTAGATAAATCGGTTTCACTACCTCATTAGATCCATCAACAGGGTACTGGGTTATGTATTGCTCAACAACCGGACTCTCAAGCAGATGTATCTGACGGATCTGTCCTCCCAATTCTACCAGTCTCCAAAAAGTCTCCCTGTCTTTTGGGTAAGGCACTCTGGGGAAATCAATTTTCAAAAACTCTTTGTACTTTTCCCGGTATGTTGGGCTGTGCAGAACGGCATAGATGTAATCAAGAATATCTATTGGTGCGAATGTGTTTTCATTTGGTTCTTTTTCAGAAATGAAGGCTAGTCTTAAATTCGAAGCAAATGTGTTAACAATATTCAAATCTAAATTAGGCTCTCTTGTTAAAGCTTTGTCTAAATTATTCGTTCTGCAATATAACGGAGCACAGTATGTCCCATTAATATCCATTGAGATAGCAGTTGGTATTGATTTTGTTATTAAAGTATGATTCCAATTAACTTTCACGATTTTCGGGAAGTTAATCAATACATTGGTATCATGAACTTCTCTACCTATGCTTCGTCGTGTTCTGTCAACAAAATTATCATTGTAATAAATATACCTGCTATCAAATGCACGGTAACACAATTTAATTATATCATTAGCCTTAAATCCTTTAGATTTGAGAACTGCATTTTTTAAACTCCATGTCAAGGATTCCTTGACTGAATATTTCTTTAAGTACTCGTCATATTTTTCACTACTAAATATAGCTTCAAATCGTTCTTGTAATTCTTTTTTGTCAAAACCGGTCACGAGTTCATCTCTGTGCGATTGCAATCCAATTGATGTTTTAACAAATAATTCACGGAGTGAAAAGAATCTTTTGTAGAATGTGCCGATTTCCCAATTCTGAGGTATAAATAGATAGTCAGGATTTACTAATTTAACTTCTTTAAAACCAACATTTTTCAAGCATTCCCGTTGTAAAAAAATATACTTATTTTCTCTTTTGCCAAAAAGGTCGGAATGATAAACTCTAGCAAGTGTATCTTTATTTTTCTTAGGAACTTTAAGAAAGATATTTATTGAAACTCCCTGTTGAATATCAAAAACATTTTCATCCTGCATTTCACCAGGGATTATCTCTTTCTTCTTTGAGTTTCCATGTAAATCTATGATGTAAATTGCATCAAAAGTGGTTAATAATTTCCACCTCATTCCTCTAAAGGTCGGATTATCTATGAACCCATGGGGGTTAATGAAAGCTAAAATACCCGAACCATTTTTTTCGATGAAATGTTGGCCATATCTAATAAACTTTACGTAGTCGTCGTTGATAAATTTCGAGTTTTGTTCCTTTAACTTTTCCGTTCCCCCTGGTTCTTTCTTGTAATCCTCCATCAAGTTCATAATCCATTTTCCCTTATTGGCGCTTTCCCCACTATACGGCGGATTCCCAATAATACACATCACCGGGGTATCCCTTTTGATACGATTGGCTTCATTGGCTTCTGTGCTAAGCCAATTTGCAAAAAGAGTATCAGTATCAGGGTGGTGTTCTTCGAGACTGTTGGTAAGATATACTCTGAGCCGCTGGTCTTTTGTTGGTTTGTAACCTGTTTCAGTTAAAAGTAAGTCAAGCTTTAAGTGTGCCATAGCGTAACTTGCCATTAGCAATTCAAAACCATTGAGGCGTGGTAAGAGATGATTTTCAACATAGTTGCTCCAGATGCCTTGCTGCCCTTCGAACTTATGGTGGATCAATTTTACTACTTCGGCAAGGAAAGTTCCTGTGCCTGTAGCGGGATCCAATATTTGCACTTTGTGAACTTCCTGCTCAACTTTCTTTCCCTGTATATCGACCTTTATTTTAGTTTTACTGGTATCGGCAAGTCCCTGTGGCAATCCAAACTCTGTTTTTAGGATATCATCAACTGCACGGACTATGAAATTTACAACCGGTTGTGGAGTATACCATACACCACGTGCTTTGCGCAATGCCGGGTCGTATGCACTCAGGAAGTCCTCATAAAAATGTATAATAGGATCTTCCATCCTTGTTCCTTTGCCATAATCTTTAAGAAGGTAGGCAACATCGCAGGCAAGGAAAATTTGAACCAGATCATCAACAATCCACTTAATTCTGTCGTCTACTTCCAAACCTGCTATGTATCCGAAGAGCTTCTTAAGAAAGGGATTTGACCTGGGAATTAACTCAAATGCTTCCTGACGACTAAAGGTAGGCAGGGAGGGATCGTGACTGCGGGCTGCAAACATGCCGTATGCAATAGTCTGGGCATAAACATCAGCAAAGGATTTGGGTGTAATGTCATGAATCAGAATCTGCTTAAAAGCGTTCATCTGATCTTTCAGCGTACTATCTTCATGATGTGTTTCATCGCTTGTAAGCGACTTTTCAATTACATCAGAAAGAAGCCGGGCTTTACCTGCCATCATCTCTGCAAGTTTCTTCGAACTCTTAATTGTTTGCCCGATTTTACTACAGAAGTCGTTTATAAACTGCTCGAATTTTCCAAAGTTATCAGTTAGCGGCCTGATTCCTTTAGTGGTCACTTCACCTATGGTAACCTTGTTTACCAGTTGCCCATCGCGGTACAAATGGAAATTCAGGTAATCGGTAAATATCAGGTTATTCAATGATGCCTTATACCTGTCGAACTGTTCTTTATTACCTGTTTTCTTTAGTCCATCGAGGTCTGCATCACCAATATCTTTTGCTTCAATAAACCCCACCGGAATATCCTTACGGGTAAGAATATAATCCGGGGCACCGCACTTTTGCCTTTTCGGTTCATTGGTGGCCCTGATGCCAGGATTCAGATTCTCAATCAATTGCTGTAAATCTCCTCTGAAAGTATGTTCAGTAGCATTACCCAGTTTATAACGAAGATTGATGTTATGGATATATTTGTCTATCATTGTAGTCTTGGAATTAGCACAAATATAAAAAAATTACGAGAACAAGCACTACACAGGTCAACCCCCTACTTCTCCCAAATAGACCGAATCCGAGATCTTTCTTTTGCTCTCATTGGTAGCAGCATCGGGTTCATGGAAGAACATCCAGGTATGCAGGGGGGCGGTGCTGATTGGAACCGGAATTGTAACTTGTCCATCGCTCCGCAAGGCAATGTGCCTGTAATAATGTGCGGTACCGGCTTCACAATCATCGCTGAACATCAATATCATCACTTTGTCAGTATTGGCAGCGTAAATATGTTTTACCCGGGTTGTATCCCAGGTGATTGTTGCCATTGATCCTTCAACCTTCATCGCCGGATCTTTAGGAGGCGCTATGGTACCTCTTGACACCACCACCCTGCCATAATCAAGTACCGGCAGCGGATCCATATCAGTGAAGCAACTTTTGATGATAAATGAACGGGCTTCGTTTGAGGAACTATCCAGTGAGGAATCCTGATAGCCGATGTCGAGAAATCGCCGGCAAGCTTTGGTAAACCGTCCTGCCCTTTTCATTTTTTCCCTGTGCTTCAGTTGAGCGGGTGTTTTAGCATCATCATAGTGTGCAGGCATCGCTCTCATGCACCTCTTGCCCTTGCGGGTATAATATATAATTCCTCCTATGTTACCACTGGGACCGTCGGGATTCTGTACTGCCATTTTCAGTAAATTTTAAGTTATTGGGTTTTAGTTGGTTATTTGAGCGGTCCGATTTTCATCGGCGATTGAGTTTTACAAAACATTCATTAATCATACACTAAACATAAACCATACATACATTAAAGTTATCCTGAGGGTATGTTTAATGTATGTTTGACGTATTCATTATCAACTTTTGGTAAAATTAGATAATATATATGAGATATGCAAATTTTTTATAACAATATTTATAATGATATTTGCAGCGTTCAGCTCAACGCGAAATCGAGCGAGGATGTGCTTTTCGACATCTTTCAGCGAAATTTTCAAACTACGTTCACTAACAATCATTTAACTATAAAATACTAATAAAAATGGATAGACCAACAACCTACTTCCAATTTCCACTTTTCCTTTTACGGCATCTGTTTACTGAAAAAGAAACAACATTAGATAGAGTTATCAATTATGGTTTGTACCAATACAGTAAAACTGTGGAATGGGAACTTGATGAAGTGATTTTTCAGATGATGTATTGTTACCACAGAAATAAGATCCTAAGCGAACTGAAGAGTAAGCTTGAACAGTATGAGGAACTTTCCGAAATTTTGGAAGAGGAAAATAAATCACGCTTTATTGATGAATTTGATGATGATGATGATGACGAAAATAATTATAGCGTTTTCTATGCCCTGTTCAAAAGAGATCCGGCATTTAAAGAGCTTGCAATACTTCAATATCAACTGAAGCAATCATTTAGCTTCATTGGAGTAAAGGGAGGTTATGATCCTATCATGCCTCTGGTCGCAAAAATTGAAAAATTAACACCTTCCAAAGAGCCCTTTCCCATGATTAATAAGGACTTGCTTTTCAAGTTTCGTGATAATGAAAAAACTGAATTTGAGCTTGTGCAATTAGCAATGTATTTAGCAATCAGGTCCATTTTGGGTAAAAAGAGAATGTGTAAGACAAATAAAGCACTTGTTATAAGCAGAATGTTTGGCTACTCAAAACCCGCTGATATGCCTTTTACTTTGGAAGAGCCACTTAAAACTATCTATAATAAATACATTGTGAGATATCAATTCGATAAACTGAAAGAAGAGATGCAGTTATACTGGCATGTTAAGATGGGAGTAGTTAAAACGCGTGGTTTTTTTATTGGCTGTGGTAAAAACTTAACTTCCGATGAGCTGGCAATCTACGCCTTAAAAAGTAAAAGAAGTGAACTGGTAAAGGCTTTAAAGGAGGAGAAAATAGCAGCACACGAAAATGCACAAAAGAAGCTGGATGAAGGTAGATGTCCTGATGACAATAATACTAATGACTAACCAAATATGTAACATGACACTATTCTGGTAACTAAAGATGAACACTATTCTGGTGACTAAAGTTGATACTATCCTGGTAACTAAAAAGGAAGAAACAATGATTATTTAGCATTGCAACAGCATTGCACCCGCATTTCAAACAACAATTCAACAGCAATACAACAGCATCTTAAATAAGGTTTTTAATTAAGGGGATATAAAAGTGTTAATAAAACTACAAATACAAATTAAAATTCAGATAAACATCAGTATGACACAAATTAAATAAAATTTGTGTAGTGCCTGCGCTGCTATATCAATATTTATTTTGAAATGGTTTTTAGAAAAAGATTTTAGAGTATTTTTTGAAAAAGCCCTTAAATACTGCATGACGTTTTGCAGGACGCCGGTACGGCTGGGGGGGGCGGAAATCTCTTTGTTCAAGGTTGTTTCCCGCAGGTGCGGGATTCAAGGTGGTTCAAAGGTGATTCAAAGGTGGTTTCCCGCACGTGCGGGATTCAAGGGGTTCAAAGGATTCAACGTGACGGTCCTGAGTTTTTATCGAGGGGCGATGATTTTTTCATGCCATGGATGATACATTCATAACACCATCAGATGTAGAGACGCCATGCTGGCGTCTGAACGATGGATGGAAACGGATTACACCTGATCCCTTTAAGCCGGCATCTTGCCCGGTTAAAAATTATTGAGTTAGTATTACTGAACGAGTAACCACATGCCAGCCTACCTGCAAGCGAACGAGATAAAGACCCGGTGATACCTCCTTTCCATTAAGGTCGTTACCTTTCCAAAGAATGCTGTGCTTGCCCTGTGTTTTATTTTACATCCCTGCAACCAGATGAGATACATTAATTTGTAGGGGAGAAACTGAATTTGCAACTTTCTGCATTAAAATAATTGCACCACCGAACAGTGTAGAGAATCACATTACACCCATCTTGAGCAGCATTACTTATTTCAAGTATTTATTGAAAAAACGGTGACATCGGTCTTGCCGTTTATGAGCAACTTGACACCTAAGGTTTATATATAGTGTAACCCTCTGTTAGCTTTGTCTTATTCATATAAATGAGCATATAATTTCATAAAGACTTTAAAAATCAATTACATAAATTGTATGCAAATATGTAGATGTATAAAAAATGTCAAATAATTCTTGACAATCCCAAATACTTATTTATATTTGTCCTCACTAAAAGTTTAGCAGGTCATTTAAATTCATAATTAGCTGCCTTTAACTACTACATAACTCCTTTGCACCCTCCTTTATTTTTGGAAGTAGTTTGATTAGTCATCAATCATAATTTTAGCGAGTGAATTACTTATAGTTGTTAATGAATTAAGATTATAGATACGCTGAATTTATTTTCTTCAGCCAAATAAACATATCTCTAACCAAAATGTATCTCTTTATGAAAAAGCGAACTCTCTTAAGTCTAATGCTATGCATTGGACTTTTATTTATTCAAGGACTTAATGCACAGGAGTATTATCCTGGCATTTGCCGAATTATGTTTACAGATGACAACACTCGTGTAACAGATGGTATTACTACTAGCAATGAAACACTTAACAGGTAATTTCAAACCTATGGTGTTACTTCGATTGAACAATCATTTCCGTGGGCAAAAAAAGTGGAGAACAGAAGAATTTACACTGTGAAATATAGCGGTGATGATGAATTATTTATTAGAGATCTTCAAAGTGATGCTCGAGAAATAATATATGCCCCTTATCGTTTTTCTGAACCTATTCTTTTGTATGATCCCTCAGATTATCAATGGACTCAGGACCCATCTTGGTTATGGCATTTGAGAAAAATTGAAGCAGATAAAGCATGGGATATCCAAAAAGGTGATCCGAACACCCGAATAGCTATTATGGATACTTATTTCGACCCTGCTCATCCTGATTTGCAATCGGAATTGGTTTATGACTATGATCCTATAGATGGTGAAAGTTATGATCCCAATTTTGCATTTTATGGTAATAATTGGCATGGAACTACTGTAGCTGGCTTTGCTTCCGGACAAACAACAGACTCAGATAAAGTTCAGCCACATGGTGCTGATTATGCTTCAATTGGATATAAGACAAAAATTATTGCAATCAAAGGTGGTGGACTAGAACATGATTTCTTAGGAAATGCACTTTATGCTTCGACTGTTTTGCAAGTTGATGTAATATCTTTATCTATGTTCCGTTCTTGTCATAATCAAACTGAAGAAATTGATGAAGCAATGATTTCTGAAATTTTAGATAATGGAACTGTGATAGTAAATGCAGCAGGTAACGGTTATTGCGCAGGGTGTTATGAATCAGTTACAGGAGAGTTAAAAAGGTTGGATTCATGCTACAAACGACCAAATGATTTTAGTAAATTTACCCCAACCTATCCTTTTCACCCAAGTGTAGACGAAAGGATAATAATAGTAACAGGAGTAACAAAAAATGATAGCCTAACAAGAAAAGTCTTCGATCCTAAAACTAACCAGTATAAAATTAGCACATTCAGTTACTTTCAAGGGGTCGACGTAAGTGCACCTGGTTATGATATGTGGGGGCTTCAAACTACCAAAACAGTTCGTTACGATACAACGTATGTACTAGACACAGTTATTGATCAAATACGTTTTGTTATTGATACAATTATTTATAACAGGCCTTCTCCATTCTGGAATGGTTATGGTGGCACTTCGTTTGCTACTCCAATTGTAGCTGGGTTGGCAGGATTGATTAAATCTCAAAATCCATGGCTAAGTGCAGCAGAAGTTCAGACCATAATTAAATCAACTAGTAATACAGATGTTGTAAAAGATGCTGGACTTTATTTACACCAAACCGGCAGAAGAATAAATGCATTTAAGGCGTTATCAGAAGTAGAAAATCAAGTACATAACTATGAGATATGTGATGCAACTGAGGTCATTTGGACAAGTCCTGTTTATGTTAAAGATTCGATTGTAATCTGTCGTGGAAGTACTTTAAGAGTAAAGTCAGATGTGTTTTTTAGGGAGCAAGCGAGAGTTATAGTTAAAATTGGTGGTCAACTAATTGTTGATGGAGGAAGATTAACGGGCGAACCACATAGGTTATGGCAAGGTGTGCTTGCTTATAGTGATCCAAAATCATCTCAAGATCCTAGAAGTCAAGGAAAGGTTGTTGTTAATAATAATGGTATAATTGAAAATGCAATTACTGGTATAGCAACTGTTCAACCTGGTTTTGACCCTGATAGCTCGACATATACGCATGGTGGAGCAATCATCATTGGTAATGGTGGTATATTTAAAAACAACAGAATAGCAGTGAGCTTTAATCCATACAATTATCACAATAATAATGATTTCGGAAGTTTTTCAAACTGTTCATTTATTATTGACACCATTCTAATCGATGGTTCAAAGCCTGAATATTTTGTTAAACTTAATGAGGTAAATGGAATTGATTTCAAGGGTTGTATCTTCAGTAATTTTCAGAATAGTAATACAACCGGAATCTATAGC
>JAGXGB010000079.1 GCA_024636955.1 Bacteroidales bacterium
ATACAGGTGGGCTAAGCTGGCTAATGTATCAGAAACTGACCGTGCCACCAAATACCCTTCACTTGAAGAGGCCATGCCTTTAATCTATAAAGAATTAATGGAAACCCAGCAGAAACTTGAAGATCACTACCGTGATATGCAGGATCTGGAGTTCACCATTCAGGAAGGTAAGTTATGGATGCTTCAAACACGTAACGGTAAACGTACCGGTGCGGCCATGGTTAAGATAGCTATGGATATGCTGCGTCAGGGTATCCTTACAGAGAAAGAGGCAATTTTACGTGTTGAGCCTAATAAGCTTGATGAGTTATTGCACCCTGTATTTGACAAGACTGCCATTAAGTCAGCAAAAGTACTGGCTAAAGGATTGCCTGCATCACCAGGTGCTGCCACAGGTGAGATATGTTTCCATGCCGATGAAGCTGAGAAACTTGTAGCACAGGGTAAGAAAGTAGTTCTGGTTCGTATTGAAACTTCCCCTGAAGACTTAAAAGGTATGAACGTTGCTGAAGGTATCCTTACTGCACGTGGTGGTATGACCTCACATGCAGCAGTTGTTGCCCGTGGTATGGGTAAGTGCTGTGTATCAGGAGCCGGAAGTTTGAAGATAGATTACAAGAGCCGCTCAATTAAAGTTGATGGTGTTTCACTTAAAGAAGGTGATTACATTTCACTCAACGGTAGTACCGGCGAGGTTTATGATGGTAAGATTGCTACCCGCGATCCTGAATTAAGTGGTGACTTCGGTTCGCTGATGGAACTGGCTGATAAATACTCAAGAATGCTTGTTCGCACAAATGCTGACACACCTCGTGATTCAGTTGTTGCCAGAGGCTTTGGCGCACAGGGTATTGGTTTATGCCGTACGGAGCACATGTTCTTTGAAGGCGATCGTATAAAGGCTATGCGTGAAATGATTCTTGCCAATGATGAAACAGGACGTCGCAAGGCTCTTGAGAAATTATTGCCAATGCAGCGTTCTGACTTTGAAGGTATCTTTGAAGCTATGCAGGATCTGCCTGTAACTGTTCGTTTGCTCGATCCTCCTTTACATGAGTTCGTTCCACACGAAACAGAAAACCAGGCTGAGATGGCAAAAGAGATGGGTATATCACCTGCCGAAGTTGCACAGAAAGTACATGATCTGGCTGAAATGAACCCAATGCTTGGTCACCGTGGTTGCCGCTTAGGAAATACATATCCTGAGATATCAGAAATGCAGGCACGCGCTATCATTGAAGCAGCGCTTAACCTAAAGAAAAAAGGCATCAGGGCAATACCTGAAATCATGATTCCGCTTACAGGTACACTGGCTGAAATGAAGATGCAGGAAAGCATTGTTCGCACCACAGTTGAAAAGGTATTTGAAGAACGTAATGACCGCATGGAATATCAGGTAGGTACCATGATTGAGATACCACGTGCTGCATTGGTTGCCGATAAGATTGCTGAATCAGCTGAGTTCTTCTCCTTTGGAACAAACGACCTTACACAAATGACCTTTGGTTATTCACGTGACGATGCAGGTAAGTTCCTACCGGTATATCTTGAAAAAGGTATCCTGAAATATGATCCATTCCAGGTTCTCGACAGAGAAGGTGTTGGACAATTGGTTGAAATGGCAACTGAGCGTGGCCGTAGCACCCGTCCGAACCTTAAAGTTGGTATCTGTGGTGAGCATGGTGGTGAACCATCATCAGTTGAGTTCTGCCACGCAGTAGGAATGAACTACGTAAGTTGTTCACCTTACCGTGTGCCCATTGCCCGTTTAGCTGCTGCCCAGGCTGTAATTAAGGAAGCTGCTGCCGACGGAAAGTCGGATAAGAAAGCTCTTAAAGAAGTGAAGAAAGCTGAAAAGAAGGCTGAAAAGCAGGATAATAAATCTGACAAGAAGGCTGAAAAGAAGGATAAGAAATCTGACAAGAAAGCTGTAAAAAAAGCTGACAAGAAAGATAAGAAAGCCGAAAAGAAAGCTAAAAAAAGCTAAACTATTAAGTAACAAGCTAATATAGTGAGATTTATATAAGGGGCGGAAACATTTCCGCCCCTTATTATTTTTATTTTTTTAGTGCAATAATATATGTTGATTCCTACATTTATTTTTACTTTTGCAAACGATTGCATCAAAAAGCAAATCGATAACTTCAGTTGTTTAAGCATTGTCTATTTTCTAAACAAAACATTTACACATGAGCACTAATTCCGAAAGCGTGTTAACGACTAATAAAAAAGCCATTGATTTATCAATCTATGGCATAAATGATGTTGAGCATATCTACTACAATCCTTCTTACGACGAGCTTTTTGAGCATGAAATGGACCCCAAACTCGAAGGATTTGAGAGAGGTACACTAACAACCCTTGGTGCCGTATCAGTTGATACAGGCGTTTTCACAGGACGTTCACCTAAAGATAAGTACATTGTTTATGATGAAGTAAGCAAGGATACAGTGTGGTGGTCAACCATCGGTAAAAACGACAACCGCCCGATTACTCCTGAAGTGTGGAGCCATCTTAAAAGACTGGTTACAAAACAGTTATCAGGCAAAAAATTATATGTTGTAGATGCATTTGCAGGTGCAAACCCTGAAACCCGTCTTAGTGTGCGTTTCATTATGGAAGTTGCATGGCAGGCGCACTTCGTGAAAAACATGTTTATCAGGCCAACTGAAGCTGAACTTGCTGCGTTTAAACCCGACTTTATATTGATGAATGGTTCAAAAACAGTGAATCCTGAATGGAAAGAACAAGGTTTGAATTCTGAAAACTTCGTAGCTTTCAACCTTACTGAGCGTATGCAGGTTATTGGCGGTTCATGGTATGGTGGTGAAATGAAGAAGGGTATCTTCTCCATGATGAACTACTACCTTCCTCTTCAGAACATTGCTTCAATGCACTGCTCAGCCAATATGGGCAAAGATGGTGATGTTGCTGTTTTCTTTGGACTCTCAGGAACAGGAAAAACTACTTTATCCGCTGATCCTAAACGTGCGTTAATCGGTGATGATGAGCATGGTTGGGATGACGACGGTGTATTTAACTTTGAAGGTGGTTGCTATGCCAAGTGTATCAACCTGAGCAAGGAAAATGAACCTGATATCTACAACGCCATCCGCAGGGACGCTTTACTTGAAAACCTGGTTGTTTTACCTGACGGCAATGTTGCTTTTGAAGATGCTTCAAAAACAGAAAATACCCGCGTATCATACCCTATATACCATATTGAAAACATTGTAAAGCCTGTATCAAAAGGCGGACATGCAACTAAAGTAATATTCCTTACCGCTGATGCATTTGGAGTACTACCTCCGGTTTCTATCCTTACTCCTGAACAAACAAAGTATCACTTCCTTTCAGGATTCACTGCCAAACTTGCAGGTACTGAAAGAGGCGTAACTTCACCTCAGCCAACATTCTCAGCTTGCTTCGGCAATGCATTCCTTACCTTACACCCTACACGCTATGCTGTTGAGTTGGTAAAGAGAATGGAAAACTCAGGTGCAAAAGCTTACCTTGTTAACACAGGATGGAATGGAACAGGAAAACGCATCTCAATCAAGGACACCAGGGCAATTATTGATGCAATACTTGATGGCTCAATTGATCATGCTGAAACAAAGCATATTCCTTACTTTAATCTGGAAGTGCCACTTGAACTGCATGGCGTAAACACCAACGTACTTGATCCGCGCAACACATACGAACCTGCCGAAATTTGGGATACCAAAGCAAAAGACCTTGCCAAGAGGTTTATTGACAACTTTGAAAAGTATACCGACAACGCAGAAGGACGCAGTTTAGTTGCCGCTGGTCCACAGTTGTAAAGTTTATCTTAGAAATTACATAAGGCCGTTTTAATAACGGCCTTATGTTTTTACTAAATAATTTACCTTTGCCGACAAATATGGAATGTCGTAAAGGATGCGCCGCATGCTGCATCTACCCCTCAATAAGTACACCACTACCGGGTTTGCCAAATGGTAAGCCTTCCATGATGCCTTGCCCCCATCTTAATGACGATAAACTTTGCAGCCTATTCGGCAAACCTGAACGCCCGGCAGTATGCTCAGGCTTCAAACCTGAAGAGTGGATGTGTGGTAGTTCTGAGACTGATGCTGCCACTAATTTCAAGTGGTTGTTGAAGGAAAAAACAGGTGTCATAGAATTAAAAGCACATTAACTCTATCAAAAAGAGATATGTCCTCGGTTAGAAGAAACACATCTGCTTCTTAATATTGCCGGAAGCAGTTACTCATATAATATCCGGGTACAGAAGGAATTGCACTAAATATTAGCCTAAAGAAGAGGCTCTCAAACTATCACTTGACTTAATAATCAATCTAAATAATTTTTAGGAAGTAGAATTATCATTCAAAAATTTGATTTTATGGAATTTTTCACTATATTTGTGATGCTAAACATTTAATACCTATTATTATGCCTTCCGGTAAAGTTAAATTTTTCAATGAGCGTAAAGGCTTCGGCTTCATTGTTGACGATGAAACCCAACACGATGTTTTTGTTCACGCAACAGGACTGACAGAAAAAGTAAATGAAAACGACGATGTGATCTTCGAGGTCACTGAAGACAAACGAGGCAAGAAAGCCATCGATGTGAAGAAAAAATGAACTGACATTAAATTAGTCTTTGCTAAGAGCTTCCTCCAACGGAAGCTCTTTTTTTATGGAATACAATGTAGAGATGCAATGCATTGCGTCTCAAATGATGAAATACCCGAATACCGTAATGAGACGCAAGGCATTGCGTCTCTACGCCCTACGTCTTACGGCTCTACGCTCTATGCTCTATGCCCTACGCTCTATGCCCTGCGCTCGTCGGCCAAAATGTTTATCTTTGCGCGATGAATTATCTGCTTATAGAAAACCTCAGTAAATCGTACGGAGAGAAGGAACTTTTCAGCAATATAACCTTTGGTATTGATGAGGGGAGTAAAGTTGCTCTTATCGCACGAAATGGTGCCGGAAAGAGCTCTCTGCTTAACATAATTGCCGGAAAGGACTTGCCTGATACAGGGTCGGTTACTTTCAGAAGGAACATCCGCTGGAATTATCTTCCGCAAAACCCGCTGATCAACGAAGAAAACACCGTATTCGATATATTATTCCATTCCGACAATGAATTCATGCGTGCAATCAGGGACTATGAACTTAGTCTTAAACAGTTGCAGCACGATGACTCCCCGGAAGCGCATAAGTTATTTGAATTAGCTTCTTCGGAGATGGAGAGAGTTGGTGCCTGGGATTATGAGAATAAGATCAAGGAGATACTCACCCGTTTCAAGATTGTTGACCTCGATCAAAAAGTAGGGGAACTTTCAGGAGGACAGCGTAAGAAGGTGTCATTGGCCAAAGCACTGCTGGAGGAAACTGACCTTCTTATCCTTGATGAACCTACCAATCATCTCGATATTGAAATGATAGAATGGCTTGAGGACTATCTTTCAAGGCAAAGTCTTAGCTTGTTGGTAGTTACGCACGACCGGTATTTCCTGGATAACGTATGCGATGAAATCATTGAACTGGATAATAATAAGTTGTACCGCTATAAAGGCGGTTATGGTTATTTCATAGAGAAGAAAGCCGAGCGGGAAGCCATTGAAGCAACTGAGGTAGAAAAAGCGCAGGGATTGTTCCGCAAGGAGCTTGACTGGATGCGACGTATGCCACAGGCGCGGACTACAAAATCAAAAGCCCGCATTGATAACTTCTACGAAATACAGGAGAAAGCAAGTAAGCGTGTTGAGAAAGGTACAGGTCCGCTTGAAGTCAAGATGAGCCGTATTGGAGGCAAGGTGCTTGAAATGAATAATGTTTTCAAGGCTTTTGGCGACAACAAGCTTATAGAGAATTTCTCCTATATCTTCAAGAAAGGTGAACGAGCAGGTGTGCTGGGTAAGAACGGATCAGGCAAAACAACCTTCCTCAATCTCATTACTGAAAAGCTTAATCCTGATAAAGGAAAAATATCTACGGGCCAGACTATTGTATTTGGCTACTATTCGCAAGAGGGTTTCCTTCCAATGGAAGATAAAAGGGTAATTGACATTGCCAAGGATATCGCTGAACAGATTCCCTTAGGTAAGGGCTATCTTACAGCATCAGCCTTCCTTGCGCACTTTAATTTCCCGCACACGCTGCAGTATAATTATTTCTCAAGCCTGAGTGGCGGTGAAAAGCGACGACTATTCCTGTTAATGCAGTTGTTGAAGAACCCTAACTTCCTTATTCTTGATGAGCCAACCAACGATCTGGACATCTATACACTTAACCTGCTTGAAGACTTCCTTATAAATTTTGAAGGGTGCCTGCTGGTTGTTTCGCACGACAGGTACTTTATGGATAAACTGGTAGATCACGTATTTGTGTTTGAGGGCAACGGCAAAGTAAAAGATTACTACGGCAATTATACCGCATACTATAGGACCAAACTGGCAGAGGAAGCAGGAGCTGCCGCTAAGAAGACTGCCGAACTCCCACCAAAAAAGGAGAGAGAAGCACCAGCTGACAAGGTAAAGAAGCCAAGTTACAAAGAACGGAAAGAATACGAGGAAATTGAGCAATCAATTCAATTCCTTGAAGAGCAGAAAGAAGCAATCATGGAAAGAATGAACAGTGGTTCATGCTCTTCTGATGAGCTCTCGCAACTTGCGAAGGACTATGCAGTTATGGAGCAACTCATTGAAAAGCAAACTGACCGCTGGTTAGAATTAAGCGAATTATTTAATTAGTGCCTTACCTGAAGTACATGCTATAGGTTCAAATTAATTAGCTCACTCAGGAGTTACTTCAGGAGGTCTTAACAGGAAAGGAAGTATCACCCTGAAGTAATTTCTCTCTAAATAGGCTGAATCGTAATCCTGATCCGGGAAACCAGATTTAAGGTAACCTCAGGTGCAGGCAGTGGTGGAGATGCACGGACATAGAGGCGAAGGATGATTCGTTCTTTCAAAATGAAGGGCAGTACTGAGGTATCAGTAAGTTCAAGATCAATGGTTGGCTTTGATCCATTGTCACCATTATAAACACCAACTTCTGTTTCATCTAATCCCTCAGCACTAATAGTGGCCCTGAGGTAATTGATCCAATTTAAGTTAGCATGCGGGGGACTTTTAACTTCAAGCCTTATATAGTCAAATTTGGCGCTCTTTACTTTGTCAAAGTCATGCTTCTTCTTGATGCTGTCAAAGCTGATAACCATGCTCTGTTGGAGCATCATAGTGTCGTTACCAGTAAATTCAAGGATAGTTGAATCAACAGTAATTTCTGCCTCCGGAACATTATAATACAGGTCGAATTCGGCAGCTTCCTTGATCTTCTCACAACCCGATATACCTATCGCTAGAAGGACAGTAAGGATAGATAGAAATAAATTCCTAAAATTAGTCTTCATGAGTTCTGCGAGTTATAATAATTCAACGTCGCAGAACACCTAATGTTCAGCGAACATCAGGGATGGACAGGTCACGACCTGTCCCTACATCTCACTACTTAATCATAACCTAACACTAAACCCAAAACCCTAAACGCTAAACCCTAAACACTAAACCCTCAAATCTTCCAACCTCAGGGATGGACAGGTCACGACCTGTCCCTACATCTCACTACCTAACCATAAACACTAACCCCTAACCCCTTAAGAATTAAGCATTACCGGCATTACCAGCATCAGGATATCTTCAGCTTTATTTTCACTGTCAACTGGACGGAGTATACCGGCTCTGTTGGGGGCTGAAAGCTCAAGGCGAATATTCTCTGTGCTGAGGTTTACAAGCATTTCAATCAGGAACCTGGAGTTGAAACCAATTTCCATATCCTCGCCTGAGTAGTTACAACTTAATCGCTGGCGTGATTCGTGTGCGAAATCGATATCTTCAGCATCAACAAACAGTTCTTGTCCTGAAATAGTAAGCCTGATCTGGTTGGTTGATTTGTTGGCAAAAAAGGAACCCCTCTTAAGTGTGGTGATGAAGGAAAGCCTGTCGACTATCAATGTATTAGGATTATCGGTTGGTATAACGGCTTCGTAGTTAGGATAACGCCCTTCGATCAAACGGCAGAAAAGATCAATGTTATTGAACTTAAATCGAGCATTCTTCTGGTTGTAAGAAATAGCTATTGGTGTACCATCTGAAGTTAAGATATTCTTCAACTGGTTAAGCGGTTTCTTTGGCATGATGAAAGAAACAGTGCTTTCAGCACTTGCATCGGTACGTTTATATTTTACCAGTTTGTGGGCATCAGTAGCTACAAACACAATTGAATCGGGAGAAAGATCACAATTTACGCCCGACATAGCAGGACGCAGATCATCAGAACCTGTAGCAAATATCGTTTTGTTGATAGCTGAAAGCAGCACTTCAGAATTGAGTGTGAAGCCAGTGGTTTCTTCAAGTTCAGGGGCACGCGGGAATTCCTCTGCATTGTGGCCTGTGATATGGAATTTGGCACCATCGGCAGCTATTTCAATCACATGGTTATCATTGATTGAGAATGTTAACGGGGTGTCACCATAAGTTTTAAGCAGTTCAATCAGAATCTTGGCAGGAATGGCAACGAAGCCTTCATCTTCCGCCATATTGACTTCAAGCACCACTGTCATGGTTGTTTCGAGATCAGATGCTGTAATCTTTAGGGAATTGCTTGATAATTCAACAAGGAAGTCATCAAGGATAGGAAGTGTATTGCTTGAATTTAACACACCACTAATAGCCTGCAGACTGCGAAGAAGGTTCTGACTTGATACTATAAATCTCATAATCAACAAGTTTTAAATTTGGAGGAATTATTTTCTTCCAACGGTAAAAATAAGAAAATATTCCTCATTTCCTTTCCGTCATTTTCTGTTTAAGGCATTATTTTATTAACAATTGAAAGTATTTATCAACCAGACCATTCTTTGCAAATTAATAACCAAGACACAGTTTGTTATAAACTGGATGTACCGGATGTTAAGTCCCACTTGTCGCACAGGTCACACTTGTCCCACAAACACCTATTAAGAGCAATGTGTTTGACCAAATTACTTAACAATTTTGTTTTTGCCGAAATCAAACTTCTTCTCGGTGCCTGCTAATAATCTTTTTATGTTTTCCCTGTGGGTATAGGGAATGAAGATGGCGACAGAAATAGCAAGGATGAATAGCGGGGGGCTCGTTTCGTTGAAAAGGAATATCTCAATAAATGGAAATAAGATGGAGCATACTATAGAAGAAATCGAAACTATGCGGGTGATGAACATCATGATTGTAAAGCACCCCAGAATAACAAGGAATGCCATGGGGAAGAGCGCAATGAGCATTCCAACTATGGTAGCAACTCCTTTTCCTCCTTTAAAAGAAGCAAACACCGGGAATACATGTCCCAGCACAGCAGCACCACCAAGAATTATCTTATAGGCCTCGACTTCATTTTCAGTAAAGGCAGGGTTATTTAAAATAAGTGACAATTTGACGGCTACAAATGCTTTAAATACATCGAAAAGCAAAACAGGGATGCCGGCTTTAAGTCCGAATATGCGGATTGTATTGGTGGCACCAGCATTTCCACTGCCTACAGTTCTGATATCAATGCCAAAGAAGGTTTTGCCGACAATAACTGCAGTTGGTATAGAACCAAGCAAGTATGCAATCAGAACCCCGGCTACAATTTCAATATTGATCATGAATTATATTCTTCACATTCAGAGATTAATATTATTGACCACCTCCTCTCATACTGGCATCAGAGTAATTGCGCTGTTGCATCTTACGCATAAATGCCATACGGGCATCGGGGGTTGATATGATGAATTGATATGCTGTTTCATCCGATTTTGTATTCAGAGTACGCTTGTTCTCCTTAAGTGAAGAAATGATTGTGTTGAATTCATTGTTTGATGAAATAGCTTGCATTATTCCGTTACTGTATGAAAAGTAGTACCACACTAACGGATTGAGTTCAAGGTACATATTTAGAACATCACCGGTTCTGCGCTTCCCAATTTCAATATATCCATCAATTGACCGATTAACTATATCCCGCTGAATGCCGGCTATTCCAATCTTACCCTCACTGATATATGACTTAAGCTTCCCGTCCCATACCATCTTCACATTATTGAATATTATTGCTTTATTGAGCGATTCGGGCATTTTCTTAACCTGACCTGTAAGATTCAGTTCATCAAGGAATGCATTAGCTTGCTGCTCGCCAAGTAAACTTATAAGGAATGATTTGAAGCTTTGCGAATTAGCATCAAGACTACCTAACTCAGTTACCTGAACATCTTCAAGCAGCCGCTCCATAGCCTGTGATGAGAAGAAGAAGTCAAGGGCAATTGACATGTTAAAACGCGTGGAATCAATAAGTGTATGCTGCACTACCTCCCCAAAAGTCTTCATGTTGACACTTCCCAGGTTGGCTCCTATATTTAAATCGCCTTCAGCGGTAAGTACGCATTGGCCTGAAGAGAATGTGAGCAGATTACCTGACAATGATTTCTTGTCAATACGCGCGTTGCTACCGGCCACATATGCTTCGTTGGCATGGTCGTACTTTATGAATCCTTCAGTGCTGAAAAGCAATGTATCACCCCATGCCTTGGGTTTTTCAAACAGTGAGGGATAAATACCGGAGAAAAAGTCACTGTAAACTACACCAAACAATATTGGGTCATTAATACTATCCCTTTGATTCAAGGTGATTGGAATCCTGATATCATTTAATGCTAATTCCGAATCAAATCTAACCCAGGGGCGATTCTCAGCAAGGCACTCGTTGTTCAGCTGGAATACTCCATTGTAATGAAGATCCTTAGCATCTGCCTTCAACCTGATATCTCCAATAAAATTGAAATGATCATTCAACGGAAGTACGTTATCAGCCTTTACAGATGCAAGACCGTAAGTTTTATAGTTTGAATCAACAGTTACCGGATTGAAGAAGAGTTGCCTTACATTACCTACATCATCAATAAAATCAAGTTCGCCCGATGCTATGTAGTGTTTCCTTGAATTCACCTTTACAGCAGCATCGTATATCCTGTGATGCTTGTCCTTGCGGTTTGCAATGATGTTAGCACCTTCGAGGGCTTGCATATCACCGTCAGAAAGTATAGTAACTTTTCCGTCGCCGGGGAATATGGCAATATCAGCAACCCTGATAATCTTCACTTCACGGGCATTGATGATATTATCCTTCATGCTGTAGGTTGCCTCCATGGCAAAGAACTGCAGTGAATCTCTTTTAGGATCGGTGGATACAAATTCTGAGCCGGTAAAGTCGTAATCTACCAGTTGTTTCAGGTCAACTGTATCGGCAAGTTCGGCCCTGTGCACAAGAGAGTTGGTTAGTGTTAACTCACTCTTTTCCATACTCCACTCAATCTTGTCCATGTAGCATGCGTACTTACTGTGGGGAAGTTCAATGCGCTGACTTTCACCTGTAACGCCAAATACGCCTTCACGTGTTTCAAAATTAACCTCACCTGCATTTATTCTTGTAGATAGAGACAGAGTTGGGCGCTCAGGATAAAAGAGCATGAAGTCAGTGGTGTCAGTGCGGAACGATTGGTTATGAAAGCTGAAGTTATTTGAAAGTAGATCGGCATTATCCAGGCGACTCTTGCCACTACCAAAGAGTCCGCGTGATGTTAATTGGAGGTTTCCGCTATGATAAGATTTAGCATCAAACATTTCAAACTCTTTGCCGGGCAGTGTTCTGAGGCTCATGCTGTCAAGGGTCGGTACCCAGTACTGATGCACTCCTTCAGCTACTACCTTTGGGAATGATGGTGATCCAGGTGTTTCTTTAATTGCAAAGTTTGAAAGATCAGCAACCAGAGAATCAGGATAGAACATAAAGTTGTTTGATTCAGAGGTTGAGGCCATAAACTCTAATTTACCATCACCGTGCAAACCTTTGTTATCAAGAGTAACATTTGAATAGTATGTTGCCTGTCCATCGTATGCAGGTATTCCTCTGGTACCCAGTGCCCGACTGAATCCCAGTGAATAATCATCCATTACCCTCAGTGGTTCGGTTATTACCGGCATTATGCCATTTGAGAATAACGAACCATCAAACTTTAAACCTTCAGTGGTAAAGCTGTTTAAACTGTCAATTGTAAATGGGAATACTTTATAATAGAACACATCTCTCTTATAAGCTCCCCGGGCAATTGTGTTATAGTCGTAATACACAAATGCATCATTCTGACTATTGAACAGAGGGAAAACCGGCAAGTCCTTTATACCTGATTTATTTGAAGGATCATCAATCAGCAGCTCACCGCTTAAGTCGGCAATTACATTCTTAACCGGAATACGCACAAGTTTCTGGGTGTTCTTGTTCAACGTATCAACTTTGAAGCTCATAGAGTCAATGGTAGGCATTTCAAGCTTGAACTTGTCGTAATCGAATGAGCTTTGATTAGCATAAAAAGTGAAGTAGCCTGCTTTTACGAGTCCGGTGAAAACAAAGTCACGGTTAGGACCAATGATAATCTCCTTGTTCCTTGGAATAATATTTACCGCTTTGCTGTCGCTAAGTGCAACACTGTCAACACCTCTAACAGTAATGTTGAATGTTTTAAGATCAAGTACGCCGTTAGCACCGGTTTCAACATTAGAGCTTATTTGGATAACATCATAGTCACGCTTCTTACTACGTGAACTTAAGTAGTCAAAGAGTCTTTGATTAACTTCTATCCTGTCATTATCAATGTAATAGGTAATATATCCGCCATTCGACAGGTTTATAGCCATAGCTTTTACTTGTTCGAAGGGCTTTTTCATGAATTCAACCAGATCGGGCAGCAGTAAAACCCTGGTTTTATACTTTTCAGTGTAATCGTATAGTATAACAATTGGGTTAACTTCATCAATACCCTGCAGCTTATTGAAGCGGTCCTCGCTATAATAATTGGTTGATTCAAAAATAGCAGTACCCTTATTATTCAAGCCCCTCAGCATTTCAAAGGTAATGTTGTCGGTTCCAACGGTATAATACAATCCCTGGAAATACATATCAACCTTGTGGAATGAACTGAAAAAAGGACTTCCTGATACTCCATCACCGTTGCGGAGCAGGGATAATTCCCTGTTCTCATTCAGGTAGCGTAGTTGCAGACCGGGGTGGTATATTGAATCATTCTCGTAAAAAATAGTAGCCGTTGCCCTTTGTGACACCAAACGGTCGGGGCGTATCACGAAACTTATGGAGTTAATTCGCATCAGCAATTCAGTACCGTTCTTAACGAAGATATTAGCGGGTGCGTCCTTGCTTCCTGAGCCAAGTATTCGCGCTCCCTCAAGTGAAAAGCCTCCGTAGTAGTCAATGTTATTATAGAGATTCCTTATGCCGATGTCAAAATTGTAGGAAACGAATTTCGGGAATACCGATTTATCAAGTGGCACACCTGCCATAACGCGGTCTTCAAGCGAGCCAAGCAGTGGTTGTTTGAAATAGTCAGGATGATGAAAATACACATCCTCAGCTTTCCAGGCAGCTTCTTTAAGGTTAACCTGATAGTTATTGATTACAGCATAAACCTTACGGGAATCATAACCAAATTTACTCCAAAACACCTTGCCCTCTTTGCCTATAAACTGATCGGCCAATGGAAAATAAACCCCTGAAGTGCCATAAATAGCTATACTGTCCCTTCCTGAATAACACACCAGGTCAATGTCGTTGATTTTAACTGAAAGGGTTGTATCATAGTGGTATGAGAAACCGCTTCCCCTGAATTGCCATGAATTGGTATTCATCTTAAACATGATGTGTTTAAGGTTGAACTGTGTAGTGTTATTGAGGAATGCCTTAAATTGTTTAAGGTTTTTAAAATCAATAAACTTCTCAAGCGCTTTATGCCATTCGAGGATGCTGGTATTACCTGTAGTTTCAGTAAAAGAACTCAATGACTCCAAATAATCAGTATAGCCCATGTGGGGCCTGATGTTTTGCTTGCGTATAAGGTTTGAAAGGCGCACCACATCTTTCTGCACCTCATTGGTAAACTTACTCTCCTGCCAGTCGGTAACAAACTCCTTTAATGTGGCCTGTGTATCCCTATTTTTTTGCGATTCAAAGTAACTGTTAAGCTGGGAAATAAAAACTGCAGGATCTTCCGAAAATTCATCGGGATCCTGTTGTGCAAAAGAAGAGAAACTTGTTACAAGTATCCATATTAAAGATGCTGAAACAAGTCTTAGATAACGCATATTAATTTTAGTTTATCAGTAAAAAGCAGTGTTTAATGATTTCACACTTAATTCAATAAAAAGCAGTGTTTAATTAATGTCACACTTTATTTTATTACTTCCTGAAGCATGCAGCAACCCAATTATTCTCTTCCTTGTGGGAATCATATACAAGCCCAAAAGAAACTGCAGCTTCTTCTATCTTTGGCAGGTCCTCTAAATAAAAGCCACTTAACAGAAGAACGCCATTATCTAAAAGACAATGGGCGTAAACCGGAATGTCACTAAGCAGTATATTTCTATTGATGTTTGCTATAATTACATTATATACCTGATCCTTAAGCAATGAAGCATCACCCAAGTAAACGTCAATCTGAGGGGTATTATTACGTCTAACGTTCTCATTTGCATTTTTATAGGCCCATTCATCATTGTCAATAGCTATAATGCGATCCGCTTCCTTCAATGCGGCGAGTATGGCAAGAACGCCTGTTCCGCAACCCATGTCGAGGACCTTCATATCTTTTAGGTCTATCTCTAAAAGATACTTAATCATCAGCGCTGTGGTTTCATGGTGTGCAGTGCCGAACGACATCTTAGGCTCAATAACGATCTCATACTCCACCTCTTTATTCGCAGGATGGAAAGGAGCCCTTATATGGCACTTACCATCAATGGTAACAGGCTGGAAGTTTTCTTCCCAAACAGCATTCCAGTTCTGGTCAGCAATTACTGACCATGTAAAGGATATCTGACCGATAACATCAGAGCTTAACATTTCATTATCCAATATAGCGGGATCAAAATCCTTTGAAGGCATGTATGCGAGGAGCTCATTTTCTCCTTCAACAAAACTCTCAAACCCAAGCACGCCAAGAACAGCCATTAAATGCTCAGTACTATCAACCACATGTAACTTTGACTCCTCAAAACTATCGGCGGAAGTACCTGCCTTTAATTGCTGAGAACTATCGACAGTATTTCCTATCAACAGTTCATGACTATCAGACTTATTTACTTTAAAGGCACACTTTAACTCAATATACTCCATACTATTTCTTAAAGCTATTTACAATTTTAACAAAGTCCTCAGCTTTAAGCGAAGCACCACCAATTAATCCGCCATCAACATCAGGCTGCTGAAATAGTTCTGCTGCATTACCTGGATTACAGCTTCCACCGTAAAGTATGGAAATAGCATCGCCGGTTTCACTACCGTAATGCGCTGAAATTATACTCCTTATATACGCATGCATCTCCTGCGCCTGATCAGGCGAAGCAGTTTTACCTGTACCAATTGCCCATACAGGTTCGTAAGCTATAACTATATCTCTAACTTCATGATCAGCTAAATGGCATACAGCCTTGTTGATCTGATCACTTACAACCTGGAAGTGTCTTTCTTCTTCTCTTTCTTCGAGCACTTCACCGCAACAGTAAATTGGGGTCATATCATGTTTGAGAGCCTTGTCAATCTTTTGTGCTATCACTTCGTCGGTTTCACCGAAATACAACCGGCGTTCCGAATGACCAAGTATCACATACTTTACACCGGCTGACTTAACCATCTCTGCCGACAATTCACCTGTGTAAGCACCTTGTGCATGGTGGCTTATATTCTGTGCACCGCTTTTAAAATCATTCTGTTGTGCAATATCTGAAGTCAACTCAAGATATAAAGCCGGTGGACAAACTACTACTTCTACATCTTTAGGTCGTGATTCACTTAGTAAGTCAGCAATGTCAAACAGTAAACTTTCAGCTTCTATGAAAGTTTTATTCATTTTCCAATTGCCCGCAACAATTCTCTTTCTCATTTTATAATTTCTCCTTTTTGTGCTTATAAAATTCCTGTCAATAACATATTTCTTACGCAACCGCAATAACACCGGGTCATCTATGACAATTTAACCCTTGGATCAAGCCAGGCATAAATAATATCTACAAAGATATTAATTATTACAAGTAAAACCGCTATGAAAAGTACGGCTCCCATCACTACCGGGAAGTCATACTTCTCAAGACCATCAACAATTACCACTCCAATTCCTTTCCAGTCGAATATATATTCAACAAAAACCGCGCCTGCCATTAAAGAAGCAAACCATCCGGAAACGGTAGTGACTATCGGGTTCAATGCATTCCTGAGTCCATGCTTTACTATAACACGTTTTTCAGTGAGACCCTTTGACCGGGCTGTTCTGATATAATCCTGCGAAAGCACCTCAAGCATAGAGCTCCTTGTAAGTTCAATTATAATTGCCAGTGGCCTGATGCCTAAAGTAAGTGCCGGCAATATTATATTTTTGAGATCGAGGTACTCTCCCCTGCCAAAATCATCAACAGTATATAGCGAACCGAACATACTGAGTCCGGTATAATCAGCCAGCACGTAAGCGAACAGCCAGGCCATCAGTATTGCCGCAAAGAAGGAAGGCAGCGACATGCCCAGAACTGAGATAAACAGTGTAGCCCTGTCGAAGAAACTGTCCTTTTTTATGGCTGTAAGTACTCCCAGCACCAGACTTATTATCACCGCAAATCCCATTGCCACAGTTGCCAGAAGCATGGTGTTGGGGAAAGCCTGTGCCAGTATTTCTGATACTTTACGCTTACTCTGGTATGATCGCCTTAAGTAAGGTTTTTTCAGTATAGTTTTGGTATTTCCAATAGTAAACATTGAAACATAAGGCGCATATTTCAAACTATCGGCGTAAGACATGCCGTTTCCGGATGTTGTTTTGTGGAATGAAACAGGAGAAAGGTCATTCAGGAATTTAAAGTACTGCTTATGCACTGGGGCATCTAAACCCAGTTCCCTGTTTATTGCTTCCACTGATGCCATATCGGCACGCTGCCCAAGCATCATACGGGCAGGATCGCCCGGTAGAATATTAAAAAGAAAGAATACAAGTGTAATAACTCCAATCAGAACAAACACACCATAATAGACCCTTCGAACGATAAACTGGAGCATAGGTTATTTATCTGATAGCTTTATACTTTTCTGACTGCTTTTATTTTCCTGGTTGCTTTTTACTTTGCCGATAGCTTTTTACTACGAAATTCCTCGTAAGGCATAAAATCCCTGTGACTCCATTTATCAATTACCACACCGTCCTTCATCAGAATTAAACCTGGATTGGCCCTTACCATGGTCTTCAGGGTTATATCGTCAGCCTGGTAAAATGTATAGGTAAGTCCCAATTTTGAGCTTAAACTGTCAATTTCATCGGGCAGTGAACTGGTGAGAACACTGAAACTATAGCCCTCTTGTTCAGCTGACATAGCAAAATCATTCATTGTTTTGAGTCCTTCTTCATTTGCCTTGTTGATATCCCAGGCCACCAGCAGGAAGTGATAGTCAGGATTCTTAATGATCATATCATTAACATCATTCCCCTCGAGGTCAACTATTTGAAGGTCAGCCCCAAAATGTTGATTAGGATCCTCAACACGTTGAGATGTGAACTCCCACTCGCTCATCCAAACTGAATCATTATAAGGGTAATCGGGTAGAAGATATTCTTTCACCTCCCCTGTTTCTTTATTCTGGTATGAAACATAATATTTAACAGGCAGGGTTACTTCATTATACATCTTATTGCCTTTCTTCCAATCCCTGAAGTCAATAACAGGCAAGTGCAGGAAGCAATATAGGCAAAAGCCTGCAAATAAAAGTGTAGCTATTCCAGCCAGTCCGTAAGCAATAGTATTAGAAAACTGGTCAACTGTTTTCTTCCTGTAGGAGAATAGGATCAGAGTTGGAATCATCAGGATTACATTCTTATAGAATGTTTGCCAGTTAGTTAACTTGATCGCATCGCCAAAGCAACCACAATCGGGCACAGGATTCTCAATTGCATCATACAAGGTAAGGAATAAGAAGAAAGTCATCATGCCCAGAAGCAGCCATGCATTAACCCGTGGTTTTAAGTTCAGCAGAACTACAAAGCCAAGCACAAACTCGGCAGTTGAAAGTAAAATAGAAAGGACAACAGCTGCAGGCATCATCCATTCAGTGCCCCAAACCATGAAATAATCTTCAAGCCTGTATGCAAAGCCAAGCGGGTCAACCCCCTTCACGAAGCCTGAAAACATAAATACAACCCCAACAAATATCCTTGAAATTAAATGTAAGATCTTCATACCGGTATTACTTTTAAGCTCTTTTGTATTTCTTTAGCTCTATTAAGCCAAATGATAGAACATACAAACATTACTACTTAGTTTAAGCCTGCATTCAAAACTCCAACCTATTCCCTTCTTTATACCCTCTCACTAATTTTAATTAATGCAAACACAGCGTAATTGATCATATCGAGGTAATTAGCATCAACCCCTTCTGAAATGTTTGTCATACCCTTATTATCCTCAATTTGCTTAACCCTTAGCAGTTTCATCAGAATAATATCAGTAAGTGAATTGATACGCATATTGCGCCAGGCTTCATCATAATCGTGGTTCTTATTGAACATCAGGCCTTTTGCAGTGGCAACGTACTTATCATAAAGCTTTTCAACTTCATCCTTATCCATATTCAACTCCTCACTATGTCCAAGCTCCAACTGTATGAGTGCAATTACAGAATAATTTACAATTCCAATAAATTCACTTTTCTCATTTTCCGATATAAGCTGAGTGCCTTTGGTTTGAATACTTCTGATGCGGTTTGCCTTGATGTATATCTGATCGGTAATTGATTCAGTTCTTAGTACCCGCCACGCGGTACCATAATCTTTCATCTTGGCTAAAAATATATCTTTGCATTCGCGGATAACCATATCAAACTGAGTAGTGGTTTCAGAAGTCATATGCAGGTAAAGATTAATTAGTTAACTTTTCAATTTGTAATGGCAAATATAGGAGGTTATCCCCGATAAATGTATGAATTTTTCAGAAGATCAATCTATTCAATGCGGCTCTAAGAAGCTGAATCTCTCAGTGCCTGTGGTAATGGGCATCATCAACTTAACCCCCGATTCCTTCCATGATGGGGGCATGTTTAACACTGACGATGAACTGCTGGCAAAAGCTGAAACGCTGTTAATTGAAGGAGCAACCATTCTCGATATCGGGGCTGTGTCAACTCGTCCGGGTGCTAAACTTTTATCGCCAGATGAGGAGCTTGAAAGGCTAATCGGACCGCTGAAACTATTGCGACAAAAATATCCCGACACCATAATCTCCATTGACACATATCGCCAAAATGTCGCAGCAGCAGCAATAGCCGAAGGCGCTGACATTATCAATGATATTTCGGGTGGAGTAATTGACAACGATATGATCGGCTATATGTGTACACAAACAGCCGCTTACATCCTGATGCACATGCAGGGAACCCCTGAAACCATGCAGAAGAATCCGGTTTATGAGGATGTTGTGCGTGAAGTAGGTTCATTCTTCCTTAACCGGTTAAATCATTTCAAAAAAGCCGGGAAACACAACATTATCCTCGACCCCGGCTTTGGATTCGGCAAAACAGTCGAACATAACTATAAACTTTTAAAAGCAATCCGGGAATACACTAAATATGGTTATCCAGTGCTGGCAGGAGTTTCAAGGAAGTCGATGATCAACAAAGTGCTGAGCACTGCACCTGCCAATGCAATGAACGGAACAACTGTGGTTAATACCATCGCGCTTCTGAAGGGGGCTAACATTCTGAGGGTTCATGATGTGAAACAGGCTGTTGAGGCTATTAAGCTTGTGGAGCAATTCAAAGAATCCAATTCTCGTTAGTCTTTTCTTTTTCTCCTTTTGTTCCGCACCTAACGGTGCGGGATAACCATTTGTAGATGCTGCTTTTTCTACCGAGCTTTCGCACCTAACGGCGCGGGGGTTATTTGATGCGTATCCTGTTGTTTCTACCGAGATTTCGCACCTAACGGCGCGGGTAATCAATGCCCCGTAGGGGCAAAAGATCGGTAGAAATAGATTAACAATCAAAAAAGAAGCAATCCCAAAGAATTAATTAAATTTGCAAAAATGATTTCAGATGCTTGAATCGGCTGTTCCCTTTTTTATTGGATTGCGACTGTTGGATATTATCGATATAATCCTGGTTGCCCTGCTGTTATACGAATTATATAATCTGGTAAAAGGCACCGCGGCCATCAATATCTTATTAGGGATAATTGCTATTTTCCTTGCATGGCGATTAGTGCGAATCCTTGAGATGGAACTGTTGTCTGAAATCCTGGGTGCTTTTATCAGCGTGGGATTTATTGCACTCATTGTGGTATTCCAGCCTGAGATACGCAAATTCCTACTAATGGTGGGCACCCCATCATTTATACGGCGTAAACACAACAGGTTTCTATTCTGGAAGATCAAATATCCTGATGAAGAAGTACTTAGTATTGACCCAATCATCCAGGCCTGTCATAAAATGGCAAATACCAAAACCGGCGCCCTGATAGTAATTGCCAAAGTAAATGAACTAACCGAGGTGATTGAAAGCGGTGAAATCATCAATGCCCGTATATCAGAGCAGCTGATTGAAAATATCTTTTACAAGAACTCACCCCTGCATGACGGCGCCATGATTATCATGAATAACAAGATTCTTGCTGCCAGTTGTATACTGCCCGTTTCAAAGAATGATACCCTCCCCTCGCAGGTTGGTTTGCGGCACCGGGCTGCAGTAGGTATTACAGAAAGGTCAGATGCCATTGCCCTGGTAGTATCAGAGCAAACCGGTCATATTTCATGGTGCAAAGGCGGTAATCTGAATATAAATATTCAGCCCTCGCGATTGAAGACGCTGTTGGAGGAGGAATTCAATCTAACCGTTACTGGGTAATTAGGTAGAAACAAATCTTGAACCCCTTGAACTCCTTGAACCCCTTGAACAAAATTTAATTTTTATTCCTTGCTTCAAATTCCTTTACTAATTCCTCAGGGGATTTACCCATGTTGGTGATGGCGGATTGTGCATCATCTGCCAGTTCGTGATCGGGGAAACGGTGTATGAAATCGCGGTAAATACCTGAAGCTGTGCCCAGATTACCCAGGAAATTCTCGTAAATGTATGCTTTGAGGAAAACTGTTTCAGCCAGATGCGGGCTTTTCTGGTATTCATTGAGCGTGCGGTCTACCAGTTTCATTGCCACTTGCGGCTGATTCATACCCATTGAAAGATTCACAGCACGGTACAAGTATGTTGCTGATGCAGTATCCTCTGGATATTTATCCACAAAACCCGTGTACAGATTGAGCAAATTTTCAAGCTTAGCCTTGTCGGGACGGGCTGTTTCCTTCTTAAGCTCTTCTTCCAGGTTATCTATTGCGGCAACATCTTTATCCCGCTCTGAAACAGATGTACATCCTACAATAAAAAGTGCAATAAGGAATATTATAATTGAGTTCAGGTTGTTAAGTTTCTTCATTTCAGGAAATCTTCTTTTTTAAATTAGGAAAAATCATCTTATAACTTGGGTCGATGTTGCCTTTGGTGATATCTGCCAGTTTTCTTTTCAGCAACATTCGCCTTAGCGGATTAATGAGGTCAACAAACAGCACACCGTCAAGGTGATCGTACTCATGCTGAATAACCCTGCCCAGTGAACCGGAGATCACCTCATCATGGTATTCAAAGTTCTCATCGTAATACTGAATCCGCACATTAGGTTTGCGCATTACATCCTCCCTTATATCGGGAATACTTAAACAACCTTCATTAAATGCCCATTCATCGCCGGTTTCCTCAACTATCTTTGCATTAATGAACACACGTTTCATGTTCTCCTCATCGGGAAAATCCTCAGCATAAGGCGTTGTATCAATCACAAACAGCCTGATACTTCTGTTCACCTGCGGAGCTGCAAGTCCCACACCGTTTGAAGCATACATCGTTTCAAACATGTCAGCAATAAACTGCTCCAGTCCGGGATAATCCTTATCTATATCTTCTGCCACCTTTCGGAGGACCGGATGGCCATATGCTACAACCGGGAATACCATACTTTCTACTTTTCTAAATTAAAAAATCGCGCTTATTTCCTTCTAAACAACTTTCAATTCTTACCCCTGAACGACAACTGATCAAGATACGACTGCAGAATAATGGTCGCACTAACAGTATCAACCAGTGATTTGTTCTCGCGATCCTTCTTTTTCAAGCCGGCTTCGCGCATAGCACTTAAAGCCATCTTAGAAGTAAACCTCTCATCAACCCGTTCAATGGGAATATCGGGGAATGTTCTCTTCAATAGTTTAACAAATGGATCAATAAACCTGGCCGATTCAGACGCTTGATTATTCATTTGCCTGGGTTCACCAACCAAAAAAAGAACTACCGGCTCCCTGCTAACATAATCCTTCAGAAAAGGAATCGCATCCATTGCCCTCACTGTAGTGAGCGACGTTGCTATGATCTGTTCAACATCAGTAACTGCAAGCCCTACCCTCTTCTGTCCGTAATCAATAGCAATAATCCTTCCAATCAGCACTTCGGGTTGTTTTGAGAGTGCAAAATTACGAAAAATTTCAATTGAGTGGTTAGGGGTTAGTGGTTAGGGGTCAGTGGTCAGGGGTTAGATGTGAGATGTAGGGACAGGTCGTGACCTGTCCATCATTGATGTTGGAAGATTTGACATTTTATCAAGTATGGGATTGATTTTTGAACCACTCACATTAGCGTCGCATATTACTCGCATTGTGTTCGCATTTAAACGTTCAAAATGCGAACGCAATGCGAACGATATGCGAACAAAGTGCGAACGGTGATAAAATTAATCATTAATCAATCGGGTAATAATTTGGAAAGAAGTTGATGAGAATTTATAATCTTAGAACTGCGTACCCGGTTGACTTAAAGTATGGCTTGCCATGAAATTCCGGCTCTATTATACCGAAAGAATTTTAAACTGATTGCCGGTTTTAATCTTATTTCCAAAGTAAACGAGTATGGCAAACATGGTTAAGTATAATATGGTGTTTACCGTAAGATTCATAATGTCGTCCAGACTATAAATTACAGCATTCATTATATTATTAAAACTATGAAATCCTATTGCACTCCAAATACTGTTAGTAATATAATATAGATAAGTGAGAATGCAACCACCTATAAAGATATGCACTAACCCAATTCCAATGAATTGATTATCAAGACCATTTAAATGAAGTAAAGCAAAAAGTAAGGATGAGACAATTAATGCTAACCAAAATTTCCTGAAGATTTTAAGTAATGAAATAAATATAAACACTCTAAAGAATAACTCTTCAAGAAAGCTCAAAACAATATTATTGAGTACTACTTCTATAAGGTTTCTTAATTCAAAATAATTTTGGCTAATACCAAGTTCTGTATGGTGATAAACTAAACCAATATGGACCATTGTTAAAGCTAAACACAATCCTGCACCTAAAAAAAATAGGAAGAAGTCATTTATTTTAAAGGTCAAATAGCTTGATCGAGGAAGTTGGTTTATTACCTTGTGATACAAAGTCACATAGTAATACATAATTATAACATACACTACTGTTACAATATTTCCCAGGACAACAGAAATGGTTTTGAATTGATTTACAAGGAAACTTGTGAAAAATAAAGATAATAATACAAATAGGATAATTCCTAAAGTTAATGCTACTAACTTCTCAACCTTTCCCATAAATTAGACAAGCATATTACATGAAAAGGGTTAAAGGTAAAGATTCAAATGTTATCATAACATCAGGAAGTAAATAAAATATCTTCGCCACCCCTAACCACTAACCACTTTTTACTTCACTTTATACTTTAGCCTTTAGCCTTTAGCCTTTAGCCTTTAGCCTCGGTCACCGAGTGAAGCGCAGCGCAATCGAGGTGTTAGCCTTTAGCCTTATACCGTCACTGCCTAATAATCTTATAAGTCCCATTCTCAAACAACCTGATGATGGTTGACGCCTTGCCCTGATTGAACTGGTCGTGGAAGAGTTTGACTACGTAGTCTGACTGGTTGATGATTTCGGGGGATATTTGCTTGAAGACCAACGGAGTTGGCTCGCCTGATATGTTGGCGGATGAGGATATTATGGGTTTGCCCAGTTCTTTGATCAGTTGGGAACAGAAGCCGTCGCGCACAACTCTTATGGCAATGGTGCCATCTGGGGCTGCAACATTGCGTGGCAGATTCCTCGCATTGTCATATATTACTGTTACTGGATTGTCAATGCTGCTTATAAGGTCCACAGCTATTTCAGGCACCCTTGTTACATACCTGGCAAGCGATTCGAAAGAATCAAGCAGCACTATCAGGCTCTTTTGCTCGTTTCTTTTCTTGATCTTATATATCCTGTCAACTGCCCTGGTATTCAAAGCATCGCATCCAAGCCCCCATACTGTATCAGTCGGATAAACAATTACACCACCCTCTTCAAGTACCCTTACCGTATTGAGTACTTCGGTTTTAATATCGTCATTCATAGGTCAGGGGTAATAACAATTGGTTCACAGTAATAGTTTTGGCACATTTAAAATGCGTTTCCGGACAACGATTATAGCCATGCAGCCCGCAGGGTTTACATGGTAAAGGCACTGTTGTTTCAACTATTGCCGACTTATCTGATAACGGTCCAAAGCCGAATGATGGTACTGTTGAGCAAAATACTGCCGTTACCGGTGCATTTACTGCCGATGCCATGTGCTGTGGTGCTGAATCGTTTACATAGTTCATTTGCGCATCTTTCATTACCTGCGATGATTGCAGAAACGACAGTTTTCCGGCAAGGCTCTCCACGTTACTGTTTTTGCTGGTGCTGACAATCGACTGGCATAAGTCAACATCCTGACCACTGCCCAGAAGCAGAACTCTTGTACCTGATGGAATGTTATCAATTAATTCAATCCATTTATCTGCAGGCAATTGCTTGGTGAAGTACAGCGATGCCGGCGATATGGTGATATAACGTCCCTGCCTGTATTGCATGGTGAACGATTCATCAGCTTCAGAAGGATATAACCGCGACTTATCGGCAGGAATGTTTACCAAAGGCATTATAAGATTGTGATTGCGGTATATCTCGTGCGAACTGCCGTTGATGATATGCTTTACTTTGTGCGTGTAGGTAAAGGAAAGCGGGTTCTTCTCAAAGCCTGCCCTGAAGCCCGCACCCGATAGTGCCGATACAAATCCTGATGAGGCAAAGCGCTGCACGTTTACTACAGCATCGTACCTGATACTCCTTATTCTGAAAGCTATATTAACAAGGTTGCGGTACTTGCCTTCCTTTTTATTCCACATAAACACATTCCGTATAAACGGGTGTCCAAGAAATAACGATTGATACCCCTCCTTGATAAGGTAGTCAATTGATGCATCGGGATATTGCCTGTGAAGTGTTTCAGCCAGTGATGTTGAAAGTATTACATCGCCAAGTGAAGCAGTTTGTATGATCAATATCTGTTGCATGATTAAACCTGGATATTGTATTCGCGCAAAGCATCGTTGAGTGAGGTCTTCAGGTTGGTCGATTCCTTCCTGTAACCTATGATGAGCGCACACGGCACCTGGTATGTGCCTGCCTTGAATTCCTTCGGTATAGTACCCGGAATAACAACTGCCCTTTCGGGGACGCTCCCCTTGTATTCCACAGGTTCACTACCGGTAACATCTATGATCTTTGTTGATGCCGTTATTACAACCCCCGCACCCAGCACCGCTTCTTTGTGCAGTATTGCTCCCTCCACCACAATGCAGCGTGAGCCTATAAAACACCCGTCCTCCACAATAACCGGACTGGCTTGCACGGGTTCGAGTACTCCCCCAATGCCTACCCCTCCTGAAAGATGCACGTCTTTTCCTATCTGTGCGCAAGAGCCAACAGTAGCCCATGTATCAACCATAGTGCCTGAATCAACATAAGCGCCAATATTCACGTACGAAGGCATCAGTATTACGCCTTTCGCGATGTACGATCCGTATCGTGCAACAGCAGGCGGCACCACCCTGATACCCCTGAGGTCGTAGTCCCTCTTAAGTGCTATCTTATCGTGAAATTCAAGCGGACCGGCTTGAGTGATCTCCATACTGCGGGTGGGAAAGTACAATATCACTGCCTTTTTCACCCACTCATTAACAACCCAACCGCCTTCAGCCGGCTCTGCCACCCGCAATGTACCATTGTCGAGCATCTCAATAACACTCTCAATGCTTTTAACGGAACGCTCATCATGAAGTAATTCACGATTGTTCCATATCTCATTTATTACCTGCTCAAGATCCTGTTGCATAACTTTTCTTATTCAGGGAAAATTAATGAAAAATAGTGTTATTGCTTAAGTGCGGCGTCAATTGCTGTTTTCAACTCAGCCTTTAGCTTTGCCGGTTCACTCATCGCGTAAAGGAATCCCTTATCAGTAAGGTCGGTTTGATTGTTGCCCTTCTGAACTATAAGTGCCTGACCAGCAATTTCTAACTTGTTGGCTTTAGCCTCGCCTTCCTTCTCTTCAATGTTGATGGATTCAAAAGTAATGTCACCCTTTTTCATCTTGTCAGCATAATACTCGGTCAAAGCTTCGCGGGTTACATTCTCAACCGCATTGCACGTAGCACAACGCCTGGTGTAGTGGAAGTAGTAAACAAACAGATCGGCTTCCTGAACTTCTTTCTGGCTTTCGCTGGTATTGCCTGTTGAATTGTTGCATGAACTCATGGCAAAACCTGCCACTACCATCATAAACAGAACTAATTTTTTCATGATCTTTATTATTGTCCGGTAATTAATTTAGCAATTTCAATATCTGACGGCACCCTGCCTTTCAAAACCACCTTACCATCTATCACAATAGCAGGAGTTACCATAACATTGTATGCCATTATTTCCATTATATCGTCAACCTTGGTAACTGTGGCGTCAATGCCGTTTGATTCAACGAAATCACGTGTGGCTTTCTCAATAGCTTTGCATTTAGGGCAGCCGGTTCCTAGTATTTTAATATCCATGATTTTGGTTTTAAAGTACAAAGGTAGGGAAAAAATTAAGGCTAAAGGCTAAGGGCTAAAGGCTAAAGGCTAAAGAAAATGGCAAGGTAAAAAGTAAAAAAACAAGCCCGTTACCTGACTTTCATTAAATCAATTATTGATTTTAACATGTTTAAGTAGTAAACAAACTGCACCGGGGAGCTAATTGTGTTATTTATGTTAACTGTGATCAGTCTATTATTGTTAGTTCTTTATCACCTTTGATATTGCTATATTGCTTTCTCCATATTGTCGAATAATATACATTCCATTTGCATACTCGCTAAAGTTCAGTTTTGTAAATACCCCGTAAGTTTTTTGACATAATAATAATCTGCCTGTTAGATTATAAACCATCAAGGTAGAGTTAGGTATAGTTTCGACAGTTATTTCATCATTTACAGGATTTGGGAAAACATTCAGTTTGGTGCTTATTAAAGGGACGTCTTTTACAACTACTGGAAATCCACCGCCGTCTGTAGTTTTTAAAAGAATACATCCACTTCCGGCAATAAACCCAGTGTTTTCGTTAATAAATTTAATGACCTGAATTGTATTTCCTGTTTTTGACCACTGGTTCGTCCAATTTAAACCGCCATCTGTAGTTTTGCGCACATGGCCATTATTGACAGCAAAACCTGTATCAGCATTAATAAAGTACAATGAATTAGCGCCATTAATATTCGATCCTTCCACTTCTGTCCAGTCATATCCACCATTAACAGTTTTCATAATAGTATTGGCACCAGCAACATATCCTATATTCTGGAAAGGGAAGCTAACACTTTTTAAATAGTTTGGCACAATAGTGTTAATCCATGTGATTCCACCATCATTGGTCTTCATTATATTTCCATATGGAACTTCATCAAACCAGTTGCCCCCAACTGCGTATCCATGCAAGGAATCGACAAATTTAACATCCTCAAACATTGTCACATAATTATAATACTGTGAAGTCCATGTATTGCCTCCATCGGTTGTTCTGAAAATTGAACCATCGCCAACTGCAATTCCATGGGTTTCACTAACAAAATCAATGGATGAAATATTTAGAGTTGCTGGAGCACTGAGTGTTTGCCAGGTTACTCCACCATCTATTGTTTTCAACATAGAAGCTGAAGGAGAAGTCCCTGAACCGCCTACATATCCGATATGTACTGTAGGGAAATCAACGGCATTATGAAAACCAGGCGTTGAATCTACTATCTGCCAATTATTGCCCTGGTCATCTGACTTAAGTATACGGTGGGTTCCTACACAGAAGATTGTATTTTCGTCAGCTATAGCTAGATCCATAAATGCAGTTATTCCTATTCCGGATGTCAGATTTTGCCAATTATTACCACCATTGGATGTTTTATGAAGAGCAGTGCGAAAAGGTCCGACTCCTGCAGCAAACCCAGTTTCACCCACTAAATGAATTGACAATATAGTTTCCTGTCCGTTCTGGGATTGTAATTGCCAGGTTAATCCGGCATCTGTAGTTTTATAAATCCTGCCTTCTGAACCTCCGACATATCCGGTTAGTTCATCAACAAAGTAAATTGAAAACATATGTGTTGGAGCATCGGGGACAAGATTCCATGTTATTCCTCCATCTATAGACCTTCTCATATAATACCCGGCTATCAGAACAATGTTTGCGCTTGCATAGGCACAGTCAGTAACCGGTGGACCCAACTCCGACATTTCCCATGTAACACCACCATCATTGGTTCTAAAAACAGCATGGCTATTTGTAATTATGCCGTTTTGAGAATCAAAAAACCTGACGCAATCGCCCCCTATATTTGCTGTAGTCCATGAACTGCCACCATCTGTTGTCTTATAAAGCTTACCATACACACTTAGAACGAAACCGGTGTCGGGACTAATAAAGGAGATACTGGTGAATACATCCTGACTAATGCTGCATTCAAGCCGAAACCAGCTATCACCGCCGTTAGTAGTTTTATATAACTTACCATAATGTCCACCCACATATCCTGTCATATCATCGGCAAATGTTACAGCATTAAAATGTGCTGTTGTATTGCAGTTATAATAATCCCAAGTATTACCACCATCTTTTGTTCTCATTATTGTGCCATAATCACCAACCAGGAAAGCGGTATTTTCATCGGTTACCCAAGTACTAAAAATATTATTGCCTTGAGGGAGTGGGTTTTTCCATTCCCAGCCCTGTGAAAAGGATACCATGCCTGGCATCAGGAGTACAAAAGTAAAAAGAAGATTAATTGCTAATGAAGGTCTGTAATACATATATCTGGATTTAAGCAAATATTATTATTCATTATTTACGTAATGGCATTTACATGCAAATTTCAAATAAATATTTTACAAAACCAAGAAACAAGGAATATATTAACCTGCATTAGTCTGCATAATCTCTGTGGTTTATGATCTATTAATCCTCACTGCAAAACAAGAAACTGTATAAGAGCAGGAAGTATGAGATGAGAGGGTTTTTTGTCATCCTACAACCCCAGGTTAAAACCAGGGGTTATTGCAAAACAACAATGCGCAAACATACAAGGGTCTATGCTAACCCCTAACACTAACACCTCCTCCTTACCCCCTTTTCCTACCCCTTATCCTCCAGCCTTACAAAAAGTTTTCCTTAACTTTAGCCTTTAGCCTTATAATAAGTTTCCTTTACTTTAGCCTTTAGCCTTTAGCCTTTAGCCTTTAGCCTTACAATAAAGCGTGAACAAAATCACCATCGACTTGTTTTCTGCATTGATAATTAAGGTATTCCGAGATCGCAAATAACAATTCAATTTATGATTACTACTGAAGTGGAGGCCAAAAAAACTTTTGGAATTAAATATACTGATAAAGAAACGCTGCTTAACTGGTATTTCCTGCTTGCAATGGGGCGCCGTATTGACGACCGTGCCCCGAATTACCTGAAACAAGCCCTCGGGTGGTCGTATCATGCGCCATACGCAGGGCACGATGCTATTCAACTGGCTTTGGGGCAGGTATTTGTACCCAAAGTTGACCATTTGTTCCCGTATTACCGTGATATGCAGGTGGCCATTTCTGCAGGCCTCACCGCCGAGGAAATTATCCTTAACGTATCTCCAAGGCTACTGATATTGGCAGCGGGGGCAGGCACATGTCCAACCATTTCGCCAAGCCTGAGTGGAATATACATAATGTTTCCTCAGCTACCGGCAATCATGCCCTGCATGCTGTGGGCGTTGCACGTGCCATCAAGAGGTACGGCGCCAAGGCTGTTGCTTTTTGCTCTATGGGCGAATCAGCTACCTCTGAAGGGTATGTGTACGAAGCTATTAACGGCGCTTCGAATGAGAAGCTTCCGGTGATTTTCGTGCTACAGGATAATAATTACGGTATATCAGTGCACAAACGCGACCAAACTGCCAACTGGCGGGCGGCTGAAAACTTTTCAGGGTTCAAGAATTTAAAGATCATGTACCTGGATGGTAAGAATGTTTTTACTTCCATGAACGTGATGACCGAAGCACGGCAGTACGCTATTGACAACCAAATGCCTGTTATTGTGCATGCCAGCGTGGTTCGTATTCATTCGCATTCGAATTCTGATAAGCACGAGCTTTACCGCGATGATAATGAACGCCATTGCGCCCGTGCCTCCGATCCTTTTGAAAGGTATCGTAAAACATTGGTTATCTCCGGAAGGGCAACTGAAGAGGAGCTTGACGCGATTGACAAACAGGTGAAGGAAGAAGTATCAAAAGCCCATAAGAAGGCAATTGCTGCCCCCGATCCTGATCCGGCAACTATATTCGACTTCGTGATCCCCGAACCTTATATGCCGTCAAAATACACTGATGGCACGCATGATAATTCAAAGGGTGAGAAGATGAAGTTCATCCAGGCACTGAATTCAACATTAAAGGCCGAGTTCAGGCATAACCCCGATACTTTTATCTGGGGACAGGACATCGCCAATAAGGATAAAGGCGGCATTTTTAATGTTACCAAGGGTATGCAGCAGGAGTTTGGCATCGACCGGGTTTTCAATGCTCCTATTGCCGAGGATTTTATCCTGGGAACAGCCAATGGAATGAGCCGCTTTGATAAGAAAATAAGGATTGTGGTTGAAGGTGCCGAGTTTGCCGACTATTTCTGGCCGGCTATGGAGCAGTTTATTGAACTTACCCACGATTACTGGCGCAGCAACGGTGCTTTTGCTCCTAATGTTGTGGTGCGTCTGGCTTCAGGTGGTTATATAGGCGGCGGATTGTACCACTCGCAAACCATCGAAGGAGCCCTCACTACTTTCCCCGGTGTGAGGGTGGTGTATCCTTCTTTTGCTGATGATGCTGCAGGCCTCCTGCGCACAGCTATGCGTTCTGAAGGTCCAACTCTTTACCTCGAACCCAAGGCATTGTATAACGATCCTGTTGCTGAAACGATTGTTCCCGACGATTTTGAAGTGCCATTCGGCAAAGCAAGGATCAGACGTGAAGGTACTGACATCAGCATGATCACCTATGGCAATACAACCCATATGTGCCTCGCCGCTGCCAAACAACTTGAAGAGCACGATGGCATTTCAGCCGAGGTGATCGATCTTCGTTCACTCGTTCCTCTCGATAAGGAAGCAGTGCTCAACTCAGTGAAGAAAACAAACCGTGTGCTGGTAGTGCATGAGGATAAAGTGTTTGGCGGTTTTGGTGCCGAACTCGCGGCTATCATTACCGAGGAGGCTTTCCAACATCTCGATGCTCCCGTGAAACGTGTAGGTTCAACCTTTACACCGGTGGGCTTTAACAGGATCCTCGAAAAGGCTATTTTGCCAAATACCGATAAGATATACGCTGCAGCCAAAGAACTGGCAAGTTTCTAACGTTAAGATCGGTCCCCGAGTTTTTATCGAGGGGGCGTTCAGAGTTCTGAGTTCTGGGTTCTGAGTTCTGAGTTTTGGGTTCTGGGTTCTGAGTTTTGGGTTCTGAGTTTTGGGTTCTGAGTTCAGAGTTCAGAGTTCTGGGTGGTCCCCGAGTTTTTATCGAGGGGTTCTGAGTTTTGGGTTCTGAGTTTATGAGTTACTTTATACTTTAGCCTTTAGCCTTAAAAAACTTTAGCCTTTAGCCTTTAGCCTTTAGCCTTAAAAACTTTAGCCTTTAGCCTTTAGCCTTTAGCCTTAAAAAACTTTAGCCTTTAGCCTTTAGCCTTCTAATTTAGCCTTTTTCTTTATCTTTGGCACTGAATCAATTGTTAAAATTATTATGAAAAACTACTTTATCGCCATTATCTTGTTAGTTATGTCGGTTACATCAACACAGGCACAAATGACTAAAAACCCGTTCCTTAATGATTATGGTACGCCATATAATATCCCTCCGTTTGAAAAAATAACCCCTGAGCATTTTATGCCTGCAGTGGAGGAAGGTATGAATAAGCATTCCGGCGAGGTGAAGGCTATAGTGAATGATCCTGAAGCTGCCAGTTTCGAAAATACCATTGCACGGCTCGATTATAGTGGTGAGCTTCTGCGCAATGTAACCACCGTGTTCCATAACCTCAATTCGGCAAACACCAATCCGCAAATACAGGCTCTAGCCAAGGAAATGGCACCCAAGCTATCAACCCATTACGACAATATCAGGCTTAACGAAGGTCTGTTTGCCCGGGTGAAAGCTGTTTTTGAATCGCCGGAAGGCAAAAACCTTGAAGGCGAACGCAAGCAACTGCTCGAAGAAACTTATAAGGATTTTATAAGGGGTGGCGCTAACCTCGATGCTGAACAGAAGAAACGCTTTCGCGAGATCAACAGCCGCCTTTCAGTGCTCACGCTCCAGTTTGGTGAGAATGTACTGAAGGAAACCAACCAGTATCAATTGGTGGTGACCAATAAAGCCGACCTTGCCGGATTACCACAGAACCTTATTGACCAGGCTGCTGAAACTGCAACAAAGGCAGATAAGAAAGGCCAGTGGGTGTTCACGCTCCACAATCCAAGTGTTATGCCTTTCCTCCAGTTTGCCGATAACCGTAAACTCAGGGAAGAGATCTATAATGCCTATATCAGCAGGGGTAATAATAACAACGACCTCGACAATAAGGACCTCATCAAAGAACTTGCCGCACTGCGCCTCGAAAGGGCTAAAATGTTAGGCTATGAATCGCATGCTGCCTATGTGCTTGAAGATAATATGGCCAAGAATGCCGATAATGTGACCAAACTGCTTAACCAGCTTTGGGAACCTGCCATTGCACGCGCTAAAACAGAAGCCGCCGACTTGCAGGCTATCATTGATCGCGAAGGCGGTAACTTTAAACTGCAACCTTACGACTGGCGCTATTATACCGAGAAGCTCCGCAAAGAGAAATATGACCTTAGTGATGAGGAGTTAAAGCCTTATTTCTCTCTTGAGAATGTGCAGAAGGGCGTGTTTACCGTGGTGGATAAGCTTTTTGGCGTAACCTTCAAAAAGCTCACCAACGTGCCGGTTTACCATCCTGATGCTACAGCCTACGAGGTTATTGATGCCGATGGCAGCCATCTTGGCGTGCTGTTTATGGACTTCCACCCCCGCGAGAGTAAACGTGGCGGTGCCTGGATGAGCAGCTACCGCAAACAGTATGTTGATGAAAAGGGTAACAACGTGCGCCCTGTTATCACTGTTGTGTGCAACTTCAGCAAACCAACTGCCAATGAGCCTTCATTGCTTACTTTTGATGAAACTTCAACCTTCTTCCATGAGTTCGGGCACGCGCTGCATGGCCTGCTCTCCAATTCTACCTATTATAGCCTTACGGGGACATCGGTGCCACGCGACTTCGTTGAACTGCCTTCGCAGATCATGGAGAACTGGGCATCAGAACCTGAAGTGCTTAATATGTATGCCAGGCATTATAAAACCGGCGAAACAATTCCCGCTGAACTGGTAACCAAACTTAAAAACTCTGCAGTATTCAACCAGGGCTTTGAAACCGTTGAATACCTCGCCGCTTCATTCCTCGACATGGGTTATCACGACCTTAAGGAGATCGACATTCAGGATGTAAACGATTATGAAAAGCAATACCTGAATATCCTTGGCCTTATTCCTGAAATCACCAGCCGCTACCGCAGTACCTACTTCAACCATATATTCAGCGGCGGCTACTCATCAGGATATTACGCCTACATCTGGGCTGCCATCCTCGACTCCGATGCCTTCGAAGCATTCAAAGAAAAAGGCCTCTTCGACAAAGCAACTGCCCTCTCATTCAGGAAAAACATCCTTGAACGCGGCGGCACTGAAGACCCAATGGTCCTCTACCGCAATTTCCGTGGAGCAGAGCCGGATATAAAGCCGCTTTTGAAGAAACGAGGACTGTTGTAGGAACGAACGGTCCCCGAGTTTTTATCGAGGGGTTCAATGTTGTTCAATGTTGTTCAAGGTTGTTCAAGGTTGTTCAATGTGGTTCAATGTTGTTCAATGTTGTTCAAGGGGATCAAGGAGTAATAACCCCGAGGGGGTGACATTATTATAGCCTGCCAAGGAGTTCGAAAATTTAAACCCCGAAGGGGTGATATTATTATAGCCGCCGGTGTGAACAAGGCAGTTTTGCAATGTACCCCAACATAATAATGTCACCCCTTCGGGGTTTGCAACAATGTGATTGCACGACTGCTATAATAATATCACCCCTTCGGGGTTGTACCGCACCATCAGGTGCGGAAGATCGTAGAACGCATGCCCATTCCTTCAATCAGACGCAATCAATTGCGTATATATTTGGCGGTGTAATATTCAATCTTTTAACCAGTTCATACACGAATTTATGAACGCATGAGATTTTGAAATGTAATAGTTCGACCATAGTAATATAACTGAACATATGGCTACTACCATTATTATTGCCCTACTATCTAAACCCAAATATGAATGGAATAGTGCAGCTGCAAGAATAGTAACAGTACTATAAAACATTGCAAACTTTAAATTCATATTAAACATTCCGGTTAACCTACTCTTTAAATTATCCTTAAAAATTACTTTGTCAGCCGTTATTTCAATTTTTACGGTCTGAAAAAAACCAAGATCAACGATTATCGCCTTGTTAATTACTGAATAAGAATAATTGAATTTTTCTAAATTGTTAATTAATTTTTCTAATGTCATGATATCAAATATATTTTAAGGAAAGTGCTCAAAGATCTTTAACTGCCATTACCTGCAGTTTCATCATTGCCCTTTTTAAATAATAACGATATAATTGTGCCTGAACTAATTATATCCCATCCATCACGGCCGATATCACGGGCTCTTTTGATTGATTGAGCAACATAAAAGTAAAACACAACTATATATAGCCCGCCAAAATATGCTTGGTACTCTATGTGTTTTGTTGCTAAGAAGAACATAGGGAATATGGTCATAAATATCATTCCTATACTTATACAATATTCGTTTCTTCCTATTTTTCCTTTAAATGAGAATGGTCTCTTAAACATCTAATTAATAATTTATGCGTAAATTGAAGCTAGAAGTATACTATGATTAGCCACATACTGCAATTATACTAATTTGTTTGACTCTTTATTTACTCTACAATATACTTTATTTTTGCTATATTTATGTTCCCTGGAAGGAAGATTCCAACAATCTCTTCTCCTTTTTTATCAGGAGTTATTACAAAGTCATACAAATCATCATCGTATAAGCGCATAACAGTACCGTTGCTTGTGAACATCCCAATAAATTCATAATAAATACCTTCAATGTTAACACGACATCTTGTTGCCTGATTGACTTTAAGAACTTCATGCTCCAGGAGAAATTTATAATTATAAGATTCTCGGTAAAAGTCATAAATGGAATCAAAGTCACCACTCCACTTAACTACTCCATCAGCATACCATTCAGTCCATTTCCCAACTTTTTCTCCTTTAACTACATTACCCTGTGAGCTTGTTTTGCCATTCTTATAAAAGGATGTGTATTCAAAACTTGCAGTATCATTCTTATCGGCGTATAAAAAAGTCTCACGAATTTCACCAGTACTGTAATAATTTACTTTGGGTTGATTGCATGCACCTAAAAAAAATAATGATGTAGCTATGATTATACTTCTCATCAAGGATGCTGGTTTTATTTAAGATAAAGTAGCCAAAGGTAGAATATTTAACTAGTTTAACGTAACTCTGCTGTAGAATCGTCACCTTGAACCACTTGAACCACCTTGAACAATCTTGAACCACCTTGAACTATCTTGAACCCATATCTATTAAATTTACCTTAAAATCGCAATCTCCATGTAGGAAACCCTTTTTTCCGTCGTACTTTTAACTGCACATTAAGCTGAACAAGATAATCAACCCGATATGGTAACATAACGGGTTGTTTTATTTTAAGTTACAGCGTTTTAGTCGTTGAATGCCCTGTTTAAAAATACCTGCATTGGCATCATGGCTTCGCAGGTTTTGGTGACCTGAGCGGCGAAATTGGGACTTGTTACTTCTTGATCGGTGAATTTCTTCTCTACAAAGTAGCTTTTGTACTTCAGCAGATCGGCATCAGCAAAATCGGCATCGTATCCTTTGGGAGGGCGGGTAAGTTTATCTTCATACAATCCTGCAAAGTGCTTTTTAAAATCCTTGTTGTCAAGAATACTCCTCAGGGCCGGGGCGTCAAAATAAATCTCATCGCGAATCTTCTTCAGCACCGGTGGTTCGGGCATATAAATACCACCGCCCACCATTGAATTGCCGGGTTCAATATGCAGGTAAAAGCCGGGCCGCTCACTCTTGCGACCACCACGGGCTATAAAAGCACCCAGGTGTGTTTTATAAGGATCCTTATTGGAACTAAACCGCACATCACGGTATATCCTGAACAGGCAATCCTTTACCGCGGGCCTGCCTGTTACAGCATCAAACCTGCTTATACCTTCTATCACCTGCTCAAGCAACTGCTCGTGCTCCTTTTTAACTTCAGCGTACTGCTGCTTATTTTGCTCAAACCATTCGCGGTTATTGTTCTGCTTTATCTCAGTTAAGAAATTAAGTATTTTTTGCATGGGGGAATAGGTTTCTTATTTCTAATGCAAATATAAGGGAAAAACTGCATAGGGGTTCAAAGGGTTAACCGCACGTGCGGTGTTCAAATTGTTCAATGGGTTCAAGGAGTTCAAGGGGTTCCATGTTATCGATCGATACGCTTGTCCCACCAGTCCCACAAGTCCCACAAGTCCCACTTTCCCACTTTCCCACCTGCCCACTTTTCCTCCTATCACTGCTTTTTGCGTTTTAAATCTTTTTATATTTAACCCTCATTTTGTTTAACGTTTATTTCTAAATCTACAACCTTACACTTTGAACCGTTCAACCATAATTCTTATAGTGATTTTGTATCATCATCTGCTTGGATTTCAATTATTTGCGGGCGGTGAAAACCGACTGGCAGGAGCTCGTTCTGCAGCTTTGGGGAATGCTTCTGTTGCAATAACCGATGTCTGGTCAACATTCAATAACCAGGCTGGACTCGCTTCTCTAAGTTCGCCTACTGCCGGAATATATTACGAGAACAGATTTTTGGTAAAAGAATTGGGCTATAATGCCATCGCCTTCGCTTATCCCATGAAGTCAGGAACTCTTGCTGTGTCCTATAGCTATTTCGGGTTCAGCGCTTATAATGAATCAAAAACGGGTGTTGCTTTCGCGAAAGCCATGAATCGTTTTATTTCAATTGGAGTACAGCTGGATTATTTTTCGCTGCGCCTCGAGGAGCCTTATGACAACAGCAATTTCGTAACCTTTGAAGCCGGACTATCTGCAAAAATTACTCCTCAGCTTACTTTGGGAGCCCATGCCTTCAATCCCATAAACGCATCATTATCAGATAAAACAGGTGAACGTGCTCCCTCAGCCTTAAGAGTAGGAGCCGTTTATAAAGCTTCTGACTTCTTTGCCATTACCGCGGAAGCAGAGAAAAATATATACCATAAAGTAGTCCTTAAATCAGGTATTGAATATCAGGTCGCACAGGCAATACAATTGCGGCTTGGTATTTCAACAAATCCTTCACTATTTTCCTTCGGTACAGGTATTCATTACAAGAGCCTGCTTATCGATATCAGTGCCTCTTACCATCAGGTACTTGGGTTTTCGCCACAAACATCGGTAGCTTATGTTTTTTAAAGCCTTTCGATACTGTTTAATCATTTTATTATTGCTTTCAATTGTCCGTTCTCAGGCACAAAAAACAGGGCTTGGTGATTCAATTGCCAGGCAGAATGTGAACTCCAATTCTAATGAGATAGGTGAAACCGATGAAGAGGTAATTGAGCAGTATGTCAGGCAAACGGATGAAAGTTACGATTTCAGTGATTATCTTAACCTCAATTTTTCAGGCTCAACGGTTAATATCAATAATGCCACTGAATCAGAACTCAGGCGGTTGCACTTGAATGATCAGCAGATACATAATATAGAACGGTATATTGAAAAATATGGCGAACTAACGAGCATTTACGAACTTAATCTAATTGAAGGCTTTGACTCAACGCTTGTTAAACAACTTGAGCCAAAGTTGGTATTTAAACTGGATAGAGAGCTTTACAAGATCACTTTCCACAATTTGACCCGACGGGGCAGGCACACTTTGCTATCGCGATATCAGAGAGTACTTGAGCAACAGAAAGGATATACCTATGGCACAATTAGCCAATCGGATCAGCAGTCAGACAATCAATTTAAGGGGTATGCTGGTAGTCCTAATAAACTACTTTTCAAGTATAATTATAATTTCTACAACCGCCTAAAATTTGGGGTAACGATGGAGAAAGACCCGGGAGAACCAATGACCGGGGGATTTGATTTTTATTCTTTTCATTTCTATACTCAAAGTAATAATTTTGTGAAAAAGCTTGCGTTAGGAGACTATTACCTACTTTTTGGACAGGGCCTCACCATGCAGAATGGGTTTGGATTTTCCGGGAATCCATCTACTGGTATGATTTTCAGGAAAACAAATGCTATTAGACCGGCCTCCGGCGCTAATGAAACCGGACCTTTCAGGGGCGGAGCTGTTACACTTAGCCCTGATCATCGGTTAGAGCTTACTCTATTCTATTCTAAAAGAAGTCAGGACGCTAATGTATTAAATTCAGACACTGCCACTTCCTCAGATTATTATTTCAGCACAATCATGGAAACTGGTCTACACAGAACCTTTAGTGAAATCAAAAAGAAGAATGCAATCGAACAGCAGGTTTATGGTAGTAATCTGCAAACCAGAATCGGCATATTGAAGCTGGGTGCTACAGTGTTTACTACATCGATGGATGCAATCCGATCACCCAGTTCACTACCTTATGATATGTTTAGGTTCACCGGAAATAAGCTTACCAATTTTGGCACTGACTGTTCAATTCATCACAGGTCGGTGATTGCTTATGGGGAAGTATCGGGCAGTAGCAATGGGGCTAAAGCTTATCTTGGCGGCATTAACTTTCAACGGTCATCAGAGTTTGGAATCACAGTCCTGTACCGTCATTATGCACGCGACTACCATAATTACTTCAGTAATGCCTACAGTTTCGGGACTGAATGCAGGAATGAAAGCGGCATTTACGCAGGCTTCTTCACTCAACTCAATAAATCCCTGCAGCTCAGCGCTTTTGCCGATCATTTCAGGTTTCCGTGGTTGCGCTATAGAGTTGATGCGCCATCTTATGGCAAAGAGTATATGGTTCAGCTACTTTACCGCCTGTCAAATGAAAATCTGGTAACTTTTAGATATACTTATAATAATAAGTCTCAAAACGAGGTATTTGCAAACAGTATAGTAGGCGAGAATCCACTTGTTACAAATTATCAACAAAGTTACCAGTCATATCTCAACCCTACCGGGTACACCGATTATCCGGTTAACGGGCATAAACATCAATACAGGATCAACCTTTTATTTAAGCCATCCCGCAATCTCACACTCAAAACCCGGGCTGAATTCGTGGCAACAGATAAAAGATCAGTTAAAGGCATCGGTTTCTTGCTTTATAATGATATTATTTATTCGCTCGAAAGCGTGCCAATTAGCTTTAGTATGAGGTATGCACTCTTTGAAACTGATTCGTATTACGAACGGATATATGCTTATGAAAGTGATATACCAGGTTCATATTCAGTGCCTGCATACAGTGACAAAGGGAGCAGGTTTTATGGCATGGTAAAATACGAGTTTTCACGGGCGCTCACATTATGGGTGCGATACGCGCAAAGTTATTATCCCGACAAAATGACTGTTGGCACAGGACTGGAGGAAAATGACGGGAATACCAGAAGTGATGTCAGGATACAAATGCTATTAAAGATATAAGCTGCTATAATTCACTAATTTTAAAGTTCCATACAGGTTCCCTTAAGGTTTCATTTGATTCAACCTCGGTTCAGCTAAGGTTTACCCAGGCTTTAGCCTCGGTTTATATACAAGGCTGAACCGAATCTAAACCCTGTTTAAACCGAGAGTAAACCGAGGGTGAGTAAAATGGAGCTCGAATGAATCATTATCACCTGTAGTCTCTGAGAACAATAAATGAATCTCTAAGAACAATTACATCTTCACAATCTTCCCGGCTCTGAAAACACCTTCGTGGAAAATTTTAAGTACGTAGGTTCCCGGTTTGTAGGCGGTTATATCAAATTGGGTGTTTTGACTGTTGACCAATGCTTTGTAGATCAACTTGCCTGTTGAGCTGTAAATTGAGAAATTGCTGCTTTCAAGGTTTCCTTTTAGCTCAATGTTTAAGATGCCGGATACAGGATTAGGGCCTATTTTAATGTTATCAGCAAGCTCTATCTCTTTAACTCCTACCCCATATTCATAGGTGCAACTGTCAGATACTCCGGTGGTGAAGAAACCGAATTCACTGTCCTCATAACAGCGCAGCCAGGTTGGCCCGGGCACGTCAATTGCGCAATTTTCCTGCGGGAACATGAAACCATAACTACCAAATTTCTCAGAGATTTTTGTTGGGTCATCATTATATAAACTGAAATACCAGCCAAATTCAGAAAGGACTACTGTCATGTATTTAAGTGATATGCCGTTTATTTCTTCAAAACCTGCACTCTCCACCTTTACATTGGTAACTGAGTCGCAAATCCCATACAAATGCGGTCCGTAAGCAGTAAATTCACCCTGGGGCGGTACAGTGAAATCATACAACAACCTGAATTCCGTTCCGTCATACACCCAAACCTTATCGTCAGCCTTGTAGGTATAGTATATTCTGTTGATGAACGGTTCACGTATGCATTCCTGTTCCAGTATTTTGCATGTTATCCCGTTAATAACTGTATCGCCAATAGACTCTATTGTAATAAAAGTCTCCGCGTTATTATAATTGTAAGGGAACTCATAATACCACTTTGCACCCAATGGTGCCCACTCTGTTTGAGCTGAAAGTTTCATACCAACTGACACCCAGAACAATAGCGTTAAGAATAGTAAGGTTTTTTTCATGTTTTATAAAATTTACAAATCGCTGACTAAGATAAGTATGATATTTAATTTTTGCAACCCCTCGATAAAGACTCGGGGTCCACCACTTTAAACAACTTTCAACGCGCGAAGCGCAATTTCCGTTGGAGATATTGTTTTTTAATTATTTTTGTGCTGCGAAATTATTTTCAACCACTATACACACAATAATTAACAACCTGATCTATGTTTAAAAATCACCCCAAAGGTCTTTTGGCGGCCGCGCTGGCTAATATGGGCGAGCGGTTCGGCTTCTACACGATGATGGCTATCCTCGTGCTTTTTCTACAGGCTAAGTTTGGCCTTTCAGACACCAACGCCGGCCTGATCTATTCGGTGTTCTATTTTTCTATTTACATCCTTGCTTTTGTGGGCGGTTTAATTGCCGACCGCACCAGGAATTACAAGGGAACCATTCTTATTGGTTTGATTGTAATGTCAATAGGTTATTTTATTCTGGCATTCCCTACTCCTACCCCAGTGCCTAATCAAACATTGTTCCTGATACTTTCATGTATCGGACTGTTTACTATTGCATTCGGTAACGGTTTGTTTAAAGGTAACCTGCAGGCACTTGTTGGCCAGATGTACGACAATCCTACCTTCGGAAAAATGAGGGATTCAGGTTTTTCATTGTTCTACATGTTTATCAATGTTGGTGCATTGTTCGCTCCTATTGCTGCTGTTGCTATGCGTAACGGATTCCTTTCAAGCAGGGGTTTTGAGTACAATTCAAGTTTGCCCGATCTTTGCCATGCATACCTTCGTGGTGATATCACCCCCGAGGCACAGGAAAAGTTTGCCACGCTGGCATCGGAAGTTACCACAGCAGGTCAGGTAACTGACTTAACAGCTTTTGCCAATAGTTACCTTAATGTATTTACCACAGGTTTCCACTATGCTTTCGGTATAGCTATTATTGCTATGGCCATTTCAGTGGTTATTTACCTGGTTAACAAGAAAACTTTCCCCGATCCTGCTTCAAAAGTTAAAGCCAGGGCAGGTGATGCGCCTACTATTGAAATGGATGTTAAGGAAGTTAAGCAGCGCTTGTATGCTTTGCTTGCAGTGTTTGCAGTGGTTATATTCTTCTGGTTCTCATTCCATCAAAATGGTTTGACATTAACTTACTTTGCCAAGGACTATACTGACCTTAGCGGGATACGTATAAACCTGGGCTTTACAGTGATACAGGGGGCCGAGATATTCCAGTCGATCAACCCTATATTCATTGTATTACTCACCCCAATTATCATGGCCATATTTGGATGGTTGCGCGCGAAGGGCAATGAGCCTTCAACCCCCAAGAAGATTGCTATTGGTATGTTCATAGCTGCATTAGCTTATTTTGTGATGACAATTGGTTCAATGAATTTACCAAATAAGAGTGAAGTTGATGCTATGGGTGGATTAACTGATATGCAGCGTGTTTCACCAATGCTTTTAATAGGAACATATTTCATTTTAACCGTGGCTGAGTTGTTTATTAGCCCACTGGGTATATCATTTGTATCAAAAGTAGCGCCTCCGCAATACCAGGGTGTAATGCAGGGCGGATGGCTTGGTGCCACTGCTGTAGGAAACCAGCTGCTTTTTATTGGTGCTATCCTTTACACAAGCGTGCCACTATGGTTAACCTGGACAGTATTTGTTGTTGCCTGTTTGATATCCATGTTCACCATGATCTTTATGCTGAAATGGCTTGAGCGGGTTGCTAAATAAGATTTAGATTTTTTATAGATTACACGCCTGAAAGGCCACTCTTGCGAGTGGCCTTTCTAAGTATCTTACCTGGCATGTTAAGTTTCCATGTTAGGTATCTCCCCCAGCCTGTTATGTTTCTCAGTTAGCCTTTCTAAGTATCTTTGCAGGGATGGAACAGGTTTCACCTTTCGGCGATCTGCCTTATAATTCTTATAATAACTACTTCAGGCGAACTTTTGGACAAAGGGTTCAAAAGGTAAGCATTGATGCCGGGTTTACATGTCCGAACAGGGATGGGACCGTGGGAACCGGCGGATGCACTTATTGCGATAATGAAGCCTTCAATCCATCGTACTGCACACCGCAAAAGTCAATCAGCCTGCAGATAAATGAGGGCATTGAATTCCACAAGGTCAGGTACCGGAGGGCGGGTAAGTACCTTGCCTATTTCCAGACGTATTCCAACACCTTTGCGACTGTTGAGGAGCTGCAACGGATATACACTGAGGCGCTGCAACATCCCGATGTAATCGGACTGATCATTGGTACCCGCCCTGATTGTGTGGATGAGCAGAAACTCGACCTGATAGCCGGGCTTGCCGCTCAGCATTATGTGATGGTGGAATATGGCATTGAGAGCACCAGCGATGTTACCCTTCAAAGGATCAACAGGGGACACACATTTGAGCAATCGAAGCAGGCTATTATCGCCACGGCAACCCGGGGAATAAAAACAGGAGCGCACCTGATATTCGGATTACCGGGTGAATCACGTGAGTTCATGCTCAGTCAGGTTGAAGAGATATCGGCTCTGCCACTTACCACCATAAAGTTTCACCAGTTGCAGATAGTTAAGAACACAGCCATGGCCGTTGACTATCAGCGAAAGCCTGAGCTGTTTGATCTCTTTACCCTTGATGATTACATTGACTTTATCATAAAGTTTGCTGAGCGGTTAAACCCTGCCTTCATCATTGAAAGGTTCACAGGTGAAGTACCTCCCCGGTTCCTGGTAACACCCCCCTGGGGCAACCTACGTGCCGACAGGGTAATGGTGATGATCATTGATGAAATGAATAAGCGTAATACATGGCAGGGGAAGTACTGGAAGTAAAAAATATGTAACCCGGCTTAGCATATACCCTGAACAAAGAAGTATGTGAACCTGCCGGTCACACATACTTCTTTGTTTCCTTACTTTTCTTCTTTCTCCGGATCACCTGAACCAAGTGATTTAGTTTTCTTAAGTCGGCCTGAACTCTTCAGCGCATTGCTGATAATCCATTCAAGTTGCCCGTTTATACTGCGAAATTCATCATTGGCCCACTTCTCCACTGCCTCAAGTGTTCTCTCATCTAAGCGTAATACAAATGCTTTCTTCTGACTCATAAGTGCAATTTCTGTTCAGGAATATGAATTAAATCAATGATTTAAAGTGCCTGCATTTATGATAGGGCTTGCATCCTTATCAGAACACAGCACTACCATGAGGTTACTAACCATGGCAGCCTTCTTATCTTCATCAAACTCTATAAGCTTCTTATCTGACAATTGCTCGAGGGCCATTTCAACCATGCTTACTGCGCCTTCAACAATTTTAATTCGGGCAGCAATAATAGCAGTAGCCTGTTGGCGACGGAGCATTGCTCCGGCAATCTCAGAAGAATACGCCAGGTAACTTATCCTTGCTTCAAGCACTTCAATACCGGCCCTTTCGAGGCGTTCAGAAAGTTCCTCTTCAAGCACACGGTTTACTTCTTCACCGCCTGCCCGCAAGGTGAGTTCAGCCCCTTCATCATCGAAATTATCGTACGGGTAATGACCTGCCAGTTTTCTTATAGCTGCCTCACTCTGTATCTCAACATAATGAACATAATCATCAACCTCAAAGGCGGCCTTGAAAGTATCCTGCGCTTTCCACACCAGTACAATACCTATCATGATGGGGTTACCAATTTTGTCGTTCACCTTTATAGGATCACTGTTGAGATTACGAGCCCTGAGGGAAATCTTGATACGCTTGTATAAAGGGTTAACCCAGAACAGACCGTTGCTCTTAACTGTACCCTTATATTCGCCAAACAATACCAGCACACTCGATTCGTTGGGATTCACCACCATTAGGCCGAATGAAAGAATCAATGCCAAAAGCAATACTAATGCCGATACAATCATCAGCCAGAGGATGTGACTGTTATTAGCAAAGTTGTAAATTGAGAAGGCAGTCATAAGTATTAATACGCCTGCCATAATGTACCCTGACATAGGGGTAGTTGTTTTTTCATGTTTTGTTGGTTCCATTTTGATATCATTTTGATATTGCAATAGTACAACAAAAAATAACTGAAGTCAAGAAAAATCAAAAATACTTTTTTTGCCTGGCTCCTCATCCCCCAACCCCATTCTCCTCAAGAGAGAAGGGGGCTTTAAAACTACGGCTAACACGGTAACTCCGTCTTTTAAGGCGGAGTTAACTAAAACTATTATTTTTTTAACACCACTGTTTCACCTACTTTTGCTGTCAGAATAAACCACCTCTACTAATGCCGGTAAAAAACTACAAGCACATCTTCTTTGATCTTGACAGGACTTTATGGGATTTCGATAAGAATTCAAATGAAACGTTCCTTGAAATACACAACAAATACGCACTGGAATCGAGGGGAGTGACAGGATTCCCTGATTTCTGCAATGTGTACCATGAAATCAATCTCGGGTTGTGGGATGATTACAGGAAGGGGCTGATATTAAAAGAAGTGATGAATGTTAAGCGGTTCTCGCTAACGCTCAGTTCATTTGGCATTGAGGATGATGCGCTAAGCTTAAGCATGGCGGAAGATTACATAAGAATAAGCCCAACCAAAAGGCACTTATACGATGGCACAACCCGTGTGCTCGAATATCTTCAGCAGAAATACACCCTGCACATCATAACAAACGGCTTTGAGGAAGTGCAACACAAGAAGCTTGAGCATTCAGGCCTGAATAAATACTTCACTCATGTGATAACTTCAGAAGATGCAGGCTTCAAAAAGCCCGACATCAACATATTCAGGTATGCCTGCGCAATTGCAGGAGCCAATGAAGCCGATTCGCTAATGATTGGTGATGATGTTGATGTTGATATCATCGGCGCCGCTGCCGCCGGTATTGACCAGTTGCTGGTTGATTTCGAACACAAATACCCTGCTTCAGGTGCTACCTACACAGTGCATACATTGGAGGAGATCATTGGGATTCTATAAAAAAAAGACCATCACTACTGATGGCCTTTTCAAAACTTGGAAAGTCTTAATTATTTAGACTCAGGGGCGGGTACAGCTTTAGCACTTGCTTTACCACTGCAGCAACCTGAAGTTTTTGCACTTGTAGCGCAATCTGCTTTTGCTTTGTCACTGCAACCTGCGGCAGCTTTGTCACCGCATGCAGCTTTTGCTTTATCACTGCAACCTGCTTTTGCATCAGCCGATTTGTCAGCTTTTGCGTCGCTTACTTTTTCGGTTTTAGCTTTTTCAGGAGCTTTTTGTGCAGAAACTGTTGCTGTTGAGAAGGCAAATATCAGGGCTACTGCTGAGAAAATAATTGCAAATTTTTTCATGAAAGTATTGTTTTTTTAGTGTTTATGCTGACAAAGATAGTGTAGAGATATCAAAACGCAACAAAGTAAATGTTAAAGTTATGTTAATGTGTTATAAGTAGGCTATAACTGTTTGTTTACCAGATACTTTCTGGCCGATGGTTACTTTTACTTCGGCACTTTTTGGCAGAAAAATATCAACACGTGAGCCAAATTTGATAAAGCCAAACTCATCGCCTTGCCTTATATTGTTTCCTTCGCGTGCATAGCACACAATTCTCCTGGCAAGGGCACCTGCTATTTGTCGTAATAAAATCTGCGTGCCGGCGTGGTTTTCAATTACTACAGATGTTCGTTCGTTATCAGTAGATGATTTAGGATGCCATGCTACCAAATACTTTCCGGGATGATACTTCATGAACTTTATGCTCCCCGATATAGGTGCCCAGTTAACATGTACATTATTGGGCGACATAAACACAGACACCTGTATTCTTTGGTCCTTAAAATATTCAGGTTCATTTACCTCTTCAATAGCCACTATTTTACCATCGGCGGGGCATAATACTATTGTTTCGTCGGGTGATATTATGCGCTTGGGGTTCCTGAAGAATTTAACTATCCACAGAAAAATCAGAACAAGTACTGCCCACACGATGTAATGCAGATATGTGGGCATGGGTATCAATCCTGTAAGGGGTGATAATATACCTAGTGCAATAAAGGAGACAAGTATGATCCAAAATCCTTCCCTGTGAATTCTCATCCCGGCAAAAATAGTTAATTTATGTAACGAAGCAACCTTATCAGTATATAAACAACCGGCGCAGCAATGAGGACTGCATCGAACCTGTCGAGTATACCACCATGTCCCGGCAAGATGGTACCTGAGTCTTTAACACCGGCATTTCTTTTAAACATTGATTCAATGAGATCTCCTGCTGTACCTGCTGCAATAATTGTTAAACCTATCACCAGCCAAATAGCTGGAGAAAACTCGGTAAAAGAAGCAGAAATAAGGTATGCCACCAGTAGTCCTGCTAATGTACCTCCTGCAAAGCCTTCCCATGATTTTTTGGGGCTTACCCTTTCAAGCATCTTATGTTTGCCGAATAAGGAACCGAAAATATAGGCACCTGAGTCATAGATCCATAGTATTAGAAAAAAACCAAGCAGTAAGCCCGTTTGACGCCATTTATGTTCTTCAGCAAGGTTGAAAAACCCTGAAAGCAGTGCCAGCGGAACAGCTATCCAAACTATCCCGAACAAACCCATGGCTACATTTTGAAGTGATGTTGAAGTTGTGCGCGACAGTTCAAAAACAGCAAGTATTACAGGGATTAAAAGCAGGAAGTATAAACCTGCATCGGGCAATACCCCAAAGTTCCATGAAACAATAATGGTATAGGCTATAATTGCCATTAGTATTCCAGCAATTTTAGAAGGGTAAACGTTTAATGATTTACACATTCTAATGAATTCCCAATAGCCGGCCAGCACTACCAAAAAAAAGAGTGATGCAAAAACCCAGTGATTAATAAGCACTGAACCAATGATTACTATAACAAAAAGTGCTCCCGTTATTGTGCGGAGGGTAAAATTATTCACTTTGAAACTTATTGATTAATTGATTTGCATTGAAGGCATCCTCTACGCTTACGTAAAGTTCTATGTCGCCTATTAGGTAAAAGGAATCTTGTTTATTGACTATTACAGATATAATGTTAAATTCCTGAAGCTGCGCTTTGATGAATTCTATTTCATGAATCTTATTGCTTCTGTATATCAGTGTCCAACCTTCCATATAAATTAATTATCTGCATTTGCCTCATCAGCCATAAATACGAACAACTCTTTGGGACCATGTCCGCCAACAGCCATGATTTTCTCGATATCGTCACTTCTGCTTGAGCCTGATACTATTGAGATCATTGAAGGTAGGCGCTGCGCGTATTTATTCCGCATAAATTCGAATGCCTGCTTCAGGTCTTCAACCACCTGCGAGGTAAATGCAATCACAATGTGAATATCACATGCAACCGACAACTTTCTGCCTGAATCCTGCGATGAACTCATCATAATGCTTCCTGTGCGGGCTATAAGGCATTCACACGATGTAACAGCTATTTTATTAAAGGCAGGCCCGGCATGATATGGATATGCTCTAATGCCCGCGTGTTTTAGCAATCCTGATATGAGCTCTTCATTACAGGCTGCTTCTGTCCATTTATTTTCATTGAATAGTGCCTTTACTTTTTCAAGCATATCATCAGGCGACTTACAATAAATAAATTTTGCACTCTGGTTTACCAATTCATATGCAAAGCGGACATCATTTTCCTCTGAACTCTTCTCATACACTGACGATTCGACATCATGTTCAGCAAAAGGATTTTCAGATGGTTCCAACAAAGCGTGCCTCACCTTTTTTAACACTTTCTCACGTGAAGTGCTATCCTTAAGTGATTCAGAGAGACCGGATGTTTTATTACTCATCAGTTTTTGCAATCGGGGATTCCTTCGTTGGTTCTGTACTTTTAGCAACAGGTGCTTTTGGGTCCTTATTATCGGCAACTGGGGCTGTTGGTTTTGTATTACTACTATCAGGTGCTTTTGGTTCTGAATTTCCGGCAACTGGTGCTTTTAGATCTGTATTTTCATCATCAGGTGATTTTACTTCCTGTGTTTCAGCCCTTTCAGGCAATGATGTATGATACTCTTCAAAAGCCCTTTTGCCAAATATCAGTTCAAGGTCTTCCCTGAAGATAACTTCTTTTTTGAGCAGTATTTCAGCCAGTTGTTCAAGTTTTCCTTTATTCTCTACTAGTAAGACTTTTGCTCGTTCATAAGCAAGGTCAATGATCTTCTTTATCTCTATATCAATAGTTTGTGCAGTTGCTTCACTATAAGGCTTGGTAAAAGCGTACTCCTGCTGACCGGTTGAGTCATAATAACTCACATTCCCTATGGCTTTGTTAAGTCCGAAATACACTACCATCGAATAGGCTTGCTTGGTAACTTTCTCAAGGTCATTTAATGCACCTGTTGATATTTTACCGAATACTATTTCCTCTGATGCCCTGCCGCCTAATGTTGCGGTAAGTTCATCAAACATCTGCTCGTAATTGGTTAATTGCCTTTCTTCAGGAAGGTACCATGCAGCGCCCAGTGCTTTTCCACGGGGTACGATGGTTACTTTGATGAGTGGATGGGCATGTTCAAGCAACCAGCTAATGGTGGCATGGCCTGCCTCATGATAGGCGATGATTTTCTTTTCATTAGGTGAAATGATCTTGTTGCGTTTTTCAAGTCCCCCTACAATACGGTCAACAGCATCAATAAAGTCCTGTTTCTCAATTTCAGCTTTATTGCGACGTGCCGCAATAAGTGCGGCTTCATTACAAACATTGGCAATATCAGCTCCTGAAAAGCCCGGTGTTTGTTTTGCCAGAAAATCAGCACTTACTGATTCAGAAGTTTTCAGGGGTTTCATGTGCACTTTGAAGATTGCTTTACGCTCTTCAAGGTCGGGCAGTTCAACATTGATCTGCCTGTCGAAACGACCTGCTCTTAGCAGAGCCCTGTCGAGTATATCAGCACGGTTGGTTGCTGCCAGTATAATAACACCTGCATTGGTAGCAAACCCGTCCATTTCAGTAAGAAGCTGATTAAGCGTATTTTCGCGCTCGTCATTTGCCCCTGTTATCTGGTTTCTGCCTCTGGCGCGGCCAATTGCATCAATTTCATCAATGAAGATGATACATGGCGCTTTCTCCTTTGCCTGCTTGAATAGGTCGCGAACCCTTGAAGCACCTACCCCTACAAACATTTCAACGAAGTCAGAACCTGAGAGGGAAAAGAAAGGTACTTTAGCTTCACCGGCTACAGCCTTGGCAAGTAAAGTTTTACCTGTACCCGGAGGGCCAACAAGCAGTGCTCCTTTTGGTATTTTACCACCAAGTGTAGTGTATTTTTTAGGGTTCTTAAGGAAATCAACAATTTCCATGATCTCCACTTTTGCTTCTTCAAGTCCGGCAACGTCATTGAAATTGATATTCACATGGGTATCCTTGTCAAATAACTGGGCCTTTGATTTTCCGATATTGAATATCTGTCCACCGCCACCTGCGCCCCGGCTCATCATTCTCATAAGGAAGAACCAAACTGCTACAAGTAAAAGTAGCGGTAAAACCCAGGTAAGGGCATCACCCCAGCTTTTACGGGTTTCATTGGTTATGTATACAGGTTCACTTGCCTCAGCTTGCGCATCATTAAAATCCTTTTCAAAGTTCTCAACGGAGCCAATTTTGTAGACATATTGAGGCCCCGGGGTTGAGCCAAATGACTCAGAGGGTTGTACATCTTTGTACTTTTCCTGTTTTAGGGTATCAGGTTTAATGTAGATTTCAACAAATTCCTTATTCACGAGCACTACTTTATTTACGTGCTCAGCCTGAAGCATTTGCTTTACTTCACCCCATCCTACTTCTTTAGTACTTGTGTTCCAATTCATGAACTGCATGCCTATTATCATTACAAGCAGCAGTCCGTATATCCAATAGAAACTAAACTTAGGTTTTAGGCTTTTTGACTTATTATTGCCGTTGTTCGGCTTTGAATTATTCTCTTGGTCCATGATTGGTTATGAAGCTTCTGCTGATGAATTTTTCTTGGTTTTCTTTGGCTTGGCACCTTCAGGCACTAATTGTTTAAGGCCTGCATCAGCCCACAATTCCTCCAGCCGGTAATACTTGCGGTTAGCCTCCTGGAATATATGTATTACCACATCCACGTAATCGAGCAGCACCCACTCAGCATTTTCCAGGCCTTCCTTTTTCCAAACATTTATTCCAACGGCCTTTTTAATTTCCGCTTGCACTGAATCGGCTATAGCTTCAACCTGTGCACGTGAATTACCATGACAAACAATAAAGAAATCGGCAACAGCATTTTTAATATTTCGTAAATCTATCTGTACTACATCTTCACCTTTTTTCTCAAAAACTCCTTCTGCTGCAATTGTTGCAAGCATTTCAGAAGCTGCTTTGATCTTTTTTGACACCATACGCTAATTTATATTTTACTTTTGCAAAGTTAATCAATTTATTAAGCTTAAATCTGTCAGTGAATTTACTGCCTTTTATAAGCAATGACTAGGTATCAACAATTGTACCGATTTAATGTTGTTTTATGGCTAATGTACAAGTATTTCACGATTTCACAATATCTGAGATAGGTGAAATTGATTCTACAAATAAGTATGCTGAGAAACTAATTAACTCCGGTTCAGTACCTGAGGGTTCAGTATTCTATACACATAATCAAACTTCAGGCATTGGCCAGGCAGGAAATACCTGGGAAAGCGAGCCACGCAAGAACCTTACTGCGAGTATGATTCTTTATCCCGTTTTCCTTCACCCTGCTCATCAGTTTTATCTTACAATGGTTGTTTCACTTGCCGTTTTAGATACAGTTGACTTTTTTCTGCATGATACAACAGCTTCGGTAAAGTGGCCAAATGACATCTATTGTGGCAACCGGAAAATTGCTGGTATACTGATTAAAAACCAGGTAATGGGCAATGAGATTTCTTCAGCTATTGCTGGATTAGGACTCAACATCAATCAAACTGAATTCACAACTGCTCCCAATGCAACATCTTTAAAACTGCTCGCGGGGAATGAATATGATATCATAGTTGTACTGTCAAAATGGCACACTCATGTTGCTAAATACTACGACATGCTGAAAAGTAATAGAAAAGAGTTATACATGCAGTACTTAAGCAAGCTTTATTTAAAGGACGTTCAGGCTGATTACCTGATTAATGGAGTGAGAGTCACGGCAACAATCACAGGTATAGGCTTGCATGGCCAGCTTGTATTGACTGATAACTCAGGGAAGCGTTATGAGTGTGGATTAAAGGATGTTATCTTTCCCACTTTCAGGTAGCCTGGTTTCGCTTTCTTCTTTTATTTTAAGTGCCAGGATATTCACAAAATTAGCCAGTGGCTTTGATGCTATCATCTTGAGCATCATGTTAAGATCGGCATTTAGCTGAAGCCTCACTTTGGTAGAGTTTGCATCAACAGTGTCAAGGTGACAATGCAGGTCAAACTTGAATGGCGACTTACCTTCTGAAACAATGACGATATGATCAAAAGGTTTCTTAATGCTATATCGCATGCCAAGTGTAGCCATGTTCTGGATGTTAAAACTACAATGGTCGCTGTCGCTCTCCCATTCACTAACCTGCGGAGGCATAAGGGATTCGAAGTTGTTGAAATCAGAAAGGAATTCAAAAATCAATTGAATATTTCTCTCAATATTTACCTGTTCACTATTGAATGTTGTCATAATTACGGCTTAACAGTATTTATCCAACCTTTAAAAGTTGAAATAGTTCAACCTATTTTCCCCAGCCTTCAGGGTTTTCACGCCACTTCACCAATGAGAGTTTATCAGACTCCTTGATATACTTCATATCCAGGGCATACTTTATAAGGTGATCATAATCGGTAAGGGTATAAAGAGAACAATTTGCTTCCTTAAAGCTCTTTGCCGCTGATTCAAGGCCGTATGTAAAAATGGCAACCATACCTTTTACGTTGCAGCCTGCGTCGCGCAATGCTTTAACTGCTGCAAGGCTACTCTGACCGGTTGAAACAAGGTCTTCAACAATCACAACTGATTGACCTGATTCAGCTACTCCCTCTATTTGATTTGACATGCCATGCTCCTTCTTGCTTGACCTTACATAGACAAATGGAAGGCCCATGTCCTGGGCAACCAGAACACCATGTGCAATTGCGCCAGTAGCAACACCGGCAATAAGATCAAGTTCTCCAAATTCCTCTCTTATGAGTTTGGAGAATTCCTGACGTATGTAAGTTCTTATCTTTGGATAAGATAGAATTTTACGGTTATCACAATATATAGGTGATTTAATTCCTGAACTCCATGTGAATGGATTATTATTGTCTAACTTTATTGCCTTAATTTGCAATAGAAATTCCGCTGTCTCAAGCGCGATAGTATCATTATTACTCATGCAGCAAATGTACAAAGTTTTTATTTTCGACAAACTAATAATACTGTCAAACGAACCGGTATTAAGTGCAAAATATAAAACCGTGCAACAAATTGAAGTTGCTTCTAAAAAAGCAATCAAAGAAGCCTACAGTAATTTCGTCAATAAACCGGGTGACCATATTTTAATAATATATAACAACGAAAGCGTAAAAAGATTGCTTGATGAGTTTATTTCTTTATTCTGGTATGTAGAAGCAGCAGGCGGAATGGTTTACAATGCGAAAGGAGAGCGACTTTTTATTTACAGGTTTGGCAAATGGGATCTGCCTAAGGGCAAGATTGAGAAGAACGAGTCGCATCAGCAGGCAGCAGTAAGGGAAGTTCAGGAAGAAACTGGTTTACTGGAAGTTAGCATTGTAGAGGAACTGCCCTCAACATTCCACATCTTTGACCACAAAGGAAAGAAAGTGCTGAAACGCACCTATTGGTATAAAATGATCTACGCCGGACAAACCGAACCAAGGCCTCAACTTGAGGAAGAAATTACAGCAGCAATATGGGTATCAGAGGCTGAGATTGACAAGGTTTACACAAACACTTATTCGTCACTAAAGCCATTGATTATTGAGGAATAATTCAACCTTTAGCCTTTAGCCTTTTTTCCGGAAGCTTAACTTTAGTCGGAATAAAAACACTAACATCCCCCCCATTCTTGTATATATCGCGTACAATCGAGGAGTTGATGGAAGTGTATTCGGGGGTAGTAAGCAGGAATATAGTTTCAATGAAGGGATACATTTTTTTATTTACCTGGCCTACTGTTCTTTCAAACTCAAAATCTGCTGAAGTTCTCAGACCTCTGAGGATATACTGTGCATCTATCTTCCTGCAATAGTCAACAGTTAATCCGGAGTAATAGTCAACATGAACGGTGTCGCAATCATCAAAGGTTTGCTTTATCCAGTTCATTCGATCTTCGAGAGAGAATTGGTTTTTCTTTTCGATATTCTGGCCAACGGCAATAATGATTTCATCGAACAGAGGAATTGCTCTTCTGATGATATTTTCATGGCCAAGCGTGATTGGATCAAACGACCCCGGGAAAACAGCCCTCTTAAACATGTTATCTATTATTTAGTAAAGATACTAAAATTAACACTTCCATATCTCCTTTGCTGTGAAAAGCCGGGTGATTGAGTGTAGTTTGATTTACCGGAGTGTTCAATAATCAACCAGCCACCTTCACGGAGCAGATTACGTTCTTTCACAATTACCGGAATCCTGTCGACACCTTCAAGATCATAAGGGGGATCGCAGAATATTATATCATAAGTATTTTGAGTATTCTGGAGGAAACGGAATGCATCAGACCTGAATGAAAGTATCTCTTCGAAGCCCAGTGATTTAGCAGTGCTTCGTATGAAATCAACACAGCGGAGTTCAGTATCAATACTGGTTACACCTAATGCGCCACGTGAAGCGAACTCATAGGAGATATTACCTGTACCTGCAAACAGATCAAGTACAACCACATCATCCAAATCAAAATGATTGACCATGATGTTGAATATAGCTTCTTTGGCCATATCGGTGGTAGGTCGTACGGGTAGGTTCTTGGGTGCCTTTATCTGTCTGCTCCTGTGTGATCCGCTTACAATTCGCATAATCTGGGGTTGAAAAGATCAAAATATCTGAATATCTCAACTTCACTAAGTGCATAGCTCAATTGGATATTGTTATGGTAATCTAACACATCAACAGTCCTGATGTACTTTCTGAGCAGCTTAATAAGGTTTGATTTTTCTAAAATGTTTCCACTCAGCTTTATTTCTACTTTTTCAGCGTTTACTTTTAGCTGATCAATAACGAAAATAGCATAGTAAATAATGTCCTCAGGCGATTTGTAATTAAAATTATTGCAGAATATCAGTTTACCTTCCTCTATAAGTAAAATGTCGAAGTTGTCGTCATGCAGATTTAACAGCATAACCGATTTGCGGCTTCCTTTATATTTTGGAAGGCAATAATTTGAATGCGCAGCTATGCCCGGGAAAATAGTTGCCTCAGGAAAAAACTCTTCAATAAGCTGAAACCAGGCCATATCAGAGGAGTATACCAGTTTGGCGTCATCTGTTGTAAGATTGCTAACCTTTATTTCCTCATGAACAGGCTTTTGATGTACAAAAGAGAAATACTCAGATGTTCTTTCAGGGATATACAATGAGTTTGGGACAATTGTATATTTTGAAGTTGGGACGATGCAAACTTTCTTCTGGAATGAATTTCGGAGTAATCCATCACCTGACAGATAACTATAAATATCAGTAATGCCTGCCAGCATAACCGATTGAAAGCCTATGTATTTCTGGTCAGCGGCATCGTAAATTGAAAAAAAAAGCCCATCCGGTTGAAACCGGATGGACAAATAATACTTTTCACTTAAAGCCTTATCAAATATTCGGTCAAAATAACTTACTGATGAACGAAGGCCGGTCATGGTAATTATTCCCAATTGCCGTCAGTAGAAGCCTCAGTAAGTGAACCCATTTTTATACCGGGATACTTGTTTATATTCTTCTGACGTTCTGCAAGATTAACAACATACTGGCGATCCATGTCAAAGAGATAGTAATCGTAAGGGATTACAATTTCAATAACGCTTACCATAACACCACCCCTATCAATTTTATCAGTTTTCATTTCAAACCTGCGGCCATCAGAGTGTGGAATCACTGCGAGGTCCTCAATTTTGAAGTTAGTTCTTTTTGAATATAATGAATCGGTAATGTTAATAAAACCAACCGTATCATTAATAGAGCGGGAATAGGTTGTGTCATTTGGATCAGGCACCATTTTTACAACAGGAATCTTGCCGGTTTTCAGGAAGTCAATCAGCGTATCAAAACTTGCAGTATAAGAATTGTTGAATTGCTTATACAAAGTTTGAGCAGTCCTGATATCCTTCAAGCGATTAGCAATTTGCGCATTTCTGCGGTTTACTTCATCCTGGAAACGAACAGGTTTCATAATTGATGCATAGAGTACATAGCCCAGTACGATAATCACAACTCCCAGTGCTATCTTAATGATTGTGCTTTTCATAATATTTTTTTTTGCCAATGCAAATGTATAATAAATTTTGGATGAATAGACCTCAAAACATGTTGAAATTAATCATTAAGAATTCTTTTTGAGTAATTAAGTGACTTTGGTTGTTAATTAAATTAGACAGGCGAAAATTATTTTTGGCACGTTATTGGCTATATTTGCCATCATTACCAATATATTCAACAAAAAATTAACAAAAGATGAAAATGACAATCAGATCATTAGCCATTCTAATTGCAATGGCTGTTACAATTAATTCATTTGCTCAAACAAAAGATGATGCAGTTAACGCTTATAACAAGGCAGTTACTTTAGCAGGTAGTGATCCGCAACAAGCAGTAATTTCAATGAAAGAAGCTGCTGATATAGCTGCAAAAGTAGGTGTTGAAGCTGATACAATTGGACAAATGGCTCAGCAACAAATTGCAACTCTTCAATATAATTACGCAACTGCGCTTTATAAAGAGAAGAAAATTGATGAAGCTGTTGAGAATTTTAAAATTGCCAGTGATTATGCTAAGCAATATAATGATGAATCCACTAAGGCTAAGGCTGATGACTTGCTTCCAAAATTATACCTTGCAAAGGGTGTAAATGATTATAAAAGTGAAAAATTTGATGCAGCAGTTGAAAGTTACACAAAGGCACTTGAATATGACAGTACATTGGCTCGCGCCTGGTTGAATATGGGTTTAGCTTATAAAAAGCAAGACAAGGATGCCGAAATGCGCAACGCTCTTGAAAATGCTGTTAAACAAGGATTGGCTACCAACGACGAAAAAACTGTTGAAGCTGCACGTAAAACAATGAGTGATGATTTACTTATCACTGCCAACAATGCTTTTAAAAAGAATGACTTCAATACTACTGCTGATCTTCTCAGTGAAGCTGTAAAGTATTCTGATAATAATCCTGAAATATATTACCTCTATGCAGTAGCTTTGAATAAACTTGAGAGGTTTGATGATGCACTTGCCCAGGCTGAAAAAGGTCTTTCGGTTGAAGAAGATGCTGCAGCTAAAAAAGCGCGTTTCCATTTCGAAATTGGAAATGCTCAGGCAGGTAAAGGTCAAAACGGTGATGCCTGTGCTTCCTATAAGAAAGCTGCAGTTGGTGCATTTGCTGAATCAGCAAATTACCAGATAAAGACTGTTTTGAAATGTAGTTAATTTCAATATTTCCTTTAACAAAGGAATATACAAATGCCAGGAGGAGGAAAAATATTTTTTCCTCCTCTTTGATTCTATAAATCTCTATATGCAACACCTGCTAAAAACCACTTCAAGTTAGCTTCATCTGGTGTTCTTTAGAAAGGATAACCTACAGCAATATTCAGAACTATATTTTCCCTTCTCCACGAAGGACTTCCAAAATCAATTTCATCAATTACCCACCGTTCATTTTCAGGCAGATAGGGTTTTCGGAGAGGAATACCAAGATCAAACCGTATGAGAAAGAATGAAAGGTCGAGTCGTAAGCCAACGCCCCCACCTACGGCAATTTCATTGATAAAATCATTGGTCTTGAATTCAGCACCAGGCAGGAATTCATTCGCGCGCACAAGCCAAACATTTCCGGCGTCAGCAAACAATGCGCCCTTAAGTAAACTAATGATACCAAATCTATATTCAGCATTCAGTTCCAACTTGATATCGCCTGATTGGTCGAGATAAGCTGAAGAAAGTGAATCAGGTATCCTGTATGAACCCGGCCCTACTGACCGCGGAAGGAATGCACGTATGCTGTTTGAACCTCCGCTGAAGAACTGCTTGGTATATGGCATTACTCTTGAGTTCCCATAAGGAATACCTGCGCCAAGAATTATCCGGCTAGCCAACTTATTGTTTGCATCGAAATTCCTGTAATACCTGAAATCACCTGATAATTTTGAATACTGTGAAAACCGTGTGTTAAAAAGCTTATAAGGACGCTCATCCGTTGATTCCTCTCCGCTAATCACCCTGTTGGCAAGAGAAGCAGTATTTCCTGATACATCGAAGTGAACATTTAGAAAATACTGATCACGCTTAGGCAAACCGGTTAAAGTGCTGTAGGTATATGAAGCAGTTGATCCGAAAGTAAATTGTTCTTCAAAAGTTCTTCTCAGGTAAGGATTGCGCTGCAGTAACTCCTCAAATGATTCAGAAGTATTACGAAGTTTAGCATAATTAATAGCAATTGGGTTCACCTCATACTCAGTTCTTTCAGTCCCCTTCCATAGATATCCATATGTAAAATTAAAACCATTCATATCGAACAGTTCAACCCTGTGTAGCAGTCTGAATTGGAAGTCGAATTTAGTTTTAGGGACATTTAAGGTATTCTCATGTTTAATTTTAAATGGAGTAAAAAAACGGGGAGTGACCAATTGAATGCCTGCACCGAGTTCCCATGAATTGAAACCTTTCTGTGGTCCACTCAGTTGCGCTTCGTATGTGCCGTTAAGGCTCAGAATCAATAATTCAGCCCCTCGCCAAAGATTTCGATTGATGAAATTTGTGGAGAGTGTAGGCCCGGTATAGTTAGTTGATTTTGAACCGATATCTAAATCAACCTTTAACGTTTTAGGCAGCAGTTGGGTAAGATTAACTGTGGCATCAAGCATTGCTGAATCGCCAACCAGGGTATCATTAAATTTTACACTCACAAATTTAAAAACGCCCATTGCCATAAGTCGGCTAATTGTAAGGTCATGGTTTTTCTTACTATACTTCTCACCTTCGTGAAGCTTTATATACCTCCTGAGGACATTGTGCTTGAAGTTGCTGGCTCGTTCAATGAAATACAGGTCATGTTCATAAACTGTATCTCTTAACGCTACTCTTGTTTTTCTGGTTAGTGAATACTGCGGCACCACATATATATTATTGAGCCTGAAAACCTTTTTAGCCTTTGATGGGGTATCAGGCTTAACAGTGAGTACAACATTGATTTTGCGCTCACCTACCGTTGTATCCATATGATATACCAGGAAATCAGGATTGAAGAAATAATAACCCTGATTCTTCAGTTCATTGTCAATACGGGCCCTTTCATCAATGAGATTGTCAAGGTTATACTGTTTGCCCGTAAAGATAAGTGCTTTAGTTTGGGTTTGCCTGATGGCCGTATTTAAACTGTCAGGTTGCCGTGGGTAAATGATGTCGTTAAACTTGTATGGCTCACTTACCGTAGCAGTATACCCAACCTCTGCCTTTCGTTTCTTCACTTTCACTTCATGATCAACCCTGCTTTTGAAATACCCCAGGTTATCAAGCCTGCTTTTCATAAGGTCACTCATTAAATCAGGGTCAACCTCACTTAAAAGCACCGGCGGTTCTCCTAATTTTGTTTTAAGCCATTTCCTTATTCCTTTATCAGCATTTTCACCTGCGATATTATAGAACCAAAGTTTAGGGCGTAGTCCGAGGAATGAGCTATTAGGCTTAGGCCGTGCCACATCATCCAGCTCTGATCTTATATTTTTCCTTTTTACCGTTTCACGCGGTTGGATGTTAATTGAAGCACCTGTATATAAGTCTTCTCCCGGTGGGAGGTACTTTATATTACTACATCCTGATACAAAAAGTGCCAGGATGATGATAAGGATGTAAGAGAAATTTTTATTGTTTATCATTGCTCTTTTCTTGTTCCTTACTTTCTTCACTTAATCTTTGTTTTCTTAGTTCCCGCAACTTTTCCTTCGAGATGAACAGTTGCCTCATTCTTCTGAAGTCCCTCGAATAGCTAACGCCTATTCCAGTATTTATAACCTCACCTTCAATAGGATCTTCATATTCAGTTCTTCGGAAACCTTTTAACCGATAACGGCCATTTTCAGTAAGTTTATATTCTACGTTCACATTGCCGGCAATTTCACTTGCCCTGTCGTTTCCTGAGCTTGACCGGGCCTGTTCACCTTCCAGTTCAATATTACCTCCAACCTGAACAATTATCCTATCGTTCAGGAATTCTTTTGATACCCCCAACTGCAATTGGGTTCTACCTTGCTGAGCTCCAGTTTCAGAGTACTCTTCGAATGAATTAACACCAATATCAAGATCAACACCTTTTATGTATTTATCTGACAGAGCACTGAATTGTTGTGTGAGTAGTTTACTGGCACTAGCTCTGGTGGCTGACTCAGCAGTTAAAGGAGCATTGCCTGTTTCAAAGGGATCCTGGCCTAAAAACCTGCCTAATGCAAGTAGTGCAAACACCTGTTTGTTGAGTTGTGACTCATCGGCACGTAAGGCAGTCAATTTAGTATTGACATCTCCCCCCATTGCGCCTTGTTGGTTTTCAGGTAATTCAATATCAAAACTGATTTCAGGTTTAGTAAGCGGGCCTGTAATTTTCAGGAACACAAGGAATGTTAGTGTGTTGCGGTATGTGTTTCGCTCAGTTTCCTCAATAGTCTGACTTTCCATTAGTGTAAGAGGGGATGTACGAACCGTATAAACCGCAGTAAGATCTGTGATAGCATCCATTATATCGCCGGTCCACGTGATAGAACTTCCGTCCCTGATAGTGAACTCCCTTTTTATCAGCTCATTAAGGGTAATGTTATAACCTCCCTTATTAATTTCATACCTTCCGGTAAGATTCATTTGTCCCCCTGGGTCAAGGGAGAAGTTGAGAGTGCCGTCGCCACTTACATATAAGGAATCGCCCGATATTGGATCAATCAACATCTTGAGAACAGCCTCCGGTTCAAAGGTTATGGATGCATTGAGTGTTACTCCCTGTACACCAGCATTTGTATTAAGCAATGAATCAACGGTTACAATATCATTTTTAATATCAAGTGTATCAGTAAAGATAACAATACCTTCACTCTCGTTAAGTGTCATTTGTGATTCAGGCAACACATAAGTGATTCTGGTACCGTTATCAAGTTGCACCTTCATGTCAATTACAGGGCTTGAAGGACTTCCGGTGAAATGAATGTCGCTGTCGAGCAATACTTTTCCATACAAAGGCATATCTCCTTCAGCACCAGTAGAATTCATTGCAAGGAAATCTTTGGTTGATATACGAAGATCGAACAGCAGGTTCTGCAAATCTGAGAAATCAGCATACCCTTTTATTACTGCATTGTTATTCAGGGTATCAGTAAGCGTAAGATCATTGAATATCATTCGTTGGTTTCTAATGTCAATAGTATTGTTTTGCATTTTCAGGTAGGTATTGGCATAAGGTGCTTCAAACGCAACATCATTAAATTGTAATTGTCCGGTTACCTCCGGCACATCTGTTGTGCCCCTTACATTCATACCTCCGTTAATATAGCCACTCATCCTTGATACTTGTCCGAAAGTAAAAGGCTCAACTGCCGCCATGTTCAACCTGTCAATATCTACATCCAGGCTGAGCATGCCAACAC
>JAGXGB010000080.1 GCA_024636955.1 Bacteroidales bacterium
GGATTTTAATGGATTATGATGCTAAGAATAAGCTACTAACATATACCAGAGATGCTCGATTGTTACCCGGTAAAAATATACTGATACTAACTGTTGATGACAATGCAGGCAATATTAGTGTTAAGCAATGGAATCTTAACAATAACATTTAAAAAATAATGTTTAACTGGGGGCAATAAAAATCAAATTCTTTAGTTAATTGTTCCTGAGTAGTGTGTTGGGATGACAGAAATAGATGCCACAGAACAATATAGGCGTTTTCAATGGCGTTATTTTAACATTATATTGAAAATATAAATAAATTTGCACCTTTCATTCAAAAAATCTAGTATGCGCTTAAAGCCCGTTTTCTTGTCCTGCCTGTTTGCGGGAATCATTTTACTCTCTGTAAATCAATCTTATTCACAAACCTCAGTTATAGGAAAGAACCTGGATGAAGAGTTAAATACTATTACTACAGCAGTACCTTTTTTGCAGATCGGACCTGATGCCAGGGCCGGAGGTATGGGTGAAGCGGGAGTATCAAGTGCACCTGATGCAAATTCTCTTCATTGGAATCCTGCGAAGTACTCATACATGAAGAGCGATCTGGGGTTTGCCATGTCATACAGCCCATGGTTGCGAGAGTTGGTATCAGATATTAATCTGGCCTATCTTACAGGTTTCAAGAAATTAGGTGATGATCAGGCTGTTGCTGCATCACTTGTATATTTTTCACTTGGTGATATCGTTTTTACCAACATCACTGGTGATGTTATTGGAAATTATCGCCCCAATGAATTTGCTTTAAGCCTTGCATACTCAAGAATGCTTACTAATACCCTTTCAGGTGCTGTTTCAGGTCGTTTTATACACTCAAACCTTACTCAAGGTCAGGAAGTAGCAGGTACTTCAACTAAACCCGGTAATTCAATTGCAGCTGATATAGCTGTATATTCTGAGCATCCACTTGAATTTAACAATCTTGCCGGTGGTAAATTTGCATGGGGAATCAATATCAGCAACATTGGTGCTAAAATATCCTATTCTGACGACAATACACAGCGTGACTTTATACCTACCAATCTTCGTATTGGTCCGTCACTCACCCTGGATATTGACGATTATAACAGGCTGACATTTATGGTTGATTTTAATAAACTCCTTGTTCCGACCCCGCCTACATATGATCAGGATTCAATAGGTAACACTATTTACGATGATAACGGAAACCCGGTAATTCTTTCCGGCAGAGATCCTAACGTATCAGTACCGGTTGGTATGTTCCAGTCGTTTTATGATGCTCCGGGTGGATTCAATGAAGAAATACATGAAGTAGCTATCGCCGGTGGAATAGAATACTGGTACGACAGGCAGTTTGCACTCCGTGCAGGATACTTTCACGAACATTCAACCAAAGGTAACAGGAAGTTCTTTACTCTTGGTGCCGGCTTAAGGTATAATGTTTTTGGGTTAGACTTCAGTTACCTGATTGCCACTGAACAACTTAATCCGCTGTCAAATACTCTTCGCTTTACATTGCATTTTGACTTTGATGCTTTCAGGAATCAGAGTACTGATACTCAGTAGTTAGTGGTTAGTGGTTAGTGGTTAGTGGTTAGTGGTTTAGGGGGTTCTACTTGCTCCTACAGCAGGCAAGTCTAAGATAAAAAACAAGCCCGGCAAAAATGTGTCGGGCTTCTTTTACATGCAACTTAGCAGCAGCTTGTTTATTTATAACATCAATTAGGTTAAAGTGTTTTATTGTTTTATTACTGTAGAGCTACTTATCACATTTCCATTGATTGTTATTTTGATAAGGTAGGTTCCGTTTTGCAGTTTTGAAACTTCATCAAGTGTAACTGATGCTTCATCGGCGTAAGCCTTTTCAATAAGCTTACGTCCTGACAGATCATACACTTCCACAAACCATGATTCATGATACTCATGTGCTATTAGCGTTACTCTCTCAGTAAACGGATTAGGGTATATGTGAATGTTATTTTCTGTTACTTTAACATTGCCGGGTTCATCCTGCGGACGGTATGCATCCCAATCAATTGGTATTCCTCTGTTATCCCATGGAATCTGGTTTCTTACAATAGCCATGAAATTCCTTTGGCCGGTTCCATCGTCAATGGTAGCCGTGAAGGTTGATCCATCAGCAGCATGGAAACCGGGTTGCAATCTTATTTGTGTCATTGATTCAATGTGGGCATTCCTTGAAGCCGGTACCACAAAACCATCACCTGCTCTTATTTGGTACTGATAGAAGAAGAGTTCGAGGGGATTGTGAGTGTTATTAACTGTATATTCATCCAATACTGCAAGTTGATTGTCGGCATAAAATACACCATAAAAGCGGGAATCGGTAATGCTATTGGGATTCACCGAAGGTATAGTTTGCCCGTCGAATACGTAAGTTCCATTATACCGAATCATATCGGTGCGTATATAGGAGGAACTTTGCCGGAGATCTTCCCACTCTTGCCAAAGCTTATCAATATATGAATGAACCAGGTAAAAAACTGGATCTCTGGGTGATACAGTTGCAGCCATTGCTCCACCTACCCATCTGTGCGGACCATGATGGACCGGACCCCGTTCCATTAAATCAGAATAGAGTAAGAAGTTAGTTTGAGACTGAACCTGTGTAACCTCTGAAGGAAACGGTAACATGTCATTTCCCCCGAGATTACGATTAAGACTCCAATCAGTGTTAAACTGTCCCAAAAAGTCCTGCGACCAAAGGGGCGATGTTGTAGACTGGTCAGTTGATGTGTTCCAGAATGGTATGGAAATGTAAGGATCTATTTCCTGCATAGCCTGTTCAACTTCAAACACCTGTCTGCGATGCCATGCAAAGAATATATCTCGCTCAGGCTCATCGGGCAAGTTAAAGTGAATATCAAGCTGAGTTGGGTCAGGTGAGTCATCAAAATTAAAAAACGCACCGTGAAATACTGCCATATCATTTATGAGATCGGGACCATTGCGCAACTGGTAAAAGGCATTAACCAGGTTAGTTCTCTCAGCAAGAGTCATTTCCTGATAATTTTTCCTAATACTCTGTGCCTGTGCTGAAAAAAACAGCAACGCTGCAGCTACAGTAAGGTATATATTTCGTTTCATACGCTTTCAGGTTTAAAAGAGAAAGAAGAACATGATTAGTTGCTATCTTCACCCTGAAGTGGGCTCAGGTTAGTTTTCTCAGCTTCAAGCTTTTCGATCCGCTTGTTAATGTCGATCATATAAAGCGTAAGTTCTTCTATTTTCTGAAGTAGTAAAGTATTGATCTCTGCCAAACCTACTCCGTTCTGGCGGACTTCTGCCTCTGAGGGTATATCCTTCAAATGCCCATTATTATTAATAAACTGCTCAACTTCCCTCAGTGGAGCAAGATAATAGTTCTTCTCAAAAACGAAATCGGACCAACCGGATTCAACTATTACTTCTTTTGCCCTGATAGTACCATTGACTGAAAGCTGAAAGTTGGGGTTGGGACTTGTACCTATGCCGACTTCGCCTGAGGCATAGAAATTCTGCGACTGCCAGTTGACGGTAGGTAAATTGGCATTGAGAGTTGTGTATGGCTCTCCACCACCACCTGAAGTGGTAGTAGGGTTAATAGTATTACTTTGGTTTGATGTATTACCTGCGGCATCTTGTGCAACAACATAAAAGCTATAAGTAGTTGAATCTGATAGGCCTGAAACGTTATAAGTTATGCTGTTATTGCCGGTTTCGCCAAGTAAAGTATTATTGCGGAAAATGCGGTAGTTTGTAACTCCAACATTATCAGTTGAAGCTGTCCAGTTTAATGTTAATGATGTTGAAGCTATATTTGATGCTGCAAGGTTTGATGGTGCAGTAGGCGCCAGAGTATCATTATCTGCCAGTGTAGTGATCTGAACTGTGTTGCTGGCCGGAGAAACATTTGCTGCTGCATCAAGTGCTACAACATTAAAATTGTAAGATGTTGAAGCAGTAAGTCCGGTTGCGTTGTAAGTAGTAATAGTACCACCTACAGTTCCAATATTAACATTATCTCGTCTTATCTGATATTGAGTAACGCCTACATTATCAGTTGAAGCCGTCCAGTTCAGCGTTGTGGCTGTTGAAGTTGTATTTGAAGCAGCCAGGTTCGTGGGGGCGGTAGGGGGCTGTGTATCACCGCCACCACCCTGTGCTGTAATGGTAATGTTATCTATAAAAATCTCATTTCCTGCTCCACCTCCTATTGGTGCAGTATATGCCACAATTACAGGATTTGATGCAGTGGCAGTTACTGTAAAGTTGAATTGCGTCCAGTTTTGCGATGTAATTAAAGTAGTTGCAAACCCTGAAAAACCTGACCAATTGGCAAAAGCCGGATTGTTAAATGTAGCTCCGCGGCGAGCCCAAATAGTTATATCATATACTGTACCCACTGTTGCAGGGAAAGTATATCTGACATCCCTGCCACCGGTACTTGTTGATATTGCCAGTATGGCATAAGTGCCGTTTTGAGGTGTTGTTGTGGATGATGACAAAGTTGTAGCCCCTGTCCAGCCGGTTGTGCTATTGGCTTCATTAGTGGGGTGAGCAGCATTTGCCTGCGTATACAGGTTTTGGGCGCTTGCCATATATGAGGTCAGTAATATGGCAAATAATGTGAGGTATGTTAATTTCATAATGTTGACAATTTCTGGGGTTTGACCAAATTTTATATCTGAATGTAATCCGGCGAACTACGATACTTGGCTACTAATCTAAACACAGAGTTAAATTATAAGTTCAAGTTAACACATTGAATATCAAATACTAAGAATTTACATAGAATATATAACTAATTCTTAGGAGCAGTAGGCTGAACCGTTATTATTTCAAGCAATTCAAGCCTCTTCTGAGCTTCAATAAGGTACAGAGTGAGTTCCTCAACCTTTTGCAGCAAGCGCATATTGATTTCAGCAAGACCGATTCCATTTGCCTGAACATGAGCGGCTGAGGGTATGTCTTTCAGATGTCCGTTGTGTCTTATGTACTGTTCAGTCTCCTTTAAGGATGGTAGCAGGTATCCGGGTTTAAAAACGAAGTCAGACCAACCAGATTCAACAACTAGCTCTTTAGTGCGGATATCACCGTTTACTGAAAGCTGGAAGTTGCTGTTTGCGCTTGTTCCAATACCCATTGTGCCTGACACATAAAGGTTCTGTGCCTGCCAGTTAACGGTCGGAAGATTTGCATTTTGATTAGTATACGAAGTACCGTTACCGCCCGATAACGTAGTAACCTGGATTGTGTTACTTGGGGGTGAAACATTACCTGCTGCATCAAGAGCCAAGGCATCAAAGCTGTATGTTGTTGAAGCGGTGAGTCCTGTAGCATTATAGGTTGTGATAGTACCACCAACTGTTCCAACAATTGCATTATTGCGCCTGATCTGGTACTGTGTAACTCCCACATTATCAGTAGAAGCATTCCAGTTAAGGGTAGTTGCTGTTGTTGTTGTGTTTGAAGCAGTAAGGTTAGATGGAGCTGTTGGAGCCTGTGTATCGGCTGCAGCGCCGGTAGTAACCTGTACAGTGTTGCTGGGTGGTGAAACATTTCCTGCCGCATCAAGGGCCAGTACATCAAAGCTGTATGTTGTTGAAGCAGTGAGTCCTGTCGCATTATAGGTTGTGATAGTACCACCAACTGTTCCAACAATTACATTATTGCGCCTGATCTGGTACTGTGTAACTCCCACATTGTCAGTTGAAGCATTCCAGTTAAGGGTAGTTGCTGTTGTTGTTGTGCTTGAAGCAGTAAGGTTAGATGGAGCTGTTGGAGCCTGTGTATCGGCTGCAACTGCAGTAATAGTAATAGCATCAATATAACCCTGACGACCTGGAGGGCCGTTTTGGGATGCAGTAACCCTGATTTGGGGATTAGTAGAAGTTGCCGTTAGTGTGAAAGTATACTCAAGCCACGATGTGCTCGTTACTTGTGTTGTTGTGAAATTTTGGAAACCAACCCAATTTTCAAAGGCTGTATTGGCATTGTTGGCACCTTTTCTTGCCCAGATGCTGATATTATAAACTGTTCCAACTACGGCTGTAAAAGAGTAACGCCCATCTCTACCCGCATTTGTTGTTGTTAACCGCAATGAAAATGTTCCATTCTGAGCATTTCCGGTAACCGATTCAACGTTTGCAGGTCCTATCCAGCCGGTAATTGCATTCGCCTCATTCTGAATGTTTGCTGCATTTTGCTGAGTGTACAGGTTTTGTGATGTAACGGTAAAAGCTAGCGCCGTTATGAATACCAGTATTAAAGTAGGGATCCTCATAAAATCAACTATTAATTGGGCAGTTATTTCTCACTCTTTCCTAAACGTTATCTAACATGCAGGAAATGAGATTGTTCAGATGTTATTAATTCTATTTTGTTCTTCTATGTAGTTCTTCGATTGATAGAATACAGAGAAAACATATGAGTGAATAAACGATAAGCATGGCGGTAATAACCTAAAGTCATTATTATGACTCTTTAGATTCGCGGACACCACGAAGCTTTTTATAAACTCTAAAAACTTGCCTTGTAGGGAAGGGGAGGTTGTTTATTGATATTGATGGGTATTCAATCTTTTGCGCTCCAAAGCTCTTATAAAAACGAGCCAACTGCGAATTATTTGAACCTTCAAAATCCAGGGTAAGATGATTTCCGGCGGCAGAGAATATAAACTGGCTGATAAGCATTGACATAGCACCACTGTCGCGCGCTTCATTATTTGTGGCAGAGAACAGGAATGTTGCTTTATAATGGCTTATAAAGATGATCATGCCAGCGCATAGTGTATTTGTTTTTGTGTATGCGCCATAACTAAATGCAATCTGCTTATGGATTCCATGGTAAACCAGTTGCAAGAGTCTACGATAGTCGTTGTCTTTTAATTTTTGCAATGATGCACCCCTGTTTTCACGGAAGAGCTTAACAATGTCTTCCGGATTAACATTGTCAGAAACCCTTATCTCCTTTTGTTCCGCTTTTGTGACATTACGTCTGATATTACTTGAAAACCTTTTGTAAATTGGCTCAAAGGTTTCTATCAGATCGAGTTCGTAATTAGTATTGTTCAGCACACGCCATTTTCGTGGATCAGGCTTGTTAAGCGAATTAAGGTTTATCTCGGCGAACAGGAATTTTCGTGGAATCGCCTCAAGAAACTGATTTATTAATTCAGGGGTTAACTTTTTAGTGGAGAAAATGCCAAGCTGTTGTGTAAAAAACGGCTGATATAGGTATGAGATGCCAAATTTGGTTCTGTATGTAAGTGGAAACACTATCTCGTAACTGCCATCACCCGTAATGAGTGCATCCCAGTTATCGGCCATAATATCAAGGTACCATGAATAAGCATACACCCTTCCGTTAACTGCTTGCTTAACACATTGATCCCAGAGGGTTTTATTTATAAATTCATGTGTTACGTATCGAATCTTCATTTTAAAATGTCTGTTTCAGGAGCTAATCTTTCAGGAGTTAATCTTTTGTACTATATAACAAAGCAACGGCCCAAACGGCAATTCCTTCTCCACGGCCAGTAAAACCAAGGTGTTCAGTTGTTGTAGCCTTAACGCTGATTGCTGTAACAGGTACCCCCATTAGATGCGCGAGGTTCTCCTGCATTTCAGGGATATACTGTGATATTTTAGGTATTTGAAGAGCAATGGTGCAATCTATATTTCCAACCACATAGTTTTGTGAAGTAAGTAATTCAATTACACTTTGCAGTAATATGCCGCTGTTAATGTTCTTATATTGATCATCGGTATCAGGGAAATGAAATCCAATATCGCGCAAGGCAGCTGCACCCAGCAAGGCATCGCATATAGCATGAATAAGCACATCGGCATCAGAGTGACCCAAAATTCCTTTGTCACACGGAATAGTCACTCCACCCAAAATAAAAGGCCTGCCAGCTGCAAGTTGGTGAACATCAAAGCCATGACCTATTCTGAAAGATTGATTATGAAGCATTTTGTATATAGTTTCTGCTAATTGGGTTTAGATAGTCCTATTAGCAAAGATACAATATTACAGCAATGTCGATAACAGCTCTTGTTCGGTAATGTTCAGGAAGTACTCCTTTAGCGGGAATTTGGCAAACCGTTCGCGCATTTCTTGCTCATTATGTCGCGCTCCAACAAGTGCAGACTCAATTTCAGCAGGATCATGTATATGGAAGTAATCGCCATAGAACCTGGCATGCTTGATAACGCCATTCTCAACAACCAGGGCCACCTCAATATGACCACCTGCTGTTTTTAGCTTCCTGGTATAGGTGTAGGCAGGTGAAACATCATAATTCCAGTCGTGTGTGGCATACTTTTCATCTCTTAACTTAGTAATGGACTCAATGTCATCTTGTGAAAAGTTATATACTTCAGCACCGGGAGTAGAATCAATAATATGTTTCATTATCAAATCGCGGAACTCCATTACAGTGAGTGGCTGCCGGAGGTGTTCACTTATATTGGTCACGCGGCTTCGAACTGACTTCACAGCCTTGTCAGTAAATTTTGAAGGGTCAACATTAAGTGCACTACTAAGATCTGACATCACTGAAGAGAATAGTAAAGTGCCATGATGTAGCACCCTATGGCCAAACACATGCTCAGCATTACCTGAAAACTTTCTGCCATCTATCACCAGATCATTTCGCCCTGCAAATTCGGCATTGATGTCCAGTTTCTTAAGAACCTCAAGAATTGGCATGGTGAATTTGTGGAAATCGACCAGGTTATTGCCCGGTTCAATATTTGCAACAAAAGTAAAATTTAGATTTCCCAGATCATGAAACACTGCGCCCCCGCCTGATAATCGCCTAACAACCTTGATATTCTTCTCCTTCACATACTCAGCATTAATCTCGGCTAAAGTGTTCTGGTGCTTACCTACAATTATGCACGGCTCATTTCGCCACAGCATAAAACAATCTTCACGAAAGTGTTTCAGTACATACTCTTCGGCAGCTATATTGAAATATGGATCAGTTTCCTGACGTATGATACAAAGCATAAGTTTGACTTTTGGTGGCAATTGGGATTAGTGGATATTAAAAGGGAATTTATTTAGCAGTTACAAAAGTAGCTTATTTTCTCTTTTCGAACATTGACAGTTATGATCGTGTTCTTTAATAAAGCAAAAGCGGAAAATGAATTTAAAATTTCTTGCTGAGCTTCATCAGGGAACAAGAGCAAACCATTTTATGACTTTCTCCAGAATCTTATGTATATTATTGTTGATTTTGGAGTCATGCCAGCCCGCTGAAAAGGCAAAGGTTGACAACTATGCTAATATCAACGATACTATCACGGAATCATCATTTGTCACAATGTCTGATCCTGTTGTGCATTTCCTTGATACACTACCTCCGCCATTGAAAGTTGAGTTTAATAGAAAATCATTTCATAATAAGCCACCCGGATTCATTGCCGCATTCCGCAATTTCAACACTGATCATGGACTTGCTATGAGTAGCATCCTATGCAGTTACAAGGATAAAGAAGGAAACCTGTGGTTTGGAACATCAGGCAATGGTGTGAGTAAATACGATGGAATATCATTTGTTAATTTTTATTCAACACATGGACTGATTCATAACCTGATCAATTGCATTACGGGCGACAAGGATGGGAATATATGGATAGGAACATACGGTGGTGTGAGCAAATATGACGGATTATCATTTGAGAACTTCACTACTGAAGATGGTCTTCCGGGGAATGATATATATGGAATACTTGAAGATTCAAAAGGATCCATCTGGTTAACTTCTGATAATGGGTTAAGCAGGTATTTGCCTGAGAATACAAATTCTAACCATCCAGTATTCATTAATTATAATATCGGGAATGTTTTTACCAATAATTATGCAAATGTTATATACGAGGATAGCAAGCATAACATGTGGGTTACCGTTTCTAATGGTATTTTAAAGTATGCCGGTGGAGGAGATTCAGCCAAAAATATATTTGCTGATTATTCAGAAGTGACTGGGGTTGGTGATAAATTAGTATACAGTATTACAGAGGACAGCGGAGGACGTTTATGGTTTGGAACAGGTCATGGTATTGTAAGATATGATCCCTCTGAAGCTGAGAAAGGAAGAAAAGCATTCACTATTTTCACCACTGCTGACGGACTTGTGGACAACAGAGTAACATGCAGTATTCTTGACAGAAATGGCAACTTGTGGTTTGGGACCAGAAGTGGCATTTCAGAATATATAACAGATGAATCAACTTTTCTGAATTTCACCTCAGTGCACGGCCCGGATGACATAATTATCAATAGTATTACCGAGGACAAATCAGGTAGCATATGGTTTGGAACTCTTGGTAGTGGATTGAGTCAGTACACCGGTAGCAGCATTACAGGATTTACTAAGGAACAAGGGCTCCCCGGAAATGCAGTGTATTCAATTACAGAAGACAATGAAAGTAACCTGTGGTTTGGAACTAATGATGGAGGCATAACAAAAGTCAAGTTAAAAGCACCGGGTAATAGGGTTGAATCCTTCGAAACGTTTTCAATTTCAGGTGATAACCCTGATGAACCCGTTTATGCCATGCTCTTTGACAGTAAAGGCAATTTGTGGATTAGTGATATTGATGGTTTGGTTAAATATGATGGAACTACAGCCATCAGGTATACCACTGACCAGGGGCTTTTGAACAACTATGTAGTCAGTTTGACTGAAGACGTTGAGGGGAATATATGGATAGGTACTTATGAGGGGGGCATCAGCAGATTTAATGGTAAGTCATTCACCAATTATACTACAAACCAGGGACTGATTCATAATACTGTATGGAGTATACTGCAGGATACTGAGGGCTTATTTTGGTTTGCTACCAGAGGTGGCTTGAGTATATGGAATGGTACTGATTTTTTAAATCTTACCAAATCCCAGGGACTGCCTGATAACAAACTGTCGTCGGTTATGGAGGATAATAAGGGTAATATTCTAATAGGCACATGGGGCAGTGGAGTGTGCATTTTAAGAAAAGAAACTGTTGAAAAGCTAAGGAACAAGAATACAGCCCCCTATAGTCTTCAAATAGAAAATTTCTCAACTACTGAAGGCTTGTCAAATGATGTAATCTATAGCATAAAAGAGGATACTGCCGGAAATGTTTTCATTGGTACAAACCAGGGTTTTACTGTTTTAAAAGGAGGATTGGGTGATTCAATTAATAAGATAGCCATGACGGATATGGAAAATTATAATCAATCAACAGGTTATCCCATCAGGGATGTTAGCAACAATAACGGTATGCATATAGATAGCAGGGGGTTAGTTTGGGCAGGTACAGGAGATAAATTAGTGCGGTTTGATTATAGCTCAATATACAGAAATCCAGATGCGCCGGTTTTAGTACTTGAAAAGATAAAAATCAATAATGAGAATATAAGCTGGAAGACCCTTGCAAAAGCACATGCAGATAAAACTCATCCTGAAAGCACTCAGTCGGGAGTTACCCCTGAAATAATGGAAGAATTAATGCTCTTCGGCAGGAAACTTAATGAGTTGGAACGAGAAATAATGATTAGAAAGTTCGATAAAATAGAGTTTGACTTAGAGGATAAACACTCTTCCATACCTCAAAACCTTGTTCTGCCTCATGCAAATAACAATATCAGTTTTGAGTTTAAAGGTATAGAAACTACCAGACCCTCTTTAGTAAGGTATCAATACAAACTTGATGGGCACGACAAGAGCTGGAGTAAACCGGGTGCTGAAACAACGGTTAGTTACACCAATCTATTCAATGGGAGCTACACCTTTTTTATTAAAGCACAAAGTCCTGATGGGGTATGGAGTGAACCTGAAGAATTCAATTTTGAGGTGTTGCCTCCATTGCACCGCTCAACGGCAGCTTATATTGTATATACCCTGGCCTTTCTGGGTGGAATTTATGCTGTTGACCGTTATCAGCGCCAGCGGTTGATTTCAAGAGAACGGCAACGTACTATGAAAAGGGAGATAGAGCAGGCAAAGGAGATTGAAAAATCATATGCTGAGCTTAAAACAGCCCAGCGATTACTCATTCAGGCTGAAAAGATGGCTTCGTTAGGTGAGCTCACTGCAGGAATAGCTCACGAGATACAGAACCCATTGAATTTTATTACCAATTTTTCAGAAGTCAATGTTGAACTTATTAGTGAAATGAATGCTGCTATTGAAAAAGGTGATATGGTGGAAGCAAAAATGATTGCCGGTGACATAGCACACAATGAGCAAAAAATTATGCAGCATGGTCATAGGGCTGATGCCATTGTGAAGGGTATGTTACAACATAGCCATTCAGGCGCAGGTAGTATAGAACCTACCAACATCAATACCCTGGCTGAGGAATTTGTTAAGCTCGCCTATCATGGTCTTCGGGCCAGAGATAAATCATTTAATGCCCATATTAAAATGGATTTAGATGAATCAATTGGGAAAATTATGGTTATCCCACAGGATATCGGAAGGGTAGTACTAAATATAGTGACCAATGCATTTTATGCGGTTTCCGAAAAAATGAAAGCTGAATCAAATTCATTGACAGGAAATAGTATGTATGAGCCTGTTATAACTGTGAGCACTGTTAAGGTCAAAAAAAGGGTACACCTTTCTATAAAAGATAATGGAAACGGAATATCCGGGGCAGTTATTGATAAGATATTTCAGCCTTTCTATACGAATAAACCGGCCGGACAGGGCACCGGACTCGGATTGTCATTAAGTTATGACATAGTTAAAGCCCATGGAGGAGAAATCAGGGTTAATACAGCAGTAGGTGAATA
>JAGXGB010000081.1 GCA_024636955.1 Bacteroidales bacterium
AGGTCAACCTGAAATGAAGCATCAAAAATAGCCTGTGGAGCACCTGCAGTGCCCGCACTGTAAGAAACGGTTACTTCCCAGGGAACAGGCAAAATGATAAGTGAAGCCTCTTCAGTAGTGAACGGCAGCCCATATATATTATCGCCGATTGCGGCACCGTTGGGGTCAAAGGTTGATTTTTCCATAATGCAAAGATAGGGAAAGGGTTCAAAAGTTGTTCAAAGGTTGTTCAAAGTGGTTCAAGGGTGGTTCAAGGTGGTGGGGAAGGGTGGGACAGGTAGGACCGGTGAAACTGTTGGGACCTGCGGACTATGTATTCATGCATAAACATATCTTCTGCCTTGAAAGAAAAAATATAGAATACACATAAACATATAGATGTATAGATGCATAATAATATTTTTAGCTAAATGTTGAATTATTATTTTTCCGCCTTATATTTGGCTGCTTTATAAGCGAGAAGTCATTGCGCAATTAGTACTCTGCATACATTAACTACTTCATTTACTTGATCTTACCCTTTTAGCTGTTAGAAGTAGTTAATAATAACCAAAACTAATTTATCATGAATGAATTGAAAAAAAACAGAGGAAAGCTCGCTTTCTTTGCTTTAGTGATGATTTGGGTTTTAAGCCCAACAGTTTCACAAGCCCAGTACTGGATGAGAACTTATGGGCATCTTGATAATTATTATTTAATCAGGGACTCAACGGAGGCCTTTTTCAGTGCCGACACTTCCAGAATTCGAAACTCCGTTTACGGTTTTAAACATTTCCAACGGTGAAAACATTTTTAGAGTCTCGTGTTGATGCAAATGGAACGCTGGCAACCTACCATCAAAATTTAGCGCAGGAATATGAAAATATTCTAATTACTGATGATGATAGAACACCGGGTCAATGGAACTCGTTGGGCCCAGTCACCGGCACTACAGGCGTACTTGCTGAATTAGGTATTGTGACATCACTTTTAGTAATAGATGATCAAAATATTTATGCGGGCACCGGTACAGCAGGATTATTTGTAACAAATAATGGAGGTGCAACATGGAGATCACTTACTGATAAATATCTTATAACAGGTATAGAGTCAATTATCAAGATTGACCCTGATACAATTTATATCGCTACTGGTTTTGACACCTGGGGAAAAGTGTACGGTAAAGGAATTTTAAAAAGTGAGGATAATGGGTTGACATGGAAAGATACAGGTCTTAATTCTAATTTTATAGATGGTAGTCCCTTTACTGTGAAAGGAATGATTGCTGACCCTGATTCATCTGGAACTTTTTATGCAATAGTTCAGGAGGAGAATAGAAGAAATGCCAGAATTGTAAAGAGTGTAGATACTGGAGTGACATGGGATGAAAAATACATTCAGTCGGATATAGATTTGCGAAAGATAGAAATGGATCCAACAAATTCGAACCGTATTATGGCCGCGGGGAGAGAATTGGTTATATCCAATGATAGGGGAAACAGCTGGCAAACGATTACATCGAGAATTCCTTATCAAGATATTTCAAATCAATGCGAACTTGATAGAATAACTATGTCATTCCACCCAACAATCCCTGATAGGATTTTGGTTGTTTTAAAAAAACGAAGTCCATTAGACGTTAACCAAAACACAGCTATTGATTTTTTTATATCAAATGATGGCGGTTTAAGGTTTAGCAGGTGTTCCTTTTTTTCTGACTCAATAAAGTCTAAGCAATTTACAGAAGACAAGCTCGAATTAGAATGGTCGAAAGCTCATGATGACTGTTTCTATATTGGGGGTTTATGGGTTCATAGTTTAAGATTGAGTGATACTAATGTGTTCGTTAACGATATAGGTTCTGGTTACCATGTTGATATACGATATTTGACTACTTACACCATTGAAGGTAAAGATTCAGACGGTAACTCTCGCTATCTGGATGTGTTGTATCAAGGAAATGATGGTGGTATTACTAAAGGAGTTGAAAGTTCTGAGTCAGGAGTGATATGGCAGGATATATCAGGAACCGGGTTAAATATTACTCAGTATTATGGATTGGGTATTACGGAATCAGACCCTGAGTTATACCTTGGAGGAACACAGGACGGCAATCTTTTTATTCATGATAGTACAGGCTGGCATAATAGAAGTAATACAGGTGATGCAGCAGATGCAGTTATTGATTATAACAATCCGGCTAATATTTATATGGTTCATTTTTGTGGAAGCTCCTACCTAACAATCTCAAAAGATTATGGCCAATCCTGGGATTACCATGAAGTTGGAATGCCCAATGAAGGTTGGTACCGAAGAAACGACGGTCCTTTAGAAATGAGTAAAAGAGATCCATCTATCCTTTTTGTTGGCGGTAAGCAAGTGTATAAGTCAAAGCTAGATCAGCAAGGTAATTTAGTTTTTAATAAGATTTCTGATTTCGATGAAAAATATCCCTATTTTAAAACTATCAGAGTAGCAAAAAACTCAGATAATTTTATCATTGCCGGCAGGCAGAATGCTATTTGGGGAGATACATTAAAAACAGCAAGACTTCATCTGACTCTTAACGGTGGTGCAGACTGGTATAATATCACTCCGATAGATATTTTAGATGATGCAGGCATTTTTGATATAGCCATTGATCCCAAAAAGCACAATAAATTTTATATTGCTCTAGATCGGTTCAATGCTAATAAGAAAGTCTATAAAGGAGAATGGGGTATAAACGGCGATACAACGGTAACCTGGACTAACATGTCAGAGGGGCTACCCAATGTGCCTGTAAATTGTATAAAAATATACGAAGGTTCAGATGCTGAAGAAATGTTTGCAGGAACTGATTGCGGTGTTTACTATTATAATAAGGAAATAGGTAAGTGGATTAAATTTGGAAGAGGAATGCCGGTTTGTCCGGTAAGCGACCTTGAAATTAACTACTATACCGGGCAGCTCATTGCTTCAACTTTCGGAAGAGGTATGTATAGAGCAGAGTTGTGCGAGATAGGACCGGCAGAATTAACCATTTATATAGATACTATTCAAGTGTGGGAAGACACATTAAGGATACCTGCTGATATTATAATACAATCTGGCGGTAATTTGACGATAAAAGGTAAGATTCAGATGAAATATAATAAGTCAATAACTGTGCATAAAGGTGCTTTTCTAACTGTTGATGGAGGCACAATTACAAGTTATTGTTCAACTGAACCATGGAGTGGCATAAAAGTACTTGGAACAGCAAGCGGGGGACAAAGCCCATTATACCAGGGTGTAGTTTATCTTAAAAATGGTGCGGTCATTGAAAAGGCCAGAATTGGGGTGCATTGTCTTAACCCTGAAGACCCAACGGATAATTACCCGATAACCGGTGGTGGAATAATAATGGCAAATAATACAACATTCAAGAATAACATTACTGCCGTTCAGTTTGAACGCTATACTTATACTTCATCCATCAGTTTCTTTAAAAACTGTATATTTGAGACCATAGGTACTCCTCTGCCAAGCTATCCTAAAAAGTACTTTGTTAGATTAAATGAGCTTGCAGGGTTGTTTTTTGGAGCGTGCACATTCAAAAATGAAATTCTTGTAAATCCTTTTGAGAACTTTTTTATACCTCAACACGGCATCTACAGTGTCAATTCACATTTTGTAGTTGACGGGCAATGTCCTACAACTCCTTGCCCTCCAGAGTATAAGAGTAAGTTTGAGAACCTGGTTTATGGAATATATGTAAGCTCAAAACCAGGCACCAGAACTTTCAAGGTTACTAACTCAATTTTTACTAATAACGATTGTGGTATTTATGCTCTGAGCACTGATAATGTCGATATCAGAGACAATGATTTTAATATTTGCACCCAAGCCGATCGTGCAACGGGCTTATATTTAGATCATTGTAATGGCTATGTAGTAGAGGAGAATGAATTTAGATTGACTGAAGTTGTTGGACAACAACCTTCACGAGGAATATACGTGAATGAGAGTGGCCCATATAACAATACTCTTTACCTCAACAAATTCAATAGTTTAACCTATGGTATTGTAGCAGAAGGATGCAACCGCTCCATTGACGGTTTTGATGGACTGCAGTTGAAGTGCAACACATTTGAGTACACATATAATGACATAACTGTCTTACCTGATTCTTTATTGATAAGTAGTTTAGGAGTTGCAAAAGATCAAGGCAGAGCAGGCGCTAAATTTTGTGACCAACTGGCAGGAAACACCTTCTCGCAGTTCGACAGTTGCGCGTTCCATTTTTACAATGGACCTTTTAATACGGTGAATTATTATTTTTTGAGATCAAATAATAATATGAAGCCACAAAAAAATGTCCGTGTTAAGGTTTCAGGGGAAATTCCTGAATATCCCGGTGATTGCTGTCCTCCAAATGCATATGGAGGAGGCGGTTCAGGGACTATCGACATGGCAACCATGGAATATAATGTTGAATATCAGGAAACTTCAGCAGAACTTGACTCACTGATAGATCAGGGAGAAACCGACAGTAAACTTTTCACTATCAATACTGCTATACCTGATGAAGGACTTTCAATCACAGGGGATTTGCTACAAACATCACCTTATGTTTCAGATACGGTAATTAAGAAGACCATTGAACGGGAGGATGTTATTACCAACAGTATGTTAAGGGATATTATGGTTGCTAATCCGCATTCAGCAAAATCAACGGAAATGATTGATCAGCTAGATGCAAGATATGACCCTATGCCTCAATACATGAAGGATGAGATATTGGAAGGGCAATCGATCGAGTCTGCCAGGGAGCACAAAGAAGCAGAACGCAATCTCCTCAAGCGCGCATACGAATATGGCGTTCACAGGCAGCTTGCCCAATTGTTAACAGATTCGCTCAGAGCTGAAAATGACTCTATCACACTCTTGCTTGAATCAGATGGTAGCTTCAATTCGCAGTTGAAATTGGCATGGCTTAGTTTTGAAAATGGAGATACTTTACAAGCCCTTAACTATATATCATCATTGGATACATTGTTTGAGCTGAATAGCATAGAATCATCTGAGGTAAATAGTCAATCAGATTTTATGCAGTGGATTGTTAATAATCCTGTTTTTGATACTACTCAGATTGAAACCTTGCTTCTTTTCAGGGTAAGTTCATCTCACAAAGTTTCTTCTGCTGCCATTGGTATTTTACTGGCCAATGATATTCCAATTTATAATGAACCTTATTCTGTTATTGATTTAAGCAAAGCTTCTGACCTGATTAAGGTAAAAGAAGAAAAGCGTTCAACAGAATATGTAATTGTAACTCCAAATCCTGCTAAGGACTTTATTACCGTAAAGTATGCAAGCGAAACAAAGACCTCCGATATTAAGATCTTTAATGAAGAAGGGAAGTTGGTTTTAACAAAAGGTATTCAAAAGCAAATGGATGAAATAACCTTAAATACCCGTGATTATAAACCCGGTGTTTACTTCATTATGATGTTGTCAGACAAGGGTAAAGCTTGTTCATCGAAGTTCATAATTACAAAATAATTTCTAACTTGCGGGGTTGAATTTCTCAACCCCGCTTTTTCCCATTTCTATGAAAAATATTATAACCATCATACTGATGCTTTATGGAAGCATTGCTTTCTCTCAAACCTGGGAGAGAATAATAGGCATGCAGAATAGACCTGAGGCATTCCAGAATTTTTGTGAAAGCTATGACCAGGGATTTCTTGTGTTAGGAATTAAAGAATTCTCTCCTGATCTAAAAGGATTTGTTGTTAAAACGGATATAAATGGGTATCCACTTTATGAATTGACCTTAGGAATAAATAATACTCAAAAAACTGTTCCTCAACAATTGTATTCAACAAATGATGGCGGAATGATTATTTGTGGTGCTCATGAAAAGTGGTCTTCAATTGAGGATGTAGGTATCATAAAACTCAATGCCTGTGGCGATCTTGAATGGTGTAAAATATGGAGAACAGATGATTTTTCTGACTGGGGAAATGAAATTCATCAATTGGATGATGGCGGTTATATCATGCTTGCGCATAGGAATACCGATTCAACACATGTTTTTCTTTTTAGGCTTGATAGTAATGGCCACCCACTATGGATTGAGCCATACGTTAACCTGAATCAGTATCCGGTTTCTTCACCTGGTACTGATGATCTTTTCCTGACAATGCAGGATAAGTATTTGCTTAGTGGTTATTGCTGGTGGTGTGATAGCACACAGTGGTGCAGGCTGAAAGCAATGGTGATTCAAGTTGATACTTCAGGTACGGAAGAATGGGTATCTGTTTTTATGGCTGAAGATATCACCTATTATTCAGACGGTAATAGTGGTATACAAAAAGGAAGTGGTAATTATTATGTAGGTGCTACCAAGCCCACTGGTGGAGATTATCCCCCAATGTTAATTGTAATAGATACACTAGGAAATTTCCTGAGTGATACGCTTGTGCAAATACCTGATATTGGAGATTATTATGCTGAAGGTTATTTACAGGATTTGTTTTTTTTACCGGATGGAAGGTTATTCACGCATATAGATATGATAAATAATCCCTCTGACTATATTGGGCATTTTAGCTTGCATGAAATAGATTCGCTAGGTGGTTGGCATAATACCTTTTTCCGTGAGAATGCACATAGTTACAGGTCGAAAACCATTCTAACATCAGATGGTAAAATACTCGCCGGTTCAGTGGTGGGTGCTACAGCCATTGCCCAGGATATAATACTAATGAAGCTTAACACCTCCCTTGAATACGACAGCATTTACACTGTTCCGAGGGTTTATGACTACCTGTGCCCTGATACTATTGTTTCAAAAACAATTGATTTGGATTGCGAGGTTATTGTTGATGTAAAGGATATTCCAACACGTGAGGAGTACAACAGGTCGATAAGGCAAATATACATTACTCCGGCGCCTAATCCCGCAACCGAAGAGATCAGGTTTATGCTCAGAAATACGGAACACCACAAAAACATCAGCATCATCTGTTACGATACACACGGCCGGCAAATGAGCATGGTTGGAGTTAATTCAGGTATTACTGAAAAAACAATGGATATTTCTTCATGGACTCCCGGCATTTACATGGCTATTGTATATGCAGGAAATCAAAAAGTGGGAAGTGCAAGGTTTGTTAAAGCTAATTAGGTTATGAAAAAAATACTACTATTGATAAGTTTTATACTAATCGCCATGTTCTCACGGGCACAAATCCAGCCAAGCGATTCGTTGTATTTGTGGGTTGATTTCAGCGGAGATAAAATAATGATTGATATCCCCGACAGGTATATGCATTACAGGACTTTGCCCACCATGTTGCCAAGTCATGTAAGAGTAAGGACTATTAATACCTTCGTCCCCAACCTGCCTGCTAAACCAGTGCTCGTTTCCATGCTGCAAAGGGAGCTGCAACAATCCCACAGCCCTCAAACCAGGGAACAACAACTGAAATACCTGGGGAAGATTGTACTGCTGCTATTTTATACCAACAGTGACTTCAATCAGCTACCCACTGAAGTGTTAAACACAATTAATCAACTAACTCAACAGGAAACAGTAAAAAAGGAAGCTGCTTTAGTTGAGAAGTGGGTGGTAATGGCGGGGAAGATTTAGTTTTAGCCTTTCGCCCTCAGCCTCTTAACATGCGCTTCAGCCTCAGCCAGTGACTGCTGCAGTTCTCTGATCTGTTTTGCGATTTTTGGCTCAGGGTACATGATCTTGGGATCTATATGTCAATTATGAAAGTACTTAGTTTGTGTATTGTAATAAGTTTTGTGTTAATGCTTCAGTGCTGCACCAGCGATTACACTGAAAATTTAGGTGGTGGATATTTCTTCAGAAATGAGGGAGGAGATTTAAAGGATATCCTTTGTGAAGAGCCCAAAGGAGGAGAAATACCTTCAACAGTCATTGCTTATGATTATGATCAAAACTTCTTAATAGCTTTGCAACGTCCCAAATTGCCACAGGATATTTTGTATGAAAAGAAATATACCTCTAAGTCAGGGGCAGATACCACATATTACTGGTTAATTGTAAAGAAAAACCACCTTGTTTTTGGACCGCTAATGGAGAATGAGTTCATAGAAGCTAGGAAGAGGTACAATATTCCTGAAAGTTTGAACTTTAATTAAGTATAAACCTTGCAAATCCTGGCTTTTATCAACTTAGGGGCTGGGTGGAACCTGTGGAATTGGTGGGACCTGTGGGATACATTTTTAGTTTTCCACTTTTTACTTTAGCCCTTAGCCTTTAGCCTTTAGCCTTGTTGATTAGCCCTTAGCCTTTAACCTTTAGCCGTGTTAATTAGTCCTTATCCTTGAAATTATCAAGGTAATTATCCAGGTTTATTTGAATGGTTTCTTTTACTTGATCCCAATCCCAATCTAAGAGCATTACCGGCATAGGCTCAATATCAGCATCAGCGAAGTACCCGAGGCTTTTCAGAACAAGAAACTCAGCTCCATCAGGATATTTCTGTGAATAAAATTCCAACATCTGTTTTAATGAAAACTCCTGAAGCAGAAATGCAAGGTCAATAAAATCCTTTTTAGTGCCGCGCCCAGTAATAGCTGCCAATTTCATTGCAGCAATATCCTGCTTACTTGCAAGTTTGATTCCATCTACAATTAGTGCATACTGAAGCCAATCGTAATTATATCTTACAATATCCGTTTTTACTCCATTGATGAGGTAAACAAAGATATTTTTAGACTTTTGGATCAACTTTACCTCGCCAAGTGACCTGATTTCTTCTGCAACTTCCAATTCATCAGCATCTAACTGTCCGAAAAAGTCAAGATCAATAGACTTTCGATGACCAGCTTGAAGCGCTAATGAAGTACCTCCAACAAGCCGAAGTTCTTTAAATATAGGTAACTTCTGAACCTGTTTCAGAAGTTCCAGTGTGGGGGTGTTGATTGTTTCGAAGTGTAGCATCTAAACTCTTCCAAAGGTATTTTTGTAACTAAAGATAGGAAAGCACAACTTCTGGCATCAAGGTCCTTTATATTTTTTGCAACTCTACCAATCTCCGCAAGGCCGATGTGCTTGTGTATAACCCGCCAATCAGAAATAGTGCCATAGCCCATTACCCTGCCAACAATAAATTGCTTATGCAATTCAGGATCAACGTCTTTAATATCCACATCCCAAAACAGGTGAGGAGATAAAAGAGTCAGGAAACTTTCTTGTGCCATAAAACAAAGATAAGGAAAAATGCCTTCGCGTTCAAAAGAGTTCAAGGGGTTTAAGGTGTTCAAAGAGTTCAATGGGTTCAAGGTGTTCAAGGTGGTTGGCAGGTTGGACTGGTGGGACTTTAACGCCTTAGCCTCTTAACGTGCGCTTCGGCTTCAGCCAGTGACTGTTGAAGGTCTTTGATCTGCCGGGCGATCTTTGGTTCGGGGTTCATGATCTTGGCGGTGAGGTATCTTGATTCCTTGAGTTTGCGTCCGGCATCATCTAAAAGCCTTAACAGTCCTGGACCAGGTTTCGCATTGGCGGGAAGCCTGTTTCTTTGATTGATGTATTCGTTCAAACTGTAAATTCCATCGTTATAGGAAACTATGGCCGTATTGTATATGTTGATGGTGCTTTTTTGGTTCTCATGCCTGATTTCAGTTTGTATGAACTTAAGCCTGTTGGCGACCATGGTATTGGCGATGCCGTTCTTTTCAATACGATAAACTGTTGCGGCCATACGCTCAAGCTGGTATTGCTTATCCCACAACTGCAATGTATCAGCATAACTGAAGCTTTGTTTTGCGGTGCTCTGCTGTGTGAGGCCGCTGTAGAACTCCCGGCTTGTGTATGGATAGTCGAGAAACTGCCAGAGGTAATCGAATGGCATGTGCGACAGTATAGCCACTGAAGGCCGCATCATGAAGTGGTCGTAGGTAATTTTCTTATGGAATTTGCCGGCATCCACAAAGCCGGCGCCCCAGGTTGCATCAAACAGGTACCATTGGTTATTGATCTGTGCGGCATTCCAGGCATGTGGAAGAGTTGCAATTCTGCCGTTTTGCTTGGTATAACCGGATATTACGTATGAGCGGAGTCCGGTTTTGCGACTTAACTCATCAAACAGGGCAGCGTAGTTTTCACAGATGCCCTTGCGTGTGCGTAACGGTTTCAATACCATTTCCTCCTTGCGCTCATAACTGACCGCAGTATTCATACTTTCAACATCGTACCTGATATTAGAGGCAATCCATGTATATATGGCCCTTACTTTATCGCCATCATTTTTAAAGTTGGCATTGATAAACCCGGCTATACCGGATGTGGTAGTGGAAAGAGAATCAGGGATTCGCATTATTTTACGATCAACAGCAGCAAAGTCGGTGGCAGCAGGCCGCTGGGCATTGAGCGCAAACGATGAAATGAGTAAAAGTAGTAAGGTTAGTATGGTGGCAGGTTTCATGAGTTATAAACGAATAAGGTTCAACCAGATCTGTAGTATAAACGAATAAGTATCGTTGAAATTACAGGATGCAGTTAATTATTTTCATATAGCCGGGCACTATAGCTATGAAACTGAAAGGCCCGGATAATTGTTTCATTTACACAAGAAAAAATTGTGCCAGAAAAAGTGGTTAGAGAACTGGTTGGACCTGTGGGACTGGTGATCCATCTATGCCCTAAGCCCTATGCCCTATGCTTCTTAAGAACTCAGGACCCAGAACCTTAAACGCTAAACCCTAAACGCATAGATTCAGAGAGGAAATAGGATAAATATTGTTAATTTTATATCCAAATCATAGCAACATGAAATACCTGTACATTTCAATTTTGATTATTGCCAGTAGCACGGTATCTGCACAGTCGAACCGTGAGTTTATTAACAATTTCAGCAAGAATGAGGCTAACATTGTTTATTGGCAACTGGTAAGAGATACTGAGCTTACGAGAAATGAACTGCTTGATGCTATTATTGAATCTGGGTATTTTACAAACATAGATGTTACCGGTGAAAAGGTAGTCTGTGAGTTAAGGCCTTACAGATTGAATTACGAGCAATATTCCAAATCGGGGTTAGACCTTGCTCCAGCATATCTGACACAAAACCTGATTGCAGGAACAGTGATCATTGAACTTAGCAATAACAGGTATAGGACAACCGTTAAGAATATCAGGTTTATTGACAACACATTGGCAGGTCTTGGCATTGTTACCCCCATAGAATATTGGGTGCTTAACCGTGCACAGGATATGAAGTTTTCACTTTTCAAAAATGGCAGCGAATTGTTAGATAAAGATTTTAGGGTAAAGACTGCGTTTAAGAGAACGGAGGAATTTTAGGGGTGCTAAAGAACAAGGCTAAAGGCTAAAGGCTAAGGGCTAAAGTATAAAGTATGGTTTGTTTTAAACCTATGTTTTTTCTCAAAACTCAAAACTCAAAACTCAGAACTCAGAACTCAGAACTCAGAACAAAAAACTTTCTGTAACGCTAAACGCTAAACAGTTTTGAACAGTTAGACGATAGCCTATTTACGAAATCCGTAAACATGTCCCATAAACGTAACATTTATTCCCGTAAAGGTACATTATGTCACTGTTTTAGGTGATTCTGCTTCTGTGGTAAAATATATTTATCTGGAAAATAGTTGATATTCTTTACGTTGATACCTCTTAATTGTCTTGATTGCCTAATTGTGTAAAAATGGTACGAATATTGTATAATAAATTGCAAAACGTAACATCATGGCTGATTCATCTGAAAAACATGTGGAAAAGAAACCAAGACATGGTGAGCGTTGGAATAACCTGATGCACACAGCGAAAGAGCTTTTTTGGAAGTATGGTTTCAAGAGGGTGTCGATTGAGGAGATATGTGAGAAATCTGGAGTGAGTAAGATGACGTTTTACCGCCATTTTGCTAATAAAACGGAGATAGCGAAGGCTGTGTTTGATGAGGAGGTGCAGCATGGGGTTAATGCTTTCAGGAATATAATACATACGACGAAATTCACGACTGATCAAAAAATGAAGATGATCATCTCATTGAAAATGAATGGTTCATACGATATAAGTAAAGAGTTTTTGCAGGATTTTTACAGTAATCCCGAATTGGGACTAAAGGAGTATATTGAAGAAAGGACCCGTGCAGTATGGGGAGAAATGCTGGAGGATTTCAGGAAAGCTCAGCGTAAAGGTGTGTTCCGCAAGGACTTTAAGCCGGAGTTATTCTTCCATCTTTCACAGAAAATGGCCGACCTTATTAATGATAAGAGTATGCTAGAGTTGTATGAAAGTCCACAGGCGCTTATGGTGGAGTTGACTAATATGATGCTGTATGGAATAGTTGAAAGAGGTGAGGAAAAATGAAAACTGCGATTCTTGTTTTAATTTGCACGATTGCTATAATGTTGCCAGGTACTGCGCAAACAGTCATATTTTACCCCTATGATACGGTTAAATTTAGCGGGCAGGCATCAGCCTGGGCATTGTGGAACTCAGAACTTGATGACCAGTTTTTCGCTGGTGGAAGGTATCTGCCGCAAATTAACTATGGTCTTGTATATCCGGGAAACCGGCTTTTAGATTTTGAAATTGCAATGAACATGAATGGAATGGCCTCCTTTAACACACCTAATGGCACAGAAACTGATGCATACCTAAAGTTGTACAGGGGCTGGGTGCGTTATTCCAATGAGCAATATGAGTTAAGATTAGGACTTCAGAAGATCAATTTTGGTTCAGCATCAATGCTTAGGCCGCTGATGTGGTTTGACAGACTTGATCCCCGTGATCCATTGCAACTAACCGAAGGTGTGTGGGGATTACTTGCCCGATACTATTTCCTTAACAATGTGAATGTTTGGGGTTGGGTATTGCGGGGTAATGAAACCCCTTCAGTTTGGGAGGTGGTTAATACTCATAGCCGGTTGCCGGAATATGGGGGTCGCCTGCAGGTGCCGGTTAAACGGGGTGAAATAGCACTTTCATACAATCACCGGGCTGCCGATGCCCGTGAGTTGGGTAAGTTGTTGCAGCATGCAGAGTGGAAAACCTTCGACAGGATACCTGAAGACCGGTTTGGACTTGATGGGAAATGGGATTTGGAGGTGGGCTTGTGGTTTGAAGCTACCTGGACCCATAAGATGAAGGACATGGGATTGCTCACTAACCAGGCACTGCTGAACTTAGGTGTTGATTACACCTTCCCATTGGGAAACGGCCTGAACGTTATCGCTGAGCAGTTGGTGATAGCGCGCGACAATAAGCCGTTTGAATTGATCAATCCGCTTTACTTTACAGGCATGTCAGTGAGCTATCCTATAGGGATGTTCGATAACCTGAACGCCATCGTTTATTATGACTGGTTTAGCGGATCGACCTACAACTTTCTTAGCTGGAAAAAGCAGTTTAACAGGATTTCGCTGCATAGTATGGTGTTCCTAAATCCGGAAACCAACAGACTGCCCATGGCGAATGATCAGTATAACCTGATGGGTGGTAAGGGAATACAATTTATGATAGTGTATAATCATTAGTGCAGGCGTTACATTAGCATATAGTGTCATTAACACAGTGAGCAGAATCAGTATTACAGGGTGTATAATTACTAACAAAAAGTACGATGGAACAGAAGTCAATAATATCGATCACCAATCTCACTAAAGAATTTCCGGTAGGTAAAGGACACTTCACGGCACTCGACAAGGTGAACATAGAATTCGGGGTAGGGGAGTTTGCCGGACTGGTTGGTCCCAGCGGATCGGGTAAAACTACTTTGCTTAATATCATTGGGTCCCTTGATACACCCACAACCGGTGATGCCATTGTTATGGGACAGTCGATCAGTAAATTATCGCATAAGCAGTCGGCATTATTACGCAACCATCATATAGGATTTATCTTCCAGACTTTCAACCTGTTGCCAGTGTACACGGTATATGAGAATGTTGAATTTGCCCTGCTGTTGCAGAATATGTCGTCAGGCGAACGCCATAAAGCCGTGATGGAAGCGCTTGAGTGGGTTGGCCTTACTGATAAGGAAAAGTCGAAACCATCCATGTTGTCGGGGGGTGAAAGTCAGCGTGTTGCAATAGCACGGGCTATGGTAAAGAAACCACAGATAGTGCTTGCCGATGAACCTACTGCCAATCTTGATTCGAAGAACTCACACCATATTCTCCAGACGATGAAAAAGCTGAACGAGGAGTTGAAGGTGACGTTCATATTTGCCACCCACGACGAGAAGGTGATGATGTACCTTAACAGGGTAGTGAACCTCGCCGATGGGCGCATAGTAAGCGATGAACGTGTAATGAATCATGTAAAAGCACAATAAGATGATAGCGTTGAAATTGGCTTTCAGGAACCTGTTGGGCGCAGGACTGCGTACCTGGCTCAATGTAACGGTGCTCTCGTTTGCCTTCGTTGTGATCATTTTCTACAATGGAATGCTCAACGGATGGGACAGACAAGGCAAGCGTGATACGCAGGCGTGGGAAGTGGGGCAGGGACAACTTTGGCATCCTACTTACGATAAGTATGATGTGTTCTCCATTCAGGATGCCCATGGTTTGATGGAAACTCGCGAAAAGCAGTTAGCGGTGGAAGGTAAACTCACACCCATTTTAATTGCACAGGGAACTGCCTATCCCGAAGGTCGCATGCAGGGTGTGCTGCTTAAAGGTATTGACCCGGAACAGAAGATTCTAAAGATTCCTTCACATCTGCTTAAGCAAACAGCTACTGCGGCTGATGATGCTACTGCGACTGATGGTGCTACTGAGGTTGATGTGCATTATGCAATTGATGTGCACCATGCGATAATAGGTAAAAGAATGGCTAAATCGCTAAAAGTAGGTGAAGGTGATCAGATGCTGATAAGGTGGCGCGATAAGAATGGCACTTTTGATGCACTTGAAGTTAAGATAGTGGCTGTTTTCAAGAGCGATGTGCCTTCAATTGACAACGGTCAGATGTACCTGAGCCTGCAAACTCTGCAACAGATGATGGACATGCCTGGTGAGGCAACCATACTGGTTTCAGGTACTGAAGAGATCAACGGAAACTTAGGCAACTGGGTATTTAAGGATCTGGACTTCCTGTTTACAGAGCTTGACGAGATTATTCTGTCGAAAAGGGCAGGCTCGATGATCATGCAAAGCACGTTACTGCTGATTGCCCTACTGGCGATATTCGACACGCAGATATTGTCGATATTCAGAAGGCAGAAAGAAATAGGCACATACATAGCCCTGGGAATGACCCGTGCTCAGGTAGTAGGTATATTCACGGTTGAAGGAGGTGCCCACAGTATTCTTGCAGCTCTGGTGGGGGCAGTATATGGCATACCGCTATTCATGTGGCTTGCTGCAAAAGGAATCACATTTGGGGTTGACGATATGGGTATTACCATGGCAGAAACCATTTTTCCATATTACAGTCTGGGCTTAATTGCGTTCACAACTTTATTTGTAATAGCAGCAGCCACAATCGTAAGTTATATTCCGGCAAGGCGAATATCGAAAATGAATCCCACTGATGCGTTGAGGGGGAAGGTGAATTAAAAACTAACGACCATGTTTAAATTTATATTGAAAGGATTATTGCGGGATAAGAGGAGGAGCCTGCTCCCGGTAATAGTGGTATCGATAGGGGTGTTCCTAACGGTATTCATGAGTGGGTGGCTCACAGGAGTGTTCAAGGACATGATTGATGTGAATGCCAATTTCACAACCGGTCATGTGAAGATTATGACCCGCTCCTATGCTGAGAATGAAAACCAAATACCCAATGACCTTGCATTAACGGGGGTAGATAGTTTAATGAGTGAGCTTAACAGTCGATACCCTGAGATGGAGTGGGTTGCCAGGATACACTTTGGTGGATTAATTGACATTCCGGATGAGCAGGGAGAAACAAGGGCGCAGGGTCAGGCGGTTGGAATGGGTATTGACCTTTTTGATAATAGCCTGGAAGCTGAGCGTATGAATATCCCTTCATCAGTAGTTAAGGGAAGGATTCCGTCCATAAGTGGTGAAGCCCTTATAAGTGACGATTTTGCTGAGAAGTTTAATGTGGCAGTGGGCGATGAAATGACCTTGTTCGGGTCAACCATGAATGGAGCCATGATGTTTCAGACATATACCATTTCGGGTACTGTAAGGTTTGGAGCTGCTATGCTCGACAGGGGCGCAGTTATTGTTGACATAGAGGATGCCCGCGAGGCTATGGACATGCAGGATGCAGCTGGTGAAATACTTGGATATTCGAAGGAAGGGTTGTACGATGACGAGCAGGTGTCAGTAATAAAAGAATCGTTTAATAGTGCCTTCACCAATCCTGATGACGAATTTTCACCTGTGATGCTCAGGCTCAGGGATCAGCAAGGGTTGGATGAATATCTGGCATTGTCAGAAAGTATAAGTTTTATGATGATGCTTATATTCGTGCTGGCGATGTCGATTGTACTATGGAATACAGGATTGCTGGGAGGACTCAGGCGATATACAGAGTATGGCATAAGGCTTGCACTGGGTGAGGAGAAATCGCAGATCTACAAGACCATGTTGTACGAGGCCCTGCTTATTGGCCTCATTGGCTCGGTTATTGGAACTGCACTTGGATTGTCAGCTGCCTGGTATTTGCAGACCTATGGCCTTGATTTTGGTGATATGATGGCCAATTCCACCATGATGATGCCACAGGTTTTCAGGGCATACATCTCGCCAAGGTTATTCTATATAGGTTTCATACCCGGTACCTTCGCAATGGTGTTGGGCACCGCATTGGCCGGGTTTGCCATATACAAACGCAAAACGGCAAAATTATTTAAGGAATTGGAGGTTTGAAGAGAGGGGTTAGGGGTTAGTGGTTAGTGGTTAGGGATAAGGCTAAAGGCTAATGGCTAAAGGCTAAAGGCTAAAGTGAAGGAAAAAAGTGGTTAGAAGTGAGTTGTAGGGACAGGTCGTGACCTGTCCATCATTGATGTTGGAAGAAATGAGACATACGGCATTTTAATAACAATGAAAAATCAATAATGAAAACAATAATAACAATAATCGCCTTATTGGTGGGATTAACAGGCAATGCGCAGGACGCAAAGACAATACTGCAGAAGGTTGATGACAACATGTCGTCAAAGAACCGGGTGTTTGAATCGACGATGGTTATACATGGTAAACGGAACAGCCGTACGATCACCTCACGGTCGTATTCAGAAGGCGAGAAGCAATCGTTTACTGAATACCTGTCGCCTGCCAGGGAGCAAGGTACAAAGATGCTGAAGGTGAACGATCAGCTATGGATATATTCACCGTCGACTGACAGGACTATCCAGATTTCGGGGCACATGCTAAGGCAATCGGTAATGGGTTCTGACTTGTCATATGAGGACATGATGGAGGACCGTAAACTCACGGAGGTATACGAACCTAAGGTTACAGGTGAGGAAACAATAGAAGGGCGCAAGGCTTATGTGCTTGAACTTACTGCCCTTGTAAGCGACCTGGCTTACCACAAGCGCAAGATGTGGATTGACACTGAGCGTTTCGTGCCTGTGAAAGAAGAGTTATATGCCAAAAGTGGCCAACTGCTCAAGCAAACCACCCTGTCAGATGTTCAGCAAATACAAGGCAGATGGTTTCCAACAAGCATTGTTTTCAAGGACATGCTGAAAGACGGCAAAGGCACCGAGTTCAAAATGACGAACATCAAATTCAACCAGGATATACCGGCGTATATTTTCACCAAGGCAGCGTTGAAGAAGTAGTACAACTGTAGAGACGTCCATTTATGGCGTCTCTGTTCTGTCGTTTAGTGAATATTGTTCTGGGTTCTGAGTTCTGGGTTCAGGGTTTATAAATGTGCGTCGAAGTATTCGGCAATTTTACGATACAAATGCGCCCGGTCTATTCCCCGTAAATTATGTTCGTGGGTTGGGTAAACAAAGTAATCCACCTGTTTCTTCTGCTCGATACATGTTTTCAGGAAATCAAGACTTTGCTGCCATACAACCGTGTTGTCAATCCCTCCATGAATGATAAGCAGTTTACCTTCGAGTTGGTCAACACGTTCGAGCAGGTTTGAGGCTTTGTAACCTTCGGGGTTTTGTTCAGGGGTATCCATGTAACGTTCACCATACATAATCTCGTAGTATTTCCAATCGGTTACTGGTCCGCCGGCTGAAGCTACTTTAAAGATGCTTGGGTAAGTAAGCTTAAGATTGATGGTAAGGAAGCCCCCATAGCTCCATCCGTCAATGCCAATACGTTCGGTATCAACAAAGGGAAGTGACTGCAGATATTCAATACCCTTCATTTGATCGGCCATTTCAGTTTTACCAACATTGCGATGGATGATACTTTCAAATTCGAAACCCCTGTTTGCTGATCCTCTGTTGTCGAGTGTAAACACAACATAGCCTTGTTGCGCCATGTAATGGAGGAAAAGACCGCCACTCATCCAGCTTTCAGTTACCATTTGGGCATGGGGTCCACCGTATACATATACGAACACAGGATATTTGTTAGAAGGGTCAAAACCGGCAGGTTTAATCAGGCGGCAGTAAAGGTCAGTTTTATCATCATCAGCCTTTATAGTAAAAATGTTTGTTTCGCCTAATGCATAATCCTTAAGCGGATTGCCGGAACGGTTGAGCTCTTTTGACTTGCCTGATTTTACTTCAATCAGGTTGGTAATGGAAGGAGTTTGCAGATTGTTAAAGGTGGTGATAAAATACCTGCCATCAGGACGCACAGTGGTTCTGTGAGTGCCTTTATCAGTGGTAAGTTGCTTACGTTTGCCGGATTTGAGGTCAACATAATAAAGGTGACTTTCAATGGGTGAAGCTTCGGTAGAAGTGTAGAACAAACCTTTCGCATCCTGATCAAAGCTTTCAATGCCTGTTACCATCCAGTTGCCCGAAGTAACCTGACTAATTAACTGTCCATTGATATTATACAGGTATATATGGTTGAAGCCATCACGCTGACTCTGCCACAGGAACTGTGTGTTAATTCCGGGAATGAACATCATGGGGTTTAGTGGCTCAACATAGCGTGCATTGGTTTCTTCGAAAAGTGTTTTAATGAAATTGCCTGTACCAACTTCATACTGGTTAAGCTTCATGTGGTTTTGGTCGCGGTTTAGCACAGCAATGAATATGTGCTTCTGGTCGGGGCTCCAGGCGATGTTGGTTAGGTATTGCTCAGCAGGTTCGCCGGTTTTCAGAAACACGGTTCTGCCTGTTTTAACATCATAAACGCCTACAGTTACATGGTGGCTGGTCATACCGGCCATTGGATAACGTATATTTTTTAACTCTGCCACTCTAGCAGTTATGTCAACCAGAGGATATTCGGTTACCATGCTTTCATCCATTCGGTAAAAGGCAAGCATATTACCTTCGGGCGACCAGAAAGTGCCTTTGCTGATGCCGAATTCATTACGGTGAACAGTTTGTCCGGTTACAACTCCTTTGTTCTTTTCAGAAGAAACAGTAACCTGCTGGTTGCCATCGGAAATGAAGAGGTTATTGTCAATTGTATAAGCAACAGAAGTGCCCTTGGATGAAGCATCAGCATTCTCTGCCTCATTGGGCAGGCTATGTTCTCTGGAAAGCTTGCCTGTTGAATGGTTTAGAGCGTAATAATCATTGCCGATGCTGAATGTAAGCACCTGTTCATCACGCCAGGAGATGGAAGGAATTCGTTTAACACTTTCCTTACCTGCGGCAGTTAATATTTCATTGAATTTGTTGAGGGTGATGAGGGTGTCATTCTTCTCCTTCCCAATATGGCCGCGCATCACTGCATTGGTTTCCTGCCAGGTGAAGTAGCCGCTGTTGCCCTGCCATTGAAGGTTACTCAGCGAAGTAGCGTAGAGGCTCCTGTTTGACATGATTTCTTCAGGAACAAGCATTTTTTCCTGAGCAAGTGCTATGAAAAGCGTAAATGACAGGAGGATGGTTAATGTTAGGCTGCGCATTTGGGTGTGTGGTATTTGTTTGATTTGTGATATTTAAAGAAGGATTAAAATTTAGCTTTAAGATATTGCCAAGGTTAATTTGCTATAATTTGCCTGTGGGTTAGTTTATTAGTAGGTAGTTTGCCAGTAGGTAGTTTGTCAGTAGGTAGTTTGCCAGTAGGGTAATTCTTTCTTCAACACAATATATGCTCCTAATTTTTAATAGCCGAAGCAATTTCTGCAATTACAGCAGGGTCTTTCTCCACAGCATTACCTATTACGATAACATCAGCTCCGGCAATTGCCGTTGCTTGGGCGAGTTCAGGTGTGTTGATGCCACCACCTACTATCAGAGGTATTTCAATGCTTTGACTTACATTTTTTACCATTGAAGCTGACACAGGAGTGCCTGCGCCGCTTCCGGCATCCATGAAAATGAGCTTTAAGCCAAGCATTTCACCTGCCATAGCAGTGCATACAGCTATATCGTCCTTATCAGAAGGTATTGGAACAGAGTTGCTCATATACGATACTGCGGTAGGTCGGCCACTTTCAATAAGCATATACCCGGTGCCGATAACTTCAACATTGCTTAACTTGAGATATGGAGCCGCCACAACGTGCCTGCCAATAAGCATTTCAGCATTTCGACCCGAAATAAGCGAAAGAAACAATATTGCATCAGCATGGTAGCTCATTTGCAAGGTGTTGCCGGGAAACAATATTACCGGCACACCTGACTGCTCTTTAAGCAACCTGATGCATGAATCGAGGCCATTATTTACCAGCAAACTGCCACCAACAAAGAAATAATCAACCTTATGGTCGGCAGCAAGTTTCCCAAGTTGCTTAAGATGTTTATCGTCAGCCTTATCAGGATCAACAAGTACGGCAAGTTGCTTTTGTGATTCTGTCTTCCTGACGGATATGGTTTGCAGAATATTCATAATGACATTAATAATGGGGACGAAAATAAGCAATTTTGTGGAATTATGTTCCTTGACCCTGGTGCATTGTGTTATAGTGGGGCATGTGGTTTATTGTGTTGGAGTGGAGCGTGTGGTTCATTGAGATGGTGTGGGGCATTTTGCATGATGTTTGGCGTTGTGGTGCTTGGGCTTATATGCTTTGCGCTTGGGACATGGCGCTTGGTGCTTGGAGAGGGGGGTGCTTGGAGAGGGGTGCTTGGAGAAGGGTGCTTGGAGAAGAGTGCTTGGAGAAGAGTGTTTTGCGAAAGGTACACTTTACAGGTTAGTGCTCTGTCCATGAAATGAATGCATTAAATACATAACTTGTGAGAAAATTTTGTAATTTTGCAGTCCTTAAAAAATGATCAAAAAAAGAAATATGAAATCAACTGAAACATTGCAACTTCCATATAAAGTTAAAGATATAAATCTTGCAGAGTTTGGCAGGAAAGAGATAGAAATAGCTGAGAAAGAGATGCCGGGACTTATGTCGATCAGGCGTAAGTATATGGCTGAGCAGCCATTAAAGGACGTGCGCATATCAGGTTCATTGCATATGACCATTCAAACTGCGGTGTTGATTGAAACGCTTGCAGCTTTAGGCGCACAAGTGCGTTGGGCGAGTTGTAATATATTCTCCACACAAGATCATGCTGCTGCAGCTATAGCCGCTACAGGCATTCCTGTTTTTGCATGGAAAGGTGAAACACTTGAAGAATATTGGTGGTGTACACTCCAGGCATTATCATTCCCTGAAGGTCTAGGTCCGCAAATGATTGTTGATGATGGTGGCGATGCCACATTGTTAGTTCATAAAGGTTATGCTGCTGAGAAGAACCCTTCACTGCTTAATGCGATTGCATCAAATACTGAAGAATCATTTGTACTCAAAACCTTACAGGATGCCTACTCGGAAGATAACCAGCGTTGGCACAGGGTTGTGAAAGAATTAAAAGGTGTGTCGGAAGAGACTACCACAGGTGTGCACCGTTTATATCAGATGTTTGAAGCAGGTGAGTTATTGGTACCTGCCATTAATGTTAATGATTCAGTTACTAAATCTAAATTTGATAACCTTTACGGATGCCATGAGTCACTTGCCGATGGTATTAAGCGGGCTACCGATATAATGATTGCCGGAAAGGTAGTTGTTGTGTTGGGATTTGGTGATGTTGGTAAAGGATGTGCACGATCAATGCGTTCATACGGTGCCAGGGTAATTGTTACCGAGATAGATCCGATTTGTGCACTTCAGGCTGCTATGGAAGGATTCGAAGTTAATACTATAGAGGAAGGGTTGAAAGAAGGTGATATTTATGTGTCAGCAACCGGTAACCGCGATGTGATCACCTTTGAGCACATGAGCCGCATGAAGGACCAGAGTATTGTATGCAACATTGGCCATTTTGATAATGAGATTCAGGTTGAGCAGCTCAACAATGCTGCTGAGGTAGGTAAGGTTAATATTAAGCCGCAGGTTGATAAGTATGTGTTTAGTGATGACAGGTCAATCTTCCTGCTCGCTGAAGGCCGTTTGGTAAACCTCGGATGTGCAACGGGCCATCCTTCTTTTGTAATGAGTAATTCCTTCTCCAATCAAACATTGGCACAAATAGACCTTTGGAAGAACAACTATGAAGTTGGAGTTTACCGCCTTCCTAAGAAACTTGATGAAGAAGTTGCCAGGCTTCACTTAGAACACATAGGTGTAAAGCTCACAAAACTGTCTCCGGAACAGGCTTCGTATATTGGAGTAGCTCCTGAAGGCCCGTACAAACCTGAACATTACAGGTATTAGTGGTTAGTGGTTAGTGGTAAGGGGTTAGGGGCAAGGCTAAAGGCTAAAGGCTAAAGGCTAAAGTAAAAAGTGGTACCTCCCCTCGATAAAAACTCGGGGACAATTCATTGAACTACCTCCCCTCGATAAAACCCGGGGACCATTCCCTTGAATACTTTGAACTCCTTGAACCCTTTGAACAACCTTGAACGCGAAGCTTTGAACAACTTTTGAACGCGAAGCTTTGAACTAGTTATAGACCCTCAGCACATAACCGTCGTAACTTGTACGGTATTGTTTGAGCGGAATACCGGCAGGGCCTGCTATTGGGGTGCCATCAGTAAGGAGAAATCTCGATCCGCATACCGAATCAACAGCTATTATACCTGAGCTTTCTACTTCAATCCTTGCCCCTTCAACCAGTGGATCGAACGGACATGCCCTTTCATAGGCCATGAACTGATCATTCATAGGACGGTATATAATAATACCCTTGTATCCCCCTGATACATAAGCCCATTGTCCGTCGGCAATATAGTCGAGCGTATTTGGATACAGCAGAAAGTCAACATAAACATAGGGGATTGAGGTTTCATTTTCGTCCTTACCACATGAATTAAAAGATAGGAAAACGAAGCTCAGCAGAAAGAGAAACAATATTTTTCGGAGTGACATAAGTGTTGATTGAGATGATCACTATCTTGCAAAAGTTAATGACCTGAATTTTATTTTATGAAATCGCTTAATTGTATCAAACGAGCCAATAAAGATAATATTTTTGCAAGAAGAGTGGATTGAAAGAAAAAAAGAAATGCAGCGAGATGAGTGGATTTAAAATTTCAGTAGCAGCAATACTTTGTTCTTTGTTGCTGGGATCATGTTCCATCTTCAAAAAATCGGAGGTAGATAAAGCTGAAGCCACCGAAAAACAGGAGATCAATGCCTTTGATGCCGAAATCAGGAAGCGTCAGAAAGCACACTATAAAATGCAGAACCGGGAAGCAAAGAAGATGATGAAGCGTAGTATGCGGAAGTCGAAAAGATTGAACCGGCCACGACTGCAAAATGGTTGAATAATATTTCCTAACTTTACCATGTAAAAAATTAAGAGCAATGGACGATTTTCTATATATTATACTTGGGATAGCATGGTTGGCATATTCACTTTATACAAACAAGCAGAAGCTTGATAAGAAGAGGGCTGAACGTGAAGCACAGATGAGGGGCGGTACTCCTCAGAGCCATGATATTGATGAAGATTACCAAAGAACTGAAGATGAGTACCGAAAGGCAGAGGATGATTACAGGAGAGCAGTTGACGAGCCACGCCCTCATGTTGAAACACCGAGAAGGCAAGAGACCACCCACCGCAGGCCTGAAGAAGAGTATATGCCGTTGCCCAAAAAAACACTTTTTGATGAACTCTTTGGGGATCAATCTTCACCTTATCAGGAGGCGGAAGAGGAAACCTACATTCCTGAAATAAATGAGCAAACCTGGCAAAAGAAAATGTCGGAGTACGCTGGTGTTGAGGCTGCTTCAATGGAGGAGATAAAGGACGAAGTGCCACTAGATTACTTTACACGACAATATGAAGAAGTATATAAGTCTGCAGACCATAGGGTTATTAACAGTATGCAGGATTATGAAGAATATTATCAGATTCAGGAGGTTCAGGAAGATTTTGACCTGAAAAAGGCTGTAATTTACAGCACAATCCTTAGAGCCCCATATGTTTCGGAAGAGGTTTAAATTTGTTCACTTTAATTAACATTTTTTGTGGGTCAAAATAATTTATTGTTACCTTTACCCGCTTTTTGTACTGCACACACACAAACACACGTATATTCTAACATAAAATTTCATTGGTATGATCAGAAATCTTCTACTAACTTTTTGGTTGGTACTGACAGCGAATCTGTTAGTGTTCTCTCAATCGGGAACACTCAGAGGAAAAGTCATCGACAAGGACACTAAAGAACCTATTCCTTTTGTGAACATAGTCGTTGAACTAGGCGGAACTCAAGCTGGAGGTACAACATCTGACTTTGATGGTAATTACACCATTAAGCCGATTACTCCCGGTAAGTACGACTTGAAAGCCACATACGTGGGCTTCAAGCCAGTATTGGTCAAGGGTATTCAAATAAAATCAGACCAGATAACTTTCTCCGATATTATTATGGAGTCAACAATGGTGGAACTCACCGAATTTGAAGTTGTTGATTACAAGGTTCCCCTCATTGATAAAGATAAAACTTCAGTAGGGGCAACAGTTACTTCAGAGGAGATTGCGAAGATGCCAAACCGGTCGGCCAATGCTGTTGCTGCAACTGTGGGAGGTGTATTCTCTGCCGACGGAGAGCGCGGAAGTGTTCGTGGTCAGCGATCAGAAGGTACCATCATGTACATTGACGGTATAAGGGTTCGCGGAACATCTTCACTGCCTGAATCAGCTATTGAACAGGTATCAGTTATTTTATCAGGAGTTCCTGCTCAGTACGGTGATGCAACAGGTGGTATTATCAATGTAACTACAAAAGGCCCTAGTCGTGAATTCGGTGCAGGTATTGAGTTGCAGACCTCAGAATACCTAGATGCCTTTGGATATAACCGTGGTGGACTTAATATGCAAGGACCACTGCTATGGAGTCGCGATGAGAATGGTGAAAAGAAAACTGCCCTATTAGGCTATTTTATTGCAGGTGAGATCACCTACAACAGGGACAGCAGACCAACTGCAACAGGTGCTTATGTAGCAAAAGATGATATCCTGAGCAGTCTTGAACAAAATCCCTTGCGTTTAACCGGTACAGGTTTTGGTACATATTATAATACCAATTTTATAAGGAAAGAACACCTTGATTTCGTGAAAGCAAACCCTAACACACAAAGTTATGATATCAATGCTTCAGGAAAGTTGGATGTAAAAACAGGTCCTAACGTAAACTTGTCATTCGGAGGTTCAATAAATACATACGACAGGAGCAATTACAGTTTCCTGAATGCAATGTTCAATTCAGCAAAGAATGTGCAGGTTATGGGAAATACCTGGAGGGTGTTTGGTCGTTTCACACAACGCTTCCCTGCTGATCCTGACGGAAAATCACTCATAAAGAATGTGTATTACACCATTCAGGCTGACTATACTAAATCAATGCAAACTGTTCAGGATCCTGACCATAAAGACGAAATGTTCCGATATGGTTACCTTGGAAAATATGAAACCTCCACAGTTAGATCATTTACGAATGAAATGATGCTGGATACCGCAAGTGGTATGACAGCATATATCCACAATGGTTTCAGAGATATTGGCGTTAAATACACCCCCGGAGAATTCAATCCGGTGACTGCTAACTACACTCGTCAGTATTATGAATTATTTCCATCACTACAGTACCACTCTGACCTGAGTAGTATTATTGAAGGCGGAGGTTTATTGAATGGTATGGGTGCCGGTGGAGCTTATAATATTTTTGGTGTTCCGGGAGCAATACAATCTAATTACCAGGTAGTAGATCAGGAACAATATGCACTCAATGCAAATGCATCAGCTGATATAGGAAACCATGCATTCCAGTTCGGTTTTATTTATGAGCAACGTGTTGACAGGTTCTTCTCATACAATCCTGTTGGATTCTGGTCATTAATGAGAGGTCTTACCAATTCACATATCCAGCAGCTTGATGTTGCCAATCCAAATTTTGTTACGCTTGACGGTGTATTTATGGATACCATTTATTATGACCGTAAATATGACCAGGTATCACAGCGTAATTTCGATATTAATCTGCGCGAAAAACTCGGACTTCCTGTAAGTGGTACCGATTGGATCGATATTGATTCCTATGACATGAATTCCTATACCATCAATTATTATGATGAGAATGGAAGGCTGGTTACTAAGGCATTAGATGGCCCATTGGATATAAGTATGTTAAGCCCCGATGAACTTTACAATAATGGTGGTTTACTTGCAAATTATAGCGGATACACCTATACCGGTGAGCGCACTAAACTCAGTGAAAGCCCAAGTTTTGATGACTTCTTCAATAAGAGGGATGAAAACGGTATGTATACCCGTGAGATTGCACCATTTACTCCTATTTATATGGCGGGTTACATTCAGGATAAGTTTGCCTTTGAAGACCTTATTTTCAATATTGGATTACGTGTTGACAGGTTTGACGCTAACCAAAAGGTTTTAACCGATCCATATACTTTATATCCTGCAAAGACTGTAAGTGAAGTAGGAGACCTTGGATCACATCCTGCTAATATGGGTGATGATTTTGTTGTATATGTTGACAACCAACGCAACCCAACAACAGTTATGGGTTATCGCGATGGAAACAATTGGTACAATGCTGAAGGTTTGGTAGTAACTGACCCAACCATTGCATTAGATGCCGGTAATGGAGTTATACCATATCTTGTAAATAAAGATAACCTGGTAGTTTCATCTGATGCATTTAGCGACTATGAACCACAGATTTCTGTGATGCCGCGTGTATCATTCTCATTCCCGATTTCAGATGAAGCGTTGTTCTTTGCCCATTATGATGTACTTACTCAGCGCCCAACATATGCTTTACGCATGAGTCCGCTTGATTATTACTTCCTTCCTTTAACAGGAAGTCCGGATATTAGCAATCCAAACCTAAAGCCTGAAAAGACTATTGACTACGAATTAGGATTCCAACAGCGTTTGTCACCAAGCTCATCAATGACGATTTCAGCTTATTACCGTGAAATCCGTGACCAGATACAGGCTTTCCGCTACACTGCCGCATTCCCTAAAACCTATTATTCTTATAATAATATAGACTTTTCAACTGTAAAAGGGGTAACATTAACTTACGACATGCGTCGTACAACCAACACAAGGGTTAGGGCTAGTTATACATTACAGTTTGCCAACGGTACAGGCTCAGATCCTGAATTTGCAAAAGGTTTGATCCAAACAGGTCAGCCTAACTTGCGTACATTGTTCCCAATGAGTTTTGACCGCCGCCACGCTGTTAACGTAATGCTTGATTATCGTTTTGGTGAAGGTAAGGAATACAATGGACCAGTTATCAGACGTTCAAGGACTGATGCAACCGGACAAGAGGTTGTTAAGTCAACCAGGCTACTGCAAAACACCGGTGTTAACTTTACAGTATTCGGTGGATCAGGTACTCCTTATACCCGCTCAAGTAAGATTGTTGCCATTGGACAATCAGGTATTATTGACGGATCAATCAATGGTTCACGGTTACCATGGCAGTTCAGGATTGACGGTCGCGTTGACAAAGACATCAACATCAACTGGTCAGAGAATAGATCATCATTCCTAAATCTGTACGTACAGGTGCTCAATATTTTTGATTCCAAAAATATCATGGGCGTATACGGAGCAACAGGTAACCCTGATGATGATGGATATCTGGCAGCTGCAGAATACCAGCAGTTTATTAATACTCAGCTCGATTCACAGGCTTATCGTGATCTCTATAGCATCAGGGTTAACAGCCCGGGCAATTATAGCTCACCACGCCAGATTCGTTTTGGTTTAATACTGAACTTCTAATTAAGACTTGTAAATAGAATAGATCACAATATACTAATGAATATGAAAAATATACTCCGAATTACATTTGCAGTTATACTGCTTAGTATTCTGGCAGTGCCTGTGTTCGCCGACTATAATAAAAGTGGGGGCAATAAATCATCAGGACCTGTAGTTAAATCTACTGCAGCGGGCTGCTTACCCGGTGCCGGATTCAAATATCTTGAAGTAAATAATGTAAGAGCACGTATCAACACTGGTGGAGATATGTGGTGGGACTTTGAAGTTGCACAGTACGAGATCCCTAAAGGGTCGCGCAAGACTTCTATGTTTGCCGCAGCACTATGGATTGGTGGTATTGATGAAAACGACCAGTTAAAGCTAGCTGCCTTGAAATTCCGCCAAGGTCCTAATGCACAATCACCAGGTACTGGTAATGATTTCTGGCCTGGTCCGCTAACGGTAGACAATACTGCCGCTATTGATGAGGCTACTTGTGCTGAATATGATAAGCATTTCCCAATCAGCAGAAGAGAAGTTGATGAGTTTGTTGCATGGCAGGATAATAAAGCTGCTTTCCCAAATTACCAAATACCAGCTTCAATCCTTAACTGGCCCGCTCATGGTGATATATCCAAAAAACAAAGTTATTACCTTGCTCCTTTCTTTGATGCTGATGGAAGTATGCATTATAATCCTGAAGATGGAGGAGATTACCCATATTATGACCTTGCAAATGAACTATGTCATTCAGCAACTGCAACCATGGAGACCATTGAAGGTACTTCAAAAGGTGGTTTGCTTTCTGACCAGGTTATTAAGGGTGATGAAACACTTTGGTGGGTATTCAATGATAAAGGAAATATACATACTGAGACTCAAGGTACACCTATTGGACTTGAGATAAGGGCGCAGGCTTTCGGGTTTGCCACCAATGATGAGATCAATAATATGACATTCTACAGTTATGAAATCATCAATCGTTCAACATACCGTTTAAGAGATACTTATTTCAGTCAATGGGTTGATACCGACCTTGGTTTCGCAACTGACGATTATGTTGGCTGTGATGTTAACAGGGGTTTAGGTTATTCATACAACGGAAAGCCTAAAGATGGTGACGGACAGTTCTGGGCATACGGTGATCAGCCTCCTGCAATTGGAGTTGACTTTTTCCAGGGACCTTATATGGATCCTGACGGTTCAGATAATCCATCATTTAATGGAGAAGGTATATTAGGCCCTTCATTCTTTGGCGATTGTAGCATAGTTGGTTTGAACGGTTCTTCAATGGGCTTTGAATATGGTACAGAGCAAGATCCTCAAGCAGGTAACTTTATTGTTCGTTCAGAGGCTATCAATGGCGTTAACTTTGGTAATGGTATTGTAGATGATGAGCGTTTTGGTATGCGCAGGTTTGTATACCATAACAATAGTACTGCAGGTGCTTTCCCATTCCAGCTTGACCCTGCTTATGCTCCACAATATTACAATTATCTTAAAGGTATCTGGATGGATAACACCAAGATGATCTATGGTGGAAACGGGCATTTATCTGCAGGTGGATACGGTCCAGCAGCAGATTTCATGTTTCCAGGTTTAACAGATGAGTGCGATTGGGGTACCAATGGTTTACCACCAGCAGGACCTAAAGACTGGACAGAAGAAATTGCAATGAATCAACCAAACGACCGTCGATTCATGCAGTCAGCAGGTCCTTTCATCCTTGAACCGGGTGCAGTAAACTATATTACAGTTGGTATTCCCTGGGCTCGTGCATCTTCAGGTGGACCATGGGCTTCTGTAAAGCTTCTTCAGGTTGTTGACGACAAATGCCAGCTATTGTTTGATAACTGTTTTGCTGTCGTTAGTGGACCTAATGCACCTGATCTTACAATTCGCGAACTTAATGAAGGCTTGATTTTCTATATCAGCAACCGTAAGACAAATGATGCAGGTAACAACCTCAACGAAAGTTACAAAGAACTAGACCCTGCTATTAAGGCAGTAGCCAACAGTACAGGTTATGACTTTGATCCATACTACCGTTTTGAAGGATATCAGATCTTCCAGTTAAAAGATGCAACAGTTTCAGTAGCTGATATTCATGATCAGAAGCTTGCACGTATAGTATATCAAACTGATGTTAAAAACAAAGTTACTCAGCTTGTTAATCATAATTTCGACCAATCGCTCAATGCAAATGTACCTGTTGAAGAAGTAAATGGAAGCGACCTTGGAATACGTCATACTTTCAGATTGACTGAAGATGCGTTTACCGGTCAAACACTGGTTAACCATAAACAGTACTATTATCTGGCTCTTGCATACGGATATAATGAGTACATGATATATAGCGCCGATCCTGGATCTCAGGAACCGGGAATTATTGGAATGGAAGGCCAGAAAAGAGTTTATTTGGCCGGTAGAAAGAATATAAAGGTATACACTGCTATCCCTCATAAGAATGTTGGTACTATTCAGGCTAATGCAGAATATGGCGATGGCGTTGAAATTACACGCCTTCAGGGTCAGGGTAACGGCGGCAATGTATTAGACCTTACTGATGCCACTATTGCTGAAATATTGAGCAAAAATCCGGTTGATTCTACTAACCAGATGGGTAGCCCTGATTATCCTATTGCATATGAAGCTTCATACAAACAAGGAAAAGGTCCTATAGATGTAAGAGTAATTGATCCTTTGAATGTTATTGGCGGTGAGTTTATACTGGCTTTTGATTCGCTGGTTCCTTATTATCAGCAAGTTGGTGCCGACAGTACTATTAATTATAAAGCTCACTGGCATTTAACTGACATAACAAGCAGCAAGACCTATCATTCTGATACAACAATCTCGTATAAAAATGAGCAAATGATACCTGAGTTAGGTATCGCTATAACCATACATGAGCCTTTGCAAAATGGTCCTATCAGAGTTGGTTCTAATGGCGATGCTAGTATTTTTGAAGTAATTAATGATAACAACGGATTACTGGAATCAACCTTTACATTCAGTGACAGTACTAAGCCATGGTTACTTGGAGTACCTGATATAGATGGTTTGCCTGCATTGAACTGGATTAGATCAGGTGTTGTAGATGACGTATCAAATCCGGCTAATAGTGACTATAAAATTTCAGTACCAGGTGGTAGTACTTTTGCTGACCCGAACTCAAATTATGAAAAAATAGTTGCAGGAACATGGGCTCCATACATCATGACGGCAACTAGTGAACAGGATCCGCTTTATGCTCCTGCTTACAGGAATATATCCAAGGTATCAGCAAGATTGTCTGATGTTGCAAGTGTTGACATCGTTTTTACATCTGACAAGTCAAAATGGACCAGGTGTCCTGTTGTTGAAATGAGTGCAGATAAAACCTTATCCGAAGGTGGAGTTGATAGATTTAACATACGTGCAGGTGCTTCAGTAAACGTAAATGGTGAGGCAGGTGTTACCAGTAGTGATCCAATGTTAAACTCCAACTATATTAATGAAACCGGCATGGGTTGGTTCCCTGGTTATGCTGTGAACGTTGAAACTGGTGAACGCCTCAATATATTGTTTGGAGAGAATTCATGGTTAGCTGGTGACAATGGTCGCGATATGCTATTCAATCCTTCTTCAAGAATCACAACTCCTGGTGGAGACCTTGTTCTTGGAGGTATGCACTACTTGTATGTATTTGCACATACAACTGGTAAAGCAGTAGCTATTGCGAATATACCGGCGTATGATGCAGGTGCTACACTTAGAGCAAATATTCCGGTTACACTTGGTGCTGGAACACAACGCGCGCTCGTATATTCAAGTGCAATGTACGTTAATATGCCTATTGCAAACCCGGAACATCCATGGCTTGTTACTGATGCAAAAGTACGTATCAGGATGATTAAACCATATCTGCGTTATTACAGCGTTTCCCATGAAGGAATGCCACTTCTGGCTGACGACGTGGAGAATGGAAACTATCCTATGTATAGTTTCAGTACAAAAAGCATTGCTACTACTGATGATAACATTACCAAGGCACAGTCAGATCTTGATCTTATCAATGTAGTTCCGAATCCTTACTATGCTTATTCAGCTTATGAAACCAACCAATTGGATAACAGGGTTAAAATTACCAATCTGCCTCGCAGATGTACTGTTACGATATATTCAACCAATGGTTCTATGATCAGGCAATTTACAAAGGATGAGTCAGGAACTGCCATTGAATGGGATCTTAAGAATCATGCTGGTATCCCTATAGCAGGTGGTGTTTATCTCATACATGTTAAGGCTGACGGAGTAGGTGAAAAGATTGTTAAATGGTTTGGTTCACTAAGACCTATTGACCTTAACGCGTTTTAGTGCATTGTAATGAACATTGAAAAAAAACACACAACAAATTATTGGTTATGAATAAGATCTCTAAATACATAGTTGCCACCCTGATGATAGGATCAGTATTGATCCCGTTTAACCAGTCAACTGCCGGTAATAAGGACAGAACCGGTCAGGCAGGTGCATCAGAATTACTTATCAATCCCTGGGCAAGAAGTTCAGGGTGGGGTGGAGCCAACATCGCTCATGTAAAAGGTTTGGAAGGCCTTTACGGTAATGTTGCTGGTATTGCCCATACCAAAACAACTGAACTTATTTTTTCACACACGCAATGGCTCAAGGGTAGCGAAATTGATATAAATACCTTTGGGCTTACTCAAAAGGTGGGTGAAACTGGTGTTCTTGGATTGGGAATCATGTCAATGAATTTCGGAGATATTCCTATCACCACTGAAGCATTGCCGGAAGGTGGCATTGGAAACTTTTCTCCTAGCTACATGAATATCAATATCGCTTATGCAAAAGCTTTCTCGAGTTCTATATATGGGGGTATTAATATTAAGATCATTTCGGAAGTTATCTCTGACGTAAGTGCACAAGGGGTTGCTATTGATGCAGGTATTCAGTATGTTACAGGCCCTGTTGATAACATCAGGTTTGGTATCACCTTGCGTAACGTTGGACCTACCATGTCATTTAGCGGTGACGGTTTGTCTATACGTAGTTTGCTTCCCGGACAGGAAAGTTACTTTACCCTTGAACAGCGTTCAGCAGAGTTTGAGTTGCCAACTCAATTGGCAATGGGTGCATCATACGATTTCTTTTTTGGTGAGATGCACAGGTTGACTTTTGCAGGTAATTTTATTTCAAATTCATTTACCAATGATCAGTTTGCAGGTGGTGCAGAATACGAATTAAAATCGTACCTCATGTTAAGAGCCGGTTATACTTATGAAGATGGAATCACCTCAAGCAGTAGGACAACCGCTTTTACTGGTCCCAGTGCTGGTTTAACAGTTTCTGTCCCTATAAATAAGGAAAAAGGTTCAACCCTTGCAATTGATTATTCATTTCGTCAAACAAGTCCATTTAACGGCACACACAGTATAGGTGCCCGCATAAACTTGTAAAGTTTTATTACCAGGTAACGAACCTGTATATTTTAGAAAGGACCCTTGTAACAAAGGGTCTTTTCTCTTATTATTTTGAGCATTAACAACTGAACATTATGTACTTTACTCAAGAGGGATTAAATAAACTAAAAGCCGAGTTGGATCATCTTATCGGTGTTGAACGTCCTGCTATATCACAACAAATAGCCGAAGCACGAGATAAAGGTGATTTATCAGAAAATGCCGAATACGATGCAGCCAAGAATGCACAAGGCATGCTTGAACTCAAGATTTCAAAACTGCAGGAGACAATCAGGAACGCTAAAGTCATTGATGAATCAAAAATGGATAATTCAAAAGTTCTTATCCTTTCTTCAGTTAAAGTCAGAAATACCAAAACTAACGCTGTGATGACATATATGTTAGTTCCTGAAAATGAGGCAAACCTTAAAGAAGGTAAGATATCAGTAAATTCCCCAATTGCACATGGATTGCTGGGAAAATCTGTTGGTGAAACTGCGGAAATAAAGGTTCCTGCAGGGATAATTGGACTTGAGATAATTGAAATAGAGCGTTAAAACTTTAAAACATGATGCTATGGCAACAATATTTTCAAAGATCATAAATGGTGATATTCCGGCATATAAAGTTGCTGAATCAGATGATTTCATGGCCTTTTTGGATATTAATCCCTTAGCTGAAGGCCATACACTTGTGATTCCAAAGGTTGAAACGAATTATATTTTCGACATGGATGATCAAGAATATGCTAATTTTTTTCTCTTTGCTAAAAAGGTAGCACATGCTATCAAATCAGTTATACCGTGTACTAAGATCGGGGTAGCTGTCATTGGATTGGAAGTTGCTCATGCCCATATTCACCTGGTGCCTATAAATGATGTGTATGATATTGATTTCAAGAAAGAGAAACTCAAATTAAGTAAAGAGAGGTTCCTCGAAATTTCGGGTCTTATAGCCGATAAAGTTAAAACAGATGGTTAAAGTGGCTAGTGTAGTAATTCCTGCATACAATGAAGAAACAGGGATAGGGCCGTTGCTTGAGAAAATGCAGGTTAATGGTTTGTTGGACAAATTCGAGGTAATTGTAGTAGATGATGGTTCAACCGATCGAACTGCAGAAATAATTTCAGGTTACCCTGTGAAAATTGTACGCCATGGTGTCAACAAAGGATACGGTGCTTCATTGAAAACAGGTATCAGGCGATCAACATGCGATAAGGTTATGATGCTTGACAGTGATGGGCAACATGATCCTGAATACCTTGATGTCATTGTATCTATGCTTGATGAGGCTGAAATGGTTATTGGAGAGCGTAATGCTGAATCATTCCAGGTAGGCAATCGAAAAGGTGGTAAATGGCTTATACGAAAGACCGGTGAATTCCTGGTTGATCAACCATTGCCAGATTTTAATTCAGGTTTGCGGGGATTCAAGAGGGAACTTATCCTTAATTTGTTGCATATCATGCCAAACGGATTCTCCTTCTCTACAACTTCAACACTTGCATTCCTAAAAGAAGGATATACTATAGGAACATTTCCAATTTATGTGTCAGAAAGAATTGGCCGCAATAGTAGCGTGAAGTTCTTTAAGGACGGTTCAAAAACTATGCTACTCCTTTTTAGGATCATTATGTTATTTAATCCGTTGAAAGTGTTTTTCCCAACAAGCATAGTTTTTGCACTCGCAGGAGTAGTATGGGCATTTCTTGGATATCTGGTATACTTTCGAATACCAAATTCATCATTGTTATTGGTTATACTTGGAATGTTTTTCTTCTTCTTTGGCTTGTTAGCTGATCAAATCGCTTTACTTAACCGAAAAAAAGGATAAATGTGATGGATAGTCGCAAGAACCAGTGGACTGATAAAGAAGTGGAGCAGCACTGGGACCGCGTGGCCTCTGTTTATGTTCAGGAAAACAACAAAGTTAAGGAGGCTCACGATCAGCGTTTTAAAGAATCAGTCAGGCATCTCGAATTATATCCCGGTGCACGGGTGCTAAATATAACATCACGTGATTGTGAGGCGAATGATTATATTACCAGAGATCAACATGATGCTGAAGTAATAAATGCTGAAATTTCTTCAGGCCTGATGAAGGTGGCTCAATCCATAAGACCATACGTAAAACAGGTTAAGCTCAGTGGTTATAGTACCTTGCCATTTGAAAATGGGGCGTTTAGCAGGGTTTTGAGCCTCGAGACGTTAGAACATGTTGCTGAGCCCCAAGAGTTCCTTAAAGAGCTCTATAGGGTATCACAACCCGATGCTAAACTTGTGTTAAGCTGTCCCCCTGCAACCAGCGAAATTCCATATAAAATATTCACATTACTCTTTGGCGGACATGGTGAAGGACCGCACCGCTTTCCTTCATCCCGAGAGGTAAAGGAATGGCTTAAAGAGACAGGATGGGAGCTTATATTACATAAAGGAACGGTATTACTACCTGTTGGTCCGGTGGGATTGCAAAATGCCGCTGAGCGACTAATTGAAAGATTGCAGAATACATTTATCTCAGAATTGGGAATAAGGCAATTTTATGTCTGTAAAAAGTATTGATAAGTTAAAGTTCATTATGAAATCACACCTTTGTACGAGGTGCGGCAGTTGCGTGGGATTATCGGAAGGAAAGATTGTTTTCAATGACCGCGAAGGAGAGTATCGGCCTCAGGTAGTAACTGAACCATCAGAAGAGCAGGCCAGCAGATTGTTATATTCATGTCCAGGTAAAGATTTTGATTTTAAGAAATTCAGGGAAGAATTTTATAAAGACACTCCTGAATTTCACGTATATATGGGTCCATTATACTCAATTCATATTGCATATAGTAACGATCAGCTAATCAGATCAGCCGGGGCAAGTGGAGGTATGATTTCCGCTATCCTTATCTGGTTACTTGAGAAAGGGAGGATTGATGGAGCAGTTGTGACAGGAATGTCAGATGAAAAACCCTGGCTGACAAAGTCCTTTATAGCGACTACACCCAAGCAGATACTTGATGCTGCACAGAGCAAATATATTATCACATCAGTTAATGAAATACTTCCTGAAATTGAAGCTTTTAATGGGCGACTTGCTTATGTAGGCCTACCAGGGCAAGTACAAAGCATCAGGAAACTTCAATCAGTTGGGGATTCATCAGTTAAGAACATAGATTATATTTTTGGCCCCTTTTATGGTAATACGTTACATTTCAGTTCTATCAGGAACTTTTTGAAATCATACAAAGTCAATGACTATCGAAACATAAGTAAACTATACTTTCGTTATGGGGAATGGCCAGGTAATATGCGTGTTGAAATGAATGATGGTAGAGTGGTTCAGCTGCCAAAATTCCATGCAAACTACCTGATCCCGTTTCACATCATGGCAAATTCACTACTTTGCACAGATTTAAGTAATGAATTTACTGATATATCAGGAGGTGATGCCTGGGCACCAGTTTATGAAGAACGTGGAAAAGGATTCTCAATGGTTATTGCACGGTCAGAAAAAGGTAATAATATTTTGAATGAAATGTTTGAATCTGGCGCTATTAGCTTGAAACCCATCACTATTGATGAGGCTATCACCATGCATTCACACGGTTATGACCTTAAAAAACGTGGTACCTTTATAAGGTATAAATTCAGGAAATGGTTAGGACAGACTAATCCTGATTTTGGTTATGAAATTAAAGGTTTTCCCCTCAGTCGCTATTTTATGGAATTAGCAATTGATACTTTATTCCTTATTGCCGGTACGTCTCCTGCCAGATGGCTGGTAGCCCAGATACCCCCTGTACTCGTAGGCAGAGTATTTGAAAAGACCAGGAATATCTGGAAAAAAGCTACATTTAGTATAAAAAGAGATAATCTTAATCAATGAAAAAGCAGACTGGGTTAGTGCTTTTAAAGGTTCTGGGCAGTATTGCTATCATTATCTTCCTGATTACCCGGATTGAATGGGATATCAAGAAATTCAAGGATATTTTCAATGAAATCAACATAGCATGGTATCTTATTTCGCTTAGCGGAGTTATTTCGGTGCTCTGGTTAAAAAGTATCCGTTGGAATCTGCTACTAAGGGCAGTTGGTTGCAATTACCCTTTTTTATCTGCATTCATAGCTTATTTGGCATCGTTTACTATAGGGATACTTACACCTGGAAGAGTAGGAGAGATAGCGCGGCTTTATTATGTGAGGGCTGACCGTAAGATAGATTTCTTCAATTCATTTAAGACGATTGTGACCGACAGGATTTTTGATTTTGCTATTCTTATATGGTTTGGTGCAACAGGCCTTTTGTTTTTTTATAAAGTTTTAGGTGATTATCAGTCCCTAATATACTTGGCAGTTACAGGCTTCACGATGTTTGCATTTTGGTTTTTAGGGAAAACGGTTCTTGGCTCTCTTAACTCCACAAAAACCTATTTAATCTTTATTAATGAGTCATGGGGTGAAATGTTTGATAAAAAAATGATTAAACCATGGCTGCTAACTATATCCTCCTATGTGCTGTTTTATGTGGCTAATTGGTTTATATTAATTTCAATAGGACAAAGGATATCATTGGTTGAGATAGGTTTTATTCTCAGCCTGATGAGTTTAATTACATTAATACCTATCACAATAGCAGGTTTTGGTACAAGAGAGGTCAGTCTTATTTACCTTTTTGCATTTTATGGATTAGCGCCTGAAACAGCAATTATATTTTCGCTTCTCCAATTTCTTGCTTTCTTTATGTGGGGTGGTTTAATAGGATGGGTTTGCTGGTTAATAAAGCCTGTAAAACTCTCCATAATAAGAGAAGATGCAGAAAAAGCATTTCATTATCTAAAGCGGGCAAAAGCTAATTGATTTGGTCAAGACAAAAACAGTTTTAATTGTTGATACCATACAACTTAATTGTTGATACCATACAACATAAGTATTGAGACAATGCAGCATAAATCTTGATACCAAAAAACTTAAATGTTGATACCAAATTATGAATATTAGTTCACAGCATTGCATTATGTAATATCGTATAACAACATCTAAATATATGAATTATCTCCCATCAAGTGAAAGGTACAAGGATGCGCTGTACAGAAAATGTGGCAATAGTGGAATAAGCCTCCCACCTGTTTCATTAGGCTTATGGCATAATTTCGGCGGTAATGACATATTCGAGAATAGCAGAAAAATGCTTTGGCATGCTTTTGATAAAGGTATTACGCATTTTGATCTTGCAAACAATTACGGCCCACCTGAAGGAAGTGCTGAATCAACCATGGGAAGGGTGCTTTCGAGTGATTTTAAAGCTTATCGTGATGAGATGATCATCTCAACCAAGGCTGGATATTTGATGTGGCCTGGTCCTTACGGAGATGGTGGATCACGGAAATATCTTTTCTCCAGTTTGGATCAGAGCTTGAAGAGGCTGAACCTTGATTATGTCGATATCTTTTATTCACATAGACCAGATCCGGGAACTCCAATTGAAGAAACCATGTCAGCACTTGTGGATATTGTAAAACAGGGTAAAGCGCTATATGTAGGGCTCTCAAATTACAATCCTGAGCAGACAGAAAGAGCTGTAGCACTCTTAAAAAGTGGGGGAGTTGAATGCCTCATTCATCAGCCCAGATATTCGATGTTTGAACGATGGATTGAGAATGGTTTACTTGAAGTGCTGGAGAAAAATGGCATAGGATGTATTGCGTATTCGCCTCTTGCACAAGGACTACTTACTGATCGTTACCTTGAAGGTATTCCTGCAGGCTCAAGGGCATCAAAAGCCCATTTTCTAAAACCTGAAAGTATAACCCCTGAGAAACTTGCTAAAATAAGAAAATTAAATTCTATGGCTAATCAGCGTGGGCAAACACTCGCACAAATGTCACTTGCCTGGGTACTGAAAGATAACCGTATTACTTCAGTTTTGGTGGGAGCCAGCAGTACTCAGCAGATTGATGACAACATAAAAGCTCTTGAGAACATAACTTTTTCAGAGCAAGATATTTCAGCAATCAATGATATTTTAAAATGAATCATTTTGCATGATCATTTTTTTGCATGATCATTGGTATGATTGTCATAATTGCTTATTCCTGAAAGTATATCCTTTTAACCCTTCTCGAAATGCCAGTTAATATCTCATAAGGTATAGTTTCCATTTGTTCGGCTACCTTGTTTAATGAGATTTCATGACCAAACACAATAACCTCATCACCTTCCTCAGCCTCAACACCAGTGATATCCAGTATAGTCATATCCATATTAACGTTTCCAATGATTGGAACGAGTTTGTTTTTTACAAACATGCATCCAACACCGTTTCCCAGCTTTCGCCCTAAGCCATCAGCATAACCAACAGGAACAATAGCTATTGTACTGTTATGTTGAGCTATCCACTTACAATTGTAACCAACTGCATCGCCTTCATAAATGGTTTTCACTTGAGAAATGACAGTTTTAAGGCTGCTAACTATTTCAAGCTTTTTTTGAATAGATACCAGCGGAGAAACACCATAAAGAGAAATGCCCAATCGTACCATTTCAAACTGGGCATATGGATGGCGTATTATTCCGGCAGAGTTTAGAATATGTCGCATAAAAGAGTAACCCAGATTGTCTTTGATTCTCCAGGTCATTCGCTCGAAGTTTGATATCTGGGCAGTTGTGAACCAATCCAGATCTTTAACATCACTGGCAGCCAGGTGAGAGAATACAGAAATAACTTTTATTTGAGGATAAGTATTCAATTGATTAGCGAGTTGTTCAATGTCGTCTTCCATAAAACCCAACCGATGCATTCCCGTATCAAGCTTAATATGGATATTGACTGGATGCTCAAAAGCACCATTAGTATTATCAATTGTATTTATTAAATTGTCAAGCGTCCTAAAACTGTAAATTTCAGGCTCAAGATTATACCTGATTAAACTTTCCATTCCGCTTATTTCAGGATTCATAACCATTATGGGTAAACTGATTCCAGCTTTGCGCAATTCAACACCTTCATCAACATAAGCAACAGCAAGGTAATCGGCATGATGGAACTGCAATGTGTTGGCTATCTCGAATGATCCGGAGCCATAAGAAAAAGCCTTCACCATGACCATGATTTTGGTTGATGGTTTAACAATTGACCTGAAGTAATTAAGATTATGCACAAGTGCATTCAAGTTTACTTCCAGAATAGTTTCATGCGATTTCTGTTGGAGTAACTCATTAATGCGTTCGAACTCAAACATCCTGGCTCCTTTAATCAGGATACTCTCATTCCGGAATTGAAGTTGGTTTATGTTCGAGATAAATTCATCGGTAGTATCAAAGAACTGTTTTTGCATTGAGAACAACTCACGAAACTTTGCTATCTCAGTGCCTATTCCTATAAGTCTGGTAATTCCTTTTTGGCTTAACAGATTGGCGATTGAACCATAGAGATGTTCACTGTTAGAGGAACTTTGCAGCATATCGCTCAATATTACAGTCTTTTTCTCATGTCCTGTTTGTTGTGTAAGGAAGTCAAGGGCATTTGCCAGAGAATCGGGGTCAGAACTATAGGTGTCATTTATTATGATGCAACCATTAATTCCCTCCTTCATTTCAAGTCGCATAGCAACTGACTGAAGTTTCAGCATTCGGTTCCTTATAACTTCAGGTCCATAACCAAAAACTAACATGGCCGACCAGCAGTGAATAGCATTTTCTATAGAAGCTTCATCAGTAAATCGTATAGTGATATCATGAACCGTGTTCTGATAGACACCCTTGATTGTGGTAGATCTTTTATCTCTGATGATTTCCTTGATTTGAAGGGTTGAATTGATACTTGTGCCCCAGCTGAATAAAGAAGGAGCAAAACCGTTCTTGTCCTTTCCTTCGATTAGTTGTTTGTGGATTACTTCAGCATCTTGATTATAAATTATAGTATTTGTTTTTTGAAATAACAAAAGCTTTTCCTTAGTTTTTTGATCATGAGAAATAAAGAACTGGTCATGTGCCTGTCCTATGTTTGTAATGATGCCAATAGTTGGTTTGATTATTTCATAAAGCTTAACCATTTCACCTGGCTGGGAAATGCCAGCTTCAAATATTGCAAGGTTATGCAAGGGGCTTATTTGCCATACTGAGAGTGGAACTCCAATTTGCGAATTATAACTTTTAGGACTTCTAACGATAGTTTTCTCTTCTGATAGCAATTGCCATAACCATTCTTTGACAATAGTTTTACCATTGCTTCCTGTAACACCAATAACAGGAATGTTGTACTGTATGCGATGCCAGGTTGCTAATTTTTGCAATGCTGCCAAAGTGTCGTCAACTACTATGAAGTTAGCTTCATAGCTTTGATTAGCAGGTAATTTATTTACACAGAAATTTCTAACACCCTGCTTTGCAAGCTCTTCAATATATTTATGGCCATCATTCCTTTGGGTAACAAGGGCAAAAAACAAAGACATGGAAGGTGAATTCAGCTTTCGGCTATCGGTAACGAGGTCACTAATTAATACCTGAGCTGAACGAATTGATACCTTCCCTGAAACAATTTCAGCTATTTCGGTGATGTTATATTCCTTCAAGCTCAGATGTATTATGTTTAAGATTCTGTTTCGTGACGGCTTGCCTTTAAAGGATTTGCCGATATTTCAGCGTATTGTTTTCTGTTATACCATATATCACACGCAAGGAACATTGCTGCTCTGAACGAATCAGGTGAAGCAAGATCTTTTCCGGCTATTTCATAAGCAGTGCCATGAGCGGGTGAAGTTCGAATGAAAGGCAAACCTGCTGTAAAGTTAACTCCCGAATCAAATGACAGCGTCTTAAAAGGTAGCATACCCTGATCGTGGTACATGGCAAGTATTCCATCAAATTTATTGTAATTTGATGATCCGAAGAAGCCGTCAGCAGGGTAAGGTCCAAAGACAAGATATCCTTTTTCTTTGGCCTTTTCAATGGCTGGTTTAATAACAGTAATTTCCTCATTTCCCAACAGCCCTTCATCACCAGCGTGAGGATTTAATCCCATAACTGCAATTTTTGGAGAATTAATGCCAAAGTCAGTAATTAGCGACTTGTGAAGAATGTCAATTTTATTAAGAATAAGGTCAACATTAAGCCTTCCGGCAATTTCATTCACAGGAATGTGTCCTGTTATAACACCAATCCTAAGATTGTTGCTGATCATAAGCATTAACGAATCTGTTGAGTTGAACTTTGTGGCAAGATACTCTGTATGACCCGGAAAAGTAAATTCATCTGATTGGATTGTTTTTTTATTAATCGGTCCAGTTACTAAAGCATTTGTAAAACCTTTCATTAAGTCAGCGGTGGCTGCTTCTAATGATAAAAAAGCTTGCTCACCTGAGAATGAAGTAGGTTTTCCTACCTCAATTTTAACTTCCTCATCATGCAGGTTGATCAGGTTAGCTTTTTTAGGGTTAATATTCTCAGTTTTACGGGCAATGTGGAAATTGAAGTCAGATAAGTTAGTAGCCTTTTTGTAAAAGGAAACGGCTTTTGATAACCCATAAACCACAGGCGTGAGCATTTCGTAGATGCGATTATCAGATAGGCACTTGATTATAATCTCGTAACCAATTCCATTCAAATCACCTGTTGATATGCCAATTATTGGTTTACTTTCGCTTTCGGGCATTTTATTCATTTTATTATTATTTAAGGCAAAGATAAGATTTTGCTATTTTAGCGCATCATTTTATAATCGTAAATTATGACAACCTGTTATTTCGTTTCTGACTTGCATGGCAGTGAAGATAAATACAATTTACTTGCAAGGGAAATAATCCGAAATAAACCCTCTTTTTTGTTTTTAGGTGGCGATCTGTTGCCTCATGTCAGATATTCAGATAAACAGAAAAGCAATGAATTAAATTCCTTTATTAAAGAATTTATGTTTCCGTTGTTTCAAAGTTTGCAAAAGCAAATGGGGTGTAATTATCCGGATGTTTTTTTAATCGCAGGCAATGATGACTATAAATCTGATATACCGGGTTTTGAATATGGCGTTCAGAAAGAATTGTGGAAATTCCTGAATAGCAATAAAGTAAGGTTTGGACCTTACCATATTTATGGATACTCTTATGTGCCACCTACACCATTCAGAATCAAAGATTGGGAGAAATATGACATTGATGGTTCAATCAATCCAGGTTGCCTCACCCCTGAAGGTGGTTATAGAAGTGTTCCGCCCTCACCAGCAGATGGCAAACTAATCAGTGATGATTTGGAAATTTTGATTGGAAATGACATAATGGACAGAGCGATATTCATGTTTCATTCTCCTCCTTACGATTCCTTACTTGATAAAATAAAAGGGCAGGAAAGTATTGGAAGTATCGCTATAAGACGTTTTATTGATAACAAACAACCATATATCACACTCCACGGTCATGCTCACGAATCATCAACATTAACGGGATGCTGGAATCAGCAGTTCGGAAGAACGCATTCTTTTTCAGCTGCATACGATGGAAATGATTTGGCATTAGTGGTATTTCAGATTGATAATCCTGCTCAATCTGAAAGAAAGCTAATTGCAGAATAGTTTTTAGATAAACCCTCAACCAGCAATTTCATTGGTTATGTATTTCTCCAGTTCACTCATGATGAGTTGTGTTGCCCCCGTTCGGTTCTTAACATACTCGCTTGCAGCAATTGAATAAGCTTCAAGTTTATGAGGGGAATCAATGAAGGAGGTTACTACATTTATAAGTTCCTCTGCAGATGATACGCTAACTGCTGCATTTTCAGCTATCAGTTCTCTGGCTTCCTTAAATTTTAGATAATTTGGTCCGAAAATAACAGGCATACCGTACACGGCAGCCTCGAGAGTATTATGAATGCCTTGTCCAAAACCTCCACCAATAAATGCAATGTCACCATAATTGTATATGCGGGACAGTATACCAATAGAATCAATAATCACTACTTGTTTATCAATTATTCTGCGAGCAGTTTTCATATTCTCACCTGTCCCTTGTGGTTTTTGGTCAGGGTTTGCACTAAACACTTCGCTAAACAAACAGTAATTACCAGGAAATTTACCAGTAAGTTCATTTAGGTGGTGTGTATTTACCTCATGGGGCGCAATTATAAGTTTTAAATTAGGGGTACTTTCAACGAGTTTTTGTAGCAACACTTCGTCAGCTGGCCATGTGCTTCCGGCAACCATTATTTTGCTTCCTTGTGAAAAATTTTCAAGTTCATCAATTGGAGTTATTTGCTGTATGATACTTGAAACTCTATCAAATCGTGTGTCCCCGCATACAGTAACGTTATTCACGTCAATCATTCTAAGCAGTTCAGATGATTCTTCATCCTGTACAAATACTTGTTTCAAATTACGCAAATGTGTTCTGAACCAACCACCATACCATTTGAAAAAGTGCTGTTCAGGACGGAATATAGCTGATATGGTATAAGCAGGGATTTTATTGGTGTGAAGTTCATTTAGGTAGTTGAACCAGAATTCATACTTGACAAATATTGCTATTGCCGGGGATACTATTTTTATAAATCTTCTGGCATTTCTCTTTGTGTCAATAGGTAGATAAAACACCATATCTGCATCAGAATTGGCTGACTTGTTATTAAATCCTGATGGTGAGAAGAAAGTCAACAAGACGATGAACCCGGGAAATCTTTTTTTTATTTCTTGTATAACAGGCCTGCCTTGCTCGTACTCACCCAGAGAAGCACAATGTACCCAGATTACAGGGGCAGGATTTTCACCCGAATTATGAGCTCCGAAAACCTCTTCAAGTTTATCAAAAATATACCGCCGGCCATAGAACCAATCTCTCGCTTTCTGATTAACTAACGATAATAGTCGAAGGGATAGCCCGTATAAACCTACAATGACGCTATAAATGTTTCGCATCCATTTATTTATTTCGGAAAGAGATTCAGCGGTTCAATTAATAGTAATAGAACTCTTTAGGCGTTCGTTTGTAAACCGGAATAAACCATCCTGCCTTTAATGAGAACAATATATCAGTAAATTTACCAGTGTTATAATTCATCTCTGAAAATGAATACGGTCGGGCATGCTGCGTAAAAGCCACCGTTAAATCAATTCCAGTGTAAAAATTTATTACACGCTTATTGTCAAGGTATAAGAATCCTGCAAAAGCGTTAATAGCAGGCCCTCTCTTTAACTCGTCATATCCTTTTAAATAATCACCTGTAATTTGAGGTGCTGATTTATCGCGATGGTCAATAAAAATTTTATGCTCTAAATAGCCTCCACCAAGACCAAACACTATACCTGAATTTGGATTAGGTTTCCCAAGTGAAATAACTTTGCCTGCTTTTGCAATCAATGAATAACCACGCTCATTAAAGTGGTAGGTGGAGTATATTCCTTCAAGGTCAACGATGTTCCCATCCTGTGTTTCAATGTTGCTTAAGATCTTATCGGTATTTTTAACTTCTGTTCCGAACATAAAACCACCTTCAATGCCAAACAACCAATTTTCAGATGTTTTATACATGTATCCGGGACCTACCATTGAATTAGCACCAAATCTCCTGGCAATGTCACCTCCCGGAACCTGATAAGCATAGTGTGCTTGTATCAAATGCATTGAAATAACCGAATCCTTAACATTGAGCTGTGCATGCGCAATGCCAGGAATCATGAACATTAAAGTTATAAAACAGGAAGTAATGAGCGCGCTTGAAAGGGAGATAATCCTAAGCATTATATGTTAACTGGTTGGTATAGGGTGCAAATATACGCAATACTCCAATAATACAGTGATTTTGTAGAAAGAGCAAGGTATTTTAACAAATTTGGTAATAGTTGTATCTTTGCGGCCTTACTAAAAGAAAGTTTAAATTGATTCACCTATTTAATCAACCAATACTTCAGTTTCATGAATAAAATATCAATGGTCGACCTTAAAAATCAATACCTGAAAATCAAAGATCAGATTGATTTAGCTATTACAGAAGTTATTGATTCCACAGCTTTCATAAATGGCCCGGCTGTTAAATCATTCCAGGAACATCTTGAGCAATATCTTGGTGTGAAGCATGTTATCCCCTGTGCTAATGGAACTGATGCGCTGCAAGTGTCAATGATGGCCTTAAATCTCAAACCTGGCGATGAAGTAATTACCACCTCATTTACATTTATTGCTACTGCAGAAGTGATTGCCTTGCTTGGGCTATCACCTGTTGTAGTTGATGTAGATCCTGATACATTCAATATTGATCCTGAAGCTATCAAACGGGCCATTACTCCTAAAACGAAAGCAATTGTGCCGGTTCATCTTTTCGGACAATGTGCTGACATGGAAGCTATTCTTGAAATAGCTAAGGAGCACAATTTATATGTTATTGAAGACGCCTGCCAGTCAATTGGCGCTGATTATATATTCAAAGATGGAAATAGAAAGAAGTCTGGTACAATAGGAGATATCGGCTGCACATCGTTTTTCCCAAGCAAGAATCTTGGTTGCTATGGTGATGGTGGTGCCATATTTACAAATGATGATAATTTGGCTAAGCAATTAAGGGTTATGGTCAACCATGGCATGACAGTTAGGTACTATCATGATTTTGTTGGAGTAAACAGCAGGTTAGACAGTATTCAGGCTGCTGTTCTGGATGTTAAGCTTAAATATCTTGATGATTATAATAATGCCCGCACCCAGGCAGCTGAATACTACAATAAGGCTTTTGCAAATCATCCTAACCTCAAAACACCTTTTAAAGCACCACATTCTACTCATGTATTTCATCAGTATACATTAGTAACTTCAGGTATTGACCGTAATGCACTCACTGAATTTATGGCTGTGAATCAGGTTCCCGCAATGATTTATTATCCTGTACCTTTACACATGCAAAAGGCATATATTGATCCACGTTATAATGAGGGTGATTTTCCTGTAACTGAGCACCTTTGTAAAACAGTTGTTTCTCTTCCTATGCATACAGAATTAGATGAAGAACAATTAGCATACATTACCGGGAAACTCCTGGAATTTGTAAATAAAGGGTAACATAGAAGAAACGTTTACATGCTGTGTTGGTTAATTATGTAGGTTAACTGCTTAAACAATAACAAATATTAATGGACGAAAAGATAGATTATTTTGCACATGAAACTGCTGTGATAGATGAAGGCTGCACTATTGGGAAAGGCGTCAAAATCTGGCACTTCTGCCATGTGATGGAAGGCTGCATTATTGGAGAAGGTTGCAACATTGGCCAGAATGTAGTGATTTCTCCAGGCGTTGTACTCGGAAAAAATGTAAAAGTCCAGAACAATGTTTCCATCTATACAGGTGTTACTTGTGAGGATGATGTTTTCCTTGGGCCATCAATGGTGTTCACAAATGTTATTAATCCAAGAAGTGCAGTCAACCGACGCGGCAGCTACAGCACTACTGTGGTTAAAAAAGGCGCTTCAATTGGGGCAAATGCAACCATTGTTTGCGGACATGATATTGGAGAATATGCCTTCATTGGTGCTGGTGCTGTGGTAACTAAAGAGGTGTTACCTTATGCTCTGGTTGTTGGTAATCCTGCAAGGCAGACGGGGTGGATGAGTGAATATGGCCACAAACTGAGTTTTAATAAAGAAGGAATAGCTGAATGTCCTGAAAGCCGTGACATTTATCAATTGAAGGATGGACACGTTAGTAAGATTTAAAACCAAACATTAAACATTGCATTATGAAGGTTCTGGTCACTGGAGGTACAGGGTACATAGGTTCTCACACAGTAGTTGAGTTGCAAAATAAGGGTTATGAGGTGATTATTATTGATAACCTTTCTAATTCATATAAGTATGTTATAGACAGGATAACTCAAATTACGGGTACAAGACCAGGCTATTACAATTTTGATCTTTCTGATGGTGCAAAGACCGCTGAATTCTTTAATGAAAACTCAGACATCTCCGGCATTATACACTTCGCTGCTTATAAAGCAGTTGGTGAATCAATGGAAAAGCCGCTGATGTATTATCAGAACAACCTGATTTCACTCCTCAATATCCTGGATGGAATGAAGGAGCATCACATTGTTAATTTAGTATTCTCATCATCCTGCACTGTCTACGGGCAGCCAGATGAACTGCCGGTAAAAGAAAGTTCACCGCTTAAGGAAGCATGGTCACCATATGGTAGTACTAAACAAATGTCGGAAGAAATTATTAGATTTGCAGTTCAGGCACATGGCTTGCGCAGCATAGCACTTCGATATTTTAACCCCATTGGTGCGCATGATTCAGCACTGATTGGTGAACTACCATTAGGAGTGCCTAATAACCTGGTTCCATTTATAACCCAAACTGGTATAGGCAAACGCCAGATGTTGAAAGTTTTTGGGTCAGATTATAATACGCCCGATGGCACAGCAGTGCGTGACTATATACATGTAGTTGACCTTGCTAAAGCCCACGTAACAGCTGTTGACAGGATGATTGAAAAGAAGTCAGCACATGATTATGAAGTATTTAATCTTGGTACAGGTAATGGATTTAGTGTACTTGAGGTTATAAAGTCGTTTGAGCGGGTTGCCAACCAAAAGCTCAACTATGAAATTGTAGCTCGCAGACCAGGTGACATTGAAAAAGTTTGGGCAGATACTTCATTCGCAAATGAGGAGTTAGGCTGGAAAGCAACTCGTGACATTGATGACATGATGAGTTCTGCTTGGAAGTGGGAGCAAGCACTTAATGAAAATGAAACAGATCAGTAAAATAGAAAATAGACCTGAAGTATAAATTTCAAGTTCAATAAAGCATAATGAAGAACATACTAATTACGGGTGGCGCAGGATTCATAGGTTCGCATGTTGTGAGGCTTTTTGTTAATAAATACAAGGACTACAATATTGTTAACCTTGATAATCTTACTTATGCCGGAAACCTTGCAAATCTTAGGGATATTGAAAATTCAGGTAACTATACTTTTATAAAAGGTGACATTACAAATGGTGATTTTATTCAGCAATTATTTACTGAAAGGAATTTTGATGGCGTAATACATCTTGCTGCAGAGTCACATGTTGACAGATCAATTTCCAACCCTATGGAGTTTATAATGACCAATATTGTTGGTACTGTTAATTTACTGAATGCTTCATTATCATCATGGAAGTCAAACTGTGAAGGGAAACGATTTTACCATATCTCAACTGATGAAGTTTACGGTTCATTAGGTGCTGAAGGCAAATTTATAGAATCAACTCCCTATGATCCAAGAAGTCCATATTCTGCAAGCAAAGCCAGCAGTGATCATTTGGTAAGGGCGTATAATCATACTTTTGGACTACCAGTTGTTATATCAAACTGCTCTAATAACTACGGACCATACCAATTCCCAGAAAAGCTGATCCCATTATTCATTCATAATATTAGGAACATGAAGCCTCTGCCCGTATACGGTAAAGGGGAAAACATCCGCGATTGGCTATATGTTGAAGATCATGCACAAGCAATTGATCTCTTGTTTCATAAAGGAACAATTGGTGAAACTTATAACATTGGCGGTAATAACGAGTGGAAAAACATAGATCTTATCATCAAGCTGTGTGAAATAATGGACCAAAAGCTTAATCGCCAGCCTGGTGAATCAGCTAAGCTGATTACTTATGTAAAGGACAGGGCCGGGCATGATTTAAGATATGCTATAGATGCTTCTAAAATAAAAGGTGAGCTAGGTTGGGAGCCCACAGTAAAGTTTACCGAGGGATTTGAATCTACTGTTGAATGGTATCTCAATAATGAAAACTGGTTGAATGCAGTAACATCGGGCGAATATCAGAATTACTACGAAAAGCAATACGTGTCAAGATAATTTTCCATTTATATTCCTGGTTACATTCTTGCCTTTTTGAACTTTCAGTTTCAGGAAGGACCAAATATTCTATGCTTCATTTTAATGAACCTTTGACGTAAAGGTTAGTTTAATCTTTTGATATTTCCTTCCTTTCAGGTACTCATCAAATGTATTTAAACATATAACCATGAAGCAAGACGACACAAACAGCAGAAAGGACAATGATCCTGGAAGTGAGGATCATTTAACTACCAATCAAGGTGTTAGGATAAACAATACTGATGATTCTCTTAAAGTAGGATCACGCGGGCCAACACTAATGGAAGATTTTCATTTTCGTGAGAAGATGACTCACTTTGATCATGAGCGCATTCCTGAAAGAATTGTTCATGCCCGTGGTTCAGCGGCTCATGGAGTTTTCAGGGTATATGATGATTCAATGAAAAAGTATACCAAAGCAAGATTCCTCACTGATCCATCAATTGAAACTCCTGTTTTTACCAGATTCTCTACTGTTGTAGGATTCAGAGGTTCAGCTGATACTGTTAGAGATGTAAGAGGGTTTGCGACCAAGTTTTATACGGTTGAAGGGAATTATGATCTGGTAGGTAATAATATGCCGGTTTTCTTTATTCAGGACGGCATAAAGTTTCCTGACCTGGTTCATGCAATTAAACCTGAACCTCATAATGAAATGCCTCAGGCATCTGCTGCACACGATACTTTTTGGGATTTCATTTCATTGATGCCTGAAACGATACACACGATAATGTGGGTACTTTCTGACCGGGCTTTACCAAGAAGCTATAGTATGATGGAGGGATTCGGAGTTCACACTTTTAAACTGATCAATAGCAGTGGTGAAGCTCACTTTGTAAAATTTCATTGGAAGCCCCTGGCTGGAGTTTATTCTGTAACATGGGATGAAACCCAAAAGATTGCGGGTGCTGATCCCGATTTTAACAGGCGTGATCTTTGGGAGTCAATTGAAATGGGAAATTACCCTGAGTATGAATTCGGTGTTCAGATAATTAATGAAAGCGAAGAGTTCGACTTTGCCTTTGATTTGCTGGACGCAACAAAACTCTGGCCCGAAGAATTAGTGCCTGTCAAAAAAATAGGGAAAATGGTGCTAAACCGTAATCCTGATAATTTCTTTGCTGAAACTGAGCAAGTAGCGTTTCATCCCGGTAACCTTGTGCCCGGAATAGATGTCACTAACGACCCACTTCTGCAGGCAAGATTATTTTCATACCTTGATACTCAACTGATACGTCTGGGTGGCCCTAACTTTACTGAAATTCCGATTAATCGTCCTCATGTAGATGTATCAAATAATCAACGAGATGGACACATGCGCCAGACAGTTAATAAGGGTCGTGTTAGCTATTCTCCTAATTCGTTAGGCGATGGTAAGCCTATGACTACTCCTAAGAGCGAAGGGGGTTATGTACATTATAATGAGAAGGTTGAAGGAGCAAAGATTCGTGAAAGAAGCATTAGTTTTAAAGACCACTTCAGTCAGGCCACAATGTTTTATAATAGCCAAACTCCAACCGATAAGAAGCATATTCTGGAAGCATTTGAATTTGAATTAGGGAAAGTAGAAGCAATGGCCATTCGCGAAAGAATGGTTGAACTTATTGCGAACGTTGATATTGATCTTGCAAAAGAAGTTGCCAAGAGGATTAATGTTGAATATACATCCATTGGCATCATTGAAAAAGCAGGTGATGCCGATAAAAACATTAAAGACCCACTAGCACCAGATAAGAAAAAGAAAAGTGTTGATGTTTCACCTGCCTTAAGTCAGGAAAATCATAGGGCTAATTCATTAAAAGGGAGAAAAATTGCTGTGTTGCTGGCTGAAGGGTTCAATGACAATGAATATAAAACTTTCAAAAAGCACATGGACACCCTGGGTGTTAAGACTGTGGTTATTTCAAAAATGCTAGGTGAATTGAAAGGAAATGGCGCAGACAAAGTATCAGTTGATAAAAGTTTCGTTACCACATCTTCGGTTTTATACGATGGATTATACGTACCGGGCGGTGCAGCACACATACAGGCCTTAAGCAAACAGGGCGACGCAATTCACATGATAAATGAAACGTACAAGCACTGCAAGGTTATTGGGCTAATAAGTGAAGCAGTTAACTTACTCGGAGTAGCTGATTTAAGTGGCATTAAAGAATCAAACACTGATGGAGTTAACATTAATATGGGTGTTATTAGCTTGGTTGATTCAAAAGATATAACCGACTTCAACACATCTTTTGAAAATGCATTACGGCGATATCGCCATTGGGATCGTGAAGATTACATAGAGCATGTCCCTGCTTAAAACTTAGTAATCTACAAAACAAGTATTGCTCAATAAGTGATCTTATTGAGCGATACTTGTTTTTATAATGTGATACCGGTCTTTATTGTGCACTCAGTGCTTCAGCTTCTGGAGCAATCTTTTTTACAAGACCCTGAAGAACTGTTCCCGGTCCAACCTCTATAAAAGTTGTTGCACCGTCATTGTGCATATTTTGAATTGTTTGTGTCCATCTTACCGGAGCTGTAAGTTGCTTAACCAGATTTTCACGGATAATTGCAGGATCAGATACTGGTGATGCGTTTACATTTTGGTAAATTGGGCAAATAGGAGTATTGAAGTGGGTGTTATAAATTGCTTCCGCAAGTTCTACCCTGGCAGGCTCCATTAGAGGAGAGTGAAAAGCTCCACCAACTTTTAGTGGTAATGCCCTCTTTGCGCCAGCTGCTTTTAGTTTTTCACATGCAATTTCAATCCCGGCAACTGATCCTGAGATTACGAGTTGGCCAGGACTATTATAATTAGCAGGAACAACAATCTCATTAATGCCAGAAAGTACTTCTTCAACCTTCCGGTCATCAAGGCCAAGTATTGCAGCCATAGTGCTTGGTTCAGCTTCACAAGCTTTTTGCATAGCCATTGCACGAGCATATACTAACTTTAATCCATCGTCAAATGATAGAGCCCCAGAAGAAACTAATGCGCTGAATTCTCCTAGCGAATGACCGGCAGTCATATCCGGTTTAAATTGATCACCTAAGCTTTTAGCTAAAATTACTGAATGAAGGAAAATAGCAGGTTGGGTAACCCTTGTTTGACGGAGGTCTTCATCAGTACCTTCAAACATCAAGTCAGTAATCCTGAATCCAAGAATTTCATTGGCTCTCTCAAATAATGCACGGGCTTCGGAATTACTATCATATAGATTTTTTCCCATTCCTACAAACTGAGCTCCTTGTCCGGGAAATACGTATGCTTTCATAAAGTAAAATTGGTTTTTTAGGGTGCAAAGATAAAGAGTTTTGGATTTCACCACCTCTATTTGGGTAAAACTGCTTCCCACGCTTGAAGTGCTTCTGGCATATTTGCTCGCCCAAACCCAACTCTAATATGGGATTGGCCGTACTCAAACATTTCAGACGGAACAGTCATTATCCCGGTTTCCTGTACTAACCTTTCAGCATAATCAAGTGACGGTTCACTCAAATTAAGTTTAACAAATGCAGTTGAGCCTGCAGGCGGTTCACTATAATCCTTTATGAAATTCGAATGTCTTCCTGCAAATTCAGCAAATATCGCCTTATTACTGCGGATTTTATTAAGATTAACCTCTATGAATTCTTCACTATTGTTAAGGGCTATCATTGTCAATATTTCAGCAGGTGCGCTGTTACAAATGCTCAGGTAATCTCTGAACAACTTCATTTTTTGCAATAATGATTGGTTGTGAGAAACAACCCATCCTATACGCAAGCCTGCCAGACCAAATGATTTGGCTGTTCCCCAGAGGCTAATTGTATTCTCATAGAGATCAACCAATGAATCATTGAGTTTTGCAGGATCATGTACCAACTTATGATACATTTCATCAGAATACAAAAGAGTGTTATACTTCGATGCAATTGAGATTATGGTGTCAAGTTCTTGTTTGGTGGGATAGTAGCCGGTTGGATTATGCGGAAAGTTTACAATTAACATTCTGGTTTTTTGAGAAACGAGACTACGGAGGTCATCAGGATTAAATGATCCGTTGATGTCGGGTTCCCAAAATTTAATGTAACAACCAATGTCCTTTGCTATCTGGTATAATGACTGGTATGCAGGCTTCATGCATACAATTTCATCCCCCGATAAAAGGGAAAGCTTCATAAGGATATAATTGGCCTCCCCGGGTGTAAGAACAAACACCTCATCAGCTTTGATAGAATTGTAGTGTTTAGCTATTGCTTCCCTTAGTAAAGGATCACCTGTTGAATCTTTATAACCCAAAGTGAGATTATTCCATAGCTTAAGTTCGTTATTTGTAGCCTTTGACAGAACATAATCGAGGCTGAAGCCATCACAGTCAGAACTTGACAACAGGTATCTCACGTTAAATTCATACCTGGCAAAATACCTTTCAAGTTTAAAGGGGTCCATCAGGTTAAAATTTATGAGTTAAAGTGATACGTTTGTTAATGTAGCCTTGATCCAATAAGGTGAATGAATTCAGCTCTTGTTTTATCAACAAGGAAAGCTCCTGTAAAATCAGAAGTTGTAGTTACTGAATTTTGTTTCTGAATGCCCCTCATACTCATACACATATGCTGAGCTTCAACTACTACTGCAACTCCTAAAGGCTTCAATGTATTGTTGATTGCTTCTTTGATCTGAGTTGTTAAGCGCTCCTGCACCTGAAGGCGACGGGCAAAGGCATCAACCACCCTGGGTATTTTACTAAGTCCTACAATATGACCGTTTGGAATGTATGCTACATGAGCTTTCCCAAAGAATGGAATCATGTGGTGTTCGCACAATGAATATATTTCAATATCCTTAACTATGACCATTTGTTTATAATCCTCTTCGAACATAGCTGAACGCATAATTTCCTCAGGGTTTAGATCATATCCATGGGTAAGAAACTGCATAGCCTTTGCTACCCGCTCAGGAGTTCTGACTAATCCTTCACGATTAGGATCCTCACCTATTAGTTTTAGAATTTCTTTGTAGTGGTTTCCTAATTTCAGAAGCGTTTTGTTGTTGTATGTATCACGACGGTGATACCCAACCTCCATTGAATAGTCATCCATCATGTTTTCAATAACCATATCATTAAGGCCATCTTTCATTCCATCCTTTTCCATAATCTTTTTTTTCATCATGTTCCGTAATACTCTACAAAGTTTCTTTCAGTTTCATACAATTTAATGCAATGTAAAACTGCACCAAGATCATAAATTGTGCCTTCAAGCTCTTTCCATATATACATGGCAATATTTTCTGCTGATGGCAGAACGCCTTTCATAAATTCAACTTCGAGATTGAAATTTTTATGGTCAACCTTATCAATAATCTTTTCGTTAATAATTTTGCTCAAAGTTTTAAGATTAATCAAAAACCCAGTCTCAGGATTTACTTCTCCCTTTATTGTAACAAATAACGAGTAATTATGGCCATGCCAGTTTGGATTTGAACACTTGCCGAATATTTCGAGGTTTTGCTCATCACTTAGTTCAGGACTGAAAAGTCGGTGAGCGGCATTAAAATGTTCCTGGCGGGTTATGTAGATCATAAAACAAAATTTTCATCAAAATTACAATAATTAGCTGACCGTTATGCTTAGGCTCTTACCGGCTGCTTGCTCCCTTATTAAGCTTAACAAGATGTATCACTTCAAATACTGTAAAAATCATATACATGATAAAGAAGCTAATGATGAAATTGACCGCATCATATAAAAAGTTAAGAGAGTAAACCATCAAGATTACCAGGTACAGAAGTAGCTTAATTGTTGTATTCGCCAAGTACACATTAACGAATTTTTGAGGAGCCTGCTGTATCTTTTTATGTATAAAGAGAAATGAAATTAAGGTAGCTGCAGTGTGAAATATTAAGATGAAAGGCAATACAGGACTTACATATTGAGGTGGTGATAAAAATAATAGCCCGATAACAGCTATTCCGGTTAATGAAGCAAGGAGTAATAGCTGACGAAGGAATAAGCGTACTTCATTATTCATGATCTTAATTATTAGAATTAAACTCTTTGATGAAAAGCCATATTGCAAGGCTGACGCCTCCCAGCGAAAAGATAAGTGTAAATATAGGAAATGAAAGACCTAACCAATGGTCAGCCTTGTATCCTCCAAATGCACTGCCAGCAATAATTGCAAGCATTTGTACTGCCCTACCAAAATACCGGGCATAAGGATTTAGTGGATTATTTTGCTCAGTGCTCAACAGAAGCATGAATTGAATGTGATGCAGGGGCTTCAACTGAAGGCCCATCCATACTGCAAGTGCCTGTAAAACGGGCGCCAGGTTCAATTGAAAGCTTACTTACACTCAACTCCCCTGTTACCACTGCAGTTGCCTTTAGGGCAAGTAACTCTTTAATTCTTAAAACGCCGTTAACATGTCCTTCAATGTCAGCGTTAATGCAGTTGATTTCACCTTCTACTGATCCGGTTGAACCTAATATTACTTTACCTCCTGCAGTGACTGTGCCATTTAAAGTACCGTCGATTCTGATATTACCGTTTGATTCAACATCGCCAGTGATAATTGTACCTGACTGAATTAAATTAGCTGATGGGGGAGCTTCGGGTATATTGTTTTTGGCCATAATGATATAAATTGGTTGTAGATCTATTTCTGATAATTTTGATTAAAGAACTGAAGATAAGGTGGAATTTTCTTCTCTTTGAAAAACACAGGATAGTTTGATGCAGAAATTACAAATTGATCGTAAGTGCCTTCCAAAATACCCGAGAAAATATACCCATCACTACCTATGTGATTAAAATAAGTCATTGCCTCTTCACTATTTGAAAAAGTGCTAACAGTTATCATCTGCCTGTTCCCATCCATAATCACACTATTTACCTGTAGATTTTTCGAAACATAATTTCTGGAGTTAAAGTCAGTAATACGCACTTTTGTTCCATAAACATTAACAGCGGTAGCATCAACTATCAGCACATAAAAATGTGATGCAGTTGACTCCATTGAATACATTGAAATATTCTCCGGTGCATCTTCAGGCACTATTCCTCCGTCCTTAGAACCATTATTACCTGCACTAGCTTGATTGCCAAGCAACATATTGGCATATGGAACCACTGTTGACGTAGGATAATTTTTAATCAATTGTGCAAGCTCTATCTTCATAGTGTCAGTATCAAAAGTCTTACCAAATGACAATGCTCTAAGATACGCGAACTGGGGGGCCAATGCATGGTCAGGATAATTACTAATTGCATCATTGCTGTATATCACAACAGTTCGGTATAAGCCGTCATTAAATGCCCTGTAAGTTTCTTCATACAATGTTTTTACCCGGTTACTGGCAGCTTCAAGTTCAGCTTTGTATCCTGGATCCATCAGAATCTTTGCATAATCACTTTCAGGATACTTCTGAATGATTTGATTCTTATGTACTAGCATTTCAGTTGAATCACCCTGATCCCTTTTTATTCTATATACGTGATAGTGTGCCTGTAGTGCATTGGAGTCGTCAGGAAATCTTTCAAGCAACTTGTGGAAAGTCTTGCTTGCTTCTGTTACATCATAAAGTTCCTCTAGGTATATTATTCCTGCACTAAAGAGAGACTGGGCAATTTGAATATTGCTAACTTGTAATTTTTCAGGCGTAAGCGGGAGATTCATGAGGTAGGTATCTCTAGAACGGAAGTTAACACCGGTTCCTTTTCCTTTGCCTTCAATAATAGTTGTATCAGAGCTAATGCCGTTTTCTGCAAGTTGATCCCAATTAACTACCCGTTTGTTGCTTAGCCGCCAGTTATCTTCAAGGCGACGCCGACCCCATTTTCGGGTGAATTCGCTATAACCCATGCCAATGGCTGAAGGATTATAGAAATACCAGCCACCTCCTCCTACCTGTGTTTGCCCTTCCAAATCCGAAACTCTTTTTCCAGCTAAACCAAAACCTGCTTCCATAGCCAAGCGTTCTTCCTCTGCTTTTCTTTGCACTTCTTCTTCCCGCTTTACGAACTGAGCAATAGCTTCATCAATTATGGCAAACCTTTCTGCCTCGGGCATATTTGCCAAATTTTGCAAACTATCTTGTATATGAATTATTTGAAGGTGATCAACCAAGCGAGTAACAATCTCTGTGCGGTCACTTATCTTGTCGTAATCAGGGTATTCCTCTGGTAGGTAATTCAGCGCGGTATCATAGTACAATTGAGCAAAACCATATTGTTGTTTTTTAAAATAAATATCAGCCAGCTTCAATGCTGAAGTTGATTTTTGGAAATCATTATCAACACTTGTAGCTACAGATTTGCGAAGATAATTGACTCCCAGTGTGTCGTTCTTCTCTTTAAAAGCTATATCAGCAAGGGCATAATAGATTTGATCCTGAAAATCTTCATTTCTAACTTCTTTAAGCATCTTTTCAAGTTCCCTTACTATGAGTTTGCGGTCACTACGATTGGCATCATAAACCCGCGCTAAATTGATACGCGCATTAAAGGCCATTTCAAAGGATGGAGTGCCCTTTATTGCCATAGTATAATATTCAGTAGCTTGGCTATCCTTACCTTCATGCTGGTAAATCTGTCCTAAAATAAAATATAGTCTGGTTTTAAACTTTGAACCCGATTGCAAAGGTAACCCAGCTTCAATTGTTTCACGTGCCAAGCTATACCTACCTTGTGCAATATACATGTCAGCATAGGCAATTGGTAATCCCTTCCTTACACTCCAGGGCAACAAGGAAGTTTTTGATTCTTCATTCAACTGGTCGAATAATGAAATAGCTTTCTCGTATTGTTTAAGTTTGTGGAAAGTGCGGCCTGTCCATAGTATAGCTTCATAATGTACTGGTTCATCAGGGTATCTCGATGAAACAAACTCGAATGCTCTTCGTGCTGCATTATAATCCTGCTTGAAATAATTTGCCTTGCCAATCATCATGTAACTGTACATGACCCACTTCACATACTCCTTGTTGTTAAAGTACATTGAATGCCTTTGGATTACCTTTGAAGCTTTTTCAATGGCCCTGTCCATATTAGGATTTATGGTCTGTGCATTACTTGCATTGCCATAATTATAAATCGGTAAAACGGAAATGTAATTATCCTTTGCCGATTTGCTTAATTCATTAACACCTTCCTTCAACGCTTCATTGCCATTCCACCATGCATTGTAATGCGCATTGAGGTTGTGGTATACTCTGCGAGTGAAAGTATTTTTCTTCGTTGAACAAGCAGATATGAACACTGTTAAAAGTGTCATAAATAGTATGTTGCGGATCAAACGATAGTTAGCAGCCAATGATTATAATGTTTACAATTTTTCTACCTTATAACTGTTAATTTGCAAAAATATTTTATTTTTCCGAAAAGGAAGGAATAAAGTTTGGAATAATGAATATCTGCAGCACTGAATATGGTTGATGAGGCCATTCACCTATAATTATTTATTCTATTTTCTATTGCTACTTTTACGCATTAATAACTAATTATGGACTTTAGTGTTCTAATTTTACCAGTCAATAAAAATATTTATGTGGCATAGTAAATCAAAAGAAGAAGTCATTCATGAAATGAATGTCGATCCTGAACAAGGCTTGTCATCAGATGAAGTACTAAAACGACGTGAAAAGTATGGCAGCAATGTGCTAAACGCAAAGAAGAAAAAAAGTATTCTTCGCATGTTCGTAAATCAATTAAGCGACTGGTTAATATATGTGCTCTTTGCTGCTGTTGTAATAACACTGATTTTAGGCGAATATATTGACTCAATCATTATCCTACTGGTTATTATTATTAATGCCGTACTTGGAGTATTGCAGGAAGTTAAGGCTGGTAAGGCTATTGAAGCTCTTAAGAAAATGTCATCACCAAAAGCTTTGGTAAAAAGGAATGGACAAGTATCAGAAATTGATTCAATAGGTATTGTACCTGGTGATATACTTATACTTGATGCAGGTAGGTTTATTGCTGCTGACATCAGGATCATAGAATCAATGAATCTTAAAATTGAGGAGTCTGCACTAACAGGTGAGTCGGTGCCATCTGATAAAGGCGCCGACCTTATGTATGAAACTGATACTCCTCTGGGCGACAGGGAAAATATGGGCTTTATGACTAATCTTGTCACTTATGGCAGGGGAGTGGGAGTAGTAGTAGGAACTGGCATGAACACTGAGGTTGGAAAGATAGCCGAATTCCTTGACACTGATGAGGAAGGTAAAACTCCTCTCGAACTCCGATTGGATGAGTTAGGTAAGATGCTAGGTAAAATAGCTATTGCAATATGTGTATTTATTTTTATCCTGACTGTAATACAGGGGCGTGATTTAGCTGAAATGTTCTTAATAGCAGTTTCATTAGCAGTTGCCAGCATTCCTGAAGGATTAGCTGCAATTGTTGCTGTGGTTCTTTCTATTGGTGTTACTATCATGTCAAAAAAGAACGCCATCATCAAAAGGCTTCCTGCAGTTGAAACTTTAGGGTCAGTAAATATTGTATGCTCTGATAAAACAGGAACTCTCACTCAGAATAAAATGACTGTTGTTCGTTTCTTTACCCTTGGTGGTGAAGAACAAGTTCAAAGGGAAAAATCAAATACAGCTTCCGAGGATGCCCGATTCTTGGCAAAAGCTATGATTCTTAGCTCTGATGCAACATATAATGAAGGTAAAGGCACAGGTGATCCCACTGAGATTGCATTGTTGCTTTTTGCTGATGACTTGCAGATAAGCAGGCAACAAGTGAACCGATCGAATAAGCGTATAGGGGAATTCTCATTTGATTCTGAAAGGAAGCTAATGTCTACACTTACGGATGAAAATGGCAAACATACAGTCTATACCAAAGGAGCTATTGACAATATCATAAACATTTCAACCCGGGTGTTGAAAAATGGAGAAGAAATACCTATAACCGACGAACATCGCCGTGAATTCAACAAGGCAACTGTTGATATGTCAAATCAGGCTCTCCGAACATTAGGTGCTGCTTACAAACATGTTGAAGCAAAAGTTGGTTCGGATGAAATGGAAAGTGACCTGGTGTTGATTGGACTAGTTGGAATGATAGATCCGCCCAGAGAAGAAGTCAAATCATCCATTGAGTTGGCCAAATTAGCTGGAATTACTACTATAATGATTACCGGTGACCATAAAAATACGGCCTATGCTATTGCACGTGAACTTAAAATTGCTGATCAACCAGAGCAGGCAATTACAGGTCAGGAGATTGATAAATTCAGTGATGATGAATTTGCTGAACGCGTGTCAGACTTTTATGTTTATGCGCGGGTTTCTCCTGAGCATAAAGTAAAAATCGTAAAAGCTTTAAAAGCTAAAGGTAATGTCGTTTCTATGACTGGTGATGGTGTTAATGATGCACCATCGCTTAACGCAGCTGATATTGGTGTTGCAATGGGAATTACAGGCACTGATGTGGCAAAAGGTGCATCGGACATGATACTTACTGATGACAATTTTGCAACTATTATTATTGCCATTGAGCAAGGAAGAAACATCTACAACAACATTAAGAAATCAGTTGTGTTCCTCCTCACATGTAATATCGGAGAAGTTGTTGCTATGCTAGTCACCCTTCTTATTGGATGGCCTGTTCCTCTGATAGCTACGCAGCTACTATGGATCAATCTTTTAACCGACTCTCTGCCTGCCATTGCATTGGGTATGGACCCTGGTGATCCTGATGTTATGAAAGAAAAACCCCGCAACCCAAAAGAAAGTTTCTTTTCTGGAGGTGTAGCACTGCATGCAATATTTGGCGGAGCTTTGATAGGATTCCTAACAATTTTTGCTTTCTGGTATGGATTTTACGAATTAGGGTATAGCCCATTTGATAAAGGAATACCTGAAGAGGTTATATCATATGCCCGTACTATGGCTTTCATGGTTCTAGTTGCAAGCCAAATGTTTTATGCTTTGGCAATGAGAAATAGCATCAAATCTATATTCAAAATCGGCATATTCACCAACAAGTACCTCATAGGAGCTATTGTATTCGGCATTTTGGCCCAGCTGTTAGTCATTGAGGTGCCTTTTATGCAAAAAGCCTTTGGCCTTCAAATGCTTGATACAAACGGATGGTTAGTCGCTATTGGATTAGGTTTATTGCCACTGATAGTGAACGAGCTCTATAAGTTAGTTTTAGTATCTTTGCACCGCTTTAGATAATTAGAACTGAATGGCTAAGAGAGATGCTGACTTCCCGGAAAAAAAAGTGCGCTGGTATCAGAAGCTTCGTGATAAATACCGACTTGTTATTTTAAATGAAGATACATTTGAAGAAAAGCTTTCTTTCAGCTTGTCAAGAATGAATGTGTTTGTAGTTATGGGCATGATTGCCATTATCTTTATCTTTCTTACTACTTACCTGATTGCTTTTACACCTTTGAAAGAATATATCCCCGGATACAACGATGCGGATGTTCAGGAAGAACTTTATGAATTGCAATTGAGAGCTGACTCACTGGAGAATGCATTCAGGAGCAAAGATCTATTCATTGCTAACATGAGAAGAGTAATGATGGGTGAGTCTGAAGATGTTGTTAAAAATGTAAATGTAACAGATTCTTCAAACTATTTGAAGTACGATAATATTACACTCAAAAAGTCAAAGGAAGATTCACTTTTGAGGTCAGAATATGAAAAGAGTAACCAGTACAGCCTTACAACTAACACTAATCCTGAGCGACGGAATAGCTCTTTTAGCGACATCACTGGCCTTTTCCCACCTGTAAAAGGTATTATCACCAGCAAATTTAATATCTCATCCAAACACTATGGAATTGATATTGTAGCGGCAAAAAATGAAGCAGTTAAGTCAGCTTATGATGGAACGGTTATATTCTCTGAGTGGAGTTCACAAACCGGCCATGTTATTGCAATTCAGCATACAAACAACGTGATAAGCGTTTATAAACATAATTCTGTAATTCTCCGTAAACAAGGTTCCAGGGTAAGGGCAGGTGAAAGCATTGCTATAATTGGTGAATCAGGTGAGTATTCTACTGGTCCTCATCTTCATTTTGAATTATGGATTAACGGAAACCCTGTTAATCCTGAAAACTTCGTGATATTTTAGTTTATAAGATGAAAAATAAACGAAGGATTGCAATTTTAGGCTCAACTGGTTCCATTGGTACTCAGGCACTTGAAGTAATCAGTAAGTATCCTGATTTATTTGAAGTTACGGTGCTTGCCGCTAACAATAATGTTGACTTGTTAATCCAACAATCCTTCAAATTTAGGCCTGATACTGTAGTTATTACTAACCCCGATCATTACAATACAGTCTCATCTGCGCTTGACCCAATTGATATAAAAGTCTATACGGGGAGTGAGTCATTATGCCAGGTAATGGAAATGGAGACCATTGACATGGTTTTGATTGCAATGGTTGGTTTTTCAGGTTTAAAGCCTACTATCAGTGCCATTAATGCCGGCAAAGCCATCGCACTGGCTAATAAAGAAGTTTTAGTTGTTGCCGGGCAAATAGTTACCGAATTAGCCAATAAAATGAGGGTCGCGCTGCTTCCTGTTGACTCAGAGCATTCTGCTATATTCCAGTGCCTTGTTGGTGAATTAAGTAATCCTGAGAAAATATATCTAACTGCATCGGGTGGGCCTTTCAGAGGTATGAGTATAGATTCTATGTATGATGTGAGTGTAAATCAGGCCTTGAAGCATCCAAAATGGACAATGGGTGATAAAATTACTATTGATTCAGCTACAATGATGAATAAAGGCCTTGAGGTTATTGAAGCAAAATGGCTATTTAATCTTAAACATGAGCAGATTGACATTTTAGTGCACCCGGAATCAATAGTTCATAGCATGGTTCAGTTCAAAGATGGTTCACTTAAAGCCCAGATGGGCATTGCTGATATGCGCTTACCTATACAATATGCATTCTCTTTTCCTACCAGGCTTGAAAGTGATTATGGGAGACTTGATTTCCATGACTTAAGTAGTTTGACTTTCGAGGCTCCTGACAGAACTGCATTCCCATGTATTGATCTTGCCTATACTGCAATTGCTAAAGGCGGTAATATGCCCTGCATCTTAAATGCCGCTAATGAGATAGCAGTCTCAGCCTTTCTAAATGGTAAAATCAATTTCACAAGCATTCCTGAAGTAATTGAGAAATGTATGTCATTCTCGCCTTTTGATCCTAAACCTGATTATGATTCATTACTTGAAACCGATCAATTTGTTAGGGTTAAAGCTATGGAATACTGTAAAATGCAAACATAAAAAATTAACATACTTTGGCTGATATTTTCTAACCCAACAATCACTTCAAAACCTTAACTTACTATTTTTGTTAATTAAAATCATCAATTGCCCCATATGGAAATATTAATTAAAGCAGCTCAACTGCTTCTGAGTCTTTCAATTCTTGTGATCTTTCATGAATTCGGTCATTTTATTGCAGCCAAAATATTCAAAACCAGAGTAGAAAAGTTTTACTTATTCTTTAACCCATGGTTCTCGCTCCTGAAGTTTAAAAAAGGTGAAACAGAGTATGGCGTAGGTTGGTTACCTCTCGGTGGTTATGTTAAAATCTCCGGTATGATTGATGAGTCAATGGATAAGGAGCAGATGGGCCAACCACCTCAACCTTATGAATTCAGAAGCAAGCCTTCATGGCAGCGTCTCATAATTATGGTAGGAGGTGTTACAGTGAATATATTGCTGGCTATTGCAATATATATTGGACTGCTTTGGGTATGGGGTGAACAGTATCTGCCTACTTCTGAAGTAAAATACGGTATTGTTGCTGATAGTGTAGCCGAACAAATGGGGTTGCGCGATGGAGATAGAATCCTTACTATTGATAATGAATACGTTGAAGACTTCTACAAGATACCTGGTAAAATTATTCTTGATAATGCAAAGACGATTCAGGTTATAAGGGATGAAAAACCATATACCGTTAATATTCCCGATGGATTTATTGCTCGCCTTCTTAAACATCAATCTACAGAATTTATCAATCCGAGGGTTCCTTTTATTATCGACAAGTTCACCAAGGATTCCCCTGCCGAAAAAGCAGGCTTGCAGCCAGGCGACAGGGTTATTGGAATAAATGATTCTATCTTGCCTTACTTTGATCAATATAAAGATGTTCTCGACAGCCATGCCAGAGAAGAAATTAGCTTGATTACATTAAGAGGTGCAGATACCATGCATTTTAAAGTTCAACTTGACGAAACAGCCAAGATTGGAGCTTTCCTTATTCATCCAAACAAGATTTTCAAGATAAAGGAACATGAGTACACATTAATATCTGCTATACCAGCTGGCTTTAAACGTACCTGGAAACAGATGGGTAGTTATATGAAGCAGTTAAAGTTGTTATTCCTTCCTGAAGTAAAAGCTTACGAATCAGTTGGTGGATTTATTTCAATAGGAAATATCTTCCCTGCGCAATGGGATTGGCTTTCATTCTGGAGTTTAACTGCTTTTCTTTCTATCATGTTAGGTATACTTAATTTATTACCAATACCTGCATTGGATGGAGGTCATGTGCTCTTCTTGCTGTATGAAATTGTTACCGGCCGCAAACCTTCTGATAAATTCCTTGAGTATGCGCAAATTGTTGGCATGGTATTGCTATTCGGTTTACTCATACTTGCCAATGGTAATGATGTAGTGAAACTATTCAGGTAGTCTTTCTAATGTTATTGCTTTAGAGCTTATCTTACAAATTCGACACTTTATCACTTAGCGACCTGAATCCTTCTCCCAATATTTCATTTGCATCAACAACTGTAACAAATGCTTCAGGGTCAATCTGATGAATATATTCCTGAAGTATAGCCAGCTCACGACGATTGAGGACAGTGAAAATGATTGTCTTATCAATATTGTTGTACATCCCTTTGCCCGGTATGTAGGTGCCGCCTCTTTGGAGGTCGTTAATTATTTTTTTCCTGATGAGTTCAAATTCTACTGATATTATAAGGAGCATTTTATCGTAACTAACCCCCTGCATGGTAATATCAATCACTTTCCCTGTGATGAAAATAACTATCCATGAATATAAGGGGATTTTCCAGTCTTTAAAAACCACAAGGCCCAAAAGCACAATCACTGAATCAACATAAATCATAAGCTGCCCCAAAGGAAGGCGTGTATACTTTGAAATAACCATGGCTACAATGTCCGACCCGCCTGATGTAGCCTTGGCATTAAATATTAATCCAAGACCAAACCCAATAAGTACTCCTCCGAAAATGCAAGCCACCAAAATATCATTGGAAAGCCCTAAAGGATCATTTTCACCAACATAGTATGTAAGTAAATCCATGAAGGCTGAAGTCAGCACAAACCCAATAATAGTTTTAACACCGAATCGCGGGCCCAGAATCTTTATCCCAACAATAGTAAGTGGTATATTAAGTACAAGCCCAAAAAGTCCTATTGGTATGCCCGTTGGCCAAAATGAAAACATACCGGCAGTGAGGTGGTGAACAACTATACCTATTCCGTATACACCACCCGGCACGATATTATAAGGGTTTATAAAGAACACAAAACCGGCTGCTAATATGAAAGATCCAATGATTATCAGCGTATAAGCCTTAAACCAAAGGACTGAAAATAACTTCTCATTTTGAACAAATGCCATGATATCTTATTTAGATGTATGATGATACAAAGCTATGACACAATATAGTGTTGAGCAAGTCGTTTTTATTCTTCTTGCCATTAGTGCTGTGGAGTGAGGAACTTTTTTTTCCTTACTGTTGTTTTTAAATAGATTGTATTACTTTTGTGATTATTTTTGATCAATAGTGAAAGTACTTGCCGAGTATACCTTTCTACTTCGACAACTAACTCAAGACAAATTATAGATAGATATTGTTACTGTTTAAACTATTAGTTTTAGTAATGCTAAAATGAAAAGCATTCCAGCACATTTTAAGATCTTCTTTACTACCAGGCTGCTGGTATTTGCAATCTTGATACTGCCTTTAGTTTCTATAGGGCAGCAGGAGCCTCAATTCACTTTAAACCAGTTTAATCATTTAACTGTAAATCCCGGTTATGCTGGTTTACGTGAAGCCATTTGCATTACGGGTATTGTTAGGCAACAATGGATAGGAATGAACGATGAAGATGGTAACCATGTTGCTCCTGAAACCTTCGTTATTAACGCTGATGCTCCTATAAGACTATTACACGGAGGGATATCAGCTGTGGTTATGCAGGACAAAATTGGGTATTTTAAGGACGTTTATGTAAAAATAGGATATTCATACAACAAGTCGCTTACAAGCGGCGAACTTGGCATTGGCTTTAATGTTGGATTTCTGAATAAGTCTTTAGATTTTAGTAAACTCAAACCGGTAGAAACTGATCCTCTGTTAAGCGGTGCTCAGGAAAGTACCATGTTTACCGATGTAAGCTTCGGCATATTTTATTTGCAACCCGCAGGATTATACTTTGGTTTGTCCTCAACACAAATATTAGAAGGAGCAAGAGAATTAGGTAAAGGCGCATATGAGTATGATTTAACCCGTCATTATTATGGTACTGTTGGTTATCAGCTTTCATTTATCAGAAACCCTGCTTATGTTTTTACTCCAAGCTTATTCGTAAAATATGATGGTAATACAATCCAGGCTGATATAAATGGCATGATTGAATACAACCGAAAAATATGGGGAGGTCTCAGTTATCGTTTCCAGGAAACTGCTGCGGCTATGATAGGACTGTATATCAAAGACTTAAGTATTGGCTATGCTTATGACATACCGCTTTCTCAGATCGGAGGATCAGGTAGTCATGAAGTAATGTTAAGGTATTGTTTCCAGTTAGAACTCGAAAAAAGCAAAAAAAGTTTCCGTAATACACGATTCTTGTAAAAGAAAACTTGTTTAGAGATATTATATTGCTATTTTTGTCGTTCAAAATGCGGGAAACATCTTATAATAAAGTTTTAGGAAAACCGTTATTTGCATTAAAATCAGGTAATAAACATGAAAAAACTCTTTAACTACATCATTGCTGCCCTTATTCTGAGTAGCTGCGGTAACTCAGGTAATGGCGAACTGGTAGGTGTTCAAAAGCGAGAAAAATTTTATCAGCCCGATCCTTATGGAATGGCATACATTCCAATGGGAAGTTTCACAATGGGCGTTGGTGATCAGGACGTGCCTTATGCACATATTAATGATCCCCGTACTGTTTCTGTAAGTGCTTTCTACATGGATGAAACAGAAATTACAAACAATGAGTACCGCCAATTCGTATTTTGGGTAAGAGACTCGATTGCACGTCGCAAATTAGGTGATGTGAAACCGGAGGATTATCTTGTTGAGGAGAACAAGAAAACCGGTGAAACCTACGATCCACCTTTCCTTAACTGGAAAACCGAAATCAAATGGACTGGAGAGGAAGAGCGTGATGCTCTTGAAGATATGTTCCTGCCTGAACATGAAAGATATTTTCGCAAAAAGGAAATTGACACGCGTAAATTATTCTATGAGTATTACTGGGTTGATTACCGCGCTGCTTCAGGAAAAGATTTCTCAGCAGGCGACCCCGTAAACGCTGGTCTTGCTAACCGTCCGCAAGGTTTGAAAGACAGGTCACTTTATGTTAGAAAAGAGATCATTAATGTATACCCTGATACACTTGCCTGGATACACGATTATGCATATGCATATAATGATCCAATGACTGAACGTTATTTCTGGCATCCGGCATACGATAATTATCCAGTTGTAGGTGTAAACTGGAAACAAGCTAAGGCTTTTGGAATCTGGCGTACCGAAATACTTCGCGCCTACCTTAGTGGACGTGGCAACGCTGTAGTGAATGAATTTAGAATGCCAACAGAAGCTGAATGGGAATGGGCAGCCCGTGGAGGAAACTCGTTTAGTCCATATCCTTGGGGTGGTCCTTACAGTCGTAATGAAAAAGGCTGTTTCCTTGCAAACTTTAAACCTCTCAGAGGTAATTATGTAGATGATGGAGGCTTAACACCTGTTATTGTTGCTCACTATCCTGCAAACGATTTTGGACTTTATGATATGGCAGGAAATGTTGCTGAATGGACTAACGATGCATTTGACGAATCATCATACAATTTCACCTGGGACATGAATCCTGCATACAGTTACAATGCTAAGGATACTGATCCACCAGCGTTAAAGAGGAAAGTTGTACGCGGAGGTTCTTGGAAAGATATATCATACTATTTACAGGTCAATTCTCGTACTTATGAGTACCAGGATACTGCAAAAAGTTATATCGGCTTCCGTTGTGTACAAAATTTCATGGGTCGTCAGAAAGATGATAACCCTGCACGTGCTTCAAAGATTTATAATTAAGAATGTAATACGAATTCACTGAAACCAATTAATAAATTTTTCACTTAAATCAAACAATTAAATCATGGGATTGAACAATTTAGTCAGAGGAAGAGGGTTCAAAAACTTCATGGCAAAACTATACGGCTGGGGAGCTGCAGTAGTTATTCTAGGAGCCTTGTTCAAAATTAACCATTATCCGTATGCAAATGAAATGTTGATACTCGGATTGGGTACTGAAGCTATCATTTTCTTCTTTTCAGCTTTCGAACCACCACACGTGGAGCCTGACTGGAGCCTTGTTTATCCGGAATTGGCTGGCATGTATCATGCTGGCCAGAATGGTGGCAAAAGTGGAAAAACTCCAACACAAGAACTTGACAATATGCTTGAGAAAGCTAAGATCGGTCCTGAACTAATACAAAGTTTAGGTAATGGTTTAAGAACACTCAGCGATAATGCCAGTAAAATGACTGATCTGTCAAATGCTGCTGTTGCAACAAATGATTATACAAGAAATCTGAATAACGCTAGTAAATCAGTTAATGACCTTTCAGCTAATGTTGCTAAAGCAGCTGAAACCACTAACCAGTTCACCGGTACTTATCAGCAAACCGCACAGGCTTTTGCTAAATCAGTTGAGAAACTTGATTTCTCTGGGGTTGATACAAAAGGCTATAGTGACCAGATGCAGAAACTCTCAAATAATCTATCCGCACTCAACGCTGCTTATGAGCTGCAATTAAAAAGCTCAAGCGCTAATGTAGAAGATTCATCCAAGCTGCATACCACATTAAACCAATACTTGACAAACATAAGTGATTCTGCACAGGATATTAACCGCTATCGTCAGGAAATGGATAACCTGACTAAAAAGGTTACTGCCTTGAACCAGGTTTATGGCAATATGCTTGCTGCCATGAATGTGAATGTTAAATAAGCGGGCTTGTCACTAATTGTTAATTAAATAAGTAAAGGAAAATTATGGCTGGATACAAGGAGACACCGCGGCAAAAGATGATCGCGATGATGTACCTGGTGTTGACTGCGCTACTTGCTTTAAATGTGTCGGTTGAAATTATCAATGCTTTTGTTGTTGTTAACCAAAGTATTGAGGGAACTAATAGCAACCTGGAGTCGAAAAATAACGAGACTTATGCAAGATTTCAACAACAAGCTTTGTTGAATGAGGCAAAAGTAGGTCCTTACTGGGAAAAAGCTCAAGAAGTAAGAAAGACAGCTGACGAAATGGTGAAGTATATTGAAAGCATAAAATGGGAAGCCATTTCACGCTCAGAAGGTATCACTGTTGACCAGGCTAGAATAACCCCTCTCAGGGATATTAATACAAAAGATAAATACGACGTAACTACCAACTATTTTATTGGAAATTCTCAGGATGGGTCAAAAGGAAAATCCAGTGAGCTTAAGGATAAGATAGAACAGTTTAAGACAGAAATTTTAGGCGGACTTGAACCAGAGGCACGCCAGGACATAAAAATTGGTATGGATACTAAAGGCCCTTTTCAGGATGCAAGCGGTGCTAAACAGAACTGGGAGATGCATAATTTCTATCATACCATCCTGGCTGCTAATGTTACATTCCTGAATAAACTTATTGCTGACGTGCGAAATGTAGAAAGTGATGTTGTTTCAAAACTTTTCAGTTCAATTTCTGCGGAAGACTTTAAGTTTGACCAGGTGGAAGCAAGGGTTATACCAAGTTCAAAAATGGTATTCACTGGTGATAACTATGAGGCTGAAATCCTCGTAGCTGCTATCGATACTAAACAGAATCCCGAAGTAGTAATTGGAGGCAGGTCTATACCCGCTGAAAACGGTATCGCTAAATATTCTGTTAGTGCAGGTGCTACCGGGCTGCAAACTTATGAAGGTAAAATCAGGGTTGTTGGTCCATCAGGAGAAACTAAAGAATATCCTTTCAAAGAGGAATATTATGTGATGACACCTTCGCTCAGTGTTGCACCTACTAAAATGAATGTATTCTATGCAAATGTTGACAATCCTGTAACTATTTCTGCTTCAGGCATTCCTGAAACACAAATCGCAGCGTCAATTACCGCTGGAACCATTAGAAAAGAAGGAAAAGGGTGGGTTGTTAAAGTGCCATCAGGTGTAGGAAAAGTTTTCGTGAATGTTAACCATAATGATGGTAGTGCAAGCCGTAACATGGGAAAAGCAGAATTCCGGGTAAAAAGAGTACCTAGTCCAACAGCTTATATTGCTAATACTGATGGAGGTCCTGTTGCCAAGAATATGCTACTTGCGTCAAGAGCTATTATCCCTAAAATGCCAGAAGATTTTGACTTTGATCTTAATTTTGAGATCACATCGTTTACCTTCGTAGGTGTTAGAGGTGGTGATATCTTTGAGAAAAACGCTAACAATAACCGATTAACCCCTGAAATGACCACCTTTATTGAGAACAGTAAAAAAGGTCAGAGAATTTGGTTGGAAAACATTATGGCTAAAGGTCCTGATGGAAACAGAAAACTCGGTACAATAGGTATTATAGTTCAGTAATTGCAATAAAGAATTGAATAAACCGTTCCTTTTAATCCTGCAGGAATGCAGGATTAAAAGAAATGGATAGATAATAAATATCGATCCTGATAAAGGTTGTAAATTAATAAATTGACGGATGAAAAAAGTATTTGGTATTCTCGCTATTGTTCTACTCGTGGCTGGCTTTGCTAATGACAGCTCAGCTCAGGTTCTTGATAGTCCACCACGTGATGGCATATATGACAAAAAAACAACTATTGAAAAGAAGCCAATCACATATCCATGGGTACGTGAAGCTGACGTTGTTTGGAGTAAACGGATCTGGCGTGTAATTGATCTTCGCGAGAAGATGAATCAGGCGTTTTACTATCCTGAAACACCTCACAATGAGCTAAGAAGCCTTATGCAGGTTCTTATGGATGCCTTGAAAGAAGGATCTATTACTGCTTATGATGCTACTAATCCGTCAGATGAGTTTATTGTTCCACTGACATACCAGGAGATTATGAATCGTCTCGAAAGAACCGATTCTGTTCCTATGCAGAGGCCGTATCCACCATACGATTGGTATGATACAATTATTTCGGTTAAATTCAACCCAACTGACGTAAAACGTTTCAGGATTAAGGAAGATTGGTTCTTCGACAAGCAAAGATCAGTTATGGAAGTTCGTGTATTGGGTATTTGCCCTGTGCGTGATAACTATGACGAAAAAGGTCTCTTTAGAGCTTATGATCCTTTATTCTGGATTCATTTTCCGGAAGCAAGGCCTGTTTTTGCAAAAGCCGAAGTTTTTAATAGATACAATAGTGCAGCACGTAAAACGTATGATGATATCTTCTGGAAAAGGATGTTTAGCAGTTATATCTATAAAGAGGATAATGTATATGACCGTAGGATTTCTGACTATGCAACAGGTGTAGATGCATTAATGGAAGCCGAACGCGTTAAGACAGAACTCTTCAACTTTGAGCAAAACCTCTGGGAGTTCTAGTTGATGTAAAGATGAAAATAATAATAAAGCCCGGCAATTTACCGGGCTTTATTATTATACAAAGTCATTTATGTGTTATTTGATCAATGAATGATTGTACTAATTAACTGTAGTTGTAATAACTTTAAGCACCTAGCATTTTGGTAAATGATGTAAATAATATTTTAGGTTTTTAATTATCAGGTTCAGCGAGTTTAACTTCTTGCACAACCATTGTAATTTCTTCAAGTCTTTGTTTAACCTCCGGAGTCATTGATTCCTGATATCGACCATCAAGATGCTTTGCAAGAAACTTCTCTGTTGCTGCCAGCATTGCCATGTTGTTTACAGGTCGGGCAAAGCCATGTCCTTCATCAGGTGCAACAATATATTCTACAGCAGCACCACGTTCGCGTAGAGCAACAACAATCTGGTCTGATTCATGAATATTTACCCGCGGATCATTAGCCCCCTGTACAACCAGTAGTGGCACTTTTATCTTGTGGGCTGAATTTAAAGGCGATTGCCGTTCTAATTGTGCTTTACCTTCAACAGTTGAAGGATCTCCCATTCTTTGATGGAATACTATTCTTATTGACTCCCAGTAGGGTGGAATGGAGTTTAAGAGCGTAATCAGGTTTGAAGGTCCAACAATAGAAACACCACAAGCATAAAGATCAGGGGTGAATGCCAATCCTGCCAGTGTGGCATACCCTCCATATGAACCACCCATAATTCCTATCTTCTTTGGATCAGCTACTCCATTTTCAATTAAATGTTTTACACCCCAGGTAATATCATCCTGCATCTTCTGACCCCATTCATTATTACCGGCATTAAGGAACTTTTTACCATAGCCGGTTGATGATCTGAAATTTGGCGATAATACTGCATAACCACGATTTGCAAGGAATTGCACATATGAGTTATATCCCCATCCATCCCGAGCCCACGGTCCACCATGTGGCAGTACAACAAGAGGTAAATTCTTAGCTTCAACTCCTTTTGGTACCGTTAGATATGCCGGAATTTCCAATCCATCAGATGATTTGTAGGTAATAGCTTTCATGTTTGCCATCTCTTCAACCGGTATTCGTGGCCTCGGTTTGTATTGAAAGGTCAACTTTTGATTATTCCTGTCATATAAGTATGTTGAACCCGGATCAACATCACTGTATGCACTTACTAACCAGTATTGTTCATCATCGGTAGAATTTGAAAAATAAATATCGCGTTCAGGAATCTGCTTCTTTATGATCTCATAATCCTTCTGATATGATTTGTCCTTCCAGTTATATCTCTCACGTTCATCTTCATAAGTAGTGTAGATAATATCTCTGTTAACTTCCGAAATTACAATATTGCCTATATCAACTTTTTTGAAAGGATCTGATTCAACAATTTCTTCTTTAAGCGTTTGAGGATCTAATAGAATAAGCTCAAGCAAATCCCTATTGTCACCCTTATTTGTTACAAGGAAAATTTTTGAATTATCCTTATTAAAACCAATCGGGTAAGCAGTTTCAAGAACTGAAGTAGTGTATATTTTAACGAGGGTATCTTTATCTATCCTTAAAATGTCATTACTCCCGTCAACATTAGCACGTGTAGCCAACCGAAGATTATCATCCCAGTCAAAGATATAACCTGTAATCCTTTCTTCTTCTGAATTTTGCCTGATGAGTACTCGTTCACCAGTTGATATTTTTAATTTATATAAATCGTGCCAGGCTTTATCTCTATCGTTCAATCCAATGAATATTGCGTCAGGATCTGATTTGGGGACAGCATAAATAAATACACGCACACCTTGAAGCTTGGTTAAGTCGCGATTTTCAGGGATCCTGTCTTTTGAAGCCTCTTTTGGATCAACAGCATAAATATTGAAGTTTTCATCTCCACCCTTATCCTTTGCATACAAAATGTATTTTGAATCTTTCGACCAAAAATACTGAGTAATTGGGCGGGTAGTGTCTGCTGTAATTGGCAATGCAGCTTCAAAAGGCTCATTGATCTTTTTAACCCAAATGTTTAAAGTGCCTTTGTGTGGCTTAATAAAGGAAATGAATTGCCCATCAGGGGAAAGCCTGCCCATTGCGATTTCCGGATTGTCGAAGAATATTTCTCTGTCAATCAATGGAGGTAAAGAGCTTTCTTGCGCGTAAAGAACAGAATCCATGCTAAACCACATTGCGAGTAGTGCCATAATTATTTTTTTCATGATTTAAATTTTGATGGTGGATAATACAGTATGATGAATATCTAATTAACATAATTGTATTGAAAAGGTTAAAGAGCTTCGTCGCTACTCTTGAGATAATTATCTTTGCTTAATAAAACAGATGATATTGAATCCACTTGAAACTCCGGTTGAATACCTCAAAGGTGTGGGGCCTGCAAAAGCAGTTCTGCTCAATAAGGAGCTGAATATTAAGGTGTTCGGTGATCTGCTGTTATATTACCCATTCAGGTATATTGATAAAAGCAAAGTATACAAGATTGTTGAAATTGAGTCAGATGCTGCATATGTGCAACTTCGGGGACGACTTATCAGCCTGAATGAGATTGGTACGGGCAGAGCTTCGCGACTGGTAGGCATCCTTGATGATGGCAGTGGCCAAATTGAGTTGGTATGGTTTCAGGGAGTGAGCTGGTGGAAAGCTAACATCAAAGCTGGAGTTGAATATATAGTTTTTGGAAAACCAACAATATTTAATGGTAAACTGAACATAACCCATCCTGATGTAGATTCAGTTGAAGACGAAAAACAATTGCAGAATGAACCTCTTCAGCCCTATTACTCAACCACCGAAAAATTAAAGCGTAAAGGGTTTTCGGGTAAGAATTTTGGAAAAATTATCAGGAATGCCCTTGTACAGACTTATACCTATATAGAAGAAAATTTGAATCAGGATATTGTTGCTTCCTTTCGGTTTCTTTCCAGGGCTGATACACTTCTTAACATTCATTTCCCCCGAAGCATCGAATTGCTCGAAAAAGCAAGATACAGGCTTAAGTTTGAGGAACTTTTTTTTATTCAGTTGGAGTTGCTGCGACTTAAGCATTTACGTAATGAGAAGTCGGCAGGCAGGGTCTTCAGCACTATTAGCACCAATTTCCTTACTTTCTATGAAAAGTATCTTCCGTTTGAGCTAACTAATGCTCAAAAAAAGGTTATCAAGGAGATCAGGAAGGATGTTAGCACCGGCAAACAAATGAATCGACTGCTTCAGGGCGACGTAGGCAGCGGTAAAACACTTGTTGCCTTGATGACTATATTGATAGCAATTGATAACGGGTGCCAGGCCTGTATAATGGCCCCAACCGAAATACTTGCTACCCAACACTATAGAACAGTGCTCAAGTTTCTGAAGGATATGCCGTTGAACGTGAAACTACTAACAGGGTCCACAAAAAAGAAAGAAAGAGAGCTACTACACGAAGAGCTAAAAAACGGTGAATTGAATGTGTTAATCGGCACCCATGCACTGATTGAAGAAGTGGTGATATTTAAGAACTTAGGGTTGGTAGTAATAGATGAACAGCACCGTTTTGGTGTAGCCCAACGCGCCAGGTTATGGGAGAAGAGTAATATACCACCACACATACTTGTTATGACTGCTACTCCCATACCACGTACCCTTGCAATGACCGTGTATGGCGACCTGGAAGTATCAGTGATTGATGAATTGCCTCCCGGTAGAAAGCCTATTAAAACATTCCATTTTTTTGAGAAAGACAGGCTAAAGGTATTCCAGTTTATGAAACAGCAAATAGCGGAAGGTAGACAGATTTATGTAGTATACCCTATAATAAATGAATCAGAAAAATTGGATTTGCAGGATTTAATGGATGGATTTGATACTGTTTCAAGATATTTCCCACTGCCTGAATACCAAATAAGCATTGTGCATGGTCAACTCAAGCCATCTGAAAAGGAGAGTGAAATGCAACGGTTTCTTGAGAAGAAAACACAAATTATGGTTGCAACAACTGTAATTGAAGTTGGAGTGGATGTGCCGAATGCTACTGTTATGGTTATTGAAAACGCTGAGCGGTTCGGTTTATCACAACTTCATCAGTTAAGAGGCAGGGTTGGCAGGGGAGGGTCGCAATCCTTCTGCGTGCTGATGACCTCCTATAAACTCACAGCCGATGGAAAGAAACGAATTGAAACAATGGTGCGAAGCAACGACGGTTTTGAAATTGCTGAAGTTGATCTACGCCTGAGAGGTCCGGGTGATATACAAGGTACCCAACAGAGTGGCCTTATAGGCCTCAGGATGGCAGATATTGTAAGAGATGAGGAAATACTCAGGAAAGCACGTAAAGTCGCCTCAACGTTGCTTGAGAAGGATCCTGAACTACTGCATCCTGAAAATCAAAAAATGCTTAAATACCTACAGTCTCAAAATAAGCAATGGGGTAATATCAGCTAATGAAAGCCTGGCTTCTTAGGTATGATTTGCGCCCTTCACTTAAGTCACATCCTCAGGCAATTATTCAAAGGCTGTCATTCATCATCCCTCTGATTACTAGTCGGTTTTTTCTTAATTTTGCCATTCAATTTTTTAAGCATGAAAATCTCTTATAACTGGCTAACAGATTACCTCAAATGCTCTCTTGATGTAAACGCGATAGCACTTTTACTCACTGACATCGGTTTAGAAGTAGAAGCTATAGAAAAATATGAATCAGTAAAAGGCGGGCTACAAGGGTTTGTTACCGGAAAAGTTATCACCCGTGAACAACACCCCAATGCTGATAAGCTAAGCAAGACTACCGTGGATGTTGGTGGTGAAAGGCTGCTTGATATTGTGTGTGGTGCTCCTAATGTTGCTTCCGGACAAAAAGTTATAGTTGCGCTTGAAGGTGCAATGATCTACAAGGGTGATGAAGGCTTTAAAATTGGCAAGTCCAAGATCAGAGGTGAAGTTTCTGAAGGTATGATCTGCGCTGAGGATGAGCTAGGCATTGGTGAGTCACATGAAGGAATTCTTGTTCTGCCTGAGGATACCATGATAGGCTTGCCGGCTTCTGACTATTTCAGCATTGTAAACGACACTATGTTTGAAATTGGAATTACACCTAACCATGCTGATGCATTGTCGCATATAGGTGTTGCCCGCGACCTAGCAGCTGCTATAAAAGTAAGGAAGCTGGGAGAGGTATCAGTTCAATGGCCTGATGTTTTAGCCTTTAAGCCTGACAATAATAACCTTCCTGTTAAAATCAGTGTAGAAGATAACAATGCGTGTCCACGTTACTCAGGTGTTACTGTTAGTGGAATCACTGTTGAGCCATCACCTGAATGGTTGCAGAACAGGCTAAAAGCTATTGGAATAAGACCGATTAATAATGTTGTTGATATTTCAAATTACATACTGTTTGAATATGGACAACCAATACATACCTTTGATGCAAAAGCTGTTGATGGCAGAGTCATTGTAAAGAAAGCTGCTCCGGGCAGCAAATTTGTGACATTAGACCATGTTGAGAGAAATTTATCACCCAACGATCTGCTAATTAATAATGCATCAGAACCAATGTGTCTGGCAGGAGTCTTCGGGGGAGAGAAATCTGGGGTTACAAATCAAACTACCTCCGTGTTTATTGAGAGTGCGTATTTTGAACCTGTAACCATCCGTAAGACTTCTAAGTTGCATTCCCTAAAAACAGATGCATCTTTTAGATTTGAGCGCGGTACTGACCCTGAAGTAACAGTTATAGCGTTAAAAAGGGCAGCTATGATGATTAAGGAAGTAGCTGGCGGCATGATATCCTCTGATATTGTTGATATCTATCCTTCTCCGGTAAGCTATGCTGAACTTGAACTCAAATATTCAGCTATTGATAAACTGATAGGAGAGCAAATTCCGCATGAAACTATTGTAGAGATAATTGACGCACTCGAAATTAAAATTAAAAGACAAGACGATACAGGGTTATTAATTGCTATCCCTCCTTTCAAGGTTGATGTAAAAACCACATCAGATATTGTTGAAGAAATCCTCCGTATATACGGCTACAATAAGATTGAAAGTGGGCTACAGATGCGTTCAAGCATATCATATAGTACCAAGCCCGACCAGGAAATGCTATATAACCGCATTGCTGATTATCTCGTGAGTAATAATTTTAATGAAATACTAACTAATTCCCTTAGCAGTTCAGCATACTATAATGATGAACGTTGGTTTCAACCAGCTGAATCAGTTGCCATACTCAATCCTTTAAGCAAAGAACTGGATGTTATGAGGCAGAGTTTGCTTTTTGGAGGTCTGGAATCAATAGCTTATAATGTAAATCGTAAGCAACAGAATCTGAAATTCTTTGAATTCGGTACTGTTTATAAACTTAACACTCAAAGCAAGAGTGAAAAAGTCACTGACAAGTTCAATGAAAAGAAGTTACTTTCAATAATAGCAACTGGAAAAGTAAATTCTGAGCATTGGAATCGTGAAGATAAACTGGTTGACTTTTATTTCATCAATGGATATGTTTTTAACATATTGAAAATGATGGGTGTTAATTCGGCCAATCTCACAACTAATGATTTGCCATTAATATACTCTGTAGGACAATCCTTCAGGTACAATAATAAACCTCTTTACAGCGTAGGTATCGTAAAACCAGAACTTGCAGCTAAAGCAGGTATCTCGCAGGAAATAGTTGCCGCTTCAATTGAATGGGATTACCTCGTAAGTATTGCCCGACAGTACAAAGTATCATACAAAGAAGTGTCCCGATTCCCTGAAGTTCGCAGAGACCTGGCCCTTGTTCTTGAAAAAGAAGTCACCTATACTGAAATAGAAAAAGTAGCACTTAAGGTCAATAAACACTTGCTAAAAAGGGTTAACCTATTTGATGTATACGAAGGCGAGAAAATTGAAGCAGGTAAAAAATCATATGCTGTTAGCTTCATATTGCAGGATGAGAGTAAAACCCTCACTGATAAAGAGATCGATAACTTTATGAGCAAGCTTGCAAAAGCCCTTGAACAAGAGTTAGGGGCGAGGATAAGAAAATAATGTCATTTTGGCAGTTATTAACTTTTTCATGGCAGATATAGGCTGGAATTTTCGTAATTTTGCATACAGATGTAAGCTTAAGCATTATGGATATTCAAGCTATAAAACAGCGTTTCGGTATTATCGGTCATTCCTTGTTGCTTGAGAGAGCAATTGACATAGCCAGCCAGGTGGCGGGTACAGATATCACAGTACTAATTACGGGTGAAAGTGGAGTCGGCAAGGAGTCCTTTCCACAAATTATACACCAATTAAGCTCCCGTAAGCACGGTCCTTACATTGCAGTGAACTGTGGCGCAATTCCTGAAGGTACAATTGATTCGGAGTTATTTGGGCATGAAAAAGGTTCATTTACAGGTGCAACTGATTCGCGTAAAGGCTATTTTGAGGTTGTAAATGGTGGTACTATTTTCCTGGATGAAATAGCTGATTTGCCATTATCTACACAGGTGAGGTTGCTTAGGGTACTTGAAACCGGCGAATTCATTAAAGTTGGATCATCTAAGGTTATTAAAACTGATGTCAGGGTGGTGGCCGCAACAAATATTGATATCCCGGAAGCTATCAACAAAGGACGTTTCAGACAGGATCTTTTTTATAGGTTAAACACAGTACCTATATATATTCCTCCTCTTAGAGAGAGGAAGGAAGATGTAATACTCCTTTTCAAAAAGTTCGCTAATGATTTTGCCGAGAAGTATCGTATGCCACCTATTGAAATTGACGATGCGGCGCGGCAGATGCTTATGAACTATCGCTGGCAGGGAAATATCAGGCAACTAAAGAACATTACTGAACAGATTTCCATCATTGAAAAAGAAAGGTTGGTAACAAGCAACATCCTCGTGAATTACCTTCCTGATGAGCATCGTGACCTCCCAATGCTATATAAGAAGGAAAATACTCCATCTGACTTCTCAGAGAGGGAATTGCTTTACAAGGTACTATTTGATATGAAACGTGACATCAACGACCTTAAGAAACTGGTAGTTGACATCATAAAAACCGGTGATGTAAACAATGAAATGCAACATTATCCGTTAATTCAACAACTATATAAGGATGTTGAAAATTCGCAACAACCTTCAATTGATTACGATAATTCAGGTGATCAGAGTACGCTGGATGGATTCTATACCCCAGAAATTATTGATGAGTCACTCTCTATCCAAAAAAAAGAAATTGACCTGATAAAAAAAGCTATTGAGAAACACAAAGGCAAAAGGAAAATAGCAGCACAGGAATTAGGCATCTCTGAACGAACACTATATAGAAAAATAAAAGAATATGGTATCTACCCTGATTAAGATGATACTGTTACATGCCCAGCCAACCAATCGTATATTGCGAAGAGCAAGTGGCTCAGCTTTTGCGATGCTCGCTTTGTTAATTGTGCCAATAGCATTTTCTGGCTGCGGAGTTTACTCATTTACGGGTGCATCAATACCTCCGGAGGCAAAAACAATTTCCATTGCCAATTTTCCAAATAAGGCTGAACTGGTGCAGCCCTCTTTAAGTCAGGCATTTACTGAAAAGCTAAAGGATAGGTTCGCATCTCAAACAAGTCTAAACTTAATACCCAGAAATGGCGACCTGCATATCGAAGGTGAAATAGTTGGTTACTCCACTGAACCGGTTGCAATAACCGGCGCTCAAACGGCTGCTTTAATCAGATTAAAAATTACTGTAAACGTTAGATTTGTTAATAAATTCAGTCCAAAGGATAACTATGAATCAACATTCTCGAGGTACGAAGATTATCCAAGTAGTCAGAATCTGAGCACTGTTGAGGACGGACTAATTGCCCTTATTAGCGAAGCATTGGTTGAAGATATTTTCAATAAATCAGTTGTAAATTGGTAACCCGATGAATGCGTCACAATTTTTGTCAATGATTAATCAACCTGATCTTCTTACTAAAGAAACCCTGGCTGATTTACGACAAGTGACTGAGCATATTCCATATTGCCAGATTGCGCAGATTTTGCTCACCCTTAATCTTAGAGCAGTTGAGAGCATTCAGTATAACGATCAATTGAAAGTTTCAGTTGCATACGCTGGCAGCAGGTTTAAATTAAAGAAATTAATTGAAAAGGGAAATGATGATTCTCCAAGCTTCATCCCTTCTGTAAGCGTTAGAGATGAAAACTTCCCCCCATCAGTAAATGAAGGAGTTGAAAACATGGCTACATCAGTAGATGAGGAAGAGTCAGTTGAGGTAGAGGCAGTTGAACCTCCACTTCAGGAAGATGATTATTTCACTGAACTACAAAAGATTGTAGCAAAGCGCCTTGCTGAAATAAGCATGGAGAACGAAATTGTTGAGGTAAAGCCCGAGTTTAATTTTGTGCCCTCAGTATATAAAATTGACGGGCCTGATAAATCTGAAGAGGAGTTGATTTTATCAAAGGATCAGCCTGAAAACAATGCTGACACTGATAACCAGGAAGAAAACGAAGATCAGCTAAGCAGGATTCAGTTAATTGAAAGGTTCATTAAGAATGAACCTAAGATAACTCCAAAGCGTGAATTCTTTAATCCTGTAGACAAAGCCCGACAAAGCAGTCGCGATAATGAAGATATCGTAAGTGAAACATTGGCAAGGATTCAAATGCAGCAGGGTAATCCTGAAAAAGCAATTAAAATTTATGAAAAATTAATCTTGGTTAATCCGGAAAAAAGCGTTTACTTTGCAGCCCAAATTGTAAAAATAAAAGAATCAATCCAAACATAAAAAAGGTTTAAAATGGCAGCATATGTTCTTGTTTCAGTCCTAATACTAATTGCCTGCGTACTATTATCACTGGTGGTATTAGTGCAAAACTCCAAAGGTGGTGGTTTAGCTTCAAATTTCTCTTCATCAAACCAGTTTATGGGGGTAAGAAAGACAGCTGACTTCCTTGAAAAAACCACATGGACATTAGCCATCGTGCTCCTGGTATTAAGCTTATTCTCCATTTTTGTTATTCCACGTAACACTGGTGTTACCAACACAACTGATACCGAACTTCGTCAGATGATCAATCAGGATGCTCCTGCAGTTCAGGATTTCCAGGAAGCTCCTCCACAGGAATAGGAACTTTATTCAAAGACTTTACAAATGTCAGATTGTCACACAGTCTGACATTTTTATTTCTACTGCTTTTCTCCTGACAGTTATTTTAGAATTGGTGCAATGCCTATAACCATTGAGAATCAAGGCAATTCACTGCAAATGCTACGTTGGTAATACAACCACATTAACTTTTGGCACAGTATGTGACAAAGGCAGTACAACATCAATTATAAAACTTAAAAAATAAATAGCAATGACACAAGTGAACGTAAAGCCATTAGCTGACAGGGTATTGGTTGAGCCAGCCGCTGCTGAAAAGAAAACAGCCGGAGGAATCATCATTCCCGATACAGCAAAAGAGAAACCGCAAAAAGGTACTGTTATAGCAATTGGAGCTGGTAAAAAGGATGAGCCTATGACAGTTAAAATAGGTGATACCGTTTTATATGGTAAGTATTCAGGTACTGAGCTCAATATAGATGGTACCGACTATCTTATTATGAGGGAATCGGATATTGTTGCTATCATTTAATTACAAAACTTTAGATACATATAAGAAATGGCAAAGCAAATTAGTTATAATACTGAAGCCCGCGAAGAGTTAAAAAAAGGGGTTGATGCATTGGCAAATGCAGTGAAGGTAACATTAGGTCCTAAAGGTCGTAATGTTATTATTGATAAGGCATACGGCGCTCCTATGATCACTAAGGATGGTGTTACAGTTGCTAAAGAAATTGAATTAAAAGACGGTGTTCAGAATATGGGCGCTCAAATGGTTAAAGAAGTTGCTTCAAAAACCGCTGATATAGCCGGTGACGGAACTACTACTGCTACTGTACTTGCTCAAGCTATGGTTACTACCGGTATGAAGAATGTTACTGCCGGTGCTAATCCAATGGATTTAAAGCGTGGTATGGAAAAAGCTGTGGCTAATGTTATTGAGTCGCTCAAATCACAATCAATAAGTATTGAAGAAGGTAGTGAGAAGATAACACAGGTTGCAACTATATCGGCTAATAACGATAGCTTCATCGGTGAAAAGATTGCTGAAGCTATGAATAAAGTTAAGAAAGATGGCGTTATTACCATTGAAGAAGCCAAAGGCATCGAAACCACAGTTAAAGTGGTTGAAGGTATGCAGTTCGACAGAGGTTATATTTCCCCATACTTCATTACTGATACAGAGAAAATGGAGGCAGTTTATGAGAACCCTTTCATCCTGATCTACGACAAGAAGATCTCTACTATGAAAGATTTCCTGCCTATTCTTGAGAAAACTGTTCAAACAGGCAGGCCTCTCGTAATCATTGCTGAAGATGTTGATGGTGAAGCACTCGCTACTCTAGTTGTAAACAAGATACGCGGTTCATTGAAGATAGTTGCTGTAAAAGCCCCAGGCTTTGGTGATCGTCGTAAGGAAATGCTTGAGGACTTAGCTATACTCACAGGCGGAACCGTTATTTCAGAAGAAAAAGGTTATCGTTTAGAAGATGCTGACCTTTCTTACCTCGGACAGGCTGAGAAGATTACCGTTGATAAAGAAAATACAACAATTGTTAGCGGTCGTGGTGCAACTGAAACAATTGCAGGTCGTGTTAGCATGATAAAATCCCAAATTGAAACTACTACTTCTGACTATGACCGTGAGAAGTTACAGGAACGCCTCGCTAAGTTAGCCGGTGGTGTTGCTGTTATTTATGTAGGTGCTGCCAGTGAAGTTGAAATGAAGGAGAAAAAAGACCGTTTCGACGACGCATTGCATGCTACCCGTGCCGCTATTGAAGAAGGTATTATAGCTGGTGGCGGCGTAGCTTACATCAGGGCAATACCTGCACTTGATCAGTTAAAAGGTGAAAATGAAGATGAAGATACCGGTATTGCAATCATTAAACGTGCACTGGAAGAGCCGCTTCGTCAAATAGTTGCTAATGCCGGACTCGAAGGTTCAGTTATTGTACAGAAGGTTCGCGAAGGAAAAGACGACTATGGTTTCAATGCCCGCACTGAGGTTTATGAAAACCTTTTCCAGGCAGGTGTCATTGACCCAACTAAAGTAGCCAGGGTTGCTCTTGAGAACGCAGCTTCAATCGCAGGTATGCTTCTAACTACAGAGTGTGTTCTGGTTGACATTAAAGAAGAAAAAGAATCACCAATGCCTAACCCTGGAATAGGCGGTATGGGCGGAATGTACTAATAGATTCCAAACTATAAAGGGCGAATTGTATTAATAGATTCCAATTTATAAAAAGAAAAAGGCTGATCTTTACGGGTCAGTCTTTTTTTTAGCATCATTTTTGTATAGCATTGTTTGTAGTGAAAACATGAAACATTATATTTGTAAAACAAACCCAATAAAATGATCAGATTCAAACTAAGTATCCTTGCCTTATTAATTCCGTTTATCTCATTTAGCCAGGAATCAACAGCATTTCCGGTAGATTCTGACACAAAGCTGGTTACATATCAGGAAGTTGTACAGCAAAACGGTAGTCAGGATGAACTATACATCAGAGGCATTGACTGGCTCAACAGCTACTATAAGAACCCATTTGATGTTTCACGGGTTAGAAATCGTGAAAGTGGCGTTATTGAGCTTCAGCACCGCATTGAAGTACAGAACAGTGTTGAAGATGTCAACCTGCAGGCTGGTACTGTTAATTATGAACTGAGAATTGAATTTAAGCCGGGCCGCTATCGCTATACTATCAGCAACATGACGTTAAGGCAGCAGTCACGCTTTCCTATTGAACGTTGGTTGAATAAGGATGATCCACAGTATTCACCACTTTGGGAAAATTATATCGCCCAGGTAGATGCAAAGATTAAGGAAGTAATCGAAAGTCTTAAATTGGGTATGCAACCGGTTGAAGTGAAGCCTGAAGAAAAATGGTAATTCGCAATCGAGCCTAATTAAGTGACCTTAGCAAGAACTCTTATTCATTAGCAGCTGATTTTACAAATGCCCTCTTTACACCCTGATAATTAATTACTTTATTATTCTTCAGGTAGTTTATCAAATTTTCAGCAGTAGTAATGTACAATGACCGACCCTGGTCCTTGTGGTCGAACTTGTAACTGCTTGCTATATAACTATTCATACCTACATTAAACTTCTTACATCGGGCAAGTTTTTTACCATTGGGTAAACTCATGTCCACTTCTACCGGATTATTGTTCTTATCAGTTATAATAGTATATGTCATTCCTGATACCTGAAGGTCAAGGCTATTTTCAGCATCACGATAAGAATTTAGTAATAACTTTTTTATTTCGGCAGGCTTCATTTTATACACAATGATTTCATTGCCGAAAGGGTCAAGCTGGTAGATGTTTTTAATGCTGATATTACCGGCATTCAGGTTATCAATGCGAATTCCTCCGTTGTTCTGGAACGCAATATCAATTGATTCAAGTGCGGTAATAGCATCGGTCATTAATGAACCCAATTCATCGTTACCTGATATTTTGGTAGCAGTTTGACCAATTACTCTGTTAAGCTCTTTGTTATCATTAAATTGGGCAAGTTTAAGCTCAATATCATTATCAGTTTCTGCATAATCGGTAATACTAAGCATTTCAGGTCTGATCTTAACAACCCGTCCATTCACGATGCTTACAGTAGCCTTTGCCATATTCTTTACACTCGAGCCCGCCTGCATAATGTGCACACCGTTTATATATTGCGAAGGCTTTGTAAGCGTATGAGTATGGCCGCCCAGTATCAAATGCAGTTCAGGTACTGCACCTGCCAGTTCAACATCCTTTTCAAAGCCTAAATGAGTTAGTGCGATGAAAATTGTGCAACTATCGCTGAGTGAACTTAGGTTCTTTATCTCTTCCACCCCATCAGTAAATACTAAATCCTTCAAATTCTGTGGATGGGAATCGGGTGTTCCCTGAACTCCTAACTGAATCGCACTAACAATCCCAATTGATAAGCCATTGCCAATATTAATTATTTCATATGGCTTGAATGGTCTGGCGCCCTGACGGTTTCTGATATTGGCACTAAGGAAAGGGAATTCAGCCTGCGCAATTCTTTTTTGAAGTACATCCTGACCATAATCAAACTCATGGTTTCCAACTGCTGTAGCCCTGAAACCTGCTGAATTCATGAGGTCAATAATGGGAAATCCTTTATCATGATATTGGTCAACAATTGGATTACCTGTGAAGTTGTCACCTGCTGCCAATAGTATCACGTGCCTATTCTCGCTTCTGATCTGGTCAACAAGTGCCTTGAGCTTCCCATAATTATCAATTTTAGCATGCTGATCATTCATGGAAAGTATCACAACCTGAATAGTGTCACTTGAAACTGACTTTGATTCGTTTGATACTGAACTCTGCGCGCTGCTTTGTATAACCAGAGTAAGCAACGGAATTAATAGGAAGAACTTAAGTTTCATTGATGATTTGGGTTTTATAACAGGCTTTCGCTAAATCTATATTATGATCCCTTTTCAGATTTGTTATATGCTTCGCTCCTTTAAGGCCTCAATTCCATGGTTTCTTTTCAAGCTAATTCTGAATCAATTATCAATTCCATATCAGGCAGTAACCTGCCTTTGTCCATCAGCCGGTTACCATAATGATCAGTAACCTCGGTAACTAAGTGGTCATGTAACAAAATGTTAGAATTGAGATACAGATTAATGGCATCAATCACCCTTGCTCCGTCAAATATCTCATACTTTTGGTTGTTAATATAGATGGTCATTGCTGCTAATATTAAATGATTCTGGCTGGTTATCAGTGTAAACGAGAGCGATTTATGAAATAATGTCAAATAACAAATGAAACAATATTTCGGACTTCAATATTACGCATTTTAAACAAAGTGAACGTTAAAACAGTTATCATGATTCTTATTTCATAATTTTGTACTACCAATCATAACTATATAACTGCACTTTAATTTTTGTCTAGACCACAAGCTGATGAATCAGATTTCTGTTATTAAGGGTTTTTCAAAGTTTTCGAAGGAACAAAAAATAGATACAATAGCGTCTTTCTTGTCGACATCTGATGAAGTTAAGTCTGTAATAAAGTCCTTTTGGCACAGTGACCCGGCAGTGCAGCTTATTATTGATGAATTCAGTGAGAACACACTTACTAACTACTTCATGCCATACGGTATTGCGCCCAATGTAACCATCAATGGTAATATGTACATGGTACCTATGGTTATAGAAGAAAGTTCTGTAATAGCAGCCGCTTCAAAGAGCTCTAAGTTCTGGGCTGCTAATGGGGGTTTTCACAGTGAAGTGATATCAAGCATTAAAAATGGTCAGGTACATTTTATCTGGCCTGGTGATATCAGCAAATTACGCGAGCATTTTTCACTGCTGAAGCAAGTTATGCTGGAACGCACTTCTTCCATTACCGCTAATATGGTTAAAAGGGGAGGTGGTGTGTTATCCATGGATCTGGTTGATAAGACTGCTGATTTGGAAAACTATTACCAACTTGAAGTGAAGTTTGAAACAGTAGATTCAATGGGCGCTAACTTTATCAATAGTTGTCTTGAAGAATATGCTGATGCACTAAGAGGCTTCGTTTCTGAAAGTGGGTTGTTTGAGAACAAGGACATACACATTATCATGTCAATACTTTCAAACTATACGCCTGAATGTGTTGTAAAAACGTGGGTAGAATGTGATATCAATGCTTTTGATAAGATTGATGAAAACCTTACTGCAAAGGAATTTGCATGGAAATTTGAGAAAGCGGTACAAATAGCCACGGTAGATGTTTATCGTGCTACTACACATAACAAAGGGATCTTTAATGGAGTGGATGCAGTTGTGCTTGCAACTGGTAATGATTTCAGGGCTGTTGAGGCTTGTGGACATGCATATGCATCCCGGACCGGGAAGTATAAAAGCCTGACTGAAATTGAGCTTACCGATAATACTTTCAAGTATTCCCTTACCCTGCCGTTGGCTATAGGAACTGTAGGAGGCCTTACTTCACTGCATCCGATGGCAAAGCTTTCACTTGCTATATTAGGAAACCCTTCAGCCAGAGAACTAATGCAGATAGCATCGGTGATTGGACTTGCCAATAATTTTGGGGCACTTAAATCATTAACTACCAAAGGTATTCAGGTAGGCCATATGAAAATGCACCTTTTCAATATCCTTAACTTCTTCAGTGCTTCTGAAAAAGAGAAAAAGGCTGCAGTTGATTACTTCAAACGTCGTAAAGTTTCATACAGCGCCGTGCAAACATTTATAGAATCACTCCGAAACACACCGCATGAATAGCTCAACGGAGAGTATTCTCACAGTTAATGGAAAATTACTGATCACAGGAGAATATCTCGTTCTTGACGGGGCAACAGCGCTTGCCTTTCCTACAAGGCTTGGACAGACACTTATTTCAAGTCCATCAGGTGATGATAGTATTACATGGATTGCTTCTGATATAAACGGGGTGTGGTTTACTGCTGAATATGCTCTTCATAGCTTCGCGTTAATCCAAACAAGTGACCCAAATATAGCAGTAACACTCCAAAATATGCTTACAGAAGCTGCCGCCCTTAATCCCCAACATAATGTAAGAAAAGGAATACATGTAAGTACAAAGCTCAACTTCAACAGGTTTATGGGTCTTGGCAGCAGCTCAACAGTAATAGCTTTGATTGCTGGTCTTTTTGACACCGATAAGTACAAACTTCATAAACGCGTTTCAACCGGTTCAGGCTATGATATTGCATGCACTGATATAAGCTATCCGATATTCTTTACACGCAAATCAAAAGATGAAGTTGTGATAAGGCCTGTCAATTTTAATCCCGGCTTTATGAGTCATCTTTATCTTGCATGGCTGGGTAACAAGCAGGATACAAATGCTGAAATAAACCTTTACAGCAGCATCAAAAGAGGCGATAAAGAGAAATATGTTAAAAAAACAACAGAAATAACGCTGGCGATACTTGAAGTTAAAGAATTAACTACTTTTACATCTTTAATTGAAGTGCATGAGGAAATGATAGGTGCTATCCTTAATCGTGATACTATCAAACGCAGTATGTTTAATGATTTCAAGGGTTGTATTAAATCCTTGGGTGCCTGGGGGGGTGATTTTATACTGGCATGCTCTGACATGAATGACAAATATGTATTTGATTATTTCGCAAAAAAGGACATTGACACCGTTTATCATTTTAAGGATCTGGTATTAAATGAGCAAGTCAACATCAGCAATGACACTATCATCAGATTTTAAGGACAAGTTGTCAGAAGGTGTGAACACCTGCTGGAAAAGTCCTGCCAATATAGCCCTTGTAAAATACTGGGGCAAGAAAGGCCATCAGATACCTGCAAATCCATCCCTCAGCTTTTCACTTGATGAAGCTTATACTATCACGAGAATTCATGCTAAGCTTAACCCCAATGCTAATGGACCCAAGGTCTCATTTACTTTTGAAGGTGAAAAGAATCCTGCTTTTGCTTCTAAGATTGAGCAGTTTCTGAATGATCTCTTGCCACATCTTGAGTATCTGCCACATGTTTATTTAGAAATTGAGAGCGGCAATAACTTCCCGCATTCTGCTGGTATAGCATCATCTGCCTCTGCCATGAGTGCACTGGCATTATCTTTGTTATGCATTGAGCAGCAGTTACTTGAAGAGCAATTGGATGATAATTCATTTTACCGTAAAGCCTCGTTAATAGCCCGTCTGGGTTCTGGTAGTGCATGCCGCTCAGTGTATGCTGGTTTTAGCATGTGGGGAAAACATGATGATTTTAAAGATTCTTCAGATAATTATGCAATTCCAATAGACTTTAAGCCAGGCAGTTTGTTTGAAAATATACATGACACTATTTTGCTTGTTGACCAGAACCCAAAAAAAGTATCAAGTAGGGTAGGACATCAATTAATGGACAACCATCCATTTGCCAAAGCCCGATACGATCAGGCTGTAACCAATCTGTCAAAAATGAGGAGCTGTCTTATTGAGAACGACTGGGATACCTTTGCTTCCATCACTGAGACTGAAGCACTATCCCTGCATGCAATGATGATGTCATCTTCACCGGGGTACATACTGATGCACCCCAATACTTTAAAAATTGTTGAACATTTAGTTGAAAAACGTAAACAAAATCATGTTAATGTATGTTATACACTCGACGCAGGACCAAACCTACATTTGTTGTACCCGGAGGAGGAAAATGACAAGGTTGCATTAATTATAAGTGAGCTTACGCAATACTGTTCTGATGGTAAAGTTATATATGACACAATAGGAAAAGGCCCTGAAAATAAGCACTGCAAATAAACATGAAAAAGAGACCGGGCATTTTTTATGCCAAAATACTTTTGTTTGGTGAATATAGCATCCTTTGTGATTCTATGGGATTAACCATTCCATATACTCATTTTAAGGGTGAGCTTAGTTTTATAAATGAGGATAAATATACTGACCTGGATTTTGCAACCAGTTCAAATAAGCTTTTAAAAGAATACTCAACATACATCCGTAACCTTAAAGAAAGTGGAAAGCTTAAATGCGACTTCAACATTGAAGCTTTTGAAGCAGATATTGATAAGAGCCTGTATTTTGAATCAAGCATTCCTCAAGGTTATGGTGTTGGAAGCTCAGGAGCACTTGTAGCAGCATTATTTGAAAAATACGTAATTGGAGCAGTTGCTCGTAATCAAAAGCTCCCAAAAGAAGAAATGTTGGTTCTTAAAGACCAGCTTGCCCAGCTTGAATCATATTTCCATGGTACAAGTTCGGGTATGGATCCTCTCAATTGTTACCTGAAACATCCATTGCTTATCCACAACAAAAAAGATATAAGCATGGTAGGAATACCCCGATACAAGCATGATCAGAAAGGTGCTATTTTCCTTATAAACACAGGGAAGCCGGGCAAGACAAGCGGTCTTGTAAATACTTTTCTCGATAGGTGTAAAATTGATGATTACATGTCGCGGGTAAGGGAAGAAATGATTCCATTGAATGACCAGTGTATAAAAAGCCTTATAAAGGGTGAAACAAAGCGCTTCTTCAATACGCTGTTCTCACTCTCAGCCTTTCTTTATGAAAATCTTGAACCAATGATACCTGAAGCTTTCAAAAAAGTATGGCGTCAGGGCCTTGAATCCCAATCATACTACCTGAAGCTATGCGGATCAGGAGGAGGCGGATTTTTACTGGGCTTCACTGAAGATTTTGAAAAGGCGAAGAAAGATCTGAGAAAGCTGGATATTGATATAATCCCCGTTTACAGGAATCTTTCCAACTCATAATCATAGTTACTGAAATATAATCCTAAACATAAAATTGTGAAAACAATGTTTGTGATTATGGGTTTATTTTTCTATGTTACACCTGTTGTCTAACATTATTAAATACCATAATTGTTAATGGATAACTTCACATTAAGCGGACAAATCGTAGATGTGGTTGCCGGAAGAGTGTATCCCGGTATCATTGAAATCGAAGATGGAATCATTAAATCAATCACCGAGGACCCCGGAGTCATTGGTCCGCTAATCATGCCCGGACTCATAGATGCACATGTGCATATAGAGAGTTCTATGCTTGTACCATCAGAGTTTGCGCGCCTCGCTGTAGTGCATGGCACTACTACTGTTGTAGCCGATCCTCATGAAATTGCCAATGTAATGGGCACCGAAGGTGTTAGGTTCATGATTGACAATGGGAAAAAGGTGCCATTTAATTTCTACTTTGGTGCACCATCGTGTGTTCCGGCTACATCCTTTGAAACTTCAGGTGCTGTATTAGGACCTAACGAAGTAGATGAAATCCTGTCGTGGCCTGAAATCAGGTACTTGTCAGAGATGATGAACTTCCCTGGTGTGCTGAACGATGATGCTGATGTTATTGCGAAGCTTGCCTCGGCAAAGAAGTATAACAAACCGGTTGACGGCCATGCTCCCGGTTTAAAAGGTGACAGTGCAGCCAGGTACGCAAATGCAGGTATTACAACTGACCACGAATGCTTTACTATTGATGAAGCACTTGATAAGATAAACCATGGCATTAAAATACTCATCAGAGAGGGCAGTGCAGCGAGGAACTTTGATGAACTAATTCCTCTTATAAGCCACCACCCCAAGATGGTTATGTTCTGTTCTGACGACAAGCATCCTGATGAACTGGTAAATGGGCATATCAATGTTCTTGTAAAGAGAGCCATTACAGCAGGTTATAATTTCATGGATATTATAAGGGCTTGCACTCTTATCCCAACCGGTCACTATAACCTTGATATCTGTCTGCTTCAAAAGGGAGATAAAGCCGATTTTATACTGGTTGATAATGCTGAAGACTTTAACATTACTGCAACTTATATTGCAGGTAGCTTGGTTGCAGAAAATGGAGTGTCATTAATTGAAAGCGTACCAGTTGTGCCTATCAATAAATTCAATCCGGTGATGCCATCCCTTGATGATATAAGTGTAGAAGCAGGTGAAGGTACCCTTAAGGTTATCAAGGCCATTAATGGCCAGCTTGTAACTTCAACCCTTAAATTGAAAGCTAAAACAGAGGCCGGATTTGCTGTAAGTGACTTAGAGCGCGATATTCTGAAACTTGTGGTTGTGAACCGATATAACCCTGCCAAGCCGGCAATAGGGTTTGTAACCGGGTTTAATCTGAAGCGGGGAGCCATTGCTTCAACAGTTGCACACGACAGCCATAACATCATTGCAGTGGGTTCTGACGACCAATTAATACTCAATGCTATTGAATTAGTAATAAAAAATACAGGTGGTATATCTTTATATGCTACAGATGAATATAATTGCTTATCTTTGCCCGTCGCAGGACTCATGTCAACTGACGATGGATATGCTGTTGCCGGGAAGTATCAGCTGATTAACAGGGCAGTACAGAATGCAGGCTCTGATTTAGATGCTCCTTTCATGACTTTATCCTTCATGTCGTTGCTTGTTATTCCTGAGCTTAAATTAAGTGATAAAGGATTATTTGACAGTACAACTTTTTCGTATACTAATTTGTTTGATTAATATTAATTAGTGATGTTACATATTATAATATAGTAACTTTACACAAAACTAAAACCCAAAAGCATCATGGCAAAAGAAATAGTGTTAGACATTGTTAAGCTTGAAGCAGCAGCCAGCAAATTGAGAGCTATTGCACATCCAATGAGGATCGCTATCATTGATCTACTCAATGAAAAGAAAAAACTCAGCGTTACTGAAATCTACGAATATCTTAAAATAGAACAGGCTGCAGCGTCTCATCACCTTAACATACTTAAAAGTAAGGGTGTTTTGATTTCAAAAAGAGAAGGCAAGCAAATTCACTACGCTGTTAAGGCATCGTCATTAACAGAAATCGTACAGTGTATTGATAAGTGCAACGGATAATTTTTTACCGGTACTTTCAATTAAACATTGACAGTTTTTACCAGTAGAAGAGTATACTAATGGCTTATTCCCCGGACCCGGAAAGTTATTTCCCGGGTTCTGGAATGATCCATTGTTCTTCTACAGTCCAGTTTGCCCTCAGATCCAATTCTGAAGGAAAGAACACCACGCGTTCAGGATATCTTCCTGAAAGATATTTTCCTGTATTCCAGTAGCCGTTCCCATTCCTGTCATCAATAGCTTTTATCTTGTATTTTCCGGGCGATATGTAACGGAAATCTATTGTCATGCTTTCACTTATGCTTACCTGCTCAATAAGCTTGTCCTTTGTGTCAAGAAGTTGAATTATATAAGGTGTTGGAGCAGGAAGTTCAATTGCCAGTGAAATACGTGATGTTTCCTCTTCCATTGAGCCTGTAAACGTATATCGTAAACTATCATTTGAAGTATTAAGTATGCTGGTGAAAGAACTGTCAGGTATAGTGAACGAATATCTAACCCCTTCTTTCCAGGGGTACCTGACATATAGTTGTCTCTGAATTGAATCACTGAATTCTATCCGCACATCATTAATAATCAAACTATCCTCCATCAACAGCATTCTTTCAGGAGAGTAAAAGGCTACCGGATCAGCAAATGTTATTCTTAGTGGAGTGGAAGGCTTTAATCTGCTGCCAGTGATATTGGTTGTAAGCGTTAAGGTAGCTGCCGTAACTGCTTCTGTTTTCTTTACAGTCTTTTCACGAGGCTTAACCATCATTTCTATTGTATCTATAACAGTGCCCTGGTCAGCTATTTCAAGCCATATGCTATCGGCAGTATAATCGGGCAGCCACATAGTAAGGGTATCCCCAATGCGGTTCTTGCCAATAATCGGTTGGCCAGTATAGTCACCTTCCATCATTCTGAACACAACATTCTTCACAGGCACTTTAAAAACAAAACTTAGCACGTTTTCTTTCGCCACATTTGCCTTTAACAAATTTTGTGTTGAGTCAACCTCCCTGAAATGGAACATCTGGATGTACTTACCCGTAGCTGTAAATATCATTGTTGAATCAGTGCGTGTTGCAATAGAATCAACCACTGCAATTGGAGGAATTGTGTCAGTAATGGCTAATGAATCATTGGGAAGCATTGTAACTACTACACTGTCAGGTAAAGCTACTGTGTCAGGGTTCGCCGGATTCATAATGTCAAACTGTAAACCTTCACTACCTTTTATCCATGGAGTAATGAGCGTGTCAATGAAAGCAATCTCCTCTCCAGGTATGTCATACAAGTAGTTTGCATTTATGTCAGTAAGGGCAAACATCTTATACTTCATGTTCCTCAAATTAGTAAGCTGGAATTCTCCTGCTTCATTAGTTCGGGCAATGTAATATGGTATCTGTTTGTAAGGAACTGAATCATAAATTGAGTCATAAAGCATTACATAAGCAGCCTTAACAGGTGTAAGGTTGAAAGCATTGATTAGCTTTCCTTCAATCATCATGGAGTCCAGTACATTGCCGGTTGAGAACGTGAACTTGTATCCACCAAGCTTGTTACCTTCTGTAATATCTACTATAGCATCGCCAAAGAAAATATTGTAAGTGGTTTCACTTCTCCATGGATCTTTGAATTTAGCAATCAAACTCTTGCCACGATTACTGAATGTTGGCATTTCTGAAAGTGGAGGTGATACTATGAGCTGCGAGTGGATGTCCTTAAGTGAGACATATTCGTCGAAAGTAATTGCAATTTCCTTTCCTGTAAAGTTAGTTGACAAGTTTGCAGGAGAGGAGTTTATTACCGCCGGTGGCGTTACGTCTTTGGGGCCTCCGGTTGGTGCAACAGGATTGGCGCATGAACCCAGCAAAATTAAAACAAGCAGGGTGAAAAGGTGATGCTTAAGTTTAAAAGCAGAATGAAAATCCATTAATTGTGTTTTAAATGCAAAGATGCTAATTTTATAACTTCATTCCATTACAATAAATTGTCAGGATTGTTTACTTTTATTATCTTTTGTGGTCTATTTATTATCTTTTGTGTTCTACTGTTTTATCTTTTGCCTTCATCTGATTGTTAATACTTAAAATATGCCCCTCATGAAACTATACCTACTGCTTTTAACAGGGTTGTTTTCACATGTCTCGCTTTTGTCACAGAGCAATGCGCCACATAACAGTCCTTTGTATCAGAATCATAACCATAGTCAGGTTAAGGAACAACTTGCACCCGCCATCGGCGGAATACCGGTGAATGGCAGGGCAATCACAAGCTACCCTTTAAAATATGGTACTCTACAGCCCGGAGCTCACATTCAGGGAATAGGTGTTGAATATTGTTCACATGGGAAACAAGCGATGATGATGCATACCAATCATGATCATTTAAGGCATGCAAAACATGGAATGCTTGGTCCTGACAATACTGATGCTGCATCAGGATATGATGTAAAGTATATGCGCATGAATCTGAATATTGATCCGGCGGTGCTATACCTATCGGGTTCTGTCGCAACTGTTTTTGAGGCGCGTAAGGATGTAACATCCATTGATATGCAGCTAATTACAGCTTTTACAGTTGATTCCATTATATACCAGGGCTCGCCGCTTGCTTTTCAGCATACTGAACCATGGACTCTCACCATACAGTTTCCGGAAATACTGGAGACAGGTACGCATTATGAGATTGTAATTTATTATCGTGGAGTGCCTGATGCAGGTCAGGGATTTGGATCTGTAGGTAATATTCCGCATGATGGTGTACCAGCTTTCTGGACACTCTCAGAGCCCTACGGTGCCCGCGACTGGTGGCCCGGGAAGAACGACCTTACTGATAAAATCGATTCTGTTGATATAATAGTAAATACGCCAGAAGCATACCGAACAGCTTCGTTAGGAATGCTGGTAAATGATGTAGTAGTTTCAGGTACCCGTACCAACCACTGGAAGCACAACTATCCTGTAGTACCTTACCTGGTAGCTGTTGCAGTAACCAATTATGCTGTTTATACTGACACTACTTATTCTGCAGGCAGAATGGTACCGGTAATCAACTATGTTTATCCCGAGAAACTAAACGAAAGGAAGCAGGAAACAAAAGCCACTGCAGAATTTATGGAGTTGTTTAGTGATCTCTTCACTGAATATCCTTTTATAGAAGAGAAGTATGGCCATGCTGAATTCGGCTGGGGCGGTGGAATGGAACATCAAACTATGTCGTTCATGGGACGCTTTGACTTTGAAATCATTGCCCATGAGCTGGCACACCAGTGGTTTGGAGATATGGTAACCCTCAATTCATGGCATGATATATGGCTGAATGAAGGTTTCGCAACTTACCTTACCGGATTGGCCTATGAAAACTTGTCGAACGACCTTTACTGGCCTATATGGAAACAAAATGTCATAAATGCAATTGTCAGTCAGCCGGGTGGCTCAGTATATGTGCCTGACACTACTAATGTAAGCAGGATATTTAGTGGACGCTTATCGTATTACAAAGGTGCGATGGTACTTCATGGTTTACGCTGGACAATTGGCGACAGCGCTTTCTTTGCTGCATGCCGCAATTACCTGAATGACCCGGTTGCACAATATGGATTTGCTTCAACCGATATGCTGAAGGGGTATCTTGAAGAAGCCTCAGGAACTGACCTTACTGAATACTTTGACGACTGGTATTATGGTGAAGGATATCCTTCATATGTAGTGTCGCTCACTTCACAGGAAGACCAGACTTATAATGCCGAACTTTCACAAACTACATCACATCCTTCAGTTGACTTCTTTGAAATGAAAGTTCCGGTTCTTCTCTCCGGAGAGGGGCGTGATACACTTATCGTATTTGATCACACTTCAAACAATCATGTCTATCAGATTGATCCTGGCTTTACTGTTCAGAGCATCACCATTGACCCTGAAATGTGGCTCATTTCGGCCGGCAACCAGGTACTTCTTGACTCATCTAACCCTAATATCGACAGTCGTTTAAGAATATACCCTAACCCTGCAACAGATCGAATAAGAATTACTGCCAACAACAAGAAAGGTAACCTGGTTATCACTGATCTGAAGGGTAGCATAGTGATGAAGGTTAACAACTTTGATGAATTTCAGTGGCATGATGTAAGTCACCTGCAAAAAGGTATGTATCTTATCAGGCTCAGCAGTAAAGACTTCGTTACTGAAGCGCCTTTTGTGAAGCTTTAAAAATTAGTTCAAGGTGTTCAAATGGTTCAAGGTGGTTCAATGTTGTTTCCCGCACGTGCGGGATTCAATTTTGTTCAAGGTGGTTCAATGTAGTTCAAGGTGACGGTCCCCGAGTTTTTATCGAGGGGTTATCGAGGGGTTCAAGGTGACGGTCCCCGAGTTTTTATCGAGGGGTTATCGAGGGGTTCAAGGTGTTCAAAGGTTGTATCTTAACCCCCAGAGGGGGTGCAAATAGGTTAGAAATAAACAATGTGATTATAAAATCTAACCCCCGGAGGGGGTGTAAATATTCTAAGGGGTGTAAATATTAACGTGTGGCGTTAGTTTAATGAATCTTATAATGGTATCTTCTCAAACCTGTAACCCTTAGCTGAAAAGTATTCTAGCATTCTCGGCAACGCATATAGCATTCGCTCTGAAGCCTTGAGGCTGTCGTGGAACAAAATTATGCTTCCGTCTTTAGTGTGAATGATAGCGTTATTCAGTACCTGTTCTTTACTAAGCTTTTGGTTGTAATCACCCGTTAGCACAGTCCACATAATCAGCTTATATTTATGCTTCAAGTGTTTTATCTGGGAGAGTTTTATTCTTCCATGAGGAGGTCTGAACAATGAGCTTTTTACCAGTTCACCGCATTTATCAATGTCGCTGAAATAATGCTCATCATCGGTTTTATTACCTTTCAAATGGCTATATGTGTGATTACCTGTTGCATGCCCTTCTTTTAGTAGCTGCGCATATACTTCAGGGTATTTCCTTACATTATCACCCACACAGAAGAATGTTGCTTTAGCGTTGTATTTCTTCAATATCTCAAGCACTTTTGGCGTAATTTCAGGTATTGGGCCGTCGTCAAATGTGATGTATATGGAACTACTTGCTATTGAGGTTGTTGGTTGACTTGTTTTAGCAGGTGTTGATTGACCGGTTAATGCAGTCTTTGATCGCCTAATCCTCCAAACAAGTGCTGAAGGGGCTAAAATCCTTAATATCCATGGCACAACCGGTATGTTCATATTTAAAACCCCGCCTGCTCGTATCTTTTAAACTGTTTTTCGAGTTCCAGTGTTGCCTTTTCCTTTAGCTGCAGGTTGCCATGCTGATCAGCAATGCTGGCAATTCCATTAAGCACCATCAGACTCTGTCTTAGATCTTGATTAAGTCCAGCCAGTTTATGCTGAGGGAACCTGAAATAGTAATTGAGATCGGCTTTATAAAGGTCAAGCAATCTGGTGAGCAGTGCATAACCCTTTTCTTCAGCCCCTGCGGCGAGATAGCTTTCTGCAATTGATAACAGGTAATAATTATATGGAATCGCTTCATCGGGTATCGTAGCCAGGCACTTATCACATGCTGCAATAGCCTCATCGTTCTTACCATCTATCACAAGCTTACTTGCCAGTCGTCCAAACATGGTGCGCAGGTTATTGCTCATCCTCCTGTTGGTCTCATCCAGATAAACTGACGGATCATCCATATTACCGTACTTATAAACATTCATCAATTTATCATATAATACACTGCTGTTCACATAACCTTCAAAGTTCTCATCACCTTGTATTTTCACTGGCACAAGTCGTAGCACAAACCCCTCGCTTCGCAGGTACGCATTCAAGCCAAGGTATGAATCAGCACCGGCAGTGGCTGAAAAGTAAACCGGCCGCTTCCAGTTGTTGTGTGCCAATATATCAAGGGCAATGATCTGGTTTTTAGTAATGGCTCTGTCATTGATTTTAAAAGGTAGGTAGGGCAATAAACTGTCCTGTTCCTCCGGTTGAACGGTGCCATTTTGCAGCACTAAAGTAGTGTCAACATTCAATATAAAATCTGAAACCGGAATTACATCAACAGGCCCCATTGAACTCTGCAACTTAAAAGCTTCAGGTTGTTTATGCAGTGCATCAAACAATTCTATAAGCGAAACGGCACCTTCAATCCTTTCATCAGGAGAAATATAAATGACCTCGTAAGTGCCACTTTTAAACTGGTCGTATTCAAAACTGATGGGCAACGGCTCTGAATCATACACCTTACGTTTCATCTGCCCAATGTACCAGTCACTGTTTAGTAGGCTCAGGTTCACTACCCTCACATCCCTGCGAATTCCCTCAACTTCCTGAACATACCAAAGCGGGAACGTATCATTATCACCCATCGTAAAGAGTATCGCATCCTTATCACAAGATTCCAGGTAGTTGCGTGCTATATCACGCCCAGTGTATCTGTTCGACCTGTCGTGGTCATCCCAATTCTCGGCTGCCATTATTACAGGCACAACCATGCAAATGGCTGTGGCTATTATACCGGCATGTTTCAGTTTAAGATATTTCTGTATAAGCATGGTTAGTCCCAACACACCAATGCCTATCCATATCGCGAAAGCATAGAATGAAGCCGCATAGGCATAATCACGTTCCCGGGGTTGTGGGGCATACTGGTTCAGATATACCACTATGGCCAGTCCGGTCATGATGAAAAGCATGGTGACTACCAGTGAATCTTTCGGATGCCGGTTTATATGGAACACCAGCCCTGCCAGTCCAAGTATTAGAGGAAGAAGGAAATATCTGTTACGTGCTTTGCTGTTCATACTTTCAGGCAGGTTGTCCTGCGGACCAAGCCTCAGCTTATCTATAAAGTTTATTCCACTTATCCAATTCCCATTAATATCCTCACCCAAACCCTGGTTGTCGTTTTGCCTTCCGGCGAAATTCCACATAAAATACCTGATATACATGTGCTGTATCTGGTAATCGAAGAAGAAGCGGAGGTTCTCACCAAAAGTAGGTTTGGTGAGCGTTTCCTGCTTTCCTCCCGGGGCAGTGTACTGTACCGGTGTGCCTTTAATATTACCAAATTCCTTGTAAAAATGCTCGTGTGATCTTTCTGACATGCTCCACATACGAGGAAATACAGTCATAAAATCCTTATGGAAAACCGGTTCTGACTCCTTGCGTTCATTGATCACAACATATTTACCCTTCGTATTGTCCTTATGATAAACCGGAGTGCCATCTTCATACCCAACTACCGGTGCATTGTAATATGGACCGTAAAGCAACGGCCAGTCGCCATACTGCTCCCTGTTAAGGTATGAAAGCAGACTAATGGCATTTGATGGTTCATTTTCGTTAATAGGTGGGTTGGCGTTTGCACGGATCACCAGCATAAAGAAGCTTGAATAACCAATCAGAATAAAGGTGAATGAAAGCGCTACGGTATTCCACAACACCTTGCCCTTTTTGGCGGTATATCTCAATCCCCAGATGATCAATCCTATCAGCGTCATGAAATATATAATAGTACCGGTATTGAAAGGAAGTCCGATACCGTTGACAAATAACAACTCAAACATCCCTGCAAGCCTCACTATCCATGGAATGATAAGATTCATCACCAGGGCAAGTATCACTACCGAAAGCAGCAGGGCAATAACAGTTCCTTTGATTGTTGGGTTGTATTTCTTAAAATAATAAACCAATGCCAAAGCAGGAATAGTAAGCAAATTGAGAAGATGAACCCCTATGCTCAGTCCTATCATAAAGGCAATAAGTATGATCCATCTGAGTGAGTGGTCCTTGCCCGTTGATGGGGTTGCTTTTACTCCATACCCCGGTGTTTCCTCTTCCCACTTCAATATTGCCCAAAATACAAAGGCAGTGAAGAACGACGACATGCCATACACTTCACCTTCAGTGGCTGAAAACCAAAATGAATCTGAGAAAGTATAAGCCAAAGCTCCAACTATTCCGCTTCCAATGATCGCAGGTATATAATTAACCATCGCAGTTGTATTGTTTACACTTGCAGAAGTATTGGCTATTGAATCAGTAAATCCAATCACTATTTTCCTTGCCAGATGGGTTATACTCCAGAAAAGGAATAATATAGTGAAAGCACTGCTTAATGCCGACATGGTATTTACCATCCGGGCTACCAGAAGCTCGTTGCCGAAAGCAAAAAGACTAAAAAATCTTCCAAGCATTTGAAACAAGGGTGCTCCCGGAGGATGACCTACCTGAAGGCCATGGGCAGTAGCAATGTACTCACCGCAATCCCAGAAACTGGCGGTTGGCTCTGAAGTAATTATATACACAAATGCAGCAATGGCGAAAACAAGCCATCCCGACAGATTGTTGATTAGTTTGAATTGCATAAAACATGTTATAAAAAGGGAATATCAACGGGCTGCGAAGTTAGTTATATTTTAGATATTGGCCTTTATTCACTAATTTTGCATATCATAACTGTCACTATTCAATAA
>JAGXGB010000017.1 GCA_024636955.1 Bacteroidales bacterium
GTGCATTATCTGTGCCCAGGTTACATCACGATATGGATGTTCAATAACCGTATCGCCATAATAAGTGGAGTTGATGTTATGCATCAGGGAATTCAGTACAGTAGCATTAACGGGTTCTCCGTTTTCAACCATCCTGTGAACCTGCAGTTCGAAATCTGCAAACTGGCTTTGCCTATAGAAGCTTCCTATAAGGTTATTTATCGCCTGGTCGAGTAAAGCAATGCGTTCCTGTCGATCGGTCGACATTGTAAGCATGTGATCAAGCAAGAGTTCTTCATTGAAATTAGATGCAACTTCAGCAACAAATGAGGTGTAATCATGCATGCTGAAAGGCTGATTTGCTGATGAGAACATTGAATGCATTGTATGGCCGAGTTCATGCGCTAAGGTAGATACTGCTCCGGTTGTTTGATCGTAATTCAGAAGGATGTATGGATGTACGCCGTATATACCCATGGAATATGCGCCGGTTTCCTTTGCAGCTCCTTCATATACGTCAATCCAACCACCTTCGAGGGCACTATGCAGTCCTGCAGAATATTCTTTCCCAAGCGGTTGAAGTGCCTGGGTTATCATTTCAGTTGCTTCATCGTATGAATATTTACGGTTGAATGTACCAAGGGCTACATTGCCGTCCCATGGAGAATAGTCCTCTACCTGCAGCACTTTCTTGCGAAGATTAATGTAACGTTGCAGTGGTTGGGTATTTTCCCGGGCAACTTTTATAAGGTTCTCATATACACTCACGGGGATATTATTGCTGTTAAGAGATGCTTCGAGCGTACCCGGGAACCGATAAGCCTGTGCATAAGCTTTATCCGTTTTTGCAACACTATGAAGCAGTGCTGCCATAGTATTTTCGCGGGCCTTGTATGTGGATGTGAATGTTTCATAAGCTCTGCGACGTTCATCCCTGTCAGTACTGAAATTGAGAATACTGGTGAGGGCAGGACGTGTAAGAGTGATGGTATCACCACTTGTGCGAACGAATTGAGGGTAAACATTGTCAGATATTGCCACTTCAGTATAAATAGCGGAAGTTGTTTCTGCCATACCTGAAAAATAGGAAATCAGTTGTTCCTGTTCTCCGGGTAACACATGATCTTGTAACCGATACATATTTTCAAGGCTGAACTTATATGGGGCAAATGCACTGTTTGCTGCTACCCAACCCATAACCTTCTGTTCAGGAATGGCAACCATTTCAGGACTTACCCAAGCGAGTTCCTGCCCTGCATTCATCATAAACGATTGCATCCGCTGGAAGCTGTCGCTCACAAGCGGATCACGTGAATCAAGTGACCGTTGAAGGTAGGCATAGCAGTAGAGCTTTGTAATTACTTTGCCAAACTCGTCATTAATAGTATAATAGCGGAGTAAATTATCAGGTGAAGCTCCAAGAGTGCCTTTCATCCCAGCGAGCTCTTTTAGCATCACGTCAGCTTTAATAAGGTCGGCTTTCCATACATCCATGGAAGTATATATATCAGTTAGCCGCCACACTGCATTAGAAGGTGCATTTTCGCGCTTAATCGCTGGCTCATCTGCAAAGCAGCTATAAGTAAGTCCCAGAATAGCAATGAATGTAAGTAAAGATCTCATTGTGTTGAATTTTTAAGTTTTTGCGACAATCCCGCAAATAGTATTCCACAAACTTCATTCTACTGATATTCTGCAATTTAGAGAGTCTTCATTAAAGAATTAAGAGGTTACATTATGTACGCATACGTACATTCCATACTCATTAATGTACACTCAGGTAAACAAAAGTAAAACCTTCAACCACCTTGATTATCCATTAAATGTACACCCAGCTAAACAATAGCAAAACCTTGCATTACATTATTAATCCATCAAAGGTGTTATATTTGCTCAAAATTGTCAGCTTATGATCCTTAAATACGTTGCGCGGTTTGTCCTTAAACTTGCAGGTTGGAATATCACAGGGCCATTGCCGGCACCAAAAGCTATAGTGATCATGGCACCGCATACTTCTAACCTTGACTTTTTTATGGGGTGGTTGGGTTATACATCTCTTGGAATAAAATCACATTTCCTGATAAAGAAAGAGGTCTTCAAATGGTACACTTCACCTATATTCAAAGCAATGGGAGGCATACCGGTTGACAGGAGTCGGAGTTCAAATGTGGTACTTCAAATAACTGATGAATTCAATAAGCATGAGAGGTTCATTGTAACAATCACACCTGAAGGCACACGTAAGCTAAGCAAGAACTGGAAGCGGGGCTTTTATCACATTGCCATGAATGCGCATGTTCCTGTATGCCTTGGCTTTCTGGATTATAAGAATAAGGAAGGCGGCTTTGGTCAATGCTTCAAGCCATCAGGTAATTTTGAAATTGATTTTGTTCAAGTTGAAGAATTCTACCGCACAAAAACTGCAAGATACCCTGAGATGTTCAACCTGTCACCTCAAAACCAATCAACTTCAGCCTAATAAAAGTATAAGGTTAAACCCGTAACGGTAACATCTCTTCCCTGTAAAGGCAATATCTCTTCCCTGTAAAGGCAATATCTCTTCCCTGTAAAGGTAATAACTCTTCTGAGAGGTTTAAATTATTACTTAGCCATTATAACCTTTACCGTATGAGCCGATGAGTATCCGTTGCGGTCAAGTACTTTAACCCTGCAAACATAAAGACCATTCCTTAATACCGATCCGTCAGTTGATAGTCCGTCCCATGCAATTTCATCAACCATATAACCTGAAGCAGTTACCTTGCCAGGGCTTAACACCCTCACAAGAGTACCTGTTGAATTGTAAATCTCTATTTCAAGATTCAGGAGTGCATCGAAGAGATTATGCTTGAAGCGGAACCAAACTTTGCCTTTTGAAGGATTAGGATAGGCAATAACATCATCAATGTCAAGCCTGATATCACGTTTAACAACAAAATTCACAGTTGCAGTTGATGAATTATTGAAAACATCCCATGCCTTTACTGTAATTGAATGTGGTCCGTCAGTGAGATTAAAAAAGTGGTATTTTGCCCAGCCCGACTGGTAACTGTCGAGATCAGCGGAGTAAAAATCATTCAGCAATACTGAGTTGTAGTTGTTTTCATCAAGTACTGCTACAAGGTCATGACCAACACCATTTCCAAGTGTATTGATCCCGCTTTCATCAAATAACCTTACCAGTAATTTAGGATTCTCACTGGTGAGGTCACCTTCAATGAATGTTGTGTCATTAATGTATAATGTAATATCAGGACCTAAATCGTCAACACCATTGATGCTTTTTGATCCTCCTATAACAAAGTTGGTATAGTAACCATTTGCATCATCAACACCATCGGTTGCATAATAGCTTATTTTTCCCTTGCCAAAATTATAATCAATATCAAGCGGAACCGGGAAAGTAATATTGAAGAGCCCATTTTCAACTTTAGCTTTCCCTTGGTAAATAACGTTTTTCTGCACTTTAAAGTTAACAGGGAAACTCTTGGCATCTTGTCCGAGTGTTTTAACGGTTGATTCCTTGTCAAACACTTTTACATAAACTTCGCCATTGAAACTGTTCAATGTGTTATTGTTTTGATCCTGTACTTCGCCATGGAGGGTAATCTTACCGTTGGCTGAAAGTGTATCAGTTGCCATAAGGGTATTAGGGTCAACCATAGCTGTAGTTACCACATTGTATTTGGGCAAAGCCATTGGCAGGGCTGGATCACCAAAAAGTGTAAGATGCCTAACATTGGGTGAAGCAAAATTGTCGTTCTTGGTATATTTAATTATGTCACCCATACGTGGTATTCCACCTGTTTTATTAAGAACAGTATCAATAAAACTCTCATTAAGGTTTTCGTTGGTTGAAGCATATGCAAGCCTTGTGGTTGTAATCATGGCCACAGCACCACCAACTGGATTAAGGAATACTAGTTCACCTGCAGATGTATGTTGCGGATTATCGAATCGTGAAAATTCACAAGTAGCAGTAAAGAATAGTCCCATTCTATCAAAGTTCTTCCAGGCTGTGATATCTGAAATTTCAAGCACCCTTTCATCAGCCCAGCCAAGTTCACCTCCATGCCCTATGTAGTTGGTGATCAATACACCTTTATCCACCTGCGAATTCAGTTCTCTGTTAACATCAGGATATCTTCCTCCGCCGGGAGTACTGTTTTGCCTGAACGCATCAAAGTGCACTTTATTGACATTAAAGATGCTATGGTCTTCTGCAATTATGTCGCATAACCTTTCAGCCTGATTAAAATGGGCGTTATTATCCTCATCATCGCCGATTACCATAATATTATTACGCCATTCGCCGTGAGTGGCAGGGCTGTTTGTAAGATAGGCTTCAATCTTGGTGACTACATCAGTAGCCTGCTCAAGCGTCCTTACCGGCAGACGGCCCACGGCAACATCAATTAGTCCACTTACATTAATCCCCCCACCTTCACCATCATCAAGCATACCGAAATAATCATCTGTAAGGAATGATGATGTAGGAGCAACAGAATTATAGCCCTGGTAGGTAGGCACAAGGTTATTATTGTTGAAAATACGGTCTTTAACATCATACGATGCATTTCCAAAAAGAAGCAGGTAACGAGGATATCCCTCAGCACTACTCCTGTCATAAAGCATCTTCATAAAATCACGAATAGCCGTAATATCCTGATGACCTGACGAGAACTCATTATATATGTCAGGCAACGAAACTACTTTTACGCTGAGTTCACCAAGGTTGTTATGCAGCTTTGCAAGTCGGGTAGCCTGTGAACGAAGCGAAGGATGTGTAACAATGATCATATCATGGTTTCCTATCGCATGCAGGTCCTGGTTAGGTACTTTTCCCGCAAATTCAGGTGTAAAGAATGTAGTGCCATCGAATGCAATAAATTCCCTCAACCTTGATGTATTGACTTTGAAATTGATATTATTGCCGGTTTGAGATGTCGGTATGCGATGAACATATGAATGATTGGTAACGTCCCAGATTTCAACATTCTGCTGGTCGGCTTCCAAAACAAAACTTGTAATGTTGTCAGCTCCCAATGTCTGCGGGTCACGGAAGTTCATTTGCGATCCACGGAATTTCAATTTACTACGTACGTTGAATGAGATGAAGTCAAGCCAGCCCAGAGCAGAACTGTTAGGGGGATTGAATCGTGCTGTTACTTTGAAATTGCCAGATGTAGCATTAAAACTTTGGGTTGTTGTCAGCTCTCGAGCATAGTCATTTATACTGGAATACTTCGCTATATTGGTAGTGTTCACAATTTGGTCGCTTACCTCAATGCTTATTGACATTTGCTCGGTGGAACGTCCTGCTACCCCAAAACCCATGCTTACAGGTACATTAAGATCTATATCGGGAAAATTAAACTCAGGCAGTGTAATACTTCGGGTGTAGTTATCAAACTTATGGCTGAACCACTTTCTTCCACTTTTAATCAGGCTAAAGTCTTCTTTCTCATATACAGCAACAGCAGTATAATTATTGGTTTGTGCATTCGATTGGGCTGTAACAAGATCAGCCTGTGGAATTCGTTTTCCTGAATAGTTGGCAACTGTTATGAAATATCCAATAACATCAGTGTAGAGATGTGTTGCATGGTCAATGCGTCCGGAAAGAGGGTTATATTTCCAGGTAACCGGACCTTCAGCATAGAAGAGAACATAATCGCCAGGCTTGAAAGAACCTGGAGTTGCTGTTACCACTCTGATAGAAATTTCAGTCAAATCATCATATTTGCCTGATCCGGCGCTTTCGCTCATTATAGCTCCACCCCTCCCAAACATGCTAAAAAAGTCGGGATTTATGCCATCTACATGCATTCCCATATTACGCATATCCTCGTAAGTGATCTTGTGAATGCCAGTTTGCCTTACCCATAATTTGAACCAGTCACCATAAACTAACCTGGAGTTTGCAGCATAATACCGGGGAGGCCTGATTGAATCGCCTGAATCGGCTACAGAGGTGATGATATTTAAATCGAAAGATGCAAGTTTAGACTGGTTTCCGGTGATAGGATCCTTTCCAAATGGATTTACAGTTACTACTGCATAAGGATTGCCGTTTTCAGTCATCAGTGATACTTCGGCTTCAGGCTGAACGGGTATTTCAACTCCTGTAAGTGTTACTAACTCATCAGAAGTGAAAGGTATAAAAATGAGGCTGTCAATTGAAATGCTTACAGAAGTAGTTCCTTTGGGAACCGCGAATCTTTTATTAAAAGCCGGTAAAATGCTTTCAGGGAGTCCTGAATATTGTGCATTCACAAATGAAGGTGCCAATACAGAAGTATCATTACCCCTGACCAGTTTTGCAGGTTGCTCCCAAACCGGCTGTACTTTAATTTTCTGTGCATCCACTGTTTGGATGAAGGTACAGATGACAGCAAACAGAATAAGGCGGGTTATTTTCATAGTATATTGTTGAGTCATAATTCAGTTAACGAGCTATTATGATCTTGACTGATTTATCAGATACAAAACCTTCGGGGGTTTCTATTCGTAGTTTTGCTATATAAAATCCTGATGAAAGCCGGCTTCCGTATTGTCCGTCTCCATTCCACTTGAATAATGATGTACGGTAGCCACCTGCAAAGATATTTCTTTTAATTGTAGCCACTTTATTCCCCGATAGATTATAAACAGATAGCTCAGCCTTAAGTTCCTTGCCAGCCTGATTGTGACCAATGGCAAAATTAATTTCATCAACCATGGGGTTGGGCCATGCCTCAATTTCACTCAATGTAAGTTGATTACCAGCCGCAACAATAAAATTAGTTGTAACCTCCGATGAGTTGTTGTTCACGTCCCACAATCGCAGTCTTACAGTATGTGGCCCGGGTTTGAGATTAAAGAACGGAAACATGATTGATCCACTCTTATAAGTGTTTAAATCAGCCTGGTAATATTCGTTCAGGATATAAGGATCCTGAGTATTGTTATCGAGTATGGCAACTATATCATGACCAATACTATTACCAATGGTGTTGATTCCACTTTGATCCTTTATGTATGCAAGCAGAACAGGATTAGGATCAGTAAAACCACCGGATTTAAAACTACTGTCGTTGATAAAAAGTGTGACTTCAGGTCCTTCATGGTCATTTATATTCCCCCCAATACCACCAACTACTATGTTCTTATGGTAACCTGCAGCATCAGTAATACCATTAGTAGCGTAATAGCTGATTTTGCCTGGGCCAAATTGGTATGCAATATCTCTTGGCACTATGAAGGAGAAAGTAAATTCACCATTAACAACCTCAGCCCGCCCTCTATGAATAATATTTTTGCGGAGGGAAAATGACATTACGCCGCTTTCCTGGGTACCAAATGTTTCGATATTACTTTCTTTGTCGTACACAGTTGTCATCACCATTCCGTTAAAGTCACTAACCCTCACACCGGTTTTATCAGAAATGATTCCGTTGATAGTAACTTCTTCAAGAGCACTTATAGTATCGGAGAGTTCTGAAACACCATTTCCGTTTATTAAAGTTGTAATTACCTTGAGCTCAGGATATGCCATAGTCATTGCAGGGTCACCGAGCAATACGAATTTCTTGGTATTGTTATCTGATCCGCTTTGAGCTTTGGCAATTCGAATAATGTCACCCAGCCTGGGCATCATACCGTTTATTGGCTGTAAAGCAGTAGTATAAAAATTCTTTGCAAGTGCAAAATTCGGTGTACCATAAGTTGGCCTGGCAGTAGTGAATAGAGCAATAGCACCTCCTTTTGGGTTAAGGAAGGCGTGTTCACCGCCTGATACTCTTGCCGGATCATCATACCTGCTGAATTCACAAGTAGCGGTCATAAACACCGGTAGTCTGTCGTAATTTGTCCAGCCAGTGATATCTTTAACTTCAAGAATTTGCTCTTTAGTCCAGCCAGTTTCACCACCATGACCGGTGTAGTTTATAATGAGCGCTCCTTTATTAACCCGCTGGTTAATGGCGTTATTAGCATCAGGTGATCGCTGACCCCCTGCCATACTCTCCTGTACATAGGCATCGAGGAATATTTTATCAGTATTATAATTACTGAATACAGTGTCAATCATCTGGGCTATTTGGTCAGCCTGGCTCATATGAATGTTTCCGTCGCCATCGTCAGCAACAAAGGAAATGATGTTTCGCCAGTCGCCATGTACTTTGTCGGTTGCAGTTAAATAATTTATTATTTTGTCAACTGCTACTGTTGCTTCCTGCGGAGTTGCAACAGGCAAACGTCCTATTCCAATATCAACACCGTCGTTCGAATTGCCACCTTCATGGTCGTCAATACATACAAAATAATCATCAGTGGCAATAGAGTGGACAGGATGCAACGATTCAGGTGACTGATACGTAGGTATGAAGTTTGTATTGGCCGGAACCCGATTCTTGAAGTCATATGACGCATCGCCGAAGAGCAACACATACCTTGGCAAATTATTGGGCTCAGCTTTATGCCAAAGCATCTTTATAAAGTTTCGTATAGCACTGATATCCTGTGATCCTGATGAAAACTCATTGTAAATCGACTGAGGGGTTACAACTGTTACACTCAAATCGTCATGCTGACCGTGAAAAGTAGCCAGCCTTACCGCCTCATTCATAAATTCAGGTGGCGAAATAATCAACATTTGTGGCGTTGACATACCATGGAGATTCTGATTACCTACCTGCCCTATGAAAACAGGACTGATCATATTACTACCTGATGCAATAATATATTCATGTAACGTATCAGCAGTAGCCCTGAAGCGTAATACACCACCCTGATTGTTTACGTTTACTAACCGTGGTCGTAAGGGATCAGTGATCTCCCATACATGCATATCTGATGAAGCTCCTTCTATAATATATTCCACATCACCTTCAAGTCCAACTTTCCTGAAAGGCAATTGCTGACCTGCATATCGCAGTCGTGCTTCAGCATTAACTTCAATAAAATTAAGCCAGCCAATGTCCATACCTGAATTTTTATTAAAACTTACACTGGCAGAACTAAAATCGGCAGGAGCTGACTGAATAAACCTATTGGTTGAAATATGCGCATAATTGGTGTTGAAATCGTTTGAAACCGACGAAACAGGCAAAGTATAGCTATTGCCACCTGCTGATAGAGTAAAAGAACAACCAAATGATGAACGGGCAACCACACTGAATCGGATGTTAAGTTCGGAATTCTGACGCAGGCTCACGGGTGTAAAACTGTAATCGCGCTGGGTTATAATGTCAAAAAAGTCGCCGTACCATCCACGACCTGATTTGATAAGATTATACAATTCGGGCGATATAACATCCCTGTGATGATAATACCTGACCTCTTGAGCTGCATTGGCCGGTTGGGGCATCTGCTGCACCCTAACACCAGGCGTGCCACCCACTGTTATATAATAATATGCCTGATCAGAATAAATATTTACAAGGTATTCAAATGCGGAAGCCTGACTATTATATCTCCATGCATGTGGACCGGAAGAATAAAAAAGAAGATAGTCACCCGGATCAAAGCGATTGTCACCACCATCGAACATTTGGATGGCAACTTCAGGCAAATCATCATATCTTGGAGCACCTGCATTCTCTGGCAACATGCCTCCGAATCCATGGATTCGTATAGCTGACGACTCAATGCCTGCCACAGGAACCTGCATATTTATCAGGTCATCATAGCTAAGCCTGCAAATACCTGAAGCATCAACTCCTATACGTGACCATGAACCTGAAGATAATTGAGAGGAATTGGCAAAAAAACCTGTTACATTTTGCCCTTTTAGCGATAAACAAAAGAATGATAAGAGCATTACCAGAGTGACCGCCAGCTGTGATATGGGCATATAAGTCATGATATAAGAATCAGCCTGGTATTTATATCTCATATTCAGATAGGTTCATTAACTAAGAGAAAGATTTAATTCAACGTCAAAAATGACAATATTATAGGTTATTTCAGTAAAAATTATTAGTTATTTCAGTTAAAAGGAGACAAAACTATTATTGAGCCGGATTTGTTTATATCTTCGCTTCAGATTACATGCCGCTTAACTGATTTTATGTAAACGGATAGAAGGCACTGTTATTGCCGCTGAAAACAAAAATGTAGTTTTTTTGAACGGTATTGATGGTATATTGAAAATATTCGTAATATTGGCTGTCGAAAAACCCATAGGTTATATGCATAAAAAACTACTCTTTCTAATACTGATTCTTGCTGCTTCGGGTGTTGTAAGAGCACAGGATCCATCATTCTCGCAGTTCTACGGTAACCCTTTATACCTCAACCCTGCTCTAACAGGTTCAAAAATTTGTCCTCGTCTCACACTCAATTACCGGAATCAATGGCCGAAACTGGCCGGAACGTTCGTTACTTATGCTGCATCATACGACCAGTATGTACAGGCTTTATCGGGTGGTGTTGGTGTAATGGTTATGTCAGAAAACATGGCCGACGGTGCAATGACTTCAAATGGAGTTAGTGGATTATACTCCTTCAGGATGGAACTGGCAAAGAAACTTACCCTGAATGCAGGATTCCAGGGGTCATATATGCAGAATAAGCTAAATTGGGATAAATTCATTTTTGAAGATCAATACCTAAACAGCACTGGTGGCGGTTTGCCTGCTACACAAGAGTCACCTCCCGACAGGTTAACAGTTAGCATGGTGGATTTTTCAGCAGGTATGTTAATAGGATACAATGAACGCTCTTATGCAGGTATTGCGGTTCACCATATGACCCAGCCTGATAATTCATATTACAGTAACGGCGACAGTAAACTCGATATGAAAATAACCGCTCATGCCGGAGCACTAATTGGATTAAATGGGCTCAACAGGTCAGTTGAAGTTGAAGACCTAAGCTTTTCACCTAATATAATGTACCAGCAACAAGGTGAGTTCCACCAGTTGAATGCAGGAATGTATTTGAATATGTATCCAATGGTATTAGGTGGATGGTTCAGGCACAATTTTGAAAACCCTGATGCTGTTATACTCCTTATTGGGGTTATGGCCCAGAAAATGAAAGTTGGATTCAGCTATGATTACACAATTTCCAACCTTACAAATGCAACAGGCGGTGCATATGAGTTGTCATTAACATACCAGTTCGACTGCCGGGAAAAAACTTTTAAGCAGAAGGCAATAAAATGCCCAAGATTTTAGTTAACAATAAATTAAAAACAATAATACCTGAAATGATCAGCTACAGCAACAATTATCTGAAATTAGTCATTTTTGCTACCGCGGTGGTGCTACTTGGTTCATCGTGCCGGAAAGAGCAATCACGCACTACCGGATGGGAGTATAACAATGCCAAAAACGGGGGATTTGAAGTTAATACCAATTGGGGTGGTCAGCCCCTGGGCCCTGGATTGGTTATGATTGAAGGCGGAACCTTTACTATGGGTCGCACAAGTGATAATCCTATGTACGATTGGGATAACATCGCACGCAGAGTTACTGTTCCTTCATTCTATATTGATGAAACTGAAGTAGCTAATGTTGACTATGTTGAGTACCTATACTGGCTTAGCAGGGTTTTTGGAACCAATTATCCTGAAGTTTACCGCAAGGCTCTTCCTGATACACTCGTTTGGAGAGAGAAACTTGCATACAATGAACCATTGGTTGAAACTTATTTCCGCCATCCTGCATACAGGAATTATCCGGTGGTAGGTGTAAACTGGCTTCAAGCTAATGAGTATTGCATCTGGCGTACCGACAGGGTAAATGAAATGCTCCTTATTAAAGAAGGCATCCTTGATTTTGACCCTGATCAACAAGACCAAAATAATTTCAATACCGACGCTTATCTTGCAGGTCAGTATGAAGGATTGGTGAATAAGCCGCTCAAAGACCTTAATCCAAGTGGAACCGGTGAACGCCGTGCACGTCTGGAGGATGGTATCATGGTACCAAAATATCGTTTACCAACCGAAGCTGAATGGGAATTTGCAGCATTAGGCCTTGTTGGAAATACTTTGTATGAACGCGTTGTTGAACGTCGTCAGTACCCATGGAATGGTACTGTTGTTCGTAGTGATGAGAAAAAATATTATGGTCAGTTCCTTGCCAACTTTAAACGTGGCAGAGGTGACTATATGGGAGTTGCCGGTAGCCTGAATGATGGTGCCGACCTGCCTGCTGAAGTTGCATCATATTGGCCAAATGATTATGGCCTGTATAACATGGCAGGTAATGTTTCCGAGTGGGTTCTTGATGTGTATCGCCCATTATCTTTTGAAGATGTCGCAGATTATGCTCCATTCCGCGGTAACGTATTTACAACCAAAGTTACTGATGAAGAAGGTTTCCTTGCACCTAAAGACAGCCTTGGTAGAATTCAGTATCGTGAGGTTACAACAGAAGAAAGCAAAGACCGCTATAATTATCGCAGCGCTAATCAGATCAACTATATTGACGGTGACTACCAATCAACTATTAATCCTGACTGGACTACACCTCCATCTGACACTGTTAACACAACAAATATGATGTACGAGTTTGGTAAAACTTCTCTTATTAGCGATAAATCAAGGGTTTATAAAGGTGGTTCATGGAAAGACCCAGCTTATTTCCTAAGCCCTGCAGTACGTCGTTATTTGAACGAAGACCAGGCTACTAATTATATTGGTTTCCGTTGTGCAATGGGCCGCGTTGGTAGTGCCTATTCAGGAAAAAAATAAATTACTGTCTCAGCTATTGCTGATGATTAATGGAATAATAAAAATGTGCGGTACTTGCCGCACATTTTTATTTATGTGTAATACTAAAATGATTGATAATAACATACCCTTTGGGAAGCCTTTAAATAGACATTTGGATAATTTCCTAAGCTCTTTTACCGCTAAATGTTTTTATCTTTGAAATAATAATCAAACTAACAACCTCAATGCACTATACCACTGCCGAAGAATTGCTTTGCAAATTCAAAAATAACTCATACCTATGCACTGATTCACGTAAAGTAATGCCTGGCAGTATTTTCTTTGCACTCAAAGGCGATAAATTCAATGCTAATGCTTTTGCCTCAAAGGCAATTGAAAATGGAGCAGCTTTTGCTGTTATTGATGATCCTGATATGTTCACAGGCTCAAGAACGTTACTTGTTGAAAATGTACTTGATTCATTACAGGCACTTGCATCACTATACCGTTCGCAACTCATAATTCCTATTATAGGAATAACAGGAACTAATGGTAAAACTACAACCAAAGAACTTGTTTCAGTTGTTTTATCAACCAGATTCAACACTATAGCTACTCCTGGTAATTTCAATAATCATATAGGCGTTCCACTTACCCTACTTTCCATTAAACCTGACACAGAAATTGCAGTTGTTGAGATGGGAGCAAATCATAGAGGCGAAATAGCTGACCTTTGTAAAATAGCACGACCGACCCACGGACTTATAACCAACATTGGAAAAGCTCACCTTGAAGGATTTGGCGGCTTTGAAGGGGTAAAGATCGCGAAAAGGGAGTTGTACGAATACCTTACAGAACAGGGTGGTACAGTGTTTGTAAACAGTGGCGATGATCTTCTGATGCAAATGTCACATCTGGCTCATCGCATCGCCTATGGTTCAAATGTTGACGATGAAATAATTGGTATTCCCCACACTGATGCTGACGGTTACCTCACAATTGATCTGATGAAGCCTGTAACCAGGAAGTTCTCAACAAAGCTGGCAGGTGATTATAATTTCAGTAATGTAATGGCTGCACTTTGTATTGCTGTGCAGTTCAGGGTTGATATCAACCAGGCTATTGATGCCCTTGAATCATATGTACCCGGTATGAACCGTTCGCAAATCAAGCATACGCAGTTAAATACTTTGATCCTTGATGCATATAATGCTAACCCTTCGAGTATGCGCCTCGCAATTGAAAACTTTAACCGGATTTCTGCCGGAACCAAGGTAATGATACTGGGTGATATGTTTGAATTAGGTGATGAATCAGAAGCCGAACATGCTGAAATTGTCAGGCTCATAAAAGAGATGACACAGGTAAAGGTTTACACTGCCGGCCCCTATTTCTTGAATGCTGCCAGGGGAATTGACAACATTAAATCCTTCACCACAACAGAAGATATGAGAGAAGCCCTTAAGGAAAACCCACCTGAAAAAGCAACAATACTGATCAAAGGTTCGAGAGGAATGAAGCTTGAAGTAATAATCGATTATCTGTAAAACGAAATGTCAATTTCAAAGCCTTTAAAGTAATAAATATCATGAAGAAGACTTATCAGGTAATCGGACTAATGTCAGGAACATCCCTCGACGGGCTTGACATAGCTTTCTGCGAGTTACGTTTATATAACAGCAAATGGGTTTATGACATCCTGGAAGCTGAGACAATTAAGTACACGCAAGTTTGGCTGCAGATTCTGCAAGATGCCCCTACACTTGATGGATTGGGACTTGCTTTACTGAATACTTCATATGGGCACTGGATAGGGCAAACAGTAAACCAGTTTAACAACAAACACAATTTACAACCCCGGCTAATTGCAAGTCATGGCCATACTATTTTCCACCGTCCACAGGATAAAATGACACTTCAAATTGGTAGCGGTGCGGCAATTGCAGCTGAAACCGGAATAACCACAGTGAGTGATTTCAGGGCTTTAAATATCGCCCTCGGGGGCCAGGGAGCTCCACTTGTTCCGGCAGGAGATGAACTGCTGTTTGCAGACTATGACGCTTGCATTAATATTGGCGGGTTTGCAAACATATCAATACCATCTCCAAAAGGAAGAGTAGCTTTTGACATTTGCCCAGCCAATATCGTGTTAAACTATCTCTCAAACAAAATCGGACTGCCTTTTGATCCATCAGGGTCAATTGCCGCCAGCGGGAAGATTAATGAAGAACTTCTTAATAAGCTCAACAACCTTACGTACTATAAGCAACCGGCACCAAAATCACTTGGAAAGGAATGGGTTGAACATAATATAATGCCATTAATTGAACCTACAGAAACTGATCCACGTGACTTGTTGTGCACTTTCACCCATCATATTGCTACACAAATCAGCAAAACCCTGCCTCAAACCATTGGAAGTAAAGCCTTCTTTACAGGAGGTGGGTCACATAATACATTCCTTATCAATCTGTTGAAGGAGAAATCAGGATGTAGTATTACAGTGCCACCTGCAAAAGTTATTGATTTTAAAGAAGCCCTCATATTCGGGCTTCTTGGGGTACTCAGACTAGAAGGAATGACAAATTGTTACGCAATAGCAACAGGTGCAAGGGTAGATTGTTCCTCAGGTGCTTTGCACTTACCGCCTAAAAAACGCGCCAGATAGTTGGCTTAATTAGACTACCTATACTGCCTGTATCTTTTTCCTCCCCCAGGTCTTTGATCGTCCTGATCAAATCTGCAAGCGCCCTGCCTGCCAAATGCCCTTTTTTGGCCAAATCCTTTACCTTTTCCAGGACGGCTATCGAACCATGTTTTCTGATCATCGTCCAGGTTTGACCTGATAGCCTGATGATGCGCCTCACGCTCTTTCATCAAGTCGGCCCGCAAGTCAGCCATTTCATCAATTGTTCCGTCAATTTTGCCCATATCAGGTTTTTCAGCTAAACGCAGTGTGTTGAGCTGTGCCCGCTTCTCCTGGATTTGCGCCCTTAGCATATTAGTTTTCTTAAGGTGATCTGGGCGAAGTTTGTCTATTGCCGTTTGTTGCTCATCAGTAAGATTTGGAATATTTGAACAATAACCTTGGCGAGTTCCTTCTTCACTGAATGATTGAGCATTACCGGGTTGATTATCCTGATTGTTGTTTCGCCTGTTCTGCGCAAAAGAAGCCGAACTAACAAGTAGTAATGCTAATACCAGCATTGGAGTGATGAGATTTCGATTTTTCATTTTAGTATAGTGTTATAAGATTAATATTCATTCTTCAACCGGCATCTCTGCCTGGCGAAACCTGTGCTGCTTTCCTTTCCCCTGCCGCCTGCCGGGTTGATCATCCTGAAACACCTCCATGTAAAAGTGTTGTAGTTTTTGCATCTGATCAGGCGTAGCTATATTGCTGACTTCAATAATGTGCTTAGTAGTTACTTGTTTAATCTCACTATGCAAATCCCCTATTTGTTGGGCCAGCTGAAAACACTTTGAAGTATCAGGATTTTCAGATGTTGCTTCCACAATAAGCAAGTTGTTTAATCTACGCAACTCATTCCTGAGTGGCTTAATTTCTTCTCGCAACACTAACCTCGATTGATGAAAAGTTTCAAGCTGGGTTTCGTTAAATCCCAATTCACTTGCCATAAAACGTCCACGTCTCTCAGTCAACTCCTGTTTTACAGGTAACGGTTGCAAATCCTGCTTTTTGACAATAACCACCACAGCTATCAGGAATCCCAGATTAAGAAGGGTGATCAGTATCATAACATAAAGGAATACTCGCCGTGTGTTAGTGCTCATTTTGCAGGATTTTCGTAATTATAATATTCTATCAGCCCTTCCTCAAGCCCACTTAAATTATTTGTTTGGAATGATATCTCCTGTTTATACTGCTCCTTATCATTTATAAAATTAGGCTCAATAACAAGGTTGGCAGTTATAATACCTGTGATAACCGCTGCCGCAGCAGAAGTTAATGACAATGCAAGTTTGATGGTTTTTCCATGATTACTCTCCTGATATGTTTTATGCACAACCTTCTTCCAAAGGTCGGGGTCAGGCTCAATGCGTTTATGTTTAAGAATGCCCTTTATACCTTGAAGAAAATTTGAGTAGTACATAGAGCACGATTCGCATTCATTAATATGAGATACAAGATCCTCAGGAAGCGGAACACCATCCCAAATCAAAATGCTAATCTTTCTACGGCTCTCTTTGCAATTCATGACATAACCATTTAATTGTTTGACACTTACTTTTTGAATTTCTTGCACCTGGCAGTTATTTTTCCTATTAAGCAAATGATTTACTTGTAATAATATGACTCCAATGATTTTTGAAGATTAAGTTTGGCTCTGTGTATCAGTGATTCAACAGCTGATAGTGAAACGTTCATAACTTCAGCCACTTCTGCGTATGGCAAGTCGTCAATTTTATTCAGGGTAAATGCAATTCGTTGTTTTTCAGGCAATGAATCAATTGCTTTTTTTAGTACTTGCTTTTGTTCATTTTCTTCAAATTCATCGCTATAGACCAACGGCTCCTCACTTTTCAATCCTGTTATGGCCAATAATTCATCAATGGGTTTCCACCATTTCATTATCTTATTCTTCCTGAGGTGATTAAGTGAGCGGTTAACTGCAATACGGTATACCCATGTGCCGGGTTTGGAATCGCCTCTGAATGACCCAATGTGCTTAAGGATTTCAATAAAAACTTCCTGGGTGATATCCTCTGCATCGTGCTCATTATGCAGAAACGACATACAGATGTTGTATACCTTCACCTGATATTCATCAATAAACTCTTTTGCCGCAGTTCTGTTTCCTGCTTCTAATTGCTTAACTAATGAAGTAAATTCAGTCATTTAACCATTATTATAAGGTGAAGCCATAAAATCACCCATAGCTTGTTTAGTGAAATTAGTACTTATTTGACAATATTTAACTGAAATACTTTCTGTTAAATACCACTTTTATAACTTTTTAGGATTTCTAATCGTCACTTTAGGATCAATAGAATTTTCGCAACCCTTTCTCCTGCCCCTATCGGGGCAGAACAAAAGGGTGTAGGTTCCAATCGTTCTACCGATCTTTTGCACCTACGGCGCATGAGAGCCTCTTAAAGGAGCCTCTCTTTACCATAATTTAAGTTAAAATTTAAGCGAAACCAGATACGATCCATTTTATTCAACCTTGTTTCAACCTTGTATGAACTTTCCTTTGACTTTATATAATGCTTATACATTATACATCGTTAATATTTGTGTAATATTTTGTTATAATTTGGTTAAATCAAATCAATTTCATATCTTAGCATACACTTTTAAAACAACAAAACAGTATTATTAAAAAATTAATTAACTATGGCAAAAGTTTTAAGTAATGGACTATTTAAAGGTCGGATGGGCAATATTGTATATTATGTTAGGGATGGCGTTCAATACGCAAAAATATATTCACCGCCTAACGATCCAAAAACAGATAATCAGCTACGGCACCGGGCTAAAATACGCGATATCGGCCAGTTCTTTAAGGAATTTAAACAGGTGATCAGGATTGGATATCAGAGCCATGGATCACCTCTCAAAATTTTTAACCAGGTGCTGAAATATCACCTTGCAAATGCAATAGAGGAAACAGTTTCAACAGGTAAACACAAATTTAAATACAGGGTTATTCCTGAAAAAGTGCAATTGGCCGCGGGACTTATCCATGTTCCTGAAATACTAAATTGCCAGCGCAATGGACAGGAGATTGACCTGACCTGGAAGTCAAACCTGGGCCCGACTCCTAACCGCAATACTGATGCACTTGCTATAGTTGCTTTCACAGAAGGATTGTCAGTGCATTTTGATTTTCATGCAGGGATGCGCCACCAGGGTTCATCAAAACTCTTACTTCCTAAACAGTACAATAACCCTGTAAATCTCTGGGCGTTCTACTGGAATGGTGAGAAACAAGCCAACGCAAGCGAAGGAAAAGTGTCAAACAGTATTTACCTTGGCATTTATTGATCAATTTACTTTACTTTTGCAACTCATTAAGCCTGAAGAAACTAATTAGTTCACACATTACATGAACCAACTGAAGGAACTACTTTTCAAAGCAACCGTTATAGCACTGTTAGCAGCAGCTTTGAATCTTGCATTTCAATCAGGTACCCCCACCAAAGAGGATTATAATCTTGACTCGTCGTCGTATCTGACTGAGCAAAACATTGTGTTTTTCCCATTTAATGAAAAGACAACATCTTCGGTTTCATGGAAAGTTTGTGCGCTCCAGTTATTTTCATTCCCTGAGTTCAAAAAGCAGAGTTCCACTTTAACAGGAAATACCCTTGTTATTGAGCTTTTTCAACGGCAAGGATTCCATTTCTTCAAGGAGTATCCATTCATTGTATTCGTCAGGAAGTTAAGAATTTAGAATTTGAGTTCTAAGGCCTTTAACACAGGCCTTGATATGGATTTTACCATGGCAATAAATTGTGCCATGTATTCTACTATTTATTCAACTTTAAATTCTTAACAAAATGTCACAATACATTGATGAAAAACCAAAAGCCAAGGGCTTTAAACCATTTGCAGTTATCTTCATAGGACTAGTTGTTGTTCTTGTAGTGATCAAACTGATAATGGATGTTATAATGTAACCTTAATAAAGCATTGAACTTTTATATGGCAGCATAACAGGCTAAATATTCTGTTATGCTGCCATATAATATTATAACTAATTATCAGTTATATTAACATTGCCGTGTTGAAAGTTTATTCAGGAGACTACAGCATACGGTTCAAATATTACATACTTTTGCATGCAATTAAACCTACACCAATGATATCAGGAATTCTTCTACAGATTACACAGCAAACCACTGCAATTTCCGATTCACTCGCACAGGCTGCTACGGCAGCAAGTGAGCCATCAGAGATGAAACTTTCAATTTGGGAACTTGCCTTGAAAGGTGGTTGGGTTATGATTCCTATTGCTTTAATGTCAGTAATAGCGATTTATATATTCATTGAAAGATATATTGTGATAAGCCGCGCCAGCAGTGAAGAGCATAATTTCATGAACAATATACGTGACTTTATCCATAACGGACGTATTGATTCAGCGTTATCACTTTGCCGCAATAATCAATCACCCATTGCCAGAATGATTGAAAAAGGGCTTATCAGGATCGGTAAACCACTTAATGATATCAATGCAGCAATTGAGAATGTAGGAAAGCTGGAAGTGGCTAAACTTGAAAAAACAATGGCTACCCTGGCTACAATAGCCGGTGCAGCACCTATGCTTGGGTTCCTGGGTACTGTTATTGGTATGGTTCAAGCATTCTATGATATGTCAATGGCGGGAAATAATATTGATATAGCAATGTTGTCAAGTGGAATTTACCAGGCTATGATCACTACTATTGCAGGTTTAATTGTTGGTATCATTGGCTACATAGCTTATAATGTATTGGTTGCAAGGGTTGAAAAGGTTGTATTTGTGCTTGAAGCAAGAGCTACTGAATTTATGGATTTGCTGCATGAGCCTGCTTCCTGATCCAACACGTTGCCCAATCAATATTAACCGGATAAAACTAAACCATGCCAATTACATCAAGAAATAAAATCAGTACTGCATTCAACATGGCCTCTATGAGCGACCTTGTATTCCTGCTGCTGATCTTCTTCATGCTTACTTCAACTCTGGTTGCTCCAAATGCAATTAAATTATTGTTGCCTTCGAGCACGAGCAAAACAATGGCAAAACAAACAGTTACAGTATACATTGATTCTGAATACAACTATTTCCTGGAAGAAGTGCCGGTAAGTATTGAGTTCCTTACAGAGTCAATTGGCACGAAATTAGCTGGTGAAACAGAAGGTACCGTTGTATTGAGATCAGATGCAACTGTTCCGGTTCAGTATGTTGTTAACTTGATTGACGCTGTTAATCAGGTGAACGAGATGACTCAGTCGAAACATAAGGTGATTCTTGCAACAAGGCCTGCTAAATAGCATAACAAAATGCAAATGAAGAAAGATGAAATAAAGGGTATGGCTGGAACAATAATTTTCCATGCTTTACTAGTGATTGCCCTTCTATTTCTTGCCCTTCGTACTCCCCTACCCTTGCCTACGGAAGGCGGAGTTGAGGTGAACCTTGGAAACTCAGACGATGGTATGGGCAACATCCAACCACGTGAGTTGCAGGCATCAAGTCAGCCTGCACCTCCCCCACAGCCGGCACCAACAAATGAAGACCTTGTAACTGAGGACACAGAAGAAGCTCCGGCTATAGAACCTAAGCCCGTTGTTAAACCTAAGCCGGTTCAGAAGCCCGAACCAAAACCTGTAGTTAAAACTGAACCAACTCCTGAACCAGCCCCAAAAGTTGATCCAAGGGCATTGTTCCCAGGGAAAAATGCAACCGGTGATAAAACCGGACAAGGTGGTAATCAAGGTATAACCGGGAAACCGGGTGATCAGGGAAAACCAACAGGAGACCCAAATGCAACCGGATATGAGGGTACCGGTGGTTCAGGAAGCGGCGTATCATTCGACCTAAGTGGCAGATCATCACGTGTAATTCCTAGTCCAGGCACTAATTTCAAAGAACGGGGTACAGTAGTCGTTACCATATACGTTAACAGACAAGGTAATGTTACAAGAGTACTGGCAGGTACCAAAGGAAGTACTACTACAAATCCTCAACTGTTGGCTTTAGCTGAACAGGCTGCCAAACAGGCAAAATTTAGTCCTAAGGACGACGCTCCTGAAGAACAAAAAGGATCTATCACCTATATCTTTGAGTTAAACTAACAATTGAATGAATTACCATCAGGCTCTGGACTATCTGTTCAGTCAACTTCCGATGTTTCATCGTGTAGGTGCTCCTGCTTATAAAGCAAACCTCGACAATACCATCGCTTTAAGCGAAGCCACTGGATTTCCTTATAGAAGTTTTAAAACAATTCATGTTGCAGGAACCAATGGAAAAGGTTCAGTATCACATATGCTGGCTTCGGCACTTCAGGAATCAGGATTAAAAACCGGGCTTTTCACATCTCCACATCTGCAGGATTTCAGAGAGCGGATTAAAGTGAACGGTGAGATGATAACCCAGGAATACGTTACAGATTTTGTAATACAGCACACAAGTAATTTCGAATCGATAAAACCATCATTCTTTGAAATGACCTTTGCTTTGGGCATGTGTTATTTTAAAGATATGAAAGTTGATATTGCTGTGATTGAAACGGGAATGGGCGGCCGGCTCGATTCAACTAATGTAATCACACCTGAATTATCAATAATCACAAACATTGGTTATGATCACATGCAGTTCCTCGGCAATACACTTAAGGCTATTGCAAATGAAAAAGCCGGTATTATAAAGGAAGGTGTGCCTGTGGTAATTGGCGAGAGTAACCCTGAAACAGATGATGTATTTATAAGCAAAGCAAAGGAGCTTAACTGCAGCTTGGTTTTTGCTGATAAGGTGATTCAGCTAGTGGAGCAAAAAGATAATTCAGAAAAGCATGAAAGTCAAAAAAGTGGTTACAAATCATGGTTTATTGCTAAAGTGAATAATCTGATAATCCCAACTTCAGATTATCACGTAACTACTGAAGAGAATCAAGTAACTCCTGAAGATAATCACGCAACTACTGAAGACTATCACGAATATATTGGTCAAAAAGTTGAATCACCTCTAACCGGAGAATATCAGAAGAAAAACATTATTACAGCAATTGCTGGTGCCGGTTTGCTTAAAAAATACATCTCAACGGAAGGTTTGATAAAAGGGATCAGCAATACTTTGATCAATACCGGCTTACAAGGCCGTTGGCAAACACTATCATATAGTCCTCTTACTATTTGTGACATTGGTCATAACAGTCATGGTTTAGCCTATGTGGTAAGCCAGATTAAAAAACAAAAATTCAAGAAGCTGCATTTCGTATTTGGAGCTGTGAATGATAAGGATATTTCATCCATTTTAGGAATGCTTTCAAAGGATGCTTTATATTATTTTTGCCGGCCCGATATTCCAAGAGGACTTGATTCATCAGAGCTTGCAGCTCAGGCATCGGCAGCTGGTTTAGTTGGCACTGACTGTAAAACAGTATCAGCAGCATACCATGAAGCCATGCGAATAGCAGCATCTGATGATATGATCTTTATAGGGGGAAGTACATTTGTTGTTGCGGAAGTACTGCCGATATTCAACCTCCGGTAATTAGGTGAAAAACACTCACATCGTCACCTTCATTTATACGAACAGTGTCATATTCGGTGCGTTTAAGCACCTTTCCATTGATTTTGATGACTAACATCTTCCATGTGAAATTCTTTACCTTAAGCAGTTCGTTAATGGTGATGTTATCAGTTTCAATTATTTCTTCTCTATTGTTAAGTATTATATTCATTCTGTGAGTCAAATTTTAGCATTAACAATTCAATAACCTCATTTGCCTGCATATTGGCAACTATGCCAACCCTTGGAGCAGTAAGAGGGCTATCTTCACTAATTTCAGTAAGCTGGTCGCCACAAACAATCAAATTGCCTGACCTGTGTACTCTAAGGAGATCAGTCATACCAAAACCGGCTACCCCAACTCCGGCAACAAGCGGTTTCTGCGGCAGGTGTGTTAGTGTTGTTTCAATGATCATCTGTTTCATTTCAGCCTTATCAAAAGCTTCCACAATAACATCACAACCGGAAAAGAGCTCAATTACATCAGAAGAACACAGTTTAAGATCGAAAGCTTTTACAGTAATTGTTGGGTCAATTCTTAGTATATTATTTCTGAGGGCGTGAACCTTAAGTGTATTCACCTGGTCAGCAAAATAGTACTGTCGTTCAAGGTTAGCATTTGTAACTATATCATAATCGGCAATAATCAGCTTTCCCACTCCTGCCCTGGCAAGGTTAATAGCACAGGTAGAACCCAAACCACCGCAACCTGCTATCCCAACTGTACACTTCTTTAAATAAGCCCTGATCCTTTCGCGGTAAGTCAATTCCATTTTTCGTATTGTCGGTTTACTTGAAAATCGACGCTAATATACAAAATAAAATTCCGCGTGTTGCACTCCTCTATTTTTCAGTGTAAAAGGTAAAGTGACAACAAAATCTTATTACTTTTGTGAACCTGTAAACAATAGATTTATCAGCATAAACTAAATAAAATTGCTATGGAAATGGATGTAGTAAAGGCTAAACTCAATCTCATTAAAGAATACAATTATACCTGGGCACCCATTGACAAAGGTTATAATAACCGGACTCTTTACATAAACGTAGGCGATGGAATTATATCGGAAAAGCCGGTATCCAATGAGATGAAGGAAAAATTTGTAGGTGGTAAGGGTTTTGGACTAAGGTTACTTTGGGATGGAACTAAACCAAACACAAGATGGAATGACCCTGAAAATGAGATTGTGATATCAGGCGGACCAGTATGCGGGATCACACAGTATTCAGGTACAGGAAAATCACTGTTGGTGACAATATCACCACAAACTGATTCAGTTATGGATTCAAACGTTGGTGGGTTCTTTGGTCCATTCCTGAAGTTTGCTGGTTTTGATGCACTTGAATTGCAAGGCAAAGCTGATAAAGATGTAATAATTTACATCGATGGTAAAAATCACACTATCAAAATTTATGAGGATCCCGGTTTTGCAAAGGATTCTCACATTTTGGCAGAAGAGCTTACCGAAGTGTTTGCAGAGAATGAAAAAGATGCGAAAAACATTGGCATTGTATCAACCGGGGCAGCAGCTGAACATTCATTGCTTGGTATGCTAAACTTTACCTTTTATGATGTAAAGAGAAAAAAAACAAGGTTGAAACAAGCAGGTCGCGGTGGACTTGGCACTGTAATGCGCGATAAGAGAATTAAAGCTATTGTTGCACATATTGAAGGTGTTAAAGGCAACCTGAATAATGTTGCTGATCTTGAAGCAATTCAGGAAAGAGGAAGCCGATATAATAAGGAAATCCGTGATCTTGACGACACACAATGCCAGATGCGTAAGAAGGGTACTGCAAACATTGTGAACGTTATGAATGATTACGACTTACTGCCGACTCATAACTTCAAATATGGAAGTCACATGGATGGCATTAAAATTCATAGTGATATACTAAGGGATAAATACTTTACACTTGGCATTCCTGATGGTTGCTGGATTGGATGCAGCATGTCGTGCTCAAAGGGTGTTGATGACTTTGAGCTGAAGACTGGCCCATATCAGGGACAAAAGGTAATAGTTGATGGTCCGGAATATGAAACAGCAGCGGGACTTGGTTCAAACCTTGGCATCTTTGATTACGATGCTATAATAGAAGCCAACTTCTATTGTGATACTTATGGAATTTGCACAATAACCTGGGGAACCGTTGTAGCCTTTATAATGGAATGTTATGAAAATGGCATTCTAAATAAAGAAAGGACCGGAGGCTTGGAGCTGAAGTTTGGCAATAAGGAAGCCGCCCTGGAATTGTTACACCAATTAGCCAGAGGTGAAGGTTTTGGTATGGTAGCAGGCATGGGTGTTCACAGGATGAAAGCCTATTTTGTTGAGCATTTTGGTGCTGATGCAACCTTCCTTAATGATATAGGAATGGAGAACAAAGGCCTGGAATACTCACAATATGTGTCAAAGGAGTCACTTGCACAGCAAGGTGGTTATGCAATGACAAATAAAGGTCCACAACATGATGAGGCATGGCTGATTTTCATGGATATGGTTAACAATCAGTTACCAACCTTTGAAGCTAAAGCTGAGGCTCTTCATTACTTCCCAATGTTCCGCACATGGTTCGGGTTACAGGGTTTCTGTAAATTACCATGGAATGATGTTGTACCGGTTGGTAACAAAGACACTGCCGAACCACATAAGATTCCAGAGCATGTTGATAACTATGTTACGATTTATAATGCAGTAACCGGAAATAACATTGATAAAGAAGAACTCATACGCCAATCAGAAAGAGTATACAACTTCCAGCGTATTTTCAACATCAGGAGAGGTTATGGCTTAAGGAAAAATGACGCTCAGCCATACCGTGCTGCGGGCCCTGTTACCCAGGAAGAGTACCTTTCACGCCAAGAGCGGTATGATAAGCAGCTTCAGGAGTTACAAGGTATGGACCCAAAAACAATGACACTGGAGGAAAAGATGGCAGCTACCCGCAAATACAGAGAAGGCAGGTACGAGCAATTGCTCGATGCCGTTTATACACGAAGAGGCTGGACATTGAACGGTGTTCCAAAAGTTGAGCATTTGAAAGATTTAGGGATGGACCTTCCTGAACTTATGAGTATTATTGAACCACTTCAATAGTTCTACCAGAAATCAACAGTAGACTATCTTACGAAGAAAATAAAAAAGGCTGTCAGAAATTGACAGCCTTTTCCTTATGCACCTGACACTTTTAAGTCAGGTACCTGAATATCATCAGTGCAGCGATCCTTTTTCATAAATGGATATTTGAAATCAGTTGGAGGTCGAAGAGTTTCCTTAATTGTTCTGGGACTTGTCCACCTGATCAGGTTCATGTAACTACCAGCCTTGTCATTTGTTCCTGATTGTCGTGCTCCTCCAAAAGGTTGTTGACCCACTACCGCACCTGTTGGTTTATCGTTGTAATACAAATTACCGGCAGCATATTTTAGAGCCTGACTGGTTTGATCAAGCATATGACGGTCGTGTACGAATATTGACCCTGTTAAAGCATAAGGAGAGGTCTCATCAACCAATTTAACGGTTTCAAGGTAATCAGCATCCTTGTACACAAATATCGTTAGAACAGGTCCGAAGATTTCTTCCTCCATAGTTACATAATGAGGGTTGGTTGTTAGAATTACAGTAGGTTCAATAAAGTAACCTTTAGATTTATCACCTTTGCCTCCAAATATTACCTCAGCATCATTTGAGTTCTTAACGCCGTTGATGTAACCCATTATTCTTTCATAGGCGCTATCTTCAATCACTGCATTCATGAAATTGCCAAAGTCGCGTACATCACCCATTGTAATCTGAGAGAGCATATCCCCCATCATCTCTTTTACTTTTGGCCACAGGCTCTCAGGGATATACGCTCTTGAAGAAGCTGAGCACTTTTGCCCCTGGTATTCAAATGAACCTCTTACAAGGGCAGTTGCAACTTCATCAACATAGGCTGATGGATGCACAAGTACAAAGTCCTTGCCGCCGGTTTCTCCCACAATTTTAGGATACGATTTATAATTAGGTAAGTTTTTACCTGCCAATTGCCATAAATGGTTGAAAGTACCGTTCGATCCTGTAA
>JAGXGB010000082.1 GCA_024636955.1 Bacteroidales bacterium
ATAGCAATTATGTTTGCCCGATTTCCTTAACCTCTAATTGCTCAGAGGTAACTTTGTGTAGAGAACTTAGGGAAGAAGAAAAGCAACCCCGTTAGAGGTTGCTTTTGTAGTTATTAAAAGTCCAGGATGAAATCCTGTGCCATTGTTATTTGGTATCAGATGTAAGCAACATTCTGCTAATTTCCCAGGTTCCTGCAACAGAAGTTGTACTCATGTATTTGAAACCAACATGAATTGTTTGTCCTTCAAATGCTGACAGATCTATATCTCCACAGTCTACAAAAGACCAGTCGTTACCTGCTGAACGTGTAAATCCTGTCATTTCTGTCCAGTCGGCATCATTAGGATCGCCTGAACCTGAATAGTTAGTTGATACGAATACTTTGGCTTCTTCATTTATGTTACCTCCGAAGTTCATTGCTTCACGGAATTTCATCGTAACACCTGTTTTTCCAGCAAGTGATATTGATGGTGATATCAACCAATCCTCATTTGCAAATTTACTGCCATCAACAAAGCCGGACATCACAACACAACCTCCATCAAACGAACCACCTGCCCATACCTGATCACCTAATACACTGTATTGACTGAAAGTGCCAAGTGAATTATTGAACTCTTCAGTGAAGAAACCGGTTGCAGGTAATACTCCATTTCCATCGAGCCAATAACCTGATAAGTTTTTAACCCCCGGTACACTAAAGTATGTATCAAGAGTTCCAAGAACCATAACTTCTTTTCCTTTGTTGTCTGCATTGGTAACAAGGTTGAGTGAATCACGGATAGCACCACCGGGTAACTGAACAGGGACACATTTTGCAAGGATTGTTTCGTCAGGTGAATCAGCAAGCAAAAGGTTTGAATTTGTTGTGTATGGTCCTGTAAAGTTTGGAACAAATACAGGATTAACTGTTTCATAAACACCTACTATAAATCCTTTTACCCAAACAGGAGTAGTACTTGAATTAATTCTTGCAGACTCAATATTATAAGGATCTTCAAAAGTACCATTGCCAGTAGCGGTAGGTAGAGGTATAGTATCACTAAAACCAGTAACATCAGTTAAATCCCTCAATGTGAGTTGCCAGGTTTCGCGATATAGTGAGAGAATACCGGTTAATTTACCATAACCTTGGGGAATTTTATTGCTTGAGAAGTTTGAGTATTTACTTGACCTAACAACCAGGTCGCTGCCTGACTGATCAAATATCATACGATCTGTAGCATCCTTATCATCTGGTGCAAATAATTCACCGGGAGTTGCAAACATTACATTTTCAAAGGTAACAAGTCTGCTAACAACCGGATTGGTCTTATCAGTTTCGCCAAGATCAGAAATCGTTAATACCTGAGGAACCGGCTTTTCCCCTGCTAAACTATCACGGAAAATATGGCTTGGTACCATAACTGCAGGCATGCGTCCTATGCCACCATTGTAAATGTATCCTAACTGGATGAGATTGTTATAATCACCAACATAAAGACCTTTACATTTAATGTAAACTCTTTGCCCAACTTTGTATTCATTCGCCAGGTTGGTCTGATCAATGGCTAGTTCAAGTGCGCCCGTTTCATCCTGGATGATCATTTTCTTATATAGATTACCGCTTTCATCGTTGGCTGTTACTATTCCGGTAATAACTACATCGTCAGTTATCTCCTTTAAAGCGGAATAGGATTCCCTGAATTCCTGAATGGTAGTGGTTGCTTCAAAATCAACTGTTGGTATGTTGATTGGTGGTTCATCAAATTCGCCTTTTACACAACTTGTGAGGAAAGCTGATGAGATAGCCATTAAAAGAACCGGAATTAAAAATTTGATATTTTTCATGAGTCTTATTTCTTTACTAGTTAATTAAAAACGGAAACCAAGGTTAAGGAAGTAGGTTCTTCCATATGCATAATAGTATTTCGGGGGAAATTTGCCAATATTCTGATCTACAAAATCAAACCTGTTCTGCTCATATCCACCTGTTATTATCTCTGTATTATTCAGGATATTGCTTACACTAAAGTTCAGATTAAGGAAATACTTACCTTCTATGCGGTATGATTTTCCAATAGAGGCATTGACTGTATAACCACTTGGCAATTTTTCCTGACGGGTTATAATGCCAATCAATGGATCACCTTCACCAAGGTTTTCAATGGCTGTTGATGTTCTGCGTTCAGGGTTAAAGTCAAGGTATATATTATCATAATAGTTAACACTTGCCTCTAAAAATAAATAGCCCGGACCAGCATACTTAAGGCCTAAAGTACCTGCTGTTTGTGGTGTTCCCGGAACATAGAAATACTTATTGTAGATGTTCTGTGTTGTGTCTGGACGTGAACCGTTATCGAAGGATGTAATGGCCTTTGGTCGGTTTGTGTACCTGTAATTGCCAAGGTTACCTGCTGCAATGACTGAAAATGCTGAATTGAGCTTAACTTCTGCACCAGCTTCTATTCCCTGGTGTGTTTTATTTATGCCAAACATAACATAATTCACGAAAGTGAGATAGTCATCATGGTAGAATGCCGTGATCTCAGTTTGGTCAGTGAATGTTGTATTATATGCTGTAATACGAGCTTTAACCATAGGAGCACGCAAATGATAGCTTAATTCACCACTGAATATAGTTTCGCTCTTTAATCCCGGTGCAACTGTGTGCCTTGTACGTGAGCTGATAAATGAGTGACGCATGTAAGGTGCACGTGTCATGTAAGCAATGTTCGCCTCAATGAAGTGGCGGCCTGTAATTTTATAAGTACCACCTGCCTTAAGGGCATAATCGAGGAAGTTGTTTTTCTCTGAGACGCCTAATGAGTTTTCAGGATACCTGCCATTTTGCATAAACCCTTCGCGCCAGAATGAGGTATAAGTTAACTGAGCACCACCGTAATAATCAAATTTCCGGGTAGTGAACTTGGCAAGTGCCCATGCATTTCCGTTATTCTGGTGAAGTTTATAATCATAACCAAACTTATCACCAATGTTTATTACCCTATTAGGGTTATTCAGATCGTTTTGTATGGTTGTATCATTTCCCGGGAAGTCGCGTTCAGCAAACTGGTCAATATCAACCCAGTATTCACCGCCAAGTAAGTCTTCAAGGGTTTTGTAATAACTTCCTGTATGTGAGGATAACTCAAAACCACCGCTTAACTGAGCCTTATCATTCACATCATGGTTAATGAATGAAGATAGGTTTATCTGCGATTGGTCATTATGTCGGTTTTCAATAATATAGTGGGCTTGTTTGCCTTCCTGATTCGCCAGATAATTCACCTGATAGAGTCTATCCCAATTGATCTGACTAACCGAAGGGTCATTCTGCCAGTTTTGAGTCATAGTAGAAGCAATAATTGGATCATAATCGCTTACCGGGAAATAGCTTGGCAGGTAACGATAGTAATCAGGACGTGGGTCAGATGCTTTATACCAGTTAAGTGAACTTGTTGAAGTTTCACCAAACAGGTATGAAGCAGTGGTGGTAATCCGGGTTGCTTCATTCAGTTTCCAATAGTGGTTAAGTACCATCAGTGGCTGATTCATTCTACGAATTCTTGCATTCCGTTTTTCTCCATTCTGGTATCCCCAGTTTGGATTATAGTAATTATTATCAACAAGGTCATACACTTCCTGAGTTGAACCTCCCTGCATTCCTCTTTGTACAGGAGCTGCAAGTGCTGTGAAAGCGATGCTGTGATTGTCGCTTAACTTCTTTTCCAATCCAAGAAACCAGCCATAAGCATCATAAAATGTGCCTTCAACGAATCCTTCATTACCCCATCGTTTTGATGCACTTAGAGTAACAGCCCAGTTGTTGTCCATCAAACCGGTTGAATGTGTGAGCATTAACCTGTTGGTATAACTACGGTTGGTTGAGCTATAGGTTAGTTTTGTTTGAGCCCTTTGTTGCGATGCGCGGGTAATTATGTTAGTTACGCTTCCAATGTTTCCAAATGAAAAGTTTGATGGGGAAATACCATTAACTGTCACTTTATTCCTGGTGGCATCATTCAAACCTCCCCATAAAGCCCATAAAGTACGCCCTGTTTCAGCATCATTGATCTGGCTATTGGCAATATAAGTGCTATTCAGGTCGGCATCATAACCTCTCATCCTGAAGTATGCAGCACTAAAAGAGTACGAAGCAGCTGAAACAAATACATCATTTGATGAACTCAAAAGGCCTGAAATGTTCTGAGCCCTTGAATCATCATCAGATTCAAAGGAAGCAAGACTAATTTCGGCAAGTCCTGAACTTAGATCAGAGCCCGGGGCAGCTTTGAGCTTAATGGTTCCAAGGTTTACTGTTTCCTGAACTTTGATTTGCAAGGTATGATCTTCATATCCGTTTAATGAAAAATCAATCATACCTTCACCGATGGTGATGCCCTGAAGTTCAAATGAACCATCAGTGCGACTGGTGGTTTGCTGGGTGCCTATTCGCACCGTTACTGCAGGTAGAGGATTTCCTTTATCAGCATCTGTTACTATTCCCAAAACGGTTCCCGTTTGAGCATATAATACAGTTGCTGGAAGCATAACCAGCAGTAACAAAATAATCCGTTTGATCATGAATGGTTTGTTAGGAGTATAAATATCTATAAATTACTTTATTTTAACATTACTTTTGTGTGTGCAAAGGAAGCAATTTTATGCCTTCACTCTGCAATGCAATACTAATATTTAATCACTTATATTTGCATGCAAATTTCTATAAATTAATGCTTTAATCCTACTTTTTTCTATGAAACCCAATATGCAATTCATTAAAGTCTTTTTTATTTCAGTTTCCTTGTCGTTTATGTTCACTAACTGTGCTTCTGCTCAGGAGAAAACCAAAGCGGCATGCATAGCCTTTTATAATATCGAGAATTTGTTTGACACTATTGATGATCCATATAAAAATGACGCTGAATTCCTGCCTAATGGAATGAACCAATGGACATCAGTGCGATATAATCGTAAGTTGGAGAACATGGCTTATGTTATTAATCAAATCGGAGGAGAGATTCTCAAAGGCGGACCAACCATTCTTGGCTTGTCAGAAATTGAAAACCGAACTGTAATTGAAGATCTCATAAATACACCTCCTTTAAAAGGATTGGGATATGATATAGTACACTTTGATTCACCTGATAAGCGAGGAGTTGATGTAGGTTTAATATACAAGAAGGCGGCGTTTCAGGTTACGAACAGTACATCAAACCGCCTAACCATGCCGGGTAAAACAGATTGGTATACACGCGACCAGTTGGTTGTTAGTGGGTTACTTGATGGAGAAATGATTCATATTATCGTTAATCACTGGCCATCAAGGGCAGCTGGTTCAGAATACAGGGAAGCAGCAGCAGCTCTCTCATTGAGGCTTAGTGATTCACTCCGTAAGATAGATCCCAATGCTAAGATCTTTATAATGGGCGATTTGAATGATGACCCAACCGATCCAAGTGTTTATAAGGTGCTAGGTGCCAGAAGCAAAGAGAAGGAAGTAAAAAGCGATGGACTTTATAACCCGATGTTTAAACTCCACCAGCAGGGTATTGGGTCTCTTGCTTACCGTGATGCCTGGAATCTTTTTGACCAGATCATTGTCTCCTATCCGCTAATTAGTAAAGAAGATAATGGCTGGAAATACTATAAGGCAGGTGTCTTTAACCAGAAATTCATGCTTCAAAAGGATGGTCCTTATGCCGGATATCCTTTCCGCACATTTGCCGGCGGCGCCTATGCGGGGGGTTATAGTGATCACTTCCCCACATACGTATTTGTTGTAAAAAAACACAAATAGCAGTTATATTATTTTTGTTACATTTTTTTTCATAATTTCGCTCCTTCAACGCCAGAGCAAGTGAAGGAAAATCTTGTTGTCATCCCGACATTCAATGAAAAGGAGAATATTGAGCGAATAATCCGTAAGGTGTTCTCTCTTGAGAAAGAGTTTGATGTGCTTATTGTAGAGGATAACTCTCCCGATGGTACAGCAGCTATCGTAAAAAGGCTGATCACACAGTTCCCTAACAGGTTGTTTATCGAAGAACGTAAAGGCAAACTTGGCCTTGGCACTGCTTATATCCATGGTTTTAAGTGGGCTCTTGAGCGTGAGTACCGCTACATATTTGAAATGGATGCCGACTTTTCCCACAATCCTGAGGACCTTCCACGCTTACATCATGCTTGCGATGTTTTAGGTGCTGATGTAGCCATTGGTTCAAGATATATAAAGGGTGTTAATGTTGTAAACTGGCCTATGGGTAGAGTACTTATGAGCTATTTTGCGTCATCTTATGTGAGGATGATAACCCGTATGAAGATCATGGATACTACTGCAGGTTTCAAGTGCTATCACCGATCTTTACTTCAGGCTATAGATTTTGAAAAGATAAAATTTACCGGCTATGCTTTCCAGATTGAAATGAAATACACTGCATGGAAGTTAGGCTATAAGATAATTGAGGTGCCTATTATATTTACTGACCGCACTGAAGGTGAATCAAAAATGAGCAGAGGCATATTCCGCGAAGCTATACTTGGTGTTATTCAACTCAGGTTCAAGAGAATCAGAGCCAGGAAATAACTCCTGTTCAAGAGAATCAGAGCCAGAAAATAATACCGGTATTTCATCCTTTTCTCATCCCCGTTTACTAACTACTACCGTGTAAGCATTATCTTTGTATAGTATTATACCTATCTTATGGCTTATGCTCAAAAAATTCTTTATATCAGGCGCAACAATTGTTAATGAAGGCAAAAGCTATGTTGGCAGTGTACTAATCGATAACGGTTTTATTGCTGACATATATGAAGGCATAACAGAATCGCCTGGAGATGCAATTGTTATTGACGGTTCAGGACGCTATCTTATTCCTGGAGTGATTGATGATCAGGTGCATTTTCGTGATCCCGGACTTACACATAAAGGAGACCTATATACTGAAAGCCTCGCAGCAGTTGCAGGAGGCGTAACTTCCTTCATGGATATGCCCAATACAGTTCCCAATACCCTGACTCAGGAATTACTGGAAGAAAAGTACAGTGCTGCTGCTTCAAAATCATTGGCCAATTACTCATTTTATATGGGCGTGTCAAATGATAACCTCGCTGAAGTTCTTAAAACCGACAGGTCAAAAGTATGCGGGGTTAAAGTTTTCCTCGGTGCTTCAACCGGTAATATGCTGGTTGATAATGTGATGACACTTGAAAGTCTTTTTAAGCAGTCAAAGAGCCTGATTGCTGTGCATTGTGAAGATGAGCCTGTAATACGGGAGAATCTGCAGTATTTCATACAGCAATACGGAGATGATATTCCGCCACAGGTGCACCCGCTCATCAGAAGCCGAGAAGCATGTTTAAAATCTTCTTCCTTGGCTGTTGAACTGGCACGAAAGTATAATACACGCTTGCATGTTCTGCACTTGTCAACTGCTGATGAGATGGATCTTTTTTCTACTGAACCTTCTACATCAAAGAAGCGAATAACTGCGGAGGTCTGTGTTCATCACCTTTGGTTTTCTGATGATGATTATACAGCACTGGGCAATAATATTAAATGGAATCCTGCCATTAAAACTGATGCTGATCGCTCAGCTTTAATGCAGGCATTGCATGATAACAGGATTGATGTGATAGCAACTGACCATGCACCTCACACATCTGATGAAAAGCAAAATCCTTACTTAAGTTGCCCCTCAGGTGGTCCACTGGTTCAACATTCACTTGTTGCCATGTTGGAGAAGGTTAACAATCATGAAATAAGTTTGGAACTGGTAGTTGATAAAATGTGCCATGCCCCTGCACGCATCTTTGGTGTTGACCGTCGCGGTTTTATACGCACAGGATATCATGCCGACCTGGTACTTATTGATCCTGATCAGCCATGGGAGGTTAATAAGGATAATATACTTTATAAATGCGAATGGTCGCCATTTGAAGGTGTAACATTCCGGTCAAAGATCACGCACACATTTGTAGGTGGGCATCTGGCCTGGAATAATGGTGTATTTGATGAATCACATAAAGGATCACGCCTGCTTTTTAACCATGATGATGAATAAATCAAATTATATTGACAATATGCAAAAGATCATAATCCTGCTAGTATCAGTTGTTTTCACGCTGGCATGTAATAGAGATACCATTGAAAGAGAAACCTACGATGGTGGGCAGGTAAAGCAGGAAAAAACCTACAAATCAGTTAATGGTGAAAAAGAGCTGCTAAAGGAAGTGCATTATCACAAAAATGGGCAAAAATACATTGAGGGAAACTATAAGGATAATAAGCGTGATGGTTATTGGGTTTCATGGTATGATAACGGACAACTTTGGAGCGAAGGTGAATTTAAAGATGGATTAAGCAACGGAAAGCGCACTGTATTTCACAAAAATGGTACACTTTATTACGAGGGTTATTTCACAATGGGTGAACGTACAGGTACCTGGAAGTTTTACAACGAAGCAGGTGAGCTTACATCAGAAACTAATTATGATGAACAATGAAAACAGCAATCATTTGCACAACACACCATGGCATCTGTATTGTAACTCATTTATAGTTATATCAACCTACCACCAGAGTAGTAGGTTGATATTATACAATACATCTTTTCTCCGTGCTTTAATCAATCAGTATCACCAGATACTTAGATACTGACCAGAATTCAGCTGGGTTAGTAATCACAAGGCTGTCCCTTTCTTTTTCACCATATAATTTATATGATTGCGAAGGATGTGTGGTTACCAGGGTAGCTTTTTGTTTACTTAAAGGTATAGATCTTAATTTGGTTATATCAACAGCAGTAAAGTAATCACGGCTGAAGTCTTGTTTCAGCTTTTTGTTGGCACCAATACCTACCAATCCACCTTCGCGGGTGAGGATATTATTGTCAAATAATTCACGTTTTGTGCCAACAACATACCATGCAGTGTTCAAGGCTGTTGTTTGCTCACTTATTGTTTGTGATTTGGCCTCAGCATCAGCGGTTAAATTGTCAATATCGAATGTCAACAATTCAATCTGAACATTCATTTCTTCCAAATGACCTCTCAACAGCGCAATCTCACTCTCTTTCTCTTCAACCATAATGGCCATCCTGTCAATCATCTTTTGCAATTCTGCAACTTTACCGCCCGACTTACGCAGATTTGACTGTAACTCTGCAATAGTTTTCTTGTTTTGCTGGAGCTTCTGGTAAATAAGGTTTATATCCCTGTTTATTTGTTCTTTCTGATCGGCTTGTAACTCTCCATCACTTGCAGTACTTTGTGATATCAACATTTCAGCCTGCTTGATAGAATCAAGATTAGCCTGTATCTGATTGAACGATTCAATATAGCTATAAAGAGATGTGTCCTTAGTAAACCCAATACTCATTAAGCTGTCATAGCGTTCCTGAAGTGCCTGGTATTCCTTCTCTTTACTGTTGCAACCAACTAAAATGAGGGTAACAAATATGAATAATGTTAGATTTTTCATAACCGATTTGTTAGGTTTATTTTGCAAAATTAGTTTATTTATTTATGACGACCTCACTCTTAGTGATCGTACAACTAACATTAATCATCAACTTGCTGGTAACAGGATTCCAGCTTAAATTTTTATCATTCAGCTTACGACCATTTATCATAACTGACTCAGGTCTTCCAGCAAGGTTATGTACACATAGTTTAACTTTGTTCTCCACTTTGGCATAAGTAGCATCTGTTGTTTTTTTCTGCAAGAAGATTGTAAGTGTTTGATGATCATTTTGAGCAGCGAAGTTCATCAACTCATACTTGCCTTTTGAATAAGCTTCAGGGGTTATTCCATCGTCATTATATAACTCATACGTTGAACTTCTAACATTGGTATCAGCGTAAAAATGCATCTCGAATTCTTCCAGTGAATAGGTGCTTGTGTTACCAACAACCATGCTCAATGGAATGAACGAACCGCCCTTAACAAAAACCGGTATGTAATTTGGAGAAACAGGATAATTGATAGTATTCCCGCCCTGATATGTTTGGTTGGTGTTAAAGTCAATCCAGTTGTTTCCTTCAGGCAGATATATCTCCTGATACATGATACCCGGTTCTTTTACCGGCGATACGAGGAATGCATCGCCCCACATGTATGCTGAATCATAGGTTAGTAATTGATGGTTGTTTCCCTCGTAAAAGAACAGCGGCCTCATGAGCGGATATCCTTTGGTACTGTTAACGTGAGCGAGTGAATAATTGTATGGCAGCATCCTGTAGCGTAGGTCAATGGCTTGTGTGGCGAACATTTTTGTCCTGTAAGCCTGGAATACAGGCTCTGCGGGGATGTGTTCCTGGGCATGAGGGCGGAATATTGGCTGAAACACACCATATTGTAGCCAACGTACATACAGTTCATCATCAATACTGTCGCCTCCTGCAAAACCGCCAAGGTCGGAATGCATGTACCCTAATCCCTGCATCCCCATTTGAAGTGCAATTTCAGGTTGTGGTACTAACCCACCCCAACTCCGGTTAACATCACCCGACCAGGGTATCATTCCATATCTCTGCGAACCTGCATAACCAGCGCGCATCAGTATAAATGGCCTTACATCGGGAAAATCTTTTTGGTAACCTTCATATATAAGTTTTGCCCATTCATGTCCATATGCATTGTGGATATCATTACCTGTACCTACGGCATGTTGTATATCAGCAGGATGTACTTCAGGCTCTCCCAGATCACCCCACCAACCTGCGATGCCTTGCAGGGTAAGCTCTTTATAGATATTCCAGAACCATTCCCTTGCCTCAGGCTTATAAAGATCCACGAGGCCTGTATTGCCGAAGTAAAAGTCGTAGGTATATGGTTTGCCTTCAGCATTTTTGGCCAGCACATCCTTCTGAACGGCTTCATCCCATCTCTTTGAGGTTGTTAGAATAAAAGGCTCAGTAACAAGTATTGTTTTTACTCCTTTCTTTTCAAACTTTTTTATCATCTTATCAGGCGATGGGAAACTGTCAGTATACCATGCCAGGTTACCCATCTCTCCCTTGATCTCTTTACCAAACCAGTAAATATCAATGATCACAGCATCAACCGGAATGTTTTCTTTGAAATACAGCTCAACAGTCTCTTCCGTTTCTTTCTGTGTATGATAACCAAACCTACTGCTGAAATTTCCAAAAGCCCACCTCGGAGGTAATGGCTGCCGGCCTGTTAACATTGTGTACTGACTTACAAGGTCAAACCAGTCAGCACCGGCTATAACATAGTAATTTGGTGTGCCGCTGTGGCTTTCGTATGAAAGAGTATTGGTTTTCTTACTATCAAGATCAAGATACCCAAGTCCTGCATTATCAAAGAGAACTGCATAACCATTGGAAGAGAGGGTGAGAGGCAACGTATAATTCATCAATTCTGATCGGGTTTCATACCCATAATGCGCCCTGTTATAGAGCATAAGCCTGTTACCCCGTCTATTCATTCCCAATACCCGGGCACCGCCTCCGTAAAGCACTTCATCATTTGTTATACTGAAATTAAGCATCCAGCTACTATCGGCTTCATGGTACCCATTGCCTTCAGCCAACAGTGGTTTCCCATTCAATGAATAACTAATCTTGAAAGGCTGTTTTTCTATCAGCACATCAATCCCTTTTGAATCAATAATGATTTGCGTGGCAGTTTCAGTTGTAACAGGAATATTAGATTTATCAGGACTTATCGCAGCAGCGTATGAGAAATTTTTCAGCTCTTTTCCCGTGGGGTAAAAAGTAACATGAACTACCTTTTCGTTCATCGGCTGAATAATATACTTTCCGTCATTGACTGATATTTCAACAGCATTCCCTGTTTCCTTCCAACCTGAGAACTGACGTGTTATTTCCTGTGCAGTTGATTGCCATGATGTAACCATCAGAAGCAGAACCAACTGCATATTCAAATTTAAACTCTTCATGCTTTTAATGTTTATGGCATAAAATTAAGGCAAATACAGTGCAATGTAACTTAATTAATTAAAGATTGTTTCTTTTTAATACACTCATCATTCAAATATACAAGCTATGGAAAAAACCTATACTTTTTCAAGAACTTTTCAATGGTTATTTATTCTCTTTGTGCTACAATGTGGATTTATTGCTCCAGCACAAATAACCATCACCCACGATGATATGCCGGTGCCAGGAATGGCAATTATGCGCGACATTGATACTATCAATGTGACTAATCCCGGAGGCTCAGGCCTTAACCAAACATGGGATTTCAGCACTGTGGTCCCTCAGATGAGTGACACTGTCGACTATCTAAACCCAACGCAGGTGCCGGGCTTTGAGATGTTCCCCGGTGCAAATCTTGCCGAAGGGAGAACCATCTTTGACATCAACGGGAATTTCTCCAATTACATATTCTGGAATTCTGCTACCGACGGGATGTATGCTATTGGATGGAATCTTTATTTCGGTTCACCGGAATATACATTTCGCTCAACTCAAACCTATGATCCTGACCCTAACACGCTGCCGCTCCCTTTAAACTACGGTGACCAGTCAAACGCAGCTACCACAGGCGAAAGATATACTTCAATCAGGGTAGCCGGTATACTCATTGATTCTTCAAGGATCGTATCAAATATTACACTAAACATGAATGTTGATGGCAGCGGCACAATCATAACACCTGTAGGAACCTATCCTGCATTGCGAGTGAATGAAGTATCAAATCACGTTGATTCAACCTTCACATGGGATATGGTAAACGGTTGGGAATTTTCCAGAACTGAAACCTTTCAACAAACTATGTACCGCTGGTTTACCAGCTCCTTTGGTGAAGTAGCGATCTTGTCAATGGATGGTGAATCCAATCAATTCCAGTACCTAAGCTCAGTAATCATAAGCGTGCCACATGTGGACAAACAATCCTTCAGAATTTATCCTAATCCGGCAGGTGAGGTACTGTTTATTCAGGCAGATGAGAAGATCACCGGAGCCGATATATTCGCAATTAACGGTCAAAGTGTTTCAGCCACGTTCAGAGGAAATGCAATCGATATCAGTATGCTTGAGCCCGGAATCTATTTTTGTAAAGTAACTACTAAGCTTGGTGTAAGCACTCAGAGGTTTGTGAAGAAATAAAGATCCGCGTTCAAAGGATGGTTAAATCAACAAGGCTCTATACCTGACTCAATTTAACAATCTGTTTAAACCTTCTTTTTCAAATAATATTCGTCCAACTTTAAGGTTGGACCATCCTTCTTTTACTTCATAAGTAAATATTGGATTATTATCCTTCAATTCACAGTCTATGTAAAAGGTAGAAATTTTTTGCTCTTTAACTTCATATAGTTCTTTCAGTTCCTGAAGGTGCGTTGAGATAAAAAATATTGAATTTCTAAACTTTGTCAATCCTTTTATAGTCGTTGCACTTATTTCTACTGCGTCTTCATTGTTGGTACCTCTGAATAACTCATCAAATGCCGCGAAACAATGTTTATTCTCACTGGCTTCGGTAATTACCTTTTTTAGGTTTATGACTTCTGTCATAAAGTGGCTAAGACCGCTCAGAATATCATCATTAAGATTGATCGATATAGAAATTGAATCAGTAAAAAATATGTTAGCCTTTCTGGCTGGCACTCCCAATCCAATGTGAGCAAGATAAACGCAAAGACCCACTGCCTTCAGGAATGTTGACTTTCCTGACATATTGGGACCAGTTATTAAAACTACATTACTTTTTGTGGTAAAACTATTTACAACAGGCTTCACCAACATCGGATGATAAAAATCAACCAGTGTAAATTCAGTCTTTGAAAAAGTTGGGAATTCCCATTTATGTTTAACAATCCCTAAACTAATTGAAAGATAGGCTTCAAACGTAAAAAGAGCTTTCCAGAAATCTTCAAATTCTCCGTTTAATATGGGTTTTGCATATAACCTGGTTAGTTCAACAATATGTTTGACTTTGAATTTTTGTTCTCTAATTAATAATTCATATTTTGGTAGCTCTAAGCCTGTAAGAAAATCACTAATCTTGATTAAGTCTTTTTTATAATCCTCAGGGAAGGTTGTTAAGTTTAATCTGGAAATATAATATGATTGCAGCCTATTCAGAAACAGTACTACCTGAATCAAATTGCTGGCTTGTCTGTGTCTGTTTTGCTCTGAAAATAAAAGCTGCAATCTCTGATTTCTTTTGTGAGTTTCACTAAAATTTGATTGCTTCAGAAACAATAGAATCTCCATCAACTCTCTACGGGAATAGGTATAGTTTTTTAAAATTTCATAATTAGCAATAAATCCCTTAATAACTATCTGCCTTTGAAAAATCTCTTCCACTGAATCAAGAGGTTGATTTAGTAACTCAAGCAACACATTTCGTGAGAATTCATTTGAGGTGAAATCCAGCAGAGGAAGTAATTCGTTTTCTATATGCAAATCGCGAATATTGTACATTCTATTTCTTTTTAAAATAACTGTATGTCATCACAGGATTACCTACAACGTCTGGCGTTATATTTATATTATACACAAATGTATTTAGAAAGAGTTAATGTAAAGAAATGGAAGAAAAAGCATATTAGCATTGTAGTGAATAATGTATTAAAGGTAGTTGAGGAGTCCTACTTCTAATTCATCCGAGTTTCTTAAAGGAAAAAAAAGGACAGTTTTTTGAAATTTTTAATGAATAAAAATATAAGATTCATTAAGATTTACAATGTATTAAACAAGTATGAACATTAATCCAACAATGTATAATATACAAGGTGTATATAAGGTTGAAATATGGTTGGTACAAGGTTGATACAAGGTTAAATTCAATGAATCCAAAATGAAACTTCAAAACGAAGTGACTGTCAACCCGAAAAAGAAAAAAAATCAGATATCTTTGCAACATGACAGCAAAATCCAGGATTATACTTGAGAAGGGAAGAGAGGAGTCGGTATTACGTTACCATCCGTGGATATTCTCTGGAGCAATTGATAGTGTAGAGGGAAAGGTGGTTGAAGGTGATGATGTGGAGGTAGTTGATTTTAAGAGAAATTACCTGGCATCGGGGCATGCATCGTCTGGTTCTATAGCCGTAAAAGTATATTGGTTTGGACCTCAAAAACCCCCGGCTGATTTATGGTTTTATAAGATCAATAAGGCATGGGAGTTACGCAGGAACCTCGGTTTTGTTTCTGATCCGCAAAGTAATTGCTACCGACTGGTTTTTAGTGAGGCTGACGGATTGCCCGGACTTGTTATTGATTACTATAATGGTGTGGCGGTTATCCAGGCCCATAGTATGGGAATGCATCTCGCTAAACAGGCTGTGTGCGATGCCCTGATAAAGCTTTATGGTAAGGAACTGCTAGCCGTTTATGATAAGAGTAAAGAAGCACTCGCTAAATCAGGTACGTATTCTGATGGTGATTCTTTCCTTTATGGAAGTGTAACCGAGCTTATTGTTAAGGAAAACGGCCACAGTTTTTATATTGATTTCATTGAAGGACAGAAGACGGGCTTTTTTCTCGATCAGCGTGAAAACAGGTCATTGCTGGCAAGGTATTCAGGTGGCAAGAAAGTGCTGAATGCATTTTGTTATACAGGGGGGTTCAGTATTTATGCACTGGCTGCAGGGGCTTCACATGTAACTTCGCTTGATTCATCGCGCAAAGCAATTGAGGCTCTTGAAAAAAACCTGACGCTAAATACCGGCTATAATGGCTCTCATGAAAGTGTAGTTAATGATGCAAAGCTATGGCTTCCTGCCATGGATAGTGATTTTGACATTATAGTACTTGATCCTCCAGCTTTTGCTAAACGACAGGCCGATCGCCATAAGGCACTTCAGGGTTACAGGTTTATAAATGCTACTGCACTCAGCAAGATAAAACCGGGAGGTTTACTTTTTACGTTCAGTTGTTCACAGGCCATTAGCAAGGAACAATTCACATCTGTAGTTATGTCATCGGCATTGCTGGCTAAAAGGAATGCCAGAATAATACACCATTTAGGTCATTCTGCTGATCATCCGGTAAACATATATCATTCTGAAGGCGAATACCTGAAGGGGTTGGTGTTGGTTGTTGATTAGAATTCTCAACTCTCTTCGTGATCACCTTTAAGCTTATCTATAAACCTTCTGTCTTTTTTGGTGGGCCTGCCTAATCCCCTGTCGCGCCATTCAGCATTGAATTCGTTCATTAATTGAATGCGTTCGTATTCTTCGGGTGGAGTAAGGTCTTCAAGATAATCGGGTACCAGTTTTGCCGATACTCTGTTGTGGAGTAGTGACTTTACTTTTATTTTTCTGTTTAAAGGGCCGATTGACAGGTCAATGACATCACCTTCTTTGATGACCCTGGAAGGCTTCACCGAATGTCCTTCGATTTTCACCTTACCGGCTTTACAGGCATCAATGGCAATGTTTCGGGTTTTATAGATTCTAACCGACCATAAATACTTATCAATCCTGACTTCTGACATAATACTTAAAATCTTCTTACAATATCTTCAAGCCTATTGCAGGCAACTATTTCTGCCTGAAATAGATCAAAATGGAAACACCGGTAAAATCAAATTGCTCTCTTAACCTGTTTTCAATAAAACGTTTGTAGGAATCAGTTACGTATTGAGGCATGTTACAAAAGAAAACAAAAGCAGGGTACGCCAGCTTTAATTGGGTAATGTACTTGATTTTTACGTATTTACCTTTTACTGCAGGAGGCGGATTCGCATTTATAATAGGCATCATGATATCCATCAACTTATGAGTTGGTATCGACTTGGTGCGGTTCTCAAATACCTGCCTTGCAGTTTCAAGTGTTTTATGGATACGTTGCTTGGTAATTACTGAGGTGAAGATAATTGGAATATCAGTGAAAGGAGACAGTCGCTTACGTATCAGTTCCTCATAATCTTTGTGGGTGTTGGTTTCTTTTTCAACGAGGTCCCATTTATTGACTACAACCACAATTCCTTTATGGTTTTTATGGGCAAGTCCGAAAATATTAAGGTCCTGGCTCTCTATACCCTGCGTTGCATCAAGCATCAGTACGCAAACATCACAGTTCTCAATAGCCCTTACTGACCGCATCACTGAATAGAATTCAATATTGTCAGTTACTTTGCCTTTTTTACGAAGTCCGGCAGTATCAACGAGGAAGAAATCAAAGCCAAAACTGTTAAACCGTGTATATATTGAGTCGCGGGTAGTTCCCGGAATAGGGGTAACTATGTTGCGTTCATCGCCAAGAAGAGCATTAATCATTGAGGATTTGCCAACATTGGGTCTTCCAACGAAAGCAATCTTTGGCAGATCAGGTAGTTCCTCGATAGTCTTATTTTGGAATTCTTTAACAAGTTCATCAAGCATTTCGCCAGTTCCACTACCGTTGATAGCAGAAATCTCGATTATATTTTCGTAACCCAGGGCATAGAATTCACCGGTTTCGGCTGAACGGTATGCGTTATCCACCTTGTTGGCAACAAGAATTATCTTCCTCGTTGAGCGCCTGAGCATCAGAGCAACTTCTTCATCAAGGGGTGATAGACCTTCTTTAGCGTCAACCATGAAGATAATAACATCAGCTTCTTCAATGGCGAGTTCAGCCTGCCGGCGTATTGCTTCTTCAAAAACATCATCACTTCCAACAACAACACCACCGGTGTCAATAACTGAAAAATCATATCCGTTCCAGTCGGACAATCCATAATGCCGATCGCGGGTAACACCTGAAGTGGGATCAACAATAGCACTTCTTTCACCTGTTAGCCTGTTAAACAGGGTAGACTTTCCAACATTTGGACGGCCTACAATAGCAACAATATTTGACATAATTTTACTTCTATGATATTCATAAGAACAACGAAAGCCTTGAAAAACAAGGCTTTCGTTTTCTATTAGTAGCGGGGGCAGGATTCGAACCTACGACCTTTGGGTTATGAGCCCAACGAGCTACCTCTGCTCCACCCCGCAGTATGTTTTGATTTCTGTTTGTTAATTTGAGACTGCAAAGATAATATTTTGTTCCTTTGCTGTGCAATTTTTTACATTATTTTTTTAAACAATGGAACATAAGTCAGGTTTTGTCAATATAATTGGACTACCCAATGCAGGTAAGTCTACCTTAATGAACGCTTTAGTAGGCGAGAAGTTGTCAATTATTACTTCAAAAGCACAAACAACCCGGCACCGGATAATGGGTATTGTGAATGGTGATGACTTTCAGATAGTGTATTCTGATACACCCGGAATAGTAAAACCGCATTACAAGCTTCATGAATCGATGATGAAATTTGTACATTCAGCACTTGAAGATGCTGATATATTCCTACTGGTGACTGAAAAATCAGAGGATCAGTTGCAGGACGAGTATATTGCAAAGCTGAATGGTTCAGGTAAGCCGGTGATAATTGTGGTAAATAAAGTTGATTTACAAACACAGGAAGAAGCACTTGAGCAGGTTAAAATGTGGGAAGAGAAAATACCGGGTGCCGTGGTAATCCCGGTTTCAGCCCTTCATAAGTTCAACATCGACAGGGTGTTTGATACATTGCTTGAAAAACTGCCGGCTTCACCACCATATTATCCAAAAGATGAGTTGACTGATAAGTCGATGCGTTTCTTTGTTTCAGAAATAATACGGGAAAAGATACTATTGTATTACAAACAGGAAATTCCATACTCAGCGGAGGTATCGGTTGATGAGTATAAGGAAAAAGAGAATATAACGCATATCACTTCCACGATCTATGTTAGTCGTGAATCGCAAAAAGCCATTATTCTCGGTCATCAGGGAAAGTCAATTAAAGGGCTTGGTATGGCTGCCCGAAAGGATATTGAAGAGTTTATACAACAGCGTGTGTACCTTGAGTTGCGTGTTAAGGTAAGTAAGGATTGGCGTGATGATTCACAACAGTTGAAGCGGTTTGGTTACGAGTAATAAACTAGCACTAAAGGAACACTTGATGTAATAACCAGTTCTTTTACAAGATTGGTTAGATACCTATATCATTGCCATAAAATGGATAAAAATTCCTGATTGTCCATTATGCCTGAAGGTGTATTCAAACCTGAATACTTTGTCGTAATAAGTCACCAGATCAATTCCTGCACCATATCCCATAAGCAGTTTGCCCTGAAGCGAATTGGTTGAATTCTCAAGCTCGGGGAAAGCTTTTCCTGTATCAAAATGAGGACCTGCATAAATGCTCAGGGGAATAGTATTAATCTTCTCTGAACAAATGAAGGGGACTTTAAAAATCTTTAAGGGGACTGCCGCGTATTTAAGATGCGATTTAAATATCCAGTAATGGGGCGCTTCAATCACTAAATATTCATAGCCTCTAATAAATTCACGGTTGTAGCCCAGAGCATTTTGCAGATAATAAGGTTTGATGCGGGGTGCGGTGAACCGAAAAGTAAATTCAGAAGCTGCATAAAGTTGATTGGTTAGAGGAAGATAACCCCTTAGTGATGTGCGTATGCTGCGTTGATTGTACTGTTGGTTTACATCAGCAAGATAACCGGCTTCAGTTTCAGCGTAGAATCCATTCAATGGATAATAACGGTTATCTCGATAGTCGGCTTTAAGCAAATAGGTTACACCGGTCAGTTGGGGATTACTCGTAGTAATCAGGTACTCCGGGTTAAGGAATCGTATGCTATCATTAAACCGTGGTTGCCAGTATTGCAGGGTAAGTGAATGGGTTAAATGAGTGCCGGGCCGATACTTGAGGTTTGCAGCCATCACAAAGGACTGAAGCATAATCTCCTTCCCCTCATAAAAAACTTGCTTATTATCAACTGTTTCATAATTTACCTCGTGTTGGGAGGTGTATGATGCAAAAATGCCTAGTCCCATTGATTTCTTCAGGTTGATATAAGGCCAATCGTAACTTCCCTCAAGGTGAGTTCTATAACCGCCAAGTGCTTTGATGTTCAGTTTCTCCATTTTCCCTCTCACATTCTCGTGCTGGTAATGTAATCCGGCTGATAAGCGTGAAAGATCCCTATGTTGCCACCAGTCGTTAAAGTTCCTGTCGGGGATTTCAATCAAAGGCCATACCCACCAATACCAGCGTTCAGTGACATAAACAGTGAATGCAATTTCACCTTCATCGGTTTCATAAGCCATAGTTGCTGTATGGAATAGCGATGTTTTAAGAATATTCTGACTCGAAACATTTATCAGGTTGGTTACTTCTGTAAAATCAAGGGTATCACCCTTGTGGAACGGAATCTCTCTTAGTATTATTGACTCACTGGTGTGCTTGTTTCCTTTAACTACAATTTCCGCAACAAGCAGTTTAGTTTGCACTGCAGAATCCCTATACTGGCATAAACCGTACAATGGTTTATTACAGCACAAGGATGCTGCTACAACTACCAGTGCAAGGTAAAGGAGGTTTGGTTTGCAAGCTAATTGGTACAAACGCTGCATAGGTTTATAGTAATCCAATCGAATTCAGTTTGTGTATTAATCAATCCTTCATGGATTAAGTAACTAATTCCGCAGTCAAAGATCAGTGTTTCTTAATTAAATATCAAGGAATCTCATCAATGAGTCGTACCTGTCGTGAAGTGATTGATCGAAGTCAGTTTCAAAGAAGGAAGCCTTAATGTTGTAATTGTACCTGTTGAAAGTAGCTATCAATGGAGCAATATCCATGCGGTTTACTTTAATGGTTACCTGCATTTTTGTTGAATCGGGCAGGGTCATGACATACAAGCTAAGAATGACTGTATCATTTGATTCCACTATTCTGGCAATTTCACTAAGCAGGAAATCATGTATTCCCATCTCAAGAACAATTATACCCCCCGGGTTATCAACAGCAGCCAGGCGCGCAAAGTATTTAGTAAGGCATTGCAGTGTTATTGAGCCCAGGTAATGGTTTTTCTCATCCACTACAGGAATAAGAGTTAACTTCTGTTCATGTACCTGCCTAATGATGTCATAAACATGCTGTCCTTCGTTCACTGTGGGGCTATTCAATGACAAAGCATGGTTTCCCAAAGGCTCATCATAGTTGTTCAATTCATAAATATCGGTTTCGGAAATTAATCCAAGGAATTCGAAATTATTCACTATTGGCAAATGTGATACCTTAAATTCCTCCATCCAATTAAGGGCTGTGATTCCGGTATCGGAAGTCTGCAGAGGCATTATTGTGTCACTGATTAAATCTTTGGCTATCATTGGGGTACATCGTTTACTACAGTACTTCAACAAAAGTAATCGAAAATGGTTATCAGTTTCAGCTTAAAGAGATATTTGATCAATCCCTTAACACAAATCCCCAAACCCTGTACCCCTAACCACTATACCACTATAACCCTAACCACTAATATTTCATAACTTTGTATCTTCAAAGTGACCAACATGACAAAACTAAGTGTAAATATCAATAAAATAGCCACATTGCGTAATGCCCGTGGAGGCAATCTGCCTGATGTTGTGAAGGCGGCCATTGATTGTGAGAAGTTTGGAGCCCAGGGTATTACTGTGCATCCACGACCTGATGAGCGGCATATAAGATACCGCGACGTGTATGAGTTAAAGCCTGTTTTAACAACAGAATTCAATATAGAGGGTAACCCTGAATCAAAGTTTATGGATCTGGTACTGGCAATTAAGCCTGCACAGGTTACGCTTGTACCCGATGCTGTTGATGCAATTACTTCAAATGCAGGTTGGGACACAATAAAATACAAGAATCATCTTATCGATATAATAAGTGAACTGCATAAGTATAATATCAGAACCTCAATTTTTGTAGATGCTGATCCCGCAATGGCTGAAGCAGCTGCCTATACAGGTACTGACCGTATTGAGTTGTACACTGAAAGTTACGCTACTAATTACAGGCGAGGCAGGGAAGAGGCGATTGCTCCGTATGTATCGGCAGCACGTGCAGCACGGGAAGCAGGATTAGGTATTAATGCCGGGCATGATCTGAATCTTGATAATCTAAGGTATTTTGCATCACAGATAGAAGGGTTGCTTGAAGTTTCAATAGGGCATGCGCTGATTGCCGATGCATTGTATTACGGTTTGGAAAAAACTATACAGTTATATTTGAAGGAACTGGAAGTTTGATAAATGTTTGGATGATTTTTTATTTTCATCCGTGAAGATTTAGTTTGGAATCATTTGAAGATTTAGTTATGGATTCATTTGAAAATAGTAAACATGAAATTATTTTACCGGCATTTTGGAACTGGGGATCCTGTAATAATACTTCACGGGTTATTTGGGTTGTCTGACAACTGGGTTTCACATGGTAAGAGGCTGGCAGAGAAGTTTTCAGTTTACCTTCCCGATCTCCGCAATCACGGGCATTCACCGCACAGTCCTACTTTCAATTATCCTGCAATGGCCGACGACTTGCATGAGTTTATTGAAGAGCATAAGTTGCAGAACCCTGTAATTATTGGCCATTCCATGGGAGGAAAGGTTGCAATGTGGCTTGCACTTGAGTATCCCGAACTTGTTAGCAAACTGGTGATTGTAGATATAAGTCCGGTTAAGTACCCTGACAGAGATGCTCACTTTGATATTATCAGCACAATGATGTCAATTGACTTTGATGCCGTTCATTCACGTGAGGAGGTCTCAGATCTGCTAAGCCCCACTATTCCTAATAAGGCTACCCGGTTGTTCATATTAAAGAATCTTCACCGCAAAACAAGAAACAATTTCGACTGGCGCCTGAACCTGAGCGCTATAAGCAGCAATATGGATCATGTGTTTGCAGGAATTGATATCGACTCAGTGTATGATAAACCGGTGCTATTTATAAAAGGTGGCCGATCAGATTATATACTTGAATCACACGAGCCGATAATCAAAAAGCTCTTCCCAAATGCCGAAATTGAAACAATAGAAAATGTTGGACATTGGGTGCACGCTGAGGCTCCTGATGAGATATGCAGCATATTCAGTCGGTTTCTGGAGAAGGAGTGTACGTTTACACCATAAACAATTTGGTTCAAGATTGTTCAAGATGGTTCAAGATTGTTCAAGGTTGTTCAAGATTGTTCAAGATGGTTCAAGGAGTTCAAGGAGTTCAAGGAATTCAAGGGGTTCAAAAAAATAAAGGCCTGCCAATTTTATCAATTGACAGGCCTTTTTTGATTGACAGGTCACGACCTGTATCAGAATGGTTCAAGCATCAGTGATTGACAGGTCACGACCTGTCACTACTAATATCGGTTCACATTTAAACTTGATACGCCTGCATCAACTTCAATATATATTTTTGATGTGGCGGCATCGAAATTGTCTGTTCTGTAATGCCCTTTTGATAGTTTCTTGAATCCCACAAAATTTCTGCTGGTGAGTACAGTTTCGGTTTCTACTTCAACGCCGGCATCTTCAGGCACGTCAATAGTAATAGACGCAGCACCTGCATTTATGTTAACTCTTGAGAGTTCAGCCAGGCTGCCCAGACGCAAATTAATGGAAGAGGCACCGCCGTCAACTTCAACTTTATTTGTTTTAAATTTACTAAGGTCGAAGTTGATATTTGCAGCCCCAATATCAAATTTAAAATCCCATGTTGGTTCGGGGTTTAGATATAGTTGAACCATATTGCCCTTGTTGTTAAATTTTACATTTGATTCTTCTATTGATAGTTCAATATTTCGGTTGCCGCCATCATCGTTTGATTCCATACTGTAATTTCCCAGATTGCCTTTTTTTCTGAACAAGAGTAGCTTATCGCTCAAAAGTGAGTCAGATAATCTGAAATCACCGGCTGCTGCCTGAAAGCGAAGGGATGCACTGGTTACTGTAGAATCATAGGATTGGAACAATTCCTGGACATTGTCAGAGTATGTTGTATCCTCATCTGAATTATCATAATCATAACTCCAGTTGTGATGATTGTTGTTCCAGTTGAAGTTTGGCCTTTCACGGTTATCAAACTTAGATACCAGCACGAATGCCAGGGCAATGGCTACCAGAGATAGAATAACTTTTATATAACTTTGCACGGGTATTATTGAAATACCCCAAAGGATCAACACCAGTGGCCATAGACGTAATACTGTCCACCAGTCAAAATAGATCCATCCCATGTTTTTAAGGATAAACAGGGTGCCGATTATTACCAGCAGTATTCCCCAAAACAGTTTTTTGTAGCTCATGTCTAAAGGTTTAAATCGTTGTTGGTTTGCTTGTCATTTTCATTGATAGTGTTTACCGGCTCATCTCTTTTTTTAGAGAGCGGAAAACCTCTAAATATCATCAATACACCTATTAATACTAAAAGTAATGGCCAAAAGTCACCAAAGCGTATGTTAGGAATGAAACGTTCAAAGAGAAAAAAACCTCCTATCAGGATCATAATAAGTCCTGCAATGAGACTTCCATCCATCTTGTTGGCTGATGTTGGTTCAACGGTATCAAATGTTGGCGTGCCGGTTTCAAAACCTGTGTATGTTTCACCTACACCTGCGCTTGTGTCACCAAATGTTTCTGGCCGTTTATAAGTATTGGCGTATGGATTGTAAACATTGTACCTTACCGGAACAACAATCCATAGGATGATGTAGATTAGCAAACCGCCACCACCCATAATTGTGAGCAAAATAAAGACAATGCGAATAATAGTGGGATCAATTCCAAAGAACTCTGCCAGTCCCCCGGCAACTCCCCCGATAACTTTACCGTTTACAATACGGTATAACCTGTTTTCTTTCATGTTTCGTGGTTTTATGCTTTTGACGCATAAAATATGTAAAGGTTACAAAAAAGAAAAAGTGATCAGGCTAATTCAACCATTAATCAGGCTGATTCAGCTTTAAGCTGATTGGCAGCTATCCTTGCGGATACAAAGATACTTACTTCATATAATGCTGCCAGTGGTATAGATACAAGCACCTGGCTGAAGATGTCAGGTGGTGTGATGATTGCTGATACAGTTAGTATAATGACATACATGTATTTACGGTTTCGCTTGAGGAACTCGGGAGTGAGGATGCCTACTTTAGTGAGGAAATACACGAATACAGGAAGCTCAAATACTACGCCTACTGAAAATGTTACTGACACAATGGTGCTAATATATGAGGCAAGTGAAATTTGGTTAGTCACCATGTTACTTATACTGTAGGAGCCAAAGAAGTTAAGTGTAAGGGGAACAATAAGGAAATAACTAAAAAAAACACCCATGAAAAATAACATCGACATGGCAAAGACAGCTCCTCTTGAGTGTTTCTTCTCCTGTTCATATAAAGCAGGGCGAAGAAAACGCCAAATTTCCCATATAATATAAGGAAATGCAAGCATAAAACCGGCAAAGAAACTAGTGGACATATGGGTTGAAAACTGTCCTGATAAATTAAGGTTGATGATATCTATATGATACTGATCCATGCAAAGGCTGCTAACATCAAGCCACTTACCCAGTTGGCAAAGGAGGCGGTTTGTAATGAAGTCAGGCTCTTTAGGTGCAAGTATAATATCGTCAAAAATGAGTGCCCTGTTTAAAAAAGCTAAAATGGCAAAGCCAACAATAGCAATTGCAGAGCGGAACAGATGCCCGCGTAATGCATCGAGGTGATCCCAGAATGACATTTCAACAGGAGGCTGCTGGTTCTTATTTTTTTTGCTGGTGATGGTTTCAGCCATAATTCATGAAAAGATGGATCAAAATTAAGTATTCTATTGGTTAAAGGGTATGTTCACCTTAAATTATTCTCATTGATGGATGTGAAATCACCCTGGGAGTTAATATTGGCAAAGCACAGCTGGTTATCTGTCCCTTTAAACTCCTTTAATGTAAGGTACTTAACCGGAACATGCTTAAATATTTCCGTCATTCTATAGATTTTCTTTTCAACAAGCTCACTTAAAACAGGCAGTACGGATAAAGGATACACAGCTACCAATGGCTCAGGCAATGGAGTAAGCGGAACAACGCACTTTGAGCCATCAAAGGCTTCGAGCAACTGCTCTATAATGTGATGTTTCATAAAAGGCAGATCGCAGGGAAGGCATACGTTTATTTCTGTAGTACTCTGAGCGAGACATGAGTATAAGCCTCCCAAAGGACCTGACCCAGGATCAATATCAGGGATTGTTTCCAGATTAAATACTTTATAATCAGGATTCGAAGTGCTGATAATAACACGGGAACAGAATGCGGAGAGAATATCGATACTAAATGTCACCATTTGTTTGCCTTGATATATCATAAGGCCTTTATCAACACCCATACGCAAGCTTTTGCCTCCGGCCATTACAATACCTGTAACTTTAGAGTGCTCATAAGCATTAACCATCGATAGTTCAGTGCCTTTACCTTTAGATTCAGCAGTCATGTTTGTATTGGTTAAAAAACAGGCAACTATCACCATAACTCAAGAAACGGTATTCATTTGCCAGTGCATGGTCATATGCTTTTCTCCAGTTGCTGCCGGTGAAAGCTGCAACAAGCAGTAGCAAGGTGCTTTGAGGCTGGTGAAAATTTGTAATCAGTGCATCACATATCCTGAACTTATAACCTGGAATAATCATAATTCGGGTATACCCACTCATCTCTTTTAAGTTGTGCAGCTTCATATAATCGTAAACCGCACTTAAAGCTTCAATAGAAGAGAGATTACCTTTTGCCTGGTATGGATACCACTGATCGATATTAAAAGCGGCAGATGGGGGTTGAGTGTTGTGAACGCCTTGTATAATTTGAAGTCCCAGCCAATAAATACTTTCAAGGGAGCGCATAGAAGTTGTACCAACTGAGATAATAGTGTTCTGGAAGTTCTGGATTAGCCGTAACAGCATATCACGGTTGAGAATCACTTTTTCTTCGTGCATAGAATGATCTAATGCATTGTTGGCAGTAACAGGCTTAAAAGTGCCTGCTCCCACATGTAGGGTAAGATAGTTAAAGGAGCACTCTTTTTTCTGAAGGTCTTCAAATACCTGATCAGTAAAATGTAGCCCTGCAGTTGGTGCTGCAACTGAGCCATCGTGCCTGGCATAAATGGTTTGGTATCTCTCACGGTCATCGGCTACTGGCTCACGGTTTAAGTAAGGGGGCAAAGGCACATTCCCGAATATTTCGAGGACTTCTTCAAAGCTCATTACTGAATTCCACTTAAATTTCACTATGTAAGTGTTGCCTTCAACATTCTCTTTGCTTGCAGATAAAATAATAGTGCTATTTGGATCTTCGAGGTAAAGATCATTGTTTTTCCACTTTTCCGCATTCCCGATATAACATTTCCATATTGCATAACCCTCACCTGCATCCTCTTCGTTTAAACAGAAGATTTCTATGCGGGCGCCTTCTGACTTATGGAAAACGAGCCGTGCTTTGATAACACGGGTATTATTAAATACAAGAAAGCTGGTAGAAGGTACAAAATCAGACAATTTATTAAAACCCGTATCAGTGATGCTTCCATCACACATTACCAGCAGTTTGGTTTCATCACGTTTCTCAAGAGGAAACTTTGCAATTTTATTGTCAGGCAGGGAATAGTTATAGTTGGTTATAGGAATAGGCTCAAACATTATGTTACTGATTTACCCGCAAAAATAGGTATATTTTAATCACCCAAGGGGTGCGATTAAGATGCAGTTTGGTTCAGGAAAATGGACAATAAGCTATGAGCAATATGCAGTATGGTATTCTGATTTTTTAAGTCGGATTTTATCGGACCACAGGATAATGGTGAAACATAAACGGAGGTTTTAGTTCATTAGGAATTAAAAATGTCGGAAATGTTGATCTGGCTTTCGTACAGGTGCAAAACATCTTCAGGATTAACTACAATAACTCTGTCAATTCTGTTGCTTATTTGTTGGTACCATATTTCGATATATAGTCCTTCAAAAAAGTAAAGCTTGACTACAAAATACATGTAAATTCTATCAAGCAATTCCCTTCCATCGGCTAATACCATATTAACCTTCCTATTGGATGGCAGTTTGGTAAATTCTTCAGCAGTCATAATATTAAAGCAGAATCCTCTATTTTTAAGATAATTGGTAAAGTGAGCGTTCAATTTCAATTTCATACTTTTCCTTAAGGAAAAGCAGGTTGTCAAGTGTTGCCTTTTGGTCATATATACGCACCATTTCCACTATTCCATATCGGCTGTAATATCCTGCCTGAGCAGCGTCGTACACTTTATGGTTATTATTATTGCGGACATTGATGGTAACGGTTTCAAACTTTGGCCAGTTAACAAATTTCTCAACTATGAAATAATAGGTGTCCTTAAGTTCAGTATCGCGGTAAATTGTAGGAATAATTTGTTCAAGAACCATATACTTCCTGATGTTTATAAGGGTACTGTAAGGCTTAACCGGACGAGAAGATAGAAATGAGATACCACTTAACTTATATAAGTCAATAAGCTGTGGCAAGGATGAATAGTCATCCATGTAAATTCTTACACAGGTAACCAGGTTATTTTGGAAAGTAAGACGCCCCATAACAGCATCAAACCTCTTGGTAAAATTCTTTTTGATAGCACTGGTTATGCGGGTTACATCGTCCATTTGTTCAAACGACATGTCCTTTATAATAGCAAATATTGACCGTGGTTTTTTCTCAGCCTCATTTACAGGAATGTGAAAGTGGTCATAAAAACCGGGATATGGATCAAGGTCCTCAAGAATTAATTCTGTGAACTTATGCTCAGATTCGAGTAGTTTTAGGGTTTCCTTTTTGATTACAAAACCTAGGGATTCAATAGTTTTTGTACTTTCCATGTTGACTGGTTTGTGGTTTTTAACAATAAGACATAAACAATGAAGTGTTTGTAAAGTTAAACAAATAAACTAATAACCATCTGTTTTTATCAACAGGGCAAGGTTGACAGAAAAAATTTATGATAGGAATACCTATAGATTTATGTCTTATCTTTGAAAATACAATTAGATTTTCCTGATGAATTATAAGTCGCATATTCCCAATACTATAACTATCCTTAACCTGTTAAGTGGCTCTTTGGCGATAATTTTATTGTTCAAAGGTTTTATACAAACAGCAGCTTTATTGGTTGTTCTGGCAACGGTTTTGGATTTTCTGGATGGCTTTATAGCTAAAATGCTCAATGCAAAGTCAATTATAGGCAAGGAGCTTGACTCACTGGCTGATGTTATATCTTTTGGACTTGCTCCTGCATTGTTTTTGTTTATACTTATGGAGAAGCATCCGATTACAGAAACCAATGATTTTACAGCTCTATTACCATATTTGGCTTTGCTTATTGCAGCTTTCTCAGCATTGAGACTCGCAAAATTTAATATTGATACCCGCCAATCGGTATCATTTCTTGGTTTGCCAACGCCTGCCAATGCACTTTTAATAATTTCATTTACCATTGTTGCCGGTAAAATGCCACAATTTTTAGGTAATAATTTTTACCTGCAACTGGCAATCATTCCTTTGTCATGTTATTTGCTTGTGTCTGAAATACCCATATTCGCAATAAAGTTTTCGAAGGGTTTTAGCTTGAGTTTGAATAAGATACGATATATATACATCTCTATTGGTATGGCCTTGGTGCTCTTTTTAGGTTGGCTTGGGGTTATGCTGGCAGTGGTCATTTATATACTTATGTCAATTATTTTACGTGACAGGTAAATTATTTTACATTTTTCTGTTAAACTTGTACATTTAATTATATTTTTGTGGGGCAACCTTTGAACAAATTATCAAACCACGAAAACCACATCATGGAACTGATTAAAAGACTTATAATTGTAGCATTACTGATTGTTGGATTTGCCCCTTATGAATCACGTATCTCCAGTGCAAACTATAGTGAAAACGAAATATTAACTGATGCGGAGACCAATAGTCTTACAAAGCTACTGGCATCAGATGTTATCTATAAGATTGATTCAGTCATTTCCAGGTTTTCATCACATTACCGCTTTAGTGGCAATGTTTTGGTTGCCCTGTCAGGCACCGAGATCTACAGTAAATCAGTAGGCTATGCTGATCCAATAAAAAAAGAACATGTAAAGCCTGAAACCATATTTCAAATGGCCTCAGTTAGTAAGCAGTTTACTGCTGCAGCTATCATGCTCCTTAAGTCTGACGGAAGATTAAGCTTTGAGGATTCACTTGTAAAATACATTCCTGAAGTTCCATACCCTGCTATTACTATTAACCACCTGTTGCATCATATTTCAGGGCTGCCAAATTACATGTATCTTCTTGATAAGTATTGGAAAAAGGACTATGCACCAGATAATGAAGATGTAATTGATTTAATGGCGCGGTATAAATTGTCATTATACTTCAGGCCAGGATCACGTTACGATTATTCAAATACCGGATATGTGATGCTGGCTTCAGTTGTTGAAAGAATCACAGGTCTATCATTAAATGAATTCCTGCAGCGGCGCATATTCAGGCCATTGGAAATGAACAGCACATTTGTTTATTCTACAGCAGATACTGCAATACAGCGGCTGCAAATTGACGGTTTCAGGGCGTTAAGGCACGGTTATATACGAATAAAAGACTCTCATCATAATGGTCCGGTTGGAGATAAGGGTATCTGCTCAACAACCTCTGATTTGATGAAATGGGACAGAGCACTGTATAATGATTCGCCATTCAACAAGGAATTACTTGAAATGGCATTTACTCCTGCAGTAACCACTGGTGGCAAAGAAGTACCGTATGGTTTAGGTTTTAGGTTAAGACAATGCAACGGATCAAAGGTTGTATACCACAATGGTATTTGGGAAGGTTCACGAACCAATTTTCACAGGTTTATAGAGCAGGGAAATACTATTATAGTGCTAAATAATACAAGTATTTCTACAAACCATGAGCTGGTGCGGCAAATTGAGCGTATATTAACCAGTGAAGAAAATTTGCAGACAACATCAAAGATTACCCGCATAGTATTAGAAGAGGGTTTGGAGGCTGCATTGAATTATTATTCAGATTTAACGGATAATGATTCGGTAAGCAGGCCTGATATCCGAAAGCTAATGCAAGCTGCGGAATACATGCACAGCATTGGCAAAGACAACAAAGCCGAAGAGATGAAGGAGTTGGTCAAGTCAATGGTTAGTATCTGAGTTGGTATCTGAGCTGGTTAATCAAAATCTAATTGTCAATGTGAGTTATCTCATTGTCAAAGTAAATTATCTTCTTAATTCAAAGTTTTTACCGAGATATACATCTCTAACTCTTTCATCATTAGCCAACTCTTCAGCAGTACCTGATCTTAATACTGAGCCTTCAAAAAGGAGGTAAGCCCTGTCAGTAATATTCAATGTTTCATGTACGTTATGGTCAGTTATTAGAATTCCAATATTCTTGTCTTTTAACTTTGACACAATATTCTGAATATCTTCAACGGCAATAGGGTCAACACCTGCAAATGGTTCATCAAGTAGAATGAATTTTGGGTTTACGGCAAGAGCTCTTGCTATTTCTGTTCTTCTGCGTTCACCACCTGAGAGTTGAATTCCCTTACTTTTACGAACATTCGTCAAACCAAATTCATCAATAAGACTCTCCAGCTTTTCACGCTGTTGTTGTTTATTTAAAGTGGTAAATTCGAGTACGGCGAGAATATTATCCTCAACACTTAATTGCCTGAAAACAGAAGCTTCCTGGGCCAGGTATCCAATGCCCAGTTGAGCACGCTTATACATGGGTATGTCAGTAATATCAGTATTTTCAAGATAAACATGACCGGAAAGGGGCTTAATAAGACCAACTATCATATAAAAAGAAGTAGTTTTCCCGGCACCATTAGGCCCCAATAAACCTACTATCTCACCCTGCTCCACTTGAACTGAAACGTTGTTCACCACAGTGCGCTGGCGGTATTTTTTAACTAAGTTGTCAGTTCTGAGTATCATTCTTAATTTTTGATTATCTGATTGTTATTCTGTATTATTGAGATCATCCCAAAACTCAATGGCTCGCCTGGTATGAGGAATTACAATAGTGCCTCCAACCAAATTTGCTATTCCTATTACTTCCATAAGTTGCGCTTCAGTAATGCCAAGCTCATGGCATTTTATAAGGTGGTACTTTATACAATCATCACACCGCAGAACCATAGAGGCAACAAGGCCCAGCATTTCCTTGGTATCAGTATTTAGTGCCCCGGGCTCGTAGGTGAGAGTATCGATACTATAAATTCTCTTAAGAATTTTATTATTATCGGCTGATAACAGCCTTTCATTCATCTTTTCCCTGTAGCTGTTAAAATCTTCAAGCAGTTTACCCATGTTATTATCTGAGATTCAATTGTTGTAATAATTCAATCGTTTTAAAGATTCCTTAGTTTTAAATAATTCAATCGTTCTAAATAATTTCTTGGTTTTAAATAATTCCTTCCTTTAAAATATCATGCAGGTGTAATACTCCTGCATACATATTATCATCTATAACGAGTATTTGGGTAATATTATTTTTGCGCATAACATCAAGCGCATCTGCAACCAGAATTTCAGCATTTATAGTTAAAGGGTCCCGGGTCATGATATCCCCTGCTGTAAGGCTATGAAAAGGAATTTCACGGTGTAGCATTCTACGGATATCACCGTCAGTAATGATACCTACGAGCATCGATCCATCCAGTACAGCAGTTGCTCCCAGTCGTTTTGAGGATATCTCGAGAATTACTGATCGCATATCATCAGTAATGTGGACTTCAGGTTTCTCATTAACCTTATATATTTCCGAAACTCTTAAGTATAGCCTTTTGCCTAATGCGCCACCCGGATGATATCGGGCAAAATCCTCACGGCTAAAGCCACGGCATTCAAGCAGCGCAACAGCAAGCGCATCGCCCATAACAAGCTGTGCTGTTGTACTGGCAGTAGGAGCGAGGTTATTAGGGCAAGCTTCACGCTGTACTGTAGTGTTTAAAAGGAAATCAGCATTGCGCGCTAGGAACGAGTCGGTATTACCCACAAGGGCAATGATTTTATTCCCCAGGGTTTTGATAAGCGGAATTAATACTTTGATTTCAGGCGTATCCCCGCTTTTCGACAAGCAAATTACTATGTCATCGTTTCTTATCATACCCAGGTCACCATGTATTGCATCGGCTGCATGCATAAAACTGGCAGGAGTGCCTGTACTATTAAGTGTACTTACAAGTTTGGAAGCAATATTTGCACTTTTACCTATACCTGTAACGATAACCCTGCCATGTGAATTGAGGATAAGGGATACACAATTGTCAAAATCTTCGGTCAAATAACTGCCCAAATGGCCTATTGCTGTTGCTTCTTCCTGTATAGTACGCAATGCTATAGCCCTGATTTCTTCTGATGTTTTCAAATTTGGTGCTTTAAATCTCATGCAAATATACAACTATAACCTCTTACCTCTCAGCAACCAACTTAATCATAACTTTCTGATGACGCGTGAAACTATTTGATACTTAGTTGTGTATTTGATTAAAAAAATGACCAAATTTGCACTCCTTTTGCCAAATGAAGACAAAATAAATGTGTCCGGGAAAGATTACAACATTTTGGAATTCTTGCTGGTAAAAGTTAACATAATCGAGGCAATTTCTTTTTTTTGAATGAAAGATATTATCTCTTTCCATGTTCAGATGTTTAACCTATTCAATGTTTCCTTTTTTTTAAATTATTAACTCAATTTCTTCAAAAAAGAGTTGAAATGTTGATTGAAATAGATTAAATTTGTTATAGGTGAGTTAAAACATCAGGAAGCCATTTATAAATTATAAATATGGCGTTGCTGATTTTCTTTTAAATGACTAAAATGAATAAGAAGATAGAAAACACTTCATTAAACGAATTATTAAAAAAAATATTTGGCTTTGACTCTTTTAAGGGTAATCAGGAAGCCATCATACAGAGTCTTATAGATGGGCATGATACATTCGTTATAATGCCAACCGGTGGTGGTAAATCAATGTGTTACCAGCTACCAGCATTAATTAATGGTGGTACGGCCATTATTATATCCCCATTAATCGCTTTGATGAAGAATCAGGTTGATGCAATAAGGAATTTTGGTGCTGAGAACGGAATTGCACATGTGTTGAATTCATCATTGGGAAAAGCTGAGATTACTGAAGTACGTAAAGACCTTACCAGCGGAAAAACAAAATTGCTTTATGTTGCTCCTGAATCATTGACTAAGGAAGAAAATGTACAATTCTTTAAGGATATAAACATTTCTTTCTTTGCAATAGATGAAGCACATTGTATCTCGGAATGGGGACATGATTTCAGGCCTGAATACCGCAGATTACGTCCTATCATTGAATCGATAGGTAAAAGGGTTCCTATTATAGCCCTTACAGCAACGGCTACCCCCAAGGTTCAGCAGGATATTCAGAAGAATCTGAATATGATGGATGCTAAACTCTTTATCTCTTCATTTAATCGGCCAAACTTATATTATGAAGTAAGGCCAAAGGGCGAAGATGTAATTAAGGACATAATAAAGTATATAAAATCGCAACCCGGCAAGTCAGGGATTGTATATTGCCTTAGCAGAAAAAAGGTTGAGGAGTTGGCTGAAACCCTGCAGGTTAATGGTATAAAGGCACTACCTTACCATGCAGGACTTGATTCACATACAAGGGTAATTAACCAGGACAAGTTCCTGATGGAAGAAATAGATGTTATTGTAGCCACCATCGCCTTCGGTATGGGTATAGATAAACCCGATGTTCGTTATGTGATTCACCATGATGTTCCAAAGAGCCTTGAAGGTTACTACCAGGAAACAGGTCGGGCGGGTCGTGATGATGGAGAAGGTAATTGTATTGCATTTTACAGCTATGATGATATCCAGAAACTTGAAAAGTTCAACAAGAATAAACAGGTTGCTGAGCAGGAAATAGCCAGCCAGTTGTTGCTGGAGACTGTTGCCTATGCTGAATCATCAGTTTGCCGCCGTAAGCAATTACTGCATTATTTTGGTGAAGTTTATCATGAAGATAATTGTGGAAGTTGTGATAATTGTACACATCCTAAAACTAAGTTTGAGGGCATGGATGCTGTTGAACTGGTGTTGGAAACAGTGCTTGCAGTTAAGCAATTATTTAAGGCTAAGCATATCATCGGTGTAATTACCGGTAAGTTGTCGGCAAACAATAAATCTTTCAAGCACAACCAACTTGAGGTATTCGGCAAGGGAAGTGAGCAGGATGAGAAGTATTGGAATGCCGTTATCAGGCAGATGCTTATTGAAAGGCTTCTTGTTAAGGATATAGAAAATTATGGGTTACTTAAGGTTACACCTGAAGGACTCAAATTCCTTAAGAACCCACACTCAATCATGCTCACCCGCGACCATGATTATGAGAATGCTGAAGAGGAGGATTTCTTTGCTGGTGGTGGCGTGAAGACAAGTACAGCCGATAAAATACTATTTACAATGTTGAAGGACTTAAGGAAAGAAATCTCACGGAAAGAGAATCTACCACCTTTCGTCATATTTCAGGATCCTTCACTTGAAGACATGGCTATACAATATCCCATTACTGTTGACGAACTTAAGCAAATAACAGGTGTGGGTTCAGGCAAGGCCATTAAGTACGGTGAGCCATTTCTTGAATTGATCAAGTCGTATGTTGAAGAAAACGAGATCATCAGGCCAATGGATATGGTTGTAAAATCGGTGGTAAATAAGTCGGGCTTAAAGGTCTACATCATTCAGAATATCGACCGTAAGATTTCTTTAGAGGATATTGCAATGGCTAAGAGCATGACAATAGGTGAACTCCTCACGGAAGTTGAGCGAATAGTATCATCAGGTACTAAGCTGGACTTAAACTATTACGTAAGTGAATATGTTGACCCCTACCACCAGGAAGAGATTTATGATTACTTCCGTGAAGCGGAGAGCGATTCAATACAGGATGCACATGTTGAACTTGGAGAAGATGAATATACTGAGGATGAAATACGTTTAATGCGTATTAAGTTCATGTCAGACCTTGGCAACTAAAAACATCTATCTTTGCTCTTTAAAACAACCATTAAATAAAATTATAACATGCAGGAAGAAACTCCCGTTGCAGCTTATCAACCGCAATCACCTAAAAGTAATTTGAATATTGTACTTACTATAATTAATGTAGTATTACTGATAGGTATAGTAATACTCTATTTTATTGTTTTAAAGCCAGGTAACGGTACATCTGCTAAAGCAGTACAGAAAGCTTCGGGCGGATCATTAAGTGTGGCTTATGTAAACAGTGATACACTGTTGGCCCATTATGACCTGGTAAAACAGATGCGTGATGAACTTCAAAAAAACACTTTAACTTACGAGAACGAACTAAAGAACAAGCAGAGCACATTTGAAAAGGATGCGGCTTATTTCCAGGAACAGGTTAATAAGAAGAGTATTTCAGAAGCTTCGGCACAGGAAGTGTATAACAGTTTAATGGCTGAACAACAGAAACTATATGAGTTGCGTGAAAAGTATTCAGCTGAAATTGCCAGAAAAGAGTTTGATATGAACCAATTACTGCTCGACAGCCTAAACAACTTCCTTGAAAGATATAACAAGAAAATGAACTTTGATTATATCCTATCATATAACAAGGGCGGGAGTATCCTTAACGCCAATGATTCTCTTGACATTACCAATGATGTGCTCCTTGAGTTGAATAGTGAATATAAACTAAAGTAGGAGTAAACTATCTTCTTCAATTTAACTTCAAATCCCATCATCATGAGGTCTTTAATATGCCTTTTAGGGACTACAATTATATTTGGAATCTTATTTGGGTGCGATAGCAATGGAGGCACTGATCTTAAGGATGAACAAATAATAGAGCGTTCATCTATGATACAGTTACTGGCCGATATTGAGATTACTGAGGCTGCTTTGAAGGTTAGACAACTAAAATTAAAGCGCGATAGTTTCAATTTAATCAAAAAAATGTCTCTCGACTCGCTGTACATATATTATAACACCACACCACAGCTTTTCAAGGAGAATTTAAAGTATTACCAGCGTGATATGGAAGATTACCAGAAAATGATTGATGAAAAGATTGAACTGCTCTCAAGAAAGAAGGACAGCATATCAATTGAGCCGTCCTTACTTGATACTACAAAAATTGATAGTACTGATAATTTGAAATTGGCTGATACTTTAGTTAAGGTTTCCGATAAAAAGTAAAAGCCTTATACTTGTTGAAATTATTGTAAGCACTAGACCGAAAATTACTTAGTTGCTGTTGCAACGTATTCTTCGAGTTCACCGCCCCCTTCAATAGAGTACGACCACTCCATAAGGCTGCTGGATGGCATTGAACCATCACCATCTATTGCCATTCCCGGATAAATCTCCTGAGTTGGTACCACTATTCTTGAGCTTGTAACAATGCCGTAAGCACTATAGGAATTGCCAAAATTGCCAAAGTTTTTCAGAATAACCTGTGATGAATTTGTGGGGTCTTTGCTTACTGTTACAGAATAACTGATACTTCGCGCAGCAGGTGCCTCAGAAAACAACCATGTTCCGGTGAATTTATCCCTGCTATCAGCATCAATAGGGTCAAGGTCTTCGTCAAGTTCACAAGCTGTCATAAAAACCAACAAAGTTAAAGAGAGTGCAATTCTGAGGTAGCGGTTGAAGTGGTACATGGTGATTATTTATTTAGTTGTTTTTCTTTTTTCTATATTGACATATACAAAATGTGTACCACATTTTATGGTATTAGCTTAGTAACCTAATATGACACTTTATTAAGCTAATTTTTATCTGATTAAGATTTTAGATACAGCTTCTATCTTATCATCTGATACAAGCCTGACAATATAAAGACCTTTATTCAACCTTGGGTTGATTGCACAATCTGATAACCCATGCAGGTTTTCCTGGTATAACAATCTACCCTGTAATGAATAAATGCTTAAGGTATTGTAAGCATTTCCGGATTTTGGCAATGATACACTGAGCTCACCTGATTCCATCACACGGATGTTTAACTGTTCGATTTTAGTATCAAGATTATTAACAGTACAACTTGAAGGAATACCGCCCAACTGCGACACTTGTTGTACTATGCTGTCAAACAGTGGTGGCCATATATAATTAACGGCTATATTGTGATCAGGTGTGATTACAATAACGGTTGGGTATGAAAGTACCTGATAGTCTTCAACAACTTCATTTCCTCCCCCTTGCATACCACTCACTGATGGGTATCGTGCATCCCATAAAGAATCGAAAGTAATCACTGATTGATTATCGCTGCCCCAATTTATCCCCATAAAAACTACATTGCCCTCATTACAACCATAATATTCATAAGCCTGACTTACTTCAGTAGCATACGTTTGGCATGGACCGCAATTGGTAGTAAAAAAATCGAGCACAACTATTTTATTGTCGTCCAGATAGCTGAATAAATGGTGCGACTTACTTTTAACATCCTTAACACTGAAATCAACAGCGGTCAACAGCGGAACCTGTGAAAAGGCTTTATTACTCATCTGGAATAATGCCACAAATATGGCCAGCGCAAAGTACTTCATTACTTTTTAAGAATATCAGTTAGATTTTTAGCCAACCTACTTGCTCCTATCCGGAACAATTCAGGTGTAAGCCATTGCTCCCCGGCTATGAATTCAACTAACTTGATGTATTTTATAGCTTGATCAGGTGTTGATATGCCACCGGCTGGTTTAAACCCTATCATCTTCCCGCTTTTTTTATAGTGCTGATTAATTGCTTTGAGCATAACGTATGAAACTTCAGGTGTTGCGGCCGGAGTAATTTTGCCCGTAGATGTTTTAATAAAATCAGCCCCTGCCTCCATAGCTAATATTGATGCATCATATACCGCGTTTAAATCGCCAATTTCACCGGTTTCAAGTATAACCTTAAGGTGCGCATCACCACAAACATGCTTTATAGCGTTTATTTCATCAAACACTTCATCAAAATCACCCTGCAGAAATTTGCCTCTTGAAATAACCATATCTATTTCATCAGCTCCTTCATCAATGGCATATTTTATTTCATTTATCTTAATATGGATTGGTGATTGTCCTGATGGAAACGCACCAGCCACGCTGGCAACATGGATTCCCGAACTCTTAAGAATTTTCTTTGCTTGTCGCACAAAAACAGGGTAAACACATACAGCGGCAACATTAGGCAAAGCCATCTCTTTAAAACTCATGGCCTTGTTGCATAAATTCATTATGGTACTGGTTGTATCACTCCCTTCGAGGGTTGTAAGGTCAAGTACACTTAAAGCGAATTGCAATGTTTCATTGTCAATATTAAAGTAGCTTGAAGGCTTTGAAATAATGTCGTTAATTGCTTCTGCAACAGTATCTGAATCAAATGATGTGTTCCGTGTCATACATTTTATTTACAGCGTAAAAATAGTAATAAACTTAACTAACTCACATCAGAATGGTCCTGCCTGTAAGCAAAAACTTAATTAGCCCCTGTAGCCCATCGCTTCAAGCATTAGCTTGCACTTTATATAGATAAACCACTAACTTTACAGCAAAAAATGACACCTATGAAAGTCGCGCTCTTTGGTAAGGCATTCACTGACGACAGGTTCAACTACCTTCAGTTGCTAATTAACAAACTTCAATCTGAAGGAGTATCAATGATTATTGCTGATGAATTCTATAAATTTATTGAATCGAGAGTAGTGTTCAACTCACCTGTTTCAATTTTCAACAAGCAAACTGGCCTGGCAGGAAAAATAGATTATTTTATATCAGTGGGTGGTGATGGAACAATGCTTGATGCCATCACTTATATAGGAGATACAGGAATTCCGGTGCTTGGCATTAACCTGGGCAGGTTGGGTTTTCTATCCGGTATAAACAAAGAAGATATCGATGAAGCTATTGATGCATTGATTCAAGGAAGTTTCAGAATTGACAAGAGGTCACTCATAATGCTTGAAACAAAAGAGGGATTGTTTGGCTCCTACAATTATGGATTGAATGAACTTACTGTGAATAAGAAAGATACAGGTACAATGATCCTGGTTTATGTTTATGTTAATAACACCCTGTTAAATGCATACTGGGGCGACGGCATTATCATAGCTACTCCCACAGGGTCAACAGCATATTCACTCAGCTGCAATGGCCCAATACTAGCTCCCGACAGTGAAAATTTTGTAATTACACCTATTGCAACGCACAATTTAACTGTGCGGCCTGTCGTTATTCCTGACAAAAGTGAGATAAAAGTTAAAGTGGAAGGTCGAATGTCGCAATTCCTGGTTGGGCTTGATAGCAGATACGAAACCATTGACGCAACCACTGAGATGATTGTCCGTAAAGAGAAATTCCATATAAACCTGGTACAACGGCTTAATGACAATTTTTTCACAACAATCAGGCAGAAACTAATGTGGGGTCGTGATATTCGCATCTGAAATGGTCATAATAGACGATCGTTACATAACAGCCGTTTTTTTTGTTATTTTTGCAAACTTAAATGAATGTTTATCAGCCGATAAGTTGTTATCTTATTATTGAATATGAACGTTAAACCGCTCAACATGCAACATTTTACGGCTTCAGGAGTAATGAAAGTAATATTGTTACCCCTGTTTTTCCTTCTGCACGGTATTGTTTTTTCTCAAAGCTATGGGGAGATTGGTATTTTTGGCGGAGGGTCATACTATGTAGGTGATTTGAATCCTGAGAAACACTTTCTAATGACAAAACCTGCCTTTGGCGGATTTGCCAGGCATAACTTCAATGAAAGGCTGGCAGTTAAACTATCAGCCACATATGGACAGATTAAAGGGGATGATAAAGTATCAGGGTATTATCCCGACAGAATGCTGAATTTTTCAAGTTCTGTAACTGATTTGTCAGCAACCTTTGAAATTAATTTCTTCGAGTATTTTATTGGCAGCTTAAGGCACTATTTTACACCATATATGTTTGGGGGTGCAGGTATGGTTATGTTTAATCCTAAAGGCAGGTATGATGGGAATTCCTACGAATTGCAACCTTTAGGTACTGAAGGGCAAGGGACAGAATTATATCCTGACAGGAAACCATACAATAGAATAGCATTTCATATCCCATTTGGTATCGGTATGAAATATAGCCTGAACGATTTTATTGGTATATCATTGCATTGGAGCTTGCAGAAAACATTTACTGATTACCTGGATGATGTAAGTACAACATATTACCTTGATCTTAAGGATGCAAACCCCGGGGAAGTGAGTATAGAGAGATTATTATCTGACCCATCACTCTCACACACTAATGGAATGCAACGGGGTAATTCTCAAAACAACGACTGGTACCTGTCTCTTATACACATCT
>JAGXGB010000083.1 GCA_024636955.1 Bacteroidales bacterium
GGTTTCCAGTTGTCAGCACTTCGCATACCACGCCCACCCGAAACAATAATCTCAGCTTCAGTTAACAATACTTTGCCTGATTGAACTTCGGTGGAAAGTACTTCAGTAGCCGAACTTACACCTTCTAACTTATAGTCCTCAACTTCAACTGAACCAGATGATTCGGTTATACCTGCAGTATTCTGTGATAATGTGAGTACTTTCACAGGAGTTAATAGTTGCTGTTGAATTACAGATTTTCCTGAGAAAGCTTTCTTGTTTACAATAAATGGATCAAAGCTTAATGGGAGGCCGTTTACAGCACTTACCAAACCTGCTTTCAACTTAATCGCTATCCTTGGTGCAATAGACCTGCTAGTTAGGTTATGTGCCATCACAACAACTGATGCATTTTTTTGCAGTGCTACTTTTGCAACTATAGTTGAATATGACTGGTCGTCAAACGGAAGATCTTCAGATGCATGGATAATTTTAGATGCTCCGTAATTGCCTTGAAGCTCAAGTTCTTCCTTGCTTACTTTACCAATTACCAGCACATTCATTTCAACTTTCAATGCTTCAGTAATTCTCTTACCGTATGATACGAGTTCAAAAGAGCTCTTCCTGAATTTTCCTTCACGATGTTCTATATATACTAATACTGACATGTTGTTCTCTTGTTAAGTTGTTAAATAACCCTGGCTTCCTTATGTAATAGTTCAGGCAATTCGTCCAGATGTTCCGGATCTATCATTTTGCATGATGATTTTTGAGGCGGAGCCTGAAAATCTACTATTTTAGTGAGAGGCTCGGTACTTACACCCTGTACAACTTTCAATGGTTTCGTGCGGGCAGTCATAATACCTCTCATTGAAGGTATCCTTGGAATGATGGCTATTCCCTTTTGAACTATAAGTACTGCTGGAGTTGAAGTACTCAGCGTTTGCTTTCCACCATCAACTTCACGGGTCACAACAGGCTTGCTGTTTTCAATATTTAATGAGCTCACAGCCGAAACTGATGGCACATCAAGTAATTCAGCAAGCATACCTCCAACTGACCAACTATTGTAGTCACTTGACTCAACACCACAAAGCACCAGGTGGAACGATTCGTTCTTTAATGCTTCTGCTATCTGAACCGCAGTAGTATAGGCATCTTCAGGAGCCGCATCAATGCGTATAGCTTCATCTGCACCACTGGCCAATGCCTTACGCATTGTTGGTTCGGCATCTGCTTTACCAACTGTAATAACAGTAATCTTTGTCACATCGGCAGGGTTTGACTCCTTTAATTCAATAGCGCGTGTTAGCGCCAGTTCATCCCAGGGATTAATAATCCACTGTACACCTGTAAAATCAACCTCTTTGTTGCCAGGCTTGAATTTTATCCGGGTAGTGGTGTCCGGAACATTACTAATACATACGAATATATTCATGGTATCTATTTTATGTACTTCAACAAACGTATTATTTTAATGAACCTATGCCCTTAAACCGGCCTAGTGCACATGAAGCAATTCCCTTGAAATAACTATTAGCTGTATTTCTGAAGTGCCCTCATATATTTGGGTGAGTTTGGCTTCACGCATAAGGCGTTCAACGTGGTATTCCTTAACGTAACCATATCCGCCGTGAATCTGTACAGCTTCAGTGGTAACTTTCATTGCTATCTCTGCAGCATAATACTTTGCCATGGCACTTGCATAACCGTAGGGTTTGCCCTGGTCTTTCAACCAAGCTGCCTTCAGGCATAAGTTGCGAGCATTCTCAACTTCAATTGCCATTTGTGCAATTTTGAATGCAACTGATTGATGTTTAGCTAATTCTTTTCCAAAAGCTTTACGCTCTTGTGCATATTTGATTGATCTCTCAAGTGCCCCTGAAGCAAATCCAAGTGCTTGTGAAGCAATGCCTATTCGACCGCCTTCTAATGTTTTCATGGCAAACTTAAAGCCAAAGCCATCTTCACCTATCCTATTTTCTTTCGGAACGATAACATCAGTGAACATAACTGAGTGAGTATCTGAACTTCGCATTCCCATTTTATCTTCATGTGGACCAACTGATATCCCGGCTGAATGGCGGTCAACGATTAAAACATTAATGCCTTTATGACCTTTTTCGGGATATGTTTGAGCTATCACTAAATAAACACTGGCTGTATTACCATTAGTAATCCAATTCTTGGTTCCGTTCACCAGGTAGTGGTCGCCTTTATCTTCTGCTGTGGTCTTCTGCGAAGTTGCATCTGAACCTGCTTCAGGCTCTGACAAAAGAAAAGCACCTATCTTCTCACCCCGTGCCAGCGGACGCAAATATTTCTGCTTCTGTTCTTCAGTGCCAAACGTCTCAATGCCATAACACACAAGTGAATTATTAACCGACATGATCACACTGGTAGAACCATCTACTTTCGAGAGCTCTTCCATGGCAAGCACATACGATACTGTATCCATACCGGCACCATCGTACTCAGGGCTTACCATCATGCCCATGAACCCTAGTTCAGCCAGGGCTTTTACATGCTTTGTAGGGTAAATACTATTATTGTCGCGTTCTATAACGTCAAGTACCAGCTCACGCTGGGCGTAATCACGTGCAGCTTGTTGTATCATCAACTGCTCTTCGGTAAACTCAAAATTCATCGGGATAAGGTTTATAAGATTTCTAATGGTTTCACAATAACAGCGAAAATACAAAAAGAGTTTTGTTGAACAATACCCTTAAAGATTAAATATGCAGATTTAACAATTTATCTTTTTAGGCTCTTTTTCTTATTTCGGGCTTCAGGTGGTATACTATGGAAATAAAAAGTAAAAATACAGCTCCTACCACACATCCGCGCGCTATATAATCGCCGTATCGCACGTACATAGTTATTTTATCATTTGCATTAATAGATTCCTTTATTACTGCAGGTTCCCAATAAGGAGTTCTTTGGCTAACATCACCCCGCTGGTTCACAAAGCATGAAATTCCTGTATTTGCTGATCGCGCGATGCTTCTTCTGGTTTCTATGGCCCTGATTACACTGAACAACATATGTTGACGGTGCCCGGCAGTATTACCCCACCAGCCATCATTAGTTACAATGAAAATTGCATTTGCACCATTTCTTATAAAGCCATTTACAAACTCTCCATAAACTGATTCGTAACAAATAATTGGAGCAATTTTAAGTGAATCACCAATCGTAAAAGGTAATCTATACTCATCAACTCCCAAGGCCCCTACAGTACCCCCCAAATCAATTGCCAGATCACCAAAGGGCTTAAGTAACCATGGGAATGGCATCAACTCAACACCAGGAGTCAGTTTTGACTTATGATGCAATTGAAGTTCACTCTCTTGTGAAACCATTATTGCTGTGTTGTATGCATCATAATAGCCTGACCCGTCACTAAAGTGCCTGGCAGTTGAAGTTATTTCATCGCCTTCGAAATATTGACGGTAAGTTGAATATCCTGATACTACCTTAGCCTTTGGCAGTTTGCTCAGGAGTTGTGTACGAAACAATTCAAAGCTAGGGTGATTATCGATATCATTCTCCCATATTCTCATACCTGCAGAGAAATCGGGCTGTACCATTGATTCGGGGAAAACTACAAATTCAGTAGTGCTGTCAGCTTTTTGAAGCGCAAGTGCTGACGCCTTGCTAATAACCTCCTCATAAGGAAGTTCATACTGTTCCTCGTAAGGGTCAATGTTTGGCTGTACTACTACAACGCTGATGGGGTTGTGCTTTTCCTCGTAAGTATAGTAAATGCTGTAAGAAATAATTAGTGGTACAACTACTAATAAAGCAGGTAACAGCCAATCGCGCATTGATATCTTGAATGTATTTTGATCCAATACTTTTTGGAGAGCCTTGAAAACAAAAACGTTAACAACAAGCACCCAAATTGATCCGCCGAAAGTACCTGTGTACTCATACCATTGTATCCATTCAGGAAATGCAGCAAAGCCATTACCCAAAGTCAACCATGGAAAGTTGAGATCCCAATGGTGGTGTATAAACTCAAAAGTCACCCAGAATACTATCAGGGCAAAGAAACCATGCCCCCCACGCTTCATTGCTTTTCGGCTGAAAGAGAACAGCCAAAACATGAGCGACTGGGAGAAAGTACCTAGCAGCACAGCAACCACAGCTCCAAATAATGTTGAATTATATATCCACCATGTTGTCAAGCCATTCCAGATAAGGAAAGCTGGGAAAACCATCCAGTAAATACTGATGCGGGTGCTCGAAGGATCCCTTCTTTTAAGCTCCTCGAGAAGAAGTAGAGGAACAAATGCTACAAATAGCAGCAATGGAAAACCCCTTTCAGGCCACGCCGCCGCTAATAATAGGCCACTTATAATCGGTAGAAAAGGTAGCAAACGTTTAGAAATCATTTAATATGCTATATTTAGAATGCTCGTTTATAATTGCAATTCAAATAATGCGCAAGCTTTATTATTCAGCACTGAAGCTTTGACGCAAGTCAATCTTGTTCAGAGGTGTTTTGACACACCTCCCACTGTCTCTTTTACAAAGGTATTCAATAAAAAGTAAACAGCATTCCTTTTTAGTTTGGTAATCTACTATTTGAGTGGTACTTTTGCACCTTGAATTATGTGTCGCAAGTATCATATTATCAATATATTCAATTATCAACATACGAAATACGGAGGACCCAATGCCCATCACTAAACTTGAACAAATGTTTGACGTTTTGAAGTCGAAAGGCAGAAAACGGCTTGTAGCAGCATATGCCAATGATTCACATACTATTGAAGCGGTTAGTGATGCTGTTGATAAAGGAATAATCGAAGGAATTCTTATAGGTGATGAGGCTGTGATGCGTGATATCTGTGGTAAATTAAACCTTGACCCAGGTAAATTCCGCATGATCCATGAGCCTAATGAAGCAAAAGCAGCATCAAAATCAGTTGCCCTTATCAATGCCGGAGAGGCTGACTTACTTATGAAAGGTTTGGTAAGCACTGATAAATACATGAAAGCGATCCTGAATAAGGAAGAAGGTCTCATGAATCCAGGTGCTGTGCTGAGTCATGTTACCGTTCTTGAAAATCCTAACTATCATAAGCTACTGATCGTTGGTGATGTTGCAATCCTTCCGCTTCCTGATTTCAAGCAGAAACTCTCCATAACCAATTATCTTATCAGCACTGCAAAAGCGCTTGGTATTGATAAACCTAAGGTGGCCATAATATCAGCAACTGAGCAAATGCTTGCAGGAATCCCATCAAGCGTAGAAGGTGCCATGCTTGCCAAGATGGCCGACCGTGGACAGATCAAGGATGCTTATATTGATGGACCACTGGCACTTGATACCGCTATCGATCCTGAATCAGCAGAAATTAAAAAACTAACCGGACCAGTTGCAGGTGATGCCGACTGTTTAGTATTCCCAAATATTGAAGCCGGTAATGTATTCTATAAAACAAATACTAAACTGGCAGGAGCTGAACTTGGTGCATTTGTTGCCGGTGCCCGTGTTCCATGTGTACTATCTTCACGTGGCGATAGTGCACTTACAAAACTATACAGTATTGCGTTAGCTGCATTGATAGCCAAATAATACTCCTGAACACTGATTAATTATGGAAGAAATTCGCATACTGGCCATCAACCCTGGGTCAACCAGCACTAAGATCGCGGTCTTCAGCGGTGCCAACCCTGTGTTTGTCCGTACCATCTACCACTCCACTGAAGAACTATCGAAATTCGAAAAAATTACTGACCAGTATAGCTTCCGTAAAGAAATTATTCTTAAACAACTTGAAGAGGCTGGAATACAATTGGATACGCTTTCAGTTATTGTAGGGCGCGGTGGATTGGTTAAGCCAATTCCGTCAGGTGTTTATAAGGTTAATGAAGTCATGAAAGCCGATTTGCGACACAGTCCAATGGGCGAACATGCCAGCAACTTAGGCGGGCTTATTGCTGATGACATTGCCAATAGTCTTACCAATGTACCTGCTTACATTACCGACCCTGTTGTAGTTGATGAACTTGAACCGCTTGCACGTGTTTCAGGGCACCCTGAATTTAAACGTCTTTCAATATTCCATGCCCTTAACCAAAAAGCAATTGCCCGTCAGCACGCAAAGTCAATTATGCGTAAGTATGAGGACCTCAACCTTATAGTTGTACATCTTGGTGGTGGCATTAGCGTTGGAGCGCATAGAAAAGGAAAGGTTATTGATGTAAATCAGGCACTTGATGGTGAAGGACCATTTTCTCCCGAACGGAGCGGTACATTGCCTGCTGCTGACCTTATCAGGATGTGCTTCAGTGGCAAATTCACACAGAAAGAACTTCTTCTCATGACTAAAGGCAAGGGTGGTATGTCAGCCTTCCTGGGCACTAACAGCGCTTATGAAGTTGAACAGCGTATGTTAGCCGGTGATGAGTATGCAGGATTTATCTTTGAGGCAATGGCATTCCAGGTAGCTAAGGAAATTGGAGCCATGAGCACAGTTCTCAAAGGCGAGGTTGATGGTATTCTACTTACCGGTGGTGTTGCACATGGCAAATGGTTCGTGAACAAAGTGATAGAAAGAGTTTATAAAATTGGTCCGGTGCATGTTTATCCGGGCGAGGATGAAATGAGGGCCCTCGCAATGAATGGCCTAATGGTCATGAAAGGTGAAATAGAAGCCAGCGAATACATATAGGGACAATGCGTTTCAGGTTAATATGCAAATCGAATCACAATTAGGGACAGGGTATGCCTTGTCTCTAAGGTTAAACGAATACAAACATCCCATTGAATTTCGAATTCCTTAAACTTACTTCCAAAAAAATGGTTTGATTAACTATAGGAATCAATCATCTATAGTTATGAAAAATATATTCCATTGGGCGGGTATCGCATTAATTTCTCTGGTGTTACTTACTATACCTGTTTCGTGTAATAGTCACGGACAGAACCTTAAGGCTGATAAAAAGAATGCAGGATTAATACTACCTGAAGGATTTGGGGCTTTTGTTGTGTATGATAACTTAGGAAGAGCCCGGCATTTAGTAGTAAATAAGAATGGTGATGTGTTCGTAAAACTGAGCCACCCTGAAGCAGGGGAAGGAATATTTATGCTTTCCGATACTAATAGTGATGGAAGGATTGACACCAAATATGGCTTTGGTGATTACGGCGGAACAGGTATTGAACTTAAAGACAAGTATTTGTACGCCTCTTCTAACTCAGCGGTATACAGGTATCTTTTGAATGATAATCAAAGGGTAAGCAACAACCCTGAACCTGAAATAATTGTATCAGGACTTGTCGAGCGCCGGCAGCACAATTCCAAGTCAATGGCTCTTGATAACGATGGTAACATATATGTTAATATTGGTGCCTATTCGAATAATTGCCAGGAAGATGACCGAACCAAAGGATCGCCGGGTATGATGCCTTGTCCAATTCTTGATTCTGCAGGTGGAATATGGCGCTTTAGTACAACCAAACTTAATCAGACTCAACAAAGCGGCACCCGCTACGCTACAGGCTTACGTAATGTAGTAGGATTCGACTGGAATGGTCAAACCGGTCAGCTTTATGTTATGCAGCACGGTCGTGATATGTTGCATGATCTCTACCCTGAACTGTATGATGTAAAAACCTCCGCAGAGCTACCATCTGAAGCAATGTATGCCATAAATGAAGGCGATGATGCAGGATGGCCATATTATTATTATGATCAATTGCAGAAGAAAAACATACTGGCTCCGGAGTACGGTGGTGATGGTAAAAAAGGAGGCGCTGAAGGTATAATTGACCCTGTTGTTGCATTTCCCGGCCATATTGCTCCTAACGATATGCTGTTTTATACCGGAGATATGTTCCCTGAGCGATATAAAAACGGTGCCTTCGTAGCTTTTCACGGATCATGGAATCGTGCACCATTAGTGCAAGAAGGCTTCAATGTAGTTTTTGTTCCTTTTAAGGATGGCAAACCAACCGGTGAGTGGGAAGTTTTTGCCGATGGCTTTGCAGGTAAATCAAAAGTAGAATCACCGGGCGATGCCAAACACAGGCCTTGTGGTTTGGCGCAGGGGCCTGATGGCTCACTGTATGTTTCAGATGATGCCGGTGGTACCATTTTCAGGATTTTCTATAAGAAATAATTAATGACCCCTTCCACTCATTATGCCTTCGCGGAGTTTAAGAAGAGCCTTTGAAGTTTACACAAACCAACTTTGAACCACTTTTGAACAACCTTTGAACCTACTTTGAACCACCTTCAAATCCCCTTTAAACTATTCTAAAATCCCCTTAGAACCAGTTATAAAATACCATAAATGTTCGGGATCTATTTTTAGTTCGTTCGCATACCGTTCGCATACCGTTCGCATATCGTTCGCATTTTGATCGGTTAAATGCGAACAAAATGCGAACGATATGCGAATGAAATGCGAGTGTTGTAAAAATGGAGCTGAAACAGCTATTTAAACATTTTTTACGGTCAATAATAAATAGGTATAGGCTTTCAGCTACCCGAAAGTGGCGGTTTGGAACAATTGAACCGCCACTTATGGGTAGGTGCTGTTGTGAGTTGTTATTTCTTTTCGGTCTTATGAGCCTGCAAAAGGTGTCCCAAATATTCCAACGGCAAGTTCTGCCCATATGAGAAAAAAGCCAAGTAAGATAGCTCCACAGATTAAAATCCTGTTTTTCAAGGTTTTTACTTTTCTCAGAACTAATTCCAATAGTAATCCTGTGCCGAGCAACATAATACCCATGATTATGAAGTCGAAAACATCCCAATTAACCTCATCCGTGAATTGCATTGCTACTAATGGGATAAGTAACAATACGCCTACTACTGAGATTATTATTCCTAATCTTGTGTTTTTCATGTTTACCTTTTTAAAGTGTTAATACTAATTATTTAATGTGACTGTCAAATACTTTATTTTATTTAATTGATAGCATCAATTGCTGCTTCTGATGACTCTTTGAGTGCTTCCTGAATCCTTTTTCATTGTAACTCCGTACCGGCTTTAGTTGAATTTAACTCATACCAATTAACCTTTCTGGTAATGTACATTGTAAATGCCAGTATAAGAGTTAATCCAATACTGCCAATTAACAGTGCGTAATCCTGTAGTTGAAGGGTAATAAATACGAAGGTGTAAGTAAAGCAAAGAATTAGTACCAGTACCAGTGCTTGTTTAAGGTTTCCAAGAATTGTGCGGGCATATAACCCGATCATGGTAATGATAGCTATGCTTGATACCAAATATGCAACATTAAAGCTCGAGTGCTCAGATATAGAAATCAACAACACATAAAAGAGCGTAAGTGCTAATCCTATCAAAATATACTGGAATGGGTGCACTCTGCTTTTATTGAAGATCTCAACGAGGAAGAAAGTGAGGAAGGTTAAGGATATTGCCAGCAATGCATATTTGGCTGACCTCATTGATTTCTGGTAGTCATTGGTTGGAAGTAGCAGGTCAACACCAAATGCTGATTCCAGAATTGTTTGTGAATTTGAATCACCAATCCAGAATTGCGGATAATTTCTGTTTAACTCAAGTACCTTCCAATCCGCTGAAAATCCCTTTTCATCAACGGTTCTGTTTCTTGGCAGAAAAGAGCCTGAGAAACTAGGATCCTTCCAGTCAGATGTTAACTGAACATTGGTTTCCTTACCTAAAGGAATAAAACCCAGATACTGACTTCCCTGAAGTTTAAGGTCGAAAGAAAAGGCACTAACCTGGTTATCAGCTGATGGTTTTATGTCTTTAATAGTAATGCCTGAGCTTATTATTGATGGAATGGTTGAACCGGGAATTACATCCTTAATTTGATCATTCCATTTTAAAACAATCTTTTCTTTTATGCCCCTCAGGTCAGAAATATTGATGGTAAGGAATGCTGCCTCTGGGAAAGCTTTGTAACCATCAAGATCAGTTAAATATTTTGATAGATCATCAAATCGTCCTTGAAAAGTTAATTCAGAATCATATACCACTACTTCATAGATCCCTCTATTGAGCGAGCGAGGTACAACCTTGCCGTTGATACTCAAATGAGATGGTAAAATATGCGCCTGACTGTGTATAATTGTAACTTTATCGTCAACCGTCACTTCTTTTTGTAAGGGTATGGTAAGAATTGGACCATAAACATGCTGCTGATTAGCCCATTTGTTGCTCACCTCGGTAATTGCCTGCTGTTTCAATGATTCCCGCTCATTGATCAATGATGTAATAAAGCTCATTGGAATCATTAATAGCATCATTAAAATAAAGATAGATATCAGCTTCAGGGTTACTGATTGTTTAATCGAATTTGTTACATTTTCGAAGTAATTTTTGCCGGTTGTTTCCATAGTTATTAAATGTTTGTGTTAAAAGTACTTTGAATTTCAAAGTTTATGTACAAAAAAAATAAGATTATTTTTGACTCTTAATTAAATTCTCCAGGGCCGTTATATGTTCTTCAAATTCTCGTTTGCCAAGTGAAGTAATATAGTAGCGCGTATTAGGCTTGCGGCCGATAAAGGTTTTTTTAACACCCACAAAGTCCTCTTTCTCCAATGCTTTAAGGTGGCTGGCCAGGTTCCCGTCAGTCACTTCCAACAGATCCTTAAGTGCGTTAAAATCAAGGGCATCATTAACTGCAAGTGCTGACATGATGCCCAGTCTCACCCTGCTTTCAAAAGCTTTATTTAAATTATTGATTATAGTTTTCACTTCTCGTATCTCAGGTGCATGTAAATACCATAAATTATGTGCATAAGTCCAAACCCTGCAGCCCAGAAATATAGCCCGTATCCAATAAAATACGAAGCTGCCAGTCCTAATACAATCTGAGTTATGCCCAAATATTTGACATCCTCAAATGTGAATTTACTGGCGTTTAAAAGTGCAAGCCCGTAAAATATGAGGGTTGATGGAGCAATCAATCCTAATAGCCCTTTTGAAAAAAGTACTATGATAAATAATCCCCCGGTAACCAATGGAATGGCAAGGTTAATTAGCAGTCTGCGTGTTGCCGGATTCCACAGTTTATAATTCTTTATTCTTGATTTCCTGTATGATAAGAGGATAGCAGTGCCTATTGCCAAAACCAGTACTACAATTGCAAGAAGTACTAACTGTAATATACTACCTGATAATTGTTGCGCTTCCAGGGAGTTGTATGTAACTTCATGTTCGTTCAGATATATTATTCTATAAGCAAGATAAGCCCCCGCTAAAGCGTATATACCTGCCATAATGCCCGACCAGCCGGTTAAAGACAAAAACCTGGTAGACCGCTCCATCATAGAACGGATTTCCGTTAAATCTCTGATATATTCCTGTTCTTCTTTCATGTAAAGTACTTTGAGTTGCAAAGTTAAAACAATAAACGAGGGATTTGCAAAAAAGTTGTATGTAGATTCAAAAAAAATGCAAAACTTTATAAGAAAGCGAATTTTCCATAATAGACACGACCCTCTTATCCACTGCCGATAGGTTTATTAGACTATTGGAGGCACATTAACTCCTGAACTTTAAGTACCTTCGAACGTTTAATTCCGAAAATTCAATAGATGGAACTTTATCCAATTCATACCGGACACTTTAAACTTGACGGAGGCGCTATGTTCGGTGTGGTGCCTAAAAGCATGTGGAGTCGTGAGTACCCTGCTGATGAAAATAATATGATTGACATGGTTATGCGCTGCCTGCTCATTGTTGATGGAGATAAGCGTATACTGGTTAACAACGGTATAGGTGATAAACAAAGTGAGAAGTTCTTCAGTCGTTTTTATCTTAGTGGTGATGAGTCGCTCGAAAAATCGTTGGCAGTTCATGGCTTCACCCCGGCTGATATCACTGATATGTTCTTAACCCATCTGCACTTTGATCATTGTGGTGGAAGTGTTAAGATGAATAAAGATAAGAGCGGCTTTGAGCTTACTTTTCCGAATGCAACTTATCACATCAGTGCCCCTCAATGGAATTGGGCTATGAATACCAATAAAAGGGAAAGTGCTTCATTTCTGATTGAGAATATAAAACCTATTGAAGAAAGTGGTCGATTAAAATTATTTGACGACGGTGATGAGTTGTTTCATAACATCAGGATAAAGCTTTTTAACGGACATACTGATGGACAGGCAATACCGTTTATTAACTATAAAGGGAAAACAATAGTTTTTACCAGCGACCTTTTACCTACCAAGGCACATGTTCCACTTCCATGGATTATGAGTTACGACACCCGGCCTTTGATTACGCTTGATGAGAAAGAAGCTTTTTTAAATGAAGCTGTTGAAAATAAATATTTACTTTTTCTTGAGCACGATGCATATAATGAGTGTTTTATACTTGAGCAAACTGATAAAGGCGTTAAGGCAGGAAATAGTTTCAAATTAGTTGATTTAAATGAATCAATATAATAAAGTTTTTTGATTTTTAATTCTTAATTTTGCAAAAAGCATTGATAATAGGAACCAGGTTATTTGTTTCCTTCTCCCTATTTCAGTCTTGCTAACCGTATTTTTTAGCCGGTGTAGGCAGTATTTTATGAGATCATTATTCTGTATTTCAATAGTTACTATTTTGTTGATGTCCACATACGTAGCTCAGGGTCAACAAGTAAGCAGGCTTGATGCATCCTACGGGCTTGATCCTTTGTTGTATAACGGCAGGTTTTACAGGTATCCCGTGGCCGCTAGCACTATTGGTACGCCTTTTATTTATGGGAATGAATTTAACAGGGGTTGGGTAAAGTTGCGCGGAGTCACATTTAATAGCGTGATGCTTAATTATGACATTTTTAACCAGCAACTTGTATATAAATATGCAAATGATGACGGAGGTATCAACCAAATAATCATTTCAGATGCATGGCTTGAAGCTTTTCACTTCTTTGGTTCAGACTTCGAAGTGCACGCCTTGCCCGATACCGTCAAAAGAATATACAGGGTATTGGGCAAAGGACCGGTGCGTATCATGTATTACAGCATGAAAGAATTAAAGATTGATTCTCCATTGGGAGCAACTAATTTTAGGTTTTCGTCTCCAATTCAAACATCATGGCTCTATAAGGATTCCACACTTTCCAGATTTACAAATAACCGGAGTTTTGCAAGGTTGTTTGATGAAGGCCAGAGGCCGGAACTTAAGAAATTTATGCGTATTAGCAGAATCAATGTTAAAAGATCAGACGATAGTGCATTAATTAAGCTACTTGAATTTTGCAACACAACATTACAATGAAAAAGTCAGTGCTTTTAATATTGGCATTACTAATGCAGCTTTCAGTGGTTTTAGCACAAGGGCTTCGTACAGTTATGTCGTTTAACTTGACTGATGTTACCTTTGCCAGGTTCACAGAAGAGGTACAAAAAGGATCGGGAGTTAAAATCTGGACTCATGCCGAATGGACTGATACTTTAAGGGTTTCTATAAATGATGACAATATTGAGGTTATTGATGCGGTGAGGCAAGTGCTTAAGGGTACAAGTTTAACTGCATGCGTGTGGAACTCTGATATAGTAATTATTCCAGGGGAAGGATTGCCAGCTATACTTCCTTCCTATGAACAGGAATACATCATTGATACATCGGCCAAAAAGGCCAAAAAACTCACAGCTACAGAAGAGAGGTACATTACCGGGCGAAAGCCGGGTGTTATTCAAACGTTGAGAATCGGGCGATCCGGCGGGTCAATGAAAGGCAGTAAAGCCAGGATAATTGGCAGGGTTCTCGATAACAATAATGGTGAACCCCTCATTAATGCTACAATGTATATTGCAGAAATAAGAACTGGTGCAGTTACCGATTTGAATGGTTATTTCACCATAATGCTCAAACCCGGCAAATACAATGCTGTATTTGAAATACTTGGTTATGAAAAAACCCGCTATCTGATCGATGTATTGTCTGATGGTGAAATAAAGGTAGCACTCAACAGTGCTGTGATTGAAATGAAAGAATTTGTTGTTTATGGCGATCGGCAGATGAATATTAAAGCAAAAGATCCCGGGCTGGATAAAATATCTATGAAATCAGTACGTGAACTGCCAATGTTAATGGGTGAGCGCGATATTCTAAAAGTGTCAAGTATGTTGCCAGGCATAGTTTCAACGGGTGAAGGAGCATCAGGTTTGAATGTGCGGGGCGGTGGATCAGACCAGAATGCATTCTACATAAACAAGATACCCATTTACAATACGTCGCATTTGTTTGGTTTCTTCCCAGCCTTTAATTCTGATATAATAAAAGACTTTTCAATATACAAAGGGCACATCCCAGCCCAATATGGTGGACGTTTGTCGTCAGTATTCAACATAGTAACCAGGCAGGGTAACCGCAAACGCTTTACTGCCCATGGAGGGTTAAGTCCTATAACTGGTAATATTGTAGTTGAAGGTCCAATTAAAAAAGATACCAGCTCAATTTTATTAAGTCTGAGGTCTTCATATTCTGATTGGTTGTTAAAGAGAATTGAAGATCCTTCAATACGCGCGAGTTCAGCTAATTTCAATGATGTTGCTGCATCGGTAAATTATGATCTTAATAAAACACAAATGTCGGTTTTTGTCTATCATAGCGACGACCGGTTTCGATTAGCTGATATTACTGAGTATGCCTATTCAAATAATGGTACATCATTCAATTTGATTCAAATTTTTTCGAACAGGCTTAGAGGTGAGTTTTCGCTGATAGGTTCACAATATGATTTTAAAACCACTGATACGCAGGATGAATCAAGCGCATATAAGCACGCCTATAAGATGGGGCACTATGAGGCACGCGCTGATTTTAAGCATATGATCAGTGATGTTCATACTTTAGATTACGGAGCTGACTTTATTATATATAAACTGGATAAGGGACAGGTTAACCCCTATGGTGAAAGCTCCATTCGTATTCTTGTTGACCATGGGAAAGAGCAGGGTGTTGAAGGAGCTTTATATCTGTCTGATTCATATGACGTTCTGCCTTGGATGAATCTAACTGCCGGGATGCGCTATGCCTTGTTTATGCCTATTGGTAAACAAACCGTATATAATTACTTTGATGGTTTGCCTTTGGATGCCAGATACACTTCCGACACCCTTGAATTTGGCAATAATGAGATAATAAAGAGGTATTCGCAACCTGATGTCAGGGTTGCGGTAAATATTGAGACTGATGTTAACGGCTCCATAAAACTTGCTTTTAATCAAATGCACCAGAACTTGTTTATGCTCAACAATACCATAACAGTTGCACCCAATACCCAATGGAAGCTGGCCGATTACCATTTGGAACCTTCACGAAGTGAACAGTTTTCAGCGGGCGTATTCAGAATACTCGGTCAAACCGGTCTAGAGGCATCCATTGAAGGATATTACAAGCGGTCATCAAATTATCCGGAGTTTAAAGACGGGGCTAATTTCCTTGAGAATCCCCGAGCCGAAACAAATGTTCTTCAAGGCGAACAAAATGCGCTGGGTTTGGAGTTCTTCCTTAAACGCAGCAGTAGGAAACTGGAAGGATGGATTTCATACACTTATTCGCGCACTACTACTAAGGTTGATGGAGCCAACCCATGGGACAAGGTTAATAACGGAGAATTATTTCCTTCTAACTTTGATATACCCAATGCTGTAAATGCGGTGCTGAACTACCATTTCACACGACGCATCACCATGTCGTCAGTGATAGCATACCAAACAGGGAAGCCAATCACTTATCCTGTTTCAATTTACTATATTAATGGAGTCCCTTATCTTGACTATTCTAAGCGCAATGCCTATCGTATACCTGATTATTTCCGAACTGACCTTTCATTGACTATTGAAGGAAACCTCAAAAAAAATAAACTGCTACATAGCTCGTTTATATTTAGTGTATATAACCTTACCGGTCGCGCCAACCCATACTCTGTATACTTCAGAACCGATAACGGAAGGATACGGAGTTTCAGGTATTCAGTAATCGGGGTACCAATACTCACTGCCACCTGGATCTTTAAACTCGGCAATTATGCATCAGACTAAGCTCTTTTGGTTTTTACTAATATTCACATTGATTTTCACATCGTGTATAAAGGAATTTAACCCGGTGATAAAGTCAGCCGATGAGAAGAAGTATGTAATCACCGGGTCAGTTTCGAATGCTGACAGCGCTCAAACAGTAAATATAAGCATGACCTCTCCAATTCAAGCACCGGCATACCTGCCTGTTGGCGGATGTATTGTTAGTATACTTGATGATAATGGCAATACTTTCAACCTATCAGAAACCGGAAATGGAAATTATAGTGCTGTCATTGATCAAGTATATCTAACTGCGGGAACTTCATTTAAGCTTTCGGTAACTACGCCTGACGGTGAAGTTATTGAATCAGATTATGATATGATGACTGAAAGTCCGTCTGTTGATTCAGTTTATTACATAACGGAAGACCACGAAGGACTTATAGAAGGAGAATTCTTAAAAGGAATCCAATTCTATATTGATCTTGATGGAGCTGAAACAGGAACGCGCTATTATAGATGGGAAGCATCTGAGACATGGGAATATCATGCTGATTTCTACAGAGAGTGGTATTATGATGGTGAAATTCATCATATCTGGCCTCCTGATTCATCCCTCAAAGTATGCTGGAGGACACGCTATATTCCACGTATTTTCACACTCACAACAGGTAACCTCATTGAAAACAAGTTTCGTAAGTTGCCACTTCATTTTGTAGATAACCTAACAACCAAACTGGCATATGGTTACAGCTTATTAATAAAACAGTATGCTTTGAGTGAAACTGCATACACTTATTGGGATCAATTGCGCATAAACAGTGAAGAGCAGGGTGGTCTTTATGAAACACAACCTTTGGCAATACAGGGAAATATACATAGTATTACTAATCCTGATAAGGAGGTGTTGGGTTTTTTTGGGGCCTCTACTGTCACAACGAAAAGGATATTTGTACAAAATGTGCCTAACCTGGAACTTGATTTTTACAGCTTTTGCAATCCCGTGGTGCTTCGAAAAGGATTAGTTGAAATAGATCCTCAAGATTATCCGGCCTTTTTAATGGGTGATGCACTTGGATACTTCGAGGTATTGCTTAATGATGCATGTGTTGATTGTACTGAATTGCGCGGTAGTACCATTAAACCTGACTTTTGGCCCAACTGAGATGATAAAAATAACAAGTATAAGCACTTTCATAATATTGGTCACACTGGCAATGTACCTGCCTGTGATAGCTCAGGAAAAAACGCTACCTGAAGTCGAGAAAGTAGCCTTGTTTCCTGATCGTTCGTTATACATCGCAGGAGAAAATATTTGTTTTTCTGCCTTTATTATGCAGTCAAACGCTAAACAACCATTGAGCCTGATCTTATATGCTGAACTCATGGCAAATGATGGTAAGAGCCTTTCACGTAGTAAATTCAGTGCCGATAATTATGCATCAAATGGCTGTCTGGAAATACCTCCCGATATAATTACAGGGGTATATTTTGTTAGAGCTTACACAAAATATATGCGTAACGCCGGAGTTTATGCATATGCCTATAAAGCTATTCGTATTGTTAACCCATACCGCAATGAGGTAGTTCCTGGTGATAAAGTACTTCAATTTAACAAAATACACGGATTGGCGATGCACGATAGTGTTGCTGAAAGTGATAGTCTTGATTCCGGTAAAATAACTGCCGGTAAAGAAGCAATGATCAGCCTGCCTGTTATTATTACAAATAAGTCAATATATTCACCTGGTGATCAGGTAACAGTTAATTTGAAACAACTAACTACAACTGATGGTACAAGGCTAAGCCTTTCGGTTGTTCCTGCACTTACTGCTTCAACAGCAACCCCAGAATATAAAGAGCCAGGCAGGTCAGTTTCATCTCTCTTATTTCACCCTGAAACCCGGGGACTCACTATTTCTGGGGTGATGCGGGACGCTTTAGACGATAAGTTTATCTCACATGAAGTTGTTAACTTATCAATCATTGGAGGAGGCCGCGACTACATACCTGTAATCACAGGTGATGACGGAAGATATTTGATTGCATTGCCACATCTTACTGGCTATAGGGACTTATACATCGGCACATTAGGTTCAGAAGGCAACAAATGGAAGCTGTTGGTTGATAATGACTTTTGCAGTTTACCTGTTGGGTTGCCAAATGCCAGGTTCACTCTTACAGATGAAGAACGTGCCACTGTATATAATATGGCATTGAATGCAACAATCAAAAAATCATTCCAACAGGAAGAGATACAGCAGAACCCCATTAATGAGCAGGAAAGCAGTGCATTCTATGGTATTCCTGCTCATACGCTTCCGATAAATGATTTTGTGCAATTGCCTAACCTCGAAGAGTACTTCAATGAGCTTCCCGGCATGATTAAAGTTCGAAAGAAAAATGGGAAAAAGTATTTTAAAGTGATGGGTAGCCAGCTTGAAATGGTTACACATGCCCCTCTTGTTATGATTGACCTGGTAGCTGTTGACGATCCTGAAAAAGTTCTTGCAGCACCACCGGCATCAGTTGCCCGTATAGAAATGATAAACGAACCTTATCAGAAAGGAAATGTAGTTTACGGCGGTGTGATAAGTATCATTTCAAAACGTGGTGACTTTGCGGGAGTAGACCTTCCTGCTTCAGGGTTCTTTATTAATTATCTTTTCCTGAGTGATACCATTTCAGGAACAACAAATGCAACTACAACAGGCAATATACCTGATGCACGAAATACAGTTTATAGAATCCCTGAAATAACATTAGCAGGGGATAATACATCTTTCTCATTCACTGCACCTGCAACCCCGGGAAAGTACGCAATTGTATTAAATGGTATGATGAAAGATGGCACCGTGACTTCCAAAGTCAATTCTTTTGAAGTGAAAAGATAGGCTTTTCGACTCTACTGCATTTTTGAAATAGCAATTTGAGATATTAAAAATTCTGCATTTACTTGATATTCACAAATCTACATGTGTTTGTGTGCTCATGCATCTTGCAGCATGATTTTTAAACATTTGGATTATTCGCATGTTTGTGATTAGAGCAAAAAGTTGTATATTGCTCTTGCTTTATCAACCAAAATTACCTGCCTTGTATCGGATAGAATCAAAGATCAGTACTTCATCAGAAGAGTATAAAAAAAACACGGAAGAATACAACCGCCTTATAGCCATATACCGTGATCGAATGAATATGGTAACTGCAGGCGGTCCTGAATCTGCTATTAGCAAACATAAGGAACGAGGCAAATTGCTTGCCCGCGAAAGAATAAACCTGTTGGTTGATCCCAACACTCCCTTCCTTGAACTTTCGCCAATGGCTGCCTATGATATGTACAATAATGAGTTCCCTTCAGCAGGAATTGTTACAGGCATAGGCGTAGTTCATGGTCGTGAGGCTATGATAGTGGCTAATGATGCAACAGTAAAAGGGGGAACATACATTGAGCAGACTATCCGCAAGCATGTAAGAGCCCAGGAGATTGCAATGCAGAATCACCTGCCATGCGTTTATATGGTTGATTCAGGAGGTGTATTCCTTCCTGAGCAATCAAAAGTATTTCCTGATAGGTTTGACTTTGGTCGTTTCTTTTACAATCAGGCACGGATGTCGGCTGCCGGGATTCCGCAGATAGCCATTGTAATGGGTTCGTGTACCGCCGGAGGAGCTTATGTGCCTGCAATGAGTGATGAAACTATTATTGTACGGGAACAAGGAACAATTTTCATAGGAGGTCCTCCCCTGGTTAAAGCAGCTACAGGTGAAGAAGTTACAGCCGAAGAACTCGGCGGTGCGGTAGTTCACACTTCTATTTCAGGAGTTGCTGACCATCTTGCTGAGGACGACCGACATGCAATACAGATATGCAGGGATATATTCCGATCGCTTAAGCCTTCAAACAGGCAAAAGCTGGATATAGTAAAGAGCATTCCGCCTTATTACGACCCTTCAGAATTGTATGGAATTGCACCTCTTGACCTCCGCAAACCGGTTGACTCAAAAGAGATTATAGCGAGACTGGTTGATGAAAGCCGTTTTCATGAATTCAAGGCCAATTACGCACCAACCTTGGTTACCGGGTTTTCGCATATAATGGGATACCCGGTTGGAATACTTGCAAACAGTGGTGTATTATTTGGCGAAACTGCACTTAAAGGTGCTCATTTTATTGAATTATGCACTTCACGGAATGTTCCTATTTTGTTTCTTCAGAATATCACAGGCTTTATAGTTGGCCGTGAGTATGAGCGCAGAGGCATTGCCCGCGATGGAGCCAAAATGGTGCATGCTGTTGCCAATGCCAATGTTCCAAAGTTTACAGTTGTATTCGGTGGGTCATTTGGTGCCGGCAACTACGCGATGGCAGGCAGGGCTTATGATCCCAATTTATTGTTTATGTGGCCAAATGCCAAGATATCAGTTATGGGAGGTGAACAAGCCGCAGGGGTACTTACTACTGTAAAAGAAGAACAACTAAAGTTAAAAGGCCGGCCTTTCCCTGATAATGAGCGTGAAGAGCTTCGTCGCACTATCCTCCATAAGTATGAGGAAGAAGGATCAGCCTATTTCAGCACTGCAAGACTTTGGGACGATGGGATTATTGATCCTGTGGAAACACGAAAGGTTATTGCTATAGGTATAGCAACTGCTTCAAATAAAGTGTGGGAAGAAACAAAATACGGTATTTTCAGAATGTAAA
>JAGXGB010000018.1 GCA_024636955.1 Bacteroidales bacterium
CACCATTCTAATCGATGGTTCAAAGCCTGAATATTTTGTTAAACTTAATGAGGTAAATGGAATTGATTTCAAGGGTTGTATCTTCAGTAATTTTCAGAATAGTAATACAACCGGAATCTATAGCTATAATTCATCATTTATTGTTGACGAATATTGTAGTGGTCAGGTTTTGCCTTGCCCAGTTGAAAATATTTCACGCAGCAAATTCATTAATTTAAAATATGGCATTTACATGTTAGGAGCAGCAACCACACTATCAGCTCGTGTTGAAAACTGTATTTTTGAAGATAATACCACTGGGGCATATATAAGTGGCATAATAGGTTTCAATTTTAATTCTAATCAAGTTAATCCTGCATCTACCCAGCCATTCACTGATACCACTTCTTTTGCGGGTTTATATTTGGATGCCTGTACAAATTACACTGTAGAAGATAATCATTTCTCTGTTGTGCCCTCGCCATTTAATGTAAGAATAGGTATTGTTGTAAATAATTCAGGTTCTGATAACAACATTTTAAAAAATAATACTTTTTCTAATCTTAACTATGGTATTCATGCTCAAGGAAAAAATAGAAGCATTGATGGATTAACAGGATTAGAAATCAGATGTAATACTTTTGAAAATTGTCGTTCTGATATCTCTGTGTATTCTTTAAAATCTTATCAGGGAATTAAGAAATACCAGGGTGATTTTAGAGATATTGATAATACTTCAGCAGCAGGTAATCTATTTAGTATACCAAATCCTGATTATTGGAGCATAAATAACAGAGCTTCAAGTATAGACTACTTGCATCATAAGAGAGAATTTGGTTCGCTAAACTTGTTTGACCCATATGAGCCTTATGGAGTTAATAAGTATATGTCTAAGTTTACTAAATCCACATCAAGTTGTCCTCCTACGTTAAATGGAGGCGAGACAAAAGAAGAGTTACAAGCAATGTTATGGACTAGTGAGTTAATTGTGGATTCTCTTGATCAAAATTTAATTGTTTTAGTTGATAATGGAGACACAGAGGAATTAGCAAGTGAAATTTTGTATTCATATCCAGATGAGGCTGCAGAACTTCAACTTAGCTTATTATCCACCTCACCTTATTTATCTGATTCTGTAATGCATGAAGCGATTAAAAAAGAGGATGTGTTGAACAATGTAATGATAAGGGATTTGGTGGTAGCAAATAGTCATTCTGCCAAATCTGAAATTATAATTTCAGCGTTGGATAATAGAAATACTCCAATGCCCGATGAGTTATATAATCAAATTATTTCTTGTTCTGATAGTATTTCAATCAAAGAATTGTTAGAAGCTGAGCTGTCTCTTAATATCTTTAATAGGGATCAGATATTTGATGCATTAATTAAAGTTTATCAGACTGATAGCACTGAAGTTGATTCAATTATAACATTATGTAGTAATATCAACTTACTTGAAGCTAAATATCTTAAAGTACTCTGCGAGTTATTTCAAGATCAAACAACTCAAGCCTATACATCAGTATCTGAAATTCCCAGTCAAATAGATTTGGGTGCTCTTGAAGTTGAATACAATGACTTTTCATGGTTAATCAACAAAATTGCACTGTATGGTTCAATTGATAGTATCCCATCATCAGAGCTAAATATAAGCTTATTACACAATGAGCAAGTCATTGCATACATTCGTAATCTTCTTATAGATAGAAATGAACTTACATATGAAGAACCATATACTTTCCCATCATCTCTATCTGAGTTTGTTTTACAAGCTGTTTCTGATAATACAGATGTGTTCCCTGATGCTGCAATTTTTGATATCCTGGCAGCTAATCCTGAAGAGCTGAAAAAGGAGAAACTGATTAAACATCTGCAAGAAAAGCAAGACCCATTACCACAATACTTGATAGATATCTTAAAACAGATTTCTGAAGGCAGTTCATATAAAACTGTACTACAGCAGGATATGTCAATGCATGGCAGAAAAAAAGCAAACGCAGCAATGAGCTTGATTCATAATTTTTTGAACGATTCAATCATTGACTATAATGAAATTCGGAATTGGTTTAGTAACCTTGGGAGTATTGAAGCTGACTTGCAAATAATTGAAACATATATGCATCAGAAAAACTACCAAGCCGCTAATTCATTTGCTAATGCTATTCCTAACACGTATTCTCTTACAGGCAATGATCTGGAAGAATTTGATATGTACAGAGATTTACTGATACTTCACCAAAACCTTGACAGCACAAGAACGTATTATGAATTAACTGATACTGAATTTGCTATCTTGCAAAGTGTTGCTGATAGTAGTAAAGGAAAAGCTGGTGCTAAGGCTAAAGGCATAATTAGTAAATATTATGGGGGCCATTTTTATGATTGTATAATATTAGATGAAAACTCGTATAAAAGTGCTGCAGTAAATCCAAACCGACTTGGTGAGTTATATGGTTTAAACGTCGCATGTAATCCTAACCCTGCCAGGGAATGGACGGCCATAGACTACACCTTACCTGCTAATCAAAACACTGCTATATTAAGTATATTCGATAATACAGGCAAGCTTACCCTTAACAAAGAACTTCATGGTCAAAAAGGGCAATTCATATGGGATACCAGTAAAGTTGTAGCCGGTAATTATGTGTACAGCATCCAGTGTGCTGGTTTCAGTAAGTCTGGGAAAGTTACAATAATTAAATAATTGCAAACTTTTTTTACGGAGTTCCACTTTATTATTGTGGAACTCCGTAAATTTACACTATGAAGATAAAATTACACATAATACTAATTCTCCTATTATGGAGTAATATTGCCTCAGCTCAATTACATATTGACTGGCAGCATTGTTTTATCGGCCCTGATGATGATAAGGTAAGTGAAGTTCTTGCACTTGATGATGGTTTTTTTCTACTTGGTTCATTTGGGATTAAGGTAAATAATCCATTAATTAATCATCAGTACGATGTTTGGTTAATCAAGACTGATTTGAATGGCAATATTTTATGGGATAGAAAATACGGGGGATCAAAGAATGATGTTGGAGTTAAGATTTTAAAAACACATGATAATAATTTCATAATTGTTGCCAAGTCAGGTTCCAACGATTATGATCTAGGCAACAGTCCATACCCTACTTCAACTAACTTTTGGATATATAAAATTAATCATAACGGTGATATCCTATGGAGCAAAATTGTCGGTGGCAATTGGGAGGATTGGCCTGTCACCGCTACTATAACTAGTGACAATGGGGTAATAGTTCTTGGCCATACTCAGTCAGCTGACGGTGATGTTAGTGTTAGCTATGGTAGTTGGGACATATGGGCTGTAAAACTGGATGTTGATGGTAATAAAGTATGGGATTATACCATAGGTACCCAAGGCGGCGAATTTGCTTCTGAAATAGTTGAATACACTGATGGTGGAATGCTAATTGGAGGTTCATCTGATGGATATGGAAATGGTAATATAGATTGTGATTTCTCCTCTTACCCTATGGCACAATCTTTAATAACAAAATTAGATTCTAACTTAAACCTTGAATGGCAGCATTGCTACGGTGGTAGTTTAACGGAGTGGGTTAATAGTATTACTTTATCAGAAAGTGAGATTCTCGCATGCCACACTGTTAGGTCAACTGATGGAGATTTATCCAATTCAGGTCACCATGGTGAACTTGATATTTGGTTTACCAGATTAGATAGTTTGGGAAATCTGCTATGGGGAAAATGTTATGGTGGCTCACATAAAGAAGCCGCATCACGCCTCTTTATACAAAACAATGGTGATTTATTGGTCTTTGGATATACAGAATCAAATGATTATGATGTACAGGGCAACCATTCACCAGGCTTTGATATCTGGGTTTTTAAAATTGACTCTTCTGGAGTATTATTATGGCAGCAATGTTTGGGTGGTATAGGTCAGGAATATATAAGTGCATTTGCTGTGACAAGAACTAGCTCAAATAGTTATGTAGTTGCCGCAGAGACATTTGGGAGTTTCGGTACAGGTGATATTAATTGTAATACTACTGCTGCTACAGCATATGACATATGGTTGTTTAAAGTCACTGATACTACGGTTGTATCACGAAAAGAGGATATTTTTTCAACATTAACCATATATCCAAACCCCGCTAATGAATACATTACAATTAGATGTAATGAAACAGTTAAAGGTTACTTTTCATTATTCAACAGTTTGGGTGATGAATTGATAAGTGGTACTCCTTTTGTAAACGAGTCACATTTCAGATTAAACGGTTATAGACCGGGCATCTATTTCTATAGAGTGAAAGACTTTAAAGGAAATTATTCAGCAGGTAGATTAATAATTAATTAAACAAAAAGACATGAAAAGAACTCTACTCCTTATTTTTACTTCTTGGTTACTTTTTATTGCTGCAATTAATTATGCTTCAGCTCAGCAGTATAAACCCACTGCAGTAAGCGGCGCCCATTGGATAGTGATAATGACATACGAGGTTTCCCCCAATCCTGTTGATGGCGGCATATGGGAGTATTACTGTAATGGAGATACCCTCATAAATGAAATTGAATATAAAATTATATACAGGCGTGATCTGGAAATAACACAGTCAGGACCTCCTTTTACCCCGATATCTGATTATGAATTGATGGGATTTATGCGTGATGACACTATAGCCCGTAAGGTTTACGGCATTGACTGGTTGACTACATATCCTGATGAGTGTCCTGAGGGTGAAGAGTATCTTATGTTTGATTTCTCCCTCTCCGTTGGTGATACTACTGACATATGTCTCTTTGCATTTGAGCAAGAGGAAATTATGGCCATTTGGTATGGGGAAGCATTTTTCCAAATGGTAAATATTTTCATAACTCCTAGCAGTAGTCTTTATGAAGGAATAGGTTCGCAATATGGCTTATTTGAAGCAATGATTAGTATTAGTGGTTATTCAACATATCTGTATTATTACTGTCCCGGAAGTCCCTGTGAATACCTTGTTTCCACTCAAAACATTGTAACACCTGAGTACTTTAAACTATACCCCAATCCTTCCTCATCAACATTGACCATAGACTTTGATGCGGGAAACAAATGGCAGAAAGTAGTAGTCTATAACAGTATGGGCATTGCGGTTGATGAACACGCCCTTTCACCCGGTGCAAGCAGCCATGTACTGCATACGAACAATTACTCACCCGGCATATATTTTTGTGGTTTAGTGAATCAGAATACCAGGACAACTCTTGCAAAATTTATTAGGTAAAAGTGATTTATTGTTATATATAGTGTAAGTAAGTATTTGTAAAATATCTGTTTGTTACCTACTTTATTTGCTTCGGCTTACTTTACTTCCCAATACAAAACCTGCTGAAAATATTTCCTAATATCTCTTCATTGGTAACTTCACCGGTGATTGTTCCCAAGTGGTGAAGTGCCTGTTTTATGTCAATGGCAATAAGGTCGGAGGGGATGTTATTCTTAAATCCTTCGCATACTGCGGTAATTGCGGTTGCGGCATGTTTGAGTGCTTCAAAGTGGCGCAGGTTATACACTATTGTTTGGTCGCTGAGATCGTTGATCTGAACAGCATCCAGTAACCGCTCAGTGATGAGGTTGATGTTTTCAGTGCGTTTGGCAGAAATGAATAGGGTGTCGAGTTCAACTAAACGCTGGAAACTATGTGGCGACTCGGTTAGCATATCCGTTTTATTGGCAATGGGAATGATAGTTTTATCAGGATCCTGCAGTTGTTGGCGTATGTCGGCAATAGATTCGTCAATTTCTTCCTCGCTGGTTTCGTTGATATCGAATACATACAGCACTATCCAGGCCTGGTTTAGCTTCTCATAGGTACGACCAATGCCCATGCTTTCAACGGTATCTTCCGTATGCCGCAAACCTGCAGTATCAATGAACCTGAAGTTCATCCCATTAATGTTTATGGTGTCTTCAATAGCATCACGGGTAGTGCCGGGTATTTCTGAAACGAGTGCTCGTTCTTCATTCAGCAGCGCATTTAGCAAAGTGGATTTCCCTACATTTGGTTTGCCTGCAATGGCGACAGGAATCCCCTGCTTCATAACATTGCCGAGGGTAAAGGATGACTTCAGACTGTCAATTTCTGTATGGATATTTTTTAGGAGTTTCTTTAGTTCTTTGCGATTGGCAAATTCAACGTCTTCTTCGCTAAAATCTAGTTCGAGTTCAATAAGTGAAGCAAAATGCACCAGGCGAGCCCTGAGTTCACTAATCTTAGATGAAAAGCCGCCTCTCATTTGCTTTAGCGCCATCAAGTGTGAAGTCTCTGAATTGGAAGCCACCAAATCGGCAACAGCCTCTGCCTGCGATAAATCCATTTTGCCATTAATGAATGCCCTGAAAGTGAACTCACCGGGTTGTGCCAGCCTTGCGCCATATTTGATCAATAATTCAATCAATTTCTGCTGGATATATACTGACCCATGACATGAAATCTCCACAATATCCTGTCCGGTGTAACTATGAGGCTGCCTGAAGGTGGTTACCACTACTTCATCAATTAAATTATCATCTTCAAAAATACGCCCGAATTGCGCAGTTTGGGCGCTGATTTCAACAAGCTGCTCTTTTTCAGAGGCTGTCCTGAATAGTGAATTTGCTATGGTGATTGCGTTTGGGCCCGACAGCCTTAATACGGCAATGGCTCCCATGCCCTGAGCGGTTGAAATTGCGCAGATGGTATCGTTTGATTGTAAGTAGCTCAGGTTCATAGCTTTTGAGTTTAACTGTGTATTTTAAGCAATAAAATTGAAAAAAATCATCAGTTTATTGAACAAAATTAGCGAATTTTGACTCCTTGCGTTATTAATTCTTATTTAAGCTAAACAAGTCATGAGCATTTTGGTCAATAAAGATTCTAAAGTTATTGTACAGGGCTTCACCGGTACAGAAGGAACGTTCCATGCAGAACAAATGATTGAATACGGAACCAACGTTGTTGGTGGTATAACCCCCGGTAAAGGAGGCACTGCCCATCTTGGAAAGCCTGTGTTCAATACAGTTTCAGAGGCAGTTAAAGAAACCGGAGCTAATGTGTCCATCATTTTCGTTCCACCCGCTTATGCTGCTGATGCTATTATGGAAGCTGCAGAAGCAGGAATCAAGGTAATTGTTTGTATCACTGAGGGCATCCCTGTAAAGGATATGATCATCGTCAAGGAGTATATCAAAGAGCGCGATTGTCGGTTAATCGGACCAAATTGTCCGGGTATCATCACTCCTGATGAGGCAAAAATAGGCATCATGCCGGGCTTCATTCACAGAAAAGGCATCGTAGGTATTGTTAGCCGTTCAGGCACCTTAACTTATGAAGCTGTTGATCAATTAACCAAGGCAGGTCTGGGACAAACCACTGCCATTGGAATAGGAGGGGACCCTATCATCGGAACAACTACACGCGATGCAGTTGAGTTATTTATGGCTGATGATGAAACCAAAGGTATTGTAATGATAGGTGACATTGGCGGATCAATGGAAGCCGATGCCGGTTATTGGATAAAAGATCATGGCACTAAACCTGTGGTTAGTTTTATTGCAGGTGCTACCGCTCCTAAAGGACGTACAATGGGTCACGCCGGCGCTATTGTTGGCGGTAAGGATGATACTGCCGAAGCCAAGAAAGCTATTTTGCGCGAATGCGGAGTGCGCGTTGTTGACTCACCGGCTGAAATCGGCAAAAGAATGGCTGAGTTGTTGAAATAATCCTAAGTGTATTTCGAATTAAATAGTGAGCAGTTGCCCGGACTTTAATGGAATTGTATCGGGTTTACCGTTCCTCAAATTCATAAGCACCTAAATCGGGAGCTGTATCACTGATACGGCTCCTTTGCTTTAAGTCCTTTGTGAGGTCGAAGTTTGAGGAGTTAATTACTTCAAGCGACCCTTTGTTAATAACCGATGAAAGGGTACTATCGGGCTCAAATTCGGCAAGCAACGGGTCTTTAAACCATGGCTCCTGGTTGCGGGTAGTGTTAGTAAAATGTGCGGGATCACTTACCGGCAATGTAGTTTTAACAAGGCAATTATCAAACATGTAATTATATGTAGATGATGAAGGTGACTGATCAAGCGTTAGCTCATCAGTGTTATCACCGTAAATTACGCAGTTCCCAAAGTATGCGTTCTCGAGTGGACGGCTCTGGAGTTCCTTATTAATGTCAATGTAATAATTGTTAAGAATAAGTCCCGAATAACGCTGAAACCTGCGCCAGTAGTTCCCTATAGTGCAGTGCCTGAAATCATAACTTCCACCAAGTGTCAGGGCAACTGTATAAGATCCGCAGTTTGCAAAAACGCAATTACGCGCTTCAACACTAGTGCCCTGTGCAAGCAAACCAATGTCAGTCATGTTGTAGATCAGCGAATTGTTAATGCGCAGTGTCGGGTTTGTGGAATTGCCCACCGTATCTACCTGTATGCCTGTTTCACCATTACGAATTATGGCATAGTCGATTTCATTATTAACACTTCCGGCATAAAGCCATATCCGTCCCCATTGACCGGGTAAGGTTTTATAATAATCCTCCAACCTGTCGCCTTCAATAATTACCGGCTGATCGGCTGTTCCTTTTACTTTAAGTGATGCAGTGTTGTAAACCAGAATAAAAGCACCGGGATGAAGGTGGATACGTGCACCTGCCAGTACCTCAAGCGTATACAATGAATCAACTACCAGATAATTATAAATTACATGAGGCTTATCTGATTCAAAAACATAATCCGATCCTATAATAGCCCTGTTATAAAAATATGCATCCTGTCCCCAGGCAACCAGCTTAACGTCCTGGGTATTGTTATTAGTGACAAACACCAGACTGTCCTGCTGCACCAGTGGAGAATTAGCCTCATTTGGATCAATGGTAACTTTCACAAAAACAAAAGCGCTGTCCTTACCCTGAAGTTCAAGGTCGGTCACTTCAATTGATGAGATACCATCGACATTAAACCTATATGGCGAATCACTTCCTTTACCCATCCGAATAGAGCTGATATTAATCTTCTTGTCAGATGGGTTGTAAATCTTCAGCACCTGGGTGGCAGAACCTACTGTAGTAAATACTGTGTCGAAAAGAATAGTATCCTGCGAGAAGCTTAATATCAGATTTTTATCCGTATCAATCGCATCATCCTTCATGCATGAAGTGATAGATAAAGCAATTGCCAATGCTATAAAAATGAGGCTGTATTTCATCATAGTGGTAATAACGGACAAAGATATGGAATAGTGCACAATGTTATTGTATACTTTATTCAACATCAGTGATGGACAGGTCACGACCAGTCCCTACAGATTGTTTTGTTCATTGAGAAACCGTCTTAGCACAAAATGCAAGATGCCCCCATTGCGGTAATAAGCTATCTCGGTTGGTGAATCGAGTCGCGCAATTACATTAAATTCATATACCTGTCCGTCGGGTTTTACTGCAGTCACTTGTAATTCACCATATGGCACCACTTTTTCAAGACCTACTATATGGAATGTTTCCTTTCCATTGAGATTATGGTAAGCACTGCTTTCACCGGGAAGGAATTCGAGGGGTAGAACTCCCATTTGTACCAAATTACTTCTGTGAATTCGTTCATAGCTTTGAGCTATCACTGCCTTAACACCAAGAAGGTTTGTTCCTTTTGCTGCCCAGTCGCGTGATGAGCCACTGCCATATTCCTTACCTGCGATAATTATAGTAGGTGTTTTCTCAAGCTGATATTTCATACCTGCATCATACACAGTCATTTCTTCGCCTGTTTCATGGTAAACTGTCCATCCGCCTTCGCGATTTACAAGCTGATTCTTAAGACGTACGTTTGCAAATGTACCACGCACCATAACTTCATGGTTACCTCTTCGCGATCCGTAGGAGTTGAATTCTTTTCTTTCAAACCCCAGTGACTTTAAGTACTTGCCTGCAGGTGATTCTTCACCTATTGCCCCGGCAGGGGAAATATGGTCGGTGGTGACTGTATCACCAAGTTTAAGCAGCACCCTTGCATTATATATATCCGTTACTGATTCGGGTTGAAGAGAGATATTTTTAAAAAAAGGAGCTTCCTTAACATACGACGATTCAGGGTCCCATTGGTACACATTGCTCATTGGAGCTTTCAGTAAATCCCATTTTTCATCACCTTCAATAAAATTCGTATAGTTGTTCAGGTAATCTTCGGATGATAGTACCTGCTGCATTACTTCATCTATTTCAGCCTGTGTAGGCCATATGTCACGCAGGTAAACAGGTTCGAGGTTAGGATCATAGCCCAGAGGTTCCTCATACATGTCAATGTCAATCCTTCCGGCAATACCATAGGCAACAACTAATGGCGGAGAGGTAAGGAAATTCATTTTTACCAGAGGATGTATACGTGCTTCATAATTGCGGTTTCCCGAAAGAACCGATGAAACTATAAGTTCATTTTCAGTTACTGCCTTGGTGATATGTGCAGGCAACGGTCCGCTGTTACCAATACAAGTAATACAACCATAACCTACAAGATGGTACCCCAGGGCTTCAAGATAGGGTATAAGATTAGCTTTTTCAAGGTATTTGGTAACAACCCTTGAACCGGGACCCATACTTGTTTTAACCCATGCTTTTGTATCAAGACCTCTTTCAACAGCCTTCTTCGCAACCAATCCTGCACCTATCATAACACTTGGGTTTGAAGTATTGGTGCAACTGGTAATAGAAGCAATTACCAGGGCACCATCACTCAGAAGTATGCGGCTGCTGCCTGACTTTATCTTTACACTCTTAAGGCCTTCATAATTCCGTTTTGTACCAACTTCAATGCCCGCTTGTTCTATGGTTTTTTCCGTTTCCTGCTTCTCTTCATCAAACTCCTGAAGGCTACCTCCTTCACTCAACCAGCGTGCTTCATCACGTTCATCAATATTGATATACCTTCTGTAATAACTGCTTCCGAGGTGATCAATGAAGGTTTTCTTCATTTGTGTCAGGGGAATCCTGTCTTGCGGTCGTTTAGGACCTGCAAGTGAGGGTTCAACGTCTTCAAGGGCAAGCTCAACAACCTTGGTATATTTGATCTTGTCTTCGTTTTCCCGCCACAGCAGATTGGCTTTCAGGTAAGTTTCAACAGTTTGGATATGATTCTTATCACGACCGGTGTTACTCAGATAGTCGAGGGTCTTTTCATCAGGTGGAAAATATGTAATAGTTGATCCAAATTCAGGAGTCATGTTTGAGATAGTAGCCCTGTCGGGGACTGTCAGGTTGTTTAATCCATCCCCAAACACTTCCACCAGTTTCCCCACCACACCTGTTTTGCGCAGAAGGGCAGCAACTGACAGCACCAGGTCAGTAGCTGTGGTACCTTCCCTTAGTTTACCTGTCAGTTTTAGACCGATTACTTCTGGTAACATAAAATATACAGGTTGTCCCAGCATAACAGCTTCTGCTTCAATACCACCAACACCCCATCCAACAACGCCTATACCATTGACCATAGGAGTGTGTGAATCAGTGCCAACAACAGTATCAGGAAATATCACCCCATTGCGATAGGTTACAACTTTAGCCAGGTATTCGAGGTTAACCTGGTGACAAATGCCCATTCCCGGGGGAAGAACATTAAAGTCGTTCATCGATAGGTTTCCCCATTTCAGCAAGGCATATCGTTCGTGGTTTCGTTCATATTCAAGTTCCACGTTACGGTTATAAGCATAACTCGAACCATAGAAATCCACCTGTACGGAGTGGTCAATAACCAGATCGGCAGGTACCTCGGGATTTATCAGAGCAGCATCTTTATTTTTACGGTCAACCTCCGATCGGATAGAAGCTATATCCACAACTGCCGGCACACCGGTAAAGTCCTGCATCAACACCCTGGCAGGCAAAAAAGGAATATCAACCAATGCGGGATTGGGATTCCAGTTGAAGATACTCTTAAGGTGTTCGTCAGTAAAGGTTGCCCCATTATAATTCCTTACAACATTCTCAAGCAATATCCTTATGGCAAAAGGAAATTCGTTTACACTGATGCCGTGAGTAATAAGTTTGCGCAGATCATAATAAATGAATTCACCCATTGGAGTAGTAAGGGTGGAGGTAAATTTTTTAATATCTTCCATTGTAAATCTTTTTGGTCGTAATCGGTCAATAAGTATATCCAAAACAACCAAACAGCTTAAAGGTTAAACATTGTTTTATCTGCCTGCTGATAAACTGTAATAATTTCAATATGCTGTTAGTGTTCAGAATAGTTTAAAACATGCAGTGTTTTCAATATTAGCATGAAGTGATTATCAGAACGGATGCAGCAATAAAAACTTTAAACAAATCCCCATATTCTGTGTTTACGAGCAAATAAATCGTAGGCTTGAACAACCTTAAACAACATTGAACCCCTCGATAAAAACTCGGGGGAGTCCACCGAAGTCTTTGAACAACATTGAACCACATTGAACAACATTGAACAACAATTTTACAGATGTTAATACACTTTACTTAACATATATTAGCATATCTCAGTGTAAATTACTATATCTTTGCATAACCCACTTTGCTAACATGTAAAGGCAATAATGAATATGCAAGTTTAATGCTAAAGCAGCAATAATGAACTATATCACTTTTGAAAAGAACCAGTTAGTTAACCTGGAATACAGTCTGACCAAAGAACTTCTCAGGACAAGTCGCGAAGGTGCATACAGCAGCAGTACCATTATAAATTGCAACACGCGTAAATATCATGGCTTGCTGGTAATGCCGCAGCCTGCAATTGATGAAGGGAACCATGTGCTGCTTTCCTCATTCGATGAGACTGTAATTCAGCATAATGCGGAATTTAACCTTGCAATTCACAAATACCAGGGTGAAGTGTTCTCCCCAAAAGGGCACAAATATCTCAAAGATTTTACTTCTGATCCAATACCTAAGCTGTCATATCACGTGGGCGGAGTAGAACTTACAAAGGAGATGCTGCTTTCAAACAAGGATGGTCGTATGATCATCAAATACACTCTTGTAGAAGCTCATTCGCCTACCCGTATAAGGTTCAAGCCTTTTCTTGCGTTCAGGAACATACACTTCCTCACACGGTCAAACTATGATGTTGATACAAGCTACGAAGAGATTGACAATGGAATAAAACTTCGCATGTACAGAGGTTATTCATTTTTGCACCTGCAGTTCTCAAAGAAGCCTGAATATGTGCATGTGCCCGACTGGTACTACAATATTGAGTATATAAAAGAGAAAGCAAGAGGCTATGATTACCTTGAGGACTTATACGTTCCCGGGTATTTTGAGTTGCCCATTGAAAAGGGTGAAAGCATATATTTTGCTGCCGGTGTTGAGCCTGTTGCGCCATCATCCCTTGCCAGGTCATTCAAAACTGAGATCACAAGCAGGGTGCCAAGGGATAGTTTTGAGCATTGTTTAATAAATGCTGCACAGCAATTTATAGTTAAACGCGGTAAGAAGACAGAGATAATATCAGGCTACCCATGGTTTGGCAGATGGGGAAGAGACACCTTTGTATCATTACCCGGACTGACCCTGGTAACAGGAGAACATAAAACTGCCAAGGCAGTTATAGATAACATGTTGCAGGAATTAAAAGGTCCGCTTTTCCCTAATATGGGCATCGGTGAGAAAGCTATTTACAATTCAGCTGATACCCCTTTATGGTTCTTCTGGGCATTGCAGCAGTATGGCATGTACACTAACAGCAATGCCAAACTTTGGAAAGAATATGGAAAATACCTTAAAGCTATCCTTAATGGATACAGAGAAGGAACTTCGTATAATATTAAATTGCACAACAACCACTTAATATATAGTGGTGAAACCGGATTTGCAGTTACCTGGATGGATGCAGTTGTTGACGGCAAGCCTGTTACCCCTCGCATAGGATACTGTGTTGAAATAAACAGCTTGTGGTATAACGCTGTGCTCTTTGCCATGCAACTGGCATCGCAGGCAGGCGATAAAGAATTTATACAAGAGTGGCAGGAAACTGCAGAAGCATTCCCTGAATCGTTTATAAACACCTTTTGGGATGAGAAACGGGGTTACCTTGCTGATTATGTAAATGGCGACTACAAAGATTTTTCAGTGAGGCCAAACCAGATTTTTGCAACATCATTGCCTTACACCTCGCTGCCTGAGCCTATGCGAAACAGCATACTTGAGAGGGTTAAATCTGAATTGTTGACTCCCAGGGGAATACGGTCACTTGCTCCAAAAAATGTTCTGTACAAAGGAGTTTATGAAGGGAATCAGGCTGAGCGTGACCATGCTTATCATCAGGGTTCAGTGCATCCCTGGTTACTAGGTCATTTTGTAGAAGGCTACCTTGCTATTCATCAGAAAGCTGCTATACAAATGGTTAAAGATATTTATTACGGCTTTGAAGATGAAATGGATGAGCATGGCATTGGAACAATATCAGAAGTTTATGATGGTGACCCGCCACACCGTGGCGCAGGTGCAGTATCACAAGCCTGGTGTGTTGCTGAGTTATTGAGGATAGGCGCACTGATAAAACAATATCAAAAAGATTAACAAACCATTAAATACAACGCATGAGAGTATTAATGTTTGGTTGGGAATTTCCTCCGCATATTACCGGGGGCCTCGGTACTGCCTGTTATGGCATGACTAAGGGGCTGTTGAAGAATGATGTGGAGGTGATTTTCGTTGTGCCCAAGGCATACGGCGATGAAAGTGAAGAAGCTGTCAGGATCGTTAATGCAAGCGATATTACCATTGATGTAAAGCGTAGGGATCACCAGGTATTCTGGAAGAAGATCACCTACCTGGAAGTCAATTCAATACTTGTACCTTACGTTGACCCGCTTGCGTTCGACTATGTGGTTGAAAAGATGGAATCAAATGAGCTTCTGAATGAAGAATCCATCTTTAATGCAAATTATAAATTCTCAGGTAAATACGGCGCCAACCTCCTTGAAGAGGTATCAAGGTATGCCCTGGTAGGGGCACAGATTGCTACAGAGAGTGAATTCGACCTTATACATGCACACGACTGGCTTACTTATGCTGCAGGAGTTGCTGCCAAAAAAGCCAGTGGTAAACCCCTGGTAGTGCACATGCATGCCACTGAATTTGACAGATCAGGGGAGAACATCAATACCCAGGTTTATGAGATTGAAAGAAGCGGCATGGAAGCTGCTGACAGGGTTATTGCTGTAAGTAACCTCACCAGGAACATTGTTATTGAGCGCTACGGTATTGACCCACGGAAAGTTTATACAGTCCATAATGCTGTTGAACCAACTGACCATGATGAATTCCATGCATACGATAAGCATGTACGTGAGAAGATAGTTACATTCCTTGGCAGGGTTACTTTTCAAAAAGGACCGGAGTATTTCATTGAAGCTGCACATAAGGTTTATCAACGTGACAAGAATGTGCGTTTTGTAATGGCAGGTACAGGTGATCTGCTGGAGAAGATGATACGGCGGGTAGCGAAACTGCGTATGTCGTCACGCTTCCACTTCACTGGTTTTCTCAAAGGTGATAATGTCGACAGGATGTTTGCTATGAGCGATGTGTATGTTATGCCATCGGTATCAGAACCGTTTGGTATTTCACCACTTGAAGCTATGCGCTCAAATGTGCCGGTGGTGATTTCAAAACAATCAGGTGTTGCTGAAATATTACAGCATGCCCTTAAAGTTGACTTCTGGGATGTAGATGCAATGGCCGACTCTATCTACGCATTGCTGCATTACAAGAGCCTGTCGAAAGCATTCGCAAAATATGGCGCCAATGAAGTTGAGAACCTTAAATGGGAAAATGCTGCGCGTCACATCAAAACAATATATCAACAGATTTACAAGGCCTGAGCTGTTAATAGCCCTTGCTTTATTATAATTAAAAAAATATTATGAGATCAATTTGCCTTCATTTCCAGATTCATCAGCCTTTCAGATTGAGGACTTACCGGTTCTTTGATATAGGCAGCAGCCACCATTATTATGATGAATACCAGAACAGAACAATCATAAAGAGGGTGGTTGAGAGATCATACTTACCAATGAACCAGGTGTTACTTGATCTGATCAAAGAATATGGCGCTGCTTTTAAAGTTAGTTTTTCTATTTCAGGAATGGCCATTGACCAGTTCAGGCAATACACACCTGAAGTATTGGCGAGTTTCAGGGAACTTGCTGATACAGGTAACGTGGAGTTCCTTGCCGAAACTTATGCCCACTCTTTGGTATCATTAAAAGACACCGAAGAATTCAGGCTGCAGGTTGAAAAACATGCTGATACAGTGGAAGAACTCTTTGGCAGGCGCCCAACGGCATTCAGGAACACTGAAATGATATACTCTGACCAGATTGGTGAAAAAGTGCTGGAAATGGGCTTTGATGTTATGCTAACAGAAGGCGCAAAACATATACTTGGCTGGAAGAGTCCCAATTTTATGTACTGCAACACTGTTAATCCAAAACTAAAGCTCTTGTTACGTAACTTCCAGTTAAGTGACGATATTGGCTTCAGGTTCTCAAACCAGGCATGGATTGAATGGCCTCTTACTGCTGAGAAGTTCGCAAAGTGGATCAATACCTACCAAAACCAGCAAGTAGTAAACATCTTTATCGATTATGAAACCTTCGGAGAGCACCAATGGGCTGAAACAGGCATATTTGAATTCATGAAAGCGCTGCCTCAGCAGATATTCTCCAAAACAAATTTTAACTTCAGAACGCCATCTGAATTAGCCAAATCATTGCAACCGGTTTCAGCAGTATCAGTGCCCACACCGATCTCATGGGCTGATGAAGAACGTGACCTTACTGCATGGCTGGGTAACGAAATGCAGGATGAAGCATTTGATCTGCTATACAGTCTGCGTGATAAAGTAAGAAGATGCAATGATGCTGAAATACAACGCGACTGGTTGTACCTGCAAACATCTGACCACTTTTATTACATGTGCACCAAATGGTTTTCTGATGGTGCCGTACATAAGTACTTTAATCCATACGTAACTCCCTACGAAGCATTCATAAACTACATGAATGTGCTAAGTGATTTCACCAGCAGGATTGAAGAACACTGTTCCCATGAAAATGGAGCATATGCATCTTCAGCAAATGAGCCTTTACACCAAGGCGTGCAAGGATCAGGAGCTACTTCAAAGGGAGAAACAGCTGGTAAGCATACTTCAAAGGAGGAAACAGCGGATAGGCAATCTGACTTTGATATAATATTTTCCCTTTCAAAGAAGGACCTGAAAAAAGCAATTGACTCTATTGATATAAAGGAACTTGCCTACTCCTTATACGGAAAAGCTGACGACAAAATAGCTGAATTAAAAACAAAGCTGCCGGTAGCCTATAAGAGTGAACTTGATAAAATCATTAGGGAAATAAAGAAACCAAGGCGAACTACTATCGACAATTACAGAAAAAAGGTAGCCTCTAAACTTCAATCGTATTTTAATTTATTTTAGCCGGCTGGCATATTTTCCTGAGCTTGTCTGTTTAGGAATTGTGTTTCAGGCGATTAAATAAAACAATGGCTTCCTTTTTAAATAAAGAAGGTTGCCTTTATACAATTTTGTAAATAAACATCAATGAGTGATAATGTAATTAAGGCCGACTATATCTTTGAGACCAGTTGGGAAATATGCAATAAAGTTGGAGGAATATATACAGTTATCTCCACAAAAGCCCCCGGTATTCAGGAAGAATTTGGTGATAACTACCTTTTAATAGGTCCGGATGTATGGAAAGAAACCAATAGCAACCCCGACTTCCTTGAAGATAAATACTTATACAGGTCGTGGCGCGAACATGCCGAAGCTTCGGGATTACACGTAAAAATAGGGCGCTGGAACATAAAAAGCACTCCGATAGTAATACTGGTGGAGTTCACCCAGTACTTCCAGATCAAGGATAAAATTTTTGCCAGATTTTGGGAGAAGTATCAGCTTGATTCTATTTCAGGTCAATGGGATTATATAGAGCCTGCTCTGTTTGGATATGCTGCAGCACGTGTAATTGAAAACTTCTATGAGTTCAATATTTCTTCACGTGAACGTATTGTTGCTCACTTCCATGAATGGATGGCTGGTACAGGTGTTCTATATCTGAACGATAAAATTCCGCAGATAGGTACAGTGTTTACCACTCATGCAACAGCGCTTGGCAGGGCCGTTGCGGGTAACCACCTCCCATTATATGGCGACATTACAACCTATCCGCCTGAATCAACAGCCAGGAGATTTGACATTGTTTCCAAGCATTCCCTTGAACATTCGGCTGCATTCAATAGTGATGCATTTACAACTGTAAGTGAGATTACTGCTAAAGAAGCTGCTCATTTCCTTGGCCGGCCAGTAGATGTCATTACTCCAAATGGCTTTGATGATAGCTTCGTACCCTCTGATGGTGAATTCCATGTGCGACGGGATATGGCACGCACTAAACTCATGCAGGTTTCAAGTGCCATGTTTAATATGGAAATGCCTGACGATACACTATTTATTATTAACAGTGGCAGGTATGAATTCAGGAATAAGGGTATTGACCTATTTATAGATGCACTTGCAAAACTCAACAAAAATCCTGATAACCAAAGGCAGATTGTTGCTTTCATTACAGTACCGGCCAACCAATCGGGTGTTAGTAAGAAACTCGTTGAACGACTTAACAATACTGATTACAACAGTCCTGTTGAAGGCAGATTCCTCACACACGGACTTTATGATGCAGAGCATGACAGTATCCTTAACAGGGCAATGATGGCAGGTATTGCCAACAAGGCCAATGATAAGGTTAAACTCATCTTTGTTCCGTCGTATCTTAATGGAAGAGACGGCATCTTTAACTATGACTATTATGAATTACTTATAGGCTTTGATCTGTCGGTATTCCCATCATATTATGAACCATGGGGCTACACTCCATTAGAGAGCCTTGCTTTCCATATCCCAACAATAACTACTTCATTAGCCGGCTTCGGTCTGTGGATAAAGGAGAAAGAAAAACAACCAGTTCCCGGTGCCTGGGTTTTAGAGCGAAATGAAACCAACAGTCAGGAGGTGATTGATCAGATTAGCTCCATATTGCTGGAATATAGTAAATTCAATGAACAGCAAGTTGCTGATGCCCGTATTAAAGCTTTTGAACTATCGCGTATTGCCTTATGGCATGAGCTCATTATACAGTATAAACTTGCATACAGCATTGCCTTAACTAAAGCTGACGGACGCGAGGAATTATATCGTGATAAACGTATTCCTGATGTACTAATGGCATTCCCGGTAAAGAGGCTACAGACACCTATATGGAATAAAGTGCTTATTAAGCCTGGTATCCCTGAACGCTTTAATGGATTGAAGCGGTTATCAAGAAATTTATGGTGGTCATGGAATCCCGATGCAACTGAGCTTTTCAGCATGATTGACAACAAAGCATGGGAAGCACATAACCATAACCCTATGTCAATGCTTGAGTCGCTCACCATCAACCAGATGCACGAGCTTGAGCACAATGAGGTGTTTACTTCGAAACTTGATTCAATTTATGAAAAGTTTGAAGTTTACATGAAGAAAGCCCATCAGAAGGCAAAGCATCAGATTGCTTACTTCAGCATGGAATATGGATTGCATGATACCATTCAAATTTTCTCAGGTGGACTGGGCATACTGGCAGGCGACTATCTGAAAGAGGCCAGTGATTCAAACGTTAACCTTATAGGCGTTGGACTGCTATACCGTTATGGTTATTTCAGGCAAACACTCTCAGCCCATGGCGATCAGGTTAATACCTACAATCCGCAGAAGTTTACCCACATGCCGCTGAAACCGGTTAGAAGTACATCGGGCGATTGGCTTAAAATTACCGTGGCACTGCCGGGAAGGAACTTATATGCAAAGATTTGGAAACTTGATGTTGGCCGAATTCCATTATACCTGCTTGATTGTGATATTGAGGATAATACTGAAGCTGACCGTTTCATTACCCACCAATTATACGGAGGTGACTGGGACACAAGGTTTAAACAGGAACTGTTGCTTGGTGTTGGCGGTATAAGAATGTTAAAGGCATTGGGTATAAGTCCTGATATATATCATTGTAATGAAGGCCATGCTGCCTTTATTGGTATTGAAAGACTTAGAATTCTGGTTAGTGAAAAAAGATTTTCATTTGATCAGGCAGTTGAGATTGTAAGGGCAACTCAATTATTCACCACTCACACACCAGTACCCGCAGGCCATGATGCCTTCACTGAGGATGTTCTAAGAGCCTACATCCCACATTATGCTGAGCGCCTCAATATTCCTTGGAACACTTTTATGAATCTTGGCAGGTTTATAGAAAACCGATCAGATGAACGATTCTCAATGAGCGTTCTTGCAGCAAAGCTATCACAGGAAATGAATGGCGTTAGCCTTATTCACGGACGAGTGAGCAGGGAAATGTTTAATGGAATGTACGAAGGATTCTTCCCTGAAGAGCTCCATATAGGTCACGTTACTAACGGGGTACACTTACCAACATGGGCATCTCCAAAATGGCAACAACTTTATAAGAAAGTGTTCGGTGATGATTTTCTTGAAAAACAACAGGATAAAGCCCTGTGGAAGAAGATTTATGATGTTCCTGATGAAGAAATATGGGAACTTAGGCAGTCACACAGGAGTGAACTGATGAAGAGTGTAAGGTCGAGACTGGGTTTTGACCTTAAAATGAGACAGGAAAACCCTAAAAATATCATCCGGACACTCGATCTTGTGAATGACAAAGCGCTCACTATTGGTTTTGCACGACGTTTTGCTACGTACAAAAGGGCGAACCTGTTATTTACCAACATTGAAAGACTTGAGAAACTTGTCAACAACGCGGAAAGACCAGTGCAGTTTATCTTCGCCGGTAAGGCACATCCGGCAGATAAGGCAGGTCAGGATTTGATAAAGCGCATTGTAGAAGTTTCACAAATGCGGCAGTTCTTCGGCAAGATCGTTTTTGTTGAAAACTATGATATGACCCTCGCAAGCAAGCTGGTTCAGGGAGTTGACGTGTGGTTAAATACACCTACACGCCCTCTTGAAGCATCAGGAACATCAGGCGAAAAAGCTGTGATGAACGGTGTTGTAAATTTCAGCGTACTCGACGGCTGGTGGGCAGAAGGTTATAAACCAGGGGCAGGATGGGCATTATCAGAAGAGAGATCGTATGATAACCAGCAATTCCAGGATGAATTGGATGCAGAGAACATCTACAACACCTTTGAAAACGAAATAGTCCCTGCCTTCTACGATAGGAACAAGAATGGAATACCTGAAAAGTGGGTAAGTCATATTAAGAAGACCATTGCTGAAATTGCGCCCGAGTTTACAATGAAGAGGATGATTGACGATTACTTCAGAAGATATTACAATATTCTGATTGAACGCTCTACCATCATGCTCGAGAATGACTATGAGAAAATCAGGCAACTGGCTTCATGGAAGCGCCGGGTACTCAGGCGTTGGGACAACATTGAGGTAGTTTCAGTAAGCATGCCCGACTCAACAGTTAAACCGCTGAGATTAGGCGAGAACTTTGTGGCTGAAATAGTGCTGAATGTAAATGAACTTTCGCCTGCTGATTTGGGCATGGAAGTCCTGTTCGGCCAAAAGGAAAATGATGAGGTAAAGCGAATTACATCCATTGAAGAAATGACCGTTGCAGGTGTTGATGGAAGCATAGTTACCTATTTCATTGAAATGAGAACAGAACAACCCGGTGTATACGACTTCGCCTTCAGGCTTTATCCTAAGCACCCATTGTTACCTCACAGGCAGGACTTTAACCTCATAAAATGGATATCTAAAGAGTAATGTCCAAACAGTCGTCTATAACTCTGAAATAAAATAGAAAAGCCAAAAAATAACCAAACAACCAATATCACATGAAATTACTGGAAGGCAAAGTAGCACTGATAACAGGCGGTGCAAGAGGAATTGGAAGGGCAATAGCCGTAAAATTTGCAGAAGAAGGCGCGAATGTTGCATTCTCTGACTTAAAGTACGATGAACAGGCTGAAGCCCTTGAAAAAGAGCTTGAGGCATTTGGCATTTCTGCTAAAGGATATGCTTCTGATGCCAGCTCATTTGAAGGCAGTGAAGAGCTGATTAATAGCGTTGTTCAACAATTTGGAAGAATAGATATCTTAGTGAATAATGCCGGCATTACCAGGGATAATCTGTTAATGCGAATGACAGAAGCCGACTGGGATCTTGTTATTAAGGTTAACCTGAAATCTATTTTCAACATGACAAAGGCTGTGCAGAAAGTGATGCTAAAGCAGCGTTATGGCTCAATCATTAACATGAGCTCAGTGGTTGGTCTTGATGGCAATGCCGGTCAATCAAACTACAGCGCATCAAAGGCCGGATTGATTGGTTTTACAAAATCAATTGCAATGGAACTTGGTTCAAGGAATATCAGATGTAACGCAATTGCACCGGGTTATATTGAAACAGAAATGACGGCTAAGCTTTCAGATGAAGTTAGAAAAAGCTGGGCTGAACAAATACCCCTCAGAAGAGGTGGTAAACCTGAAGATGTTGCAAATGTATCAGTATTCCTCGCTTCGGAGCTATCTTCCTATGTTACAGGACAGGTTATCAGCGTTTGCGGCGGAATGCATACTTAGGTTCTGCGTAAGCAAATGCATAAATTTGATTTCGCAGAGTAAGCTGAAATGCATGAATTGATTTTATAAGACTGAATACATTAAATTTTTAGGGATAATACCTACAAAATCATTCATTTCTAAAATCATTATTATTATGAAACAATTAGCTTTATTATTATCGCTCCTGCTCTCAGTTTTATTACTGTCAGCGCAGGATTGCGAGTCATTCTTTCCTGTTGACAAGGGCACTTTTACTGAAATGAAGAATTATGATGCCAAAGGAAAATTAACCGGTACTGTAAGGCAAACCGTTACTGATGTTTCAACAGTAGCTGGTGAACTGGTGATAAAAGTCCAGAGTGAACAACTTGATAAAAAGGATGAATCACTTGGTACACAGGATCTGGAAATGAGATGTAAGGACGGCGTTTTTTACATGGACATGAAGAATTTCTATAATCAGGCTGCTATGGGTAACACAGAGGGTGCAGAAATGACAATAGATGCTAAGGACCTGATGTTTCCGGCTAATATTAAACCTGGTGAGACATTGCCCGATGGTAGCATGACTATGTCATTTGCCTCAGGACCTATTCCTATGAATATGAGCATCAATATATTCAATCGTAAGGTTGAAGCAATTGAGAACATTACTACCCCTGCAGGCACCTTCGAGGCATACAAAATATCTTACGATATTGAAATGAAAGTACCCATAAAAATTACCAGTAAAGCTATACAGTGGTACGCTAAAAATGCTGGTGCTGTTAGAACTGAGAGCTATAATAAGGCAGGTAAATTAATGGGTTACTCTGAACTGACTACTTTAAGAAAATAATATTGGACTTCAAGCTTTTAACCGGATACCCCTGGTGGTTTATACTTTTCTGTATTGCTTTAGGACTGGGTGTAACTGTCCTGCTGTATTTCTTCAGGAACAGGAACGCTGAGTTCCCAAAAGGAGTAATTTGGTCACTTGCGGTCCTCAGGTTTGTTTCAGTTACATTACTTGCTTTCCTGCTGATCTCGCCTATGATAAGGACGGTAAAACGCACAACTGTGAAGCCTTCAATCATCATAGGAGTTGATAATTCATCTTCCATTGTAATGAATGAGGACTCAGCTTACTACCGTGATGAATTCCTTGAAGGGATCAGTAATCTGAAAGAAGAACTTGGTAACAATTATGAAGTTCACACCTACAACTTCGGTGAAAGCATATTGGTTGATGGTACACCTGATTACAAGGACCAATTGACTGACATGTCGTCGCTGTACAAGGAAGTCAGTACCCGGTATTTCAACAGGAATATCGGTGCTGTAATTGTCGCCAGTGATGGCATTTATAACAGTGGCTCCGATCCTTTGTATGAGGTAAGAAATACCAGGTTTCCCGTTTACACAATTAAATTGGGTGATACAACATCCCGCAAGGACATTAGGATACAGAAGGTTGTGCATAATAAAACTGCCTTTAAAGGCAACCTTTTCCCAGTAGAAATCACTATTCAGGCAGTTGAAGTGCAGGGAGAGAAAGCTACTGTTGCCATAAATGATGGTGATACCCCTGTTTTCACTCAGGAAATTACCATCACTTCCTCAAACCAGATAATTGTTGTTCCTGCATTGCTGAATGCGAATGAAACCGGACTTAAACGACTCAGAATATCAGTTGATGAGCTGGAAGGGGAGGTGAACACAGGTAACAATACCCGCGAGATTTTCATCGAAGTGATGGAAAACAAGCTCAAGATTGCACTGATATCTGATGCGCCACATCCTGATGTTGCTGCATTGCAAAGGGTAATTGAAAACAGTAATAATTTTGAACTGGAGTTATACATGGCAAATGAATTTACCGGTAAGAATCCAGAGGCATTCAACCTTATCATTCTGAATCAATTGCCGTCAGTTAAAAATGCTTTCACTGCTCAAATGAACAACATAATCAAATCAAATACGCCGCTGATGTTGATTGTTGGAAGTCAGAGTAACGTACAGACCTTGAATTCATTTGACCTGGGACTTTCAATCACCAACTTTAAAGGGTCATATAGTGAGGCTTTACCATCAGTAAATCAATCGTTTTCACTGTTTCTTTACAATGAAGCCCAGAAAAGATTACTTGATGGAGTGCCACCTTTAGTCTCACCATTTGCAAGCTATAATATTGCCAACTCAGTACAGGTATTTGCCAGCCAGACTATTGGGCCTACTGTTACAGCGATGCCGCTCATGCTCTTTAATGAAAAACAGGGTAAGAGAATTAGTATAATAGCAGGTGAAGGCATTTGGCGGTGGAGGATATTTGACTATATGCAAAACATTACCCATAGTAACTTTGATGACCTCATTACCAAAATGTTCCAATACCTTACAGCTCAAACCGATAAGAGCAGATTCAGAGTCAACTGGAATAACTTCTATGCTGAGAACGAGAACATTGAATTCGGCGCCCTACTGCTGAATGAGAGCTATGAACCGGTAACTGACCATGAAGTAACCCTGGAAATTACCGATGAAGACGGGCAGAAATTTGACTATGCATTTTCTGCAGGCAATCAACGATACAACATCAAAGTCGGAACATTCCCTCCGGGTGTCTATTCATTTGAAGCCAGGGCTAATTTCCCCGGTGAAATGATGCTCAAGAAAGGCAGCTTTGTAGTCACTGCAGTGAAAATGGAGGATATAAATCTCGTTGCCAATCATAAACTGCTCAACACCTTAGCATCAGAATCAGGTGGGAAGTCGTACTATCCCGACAACTTTAAGGCACTTGCAACTGACATCAAAGCAAGAGATGACGTAAAGTCAGTAACTTATACCAGAAGGAATTATATGGATCTGATTGATTATTATCCGTTAATGATCTTGCTATTTTTGCTTTTAGGAGCAGAATGGTTCCTACGTAAATATTCAGGCAGTTATTAATTTGTGAATCAGCTGGTTTTAACTATTAACTTAGAGGTTTTTATTAAACCTATTAATTGAGAGTTTTACGTAATGATGTATTTCTACTTCTCCAAGCTCACAGGCTACATACTTAATCCCCTCGCGTGGATCATAATAGTAATGATACTGGCCGTATTTACGCGTAAGCCCGGAAAGAGAAAGAAGCTTCTCATAGCGGCATTTTTGCTTTTGCTCATCTTTACTAATCCTTTCATTGGTGATGAAGCCATTAGAAGATGGGAAATGCCACTAACAAAAGCCCCCACAGAAACCTATGTTGCCGGAATAATACTGGGCGGCGACATTGCCTCATACGACAAAGCTAATGATAGAGTAGTTTTCCGCTCAGGGGCTGACAGGTTGATGCAGGCTATCGAGCTCTTCAAGAAAGGTGTTATCAAAAAGATCATAATAAGCGGTGGACCGGGTCATATTGTTTACAAAGACAGGATGGAGGCTGATTATATCAGGGCTTATCTGGTTGGCATTGGCTTTGACGAATCAGATATACTATACGAAAGCAGGTCGATGAACACCATTGAAAATGCAACATTTACCGCTCAACTGATGAAAGAAAACAATATTACCGGTACAGCTCTCCTCATAACCTCAGCACTCCACATGAAAAGAGCACTCAGCACATTTAAGAAACAGGGTGTTGCAGTTGCTCCCTATGCTACCGACAAGATTACAGGTGAAAGACTTTATAATTTCGATCACCTCTTTATTCCGTCAATCATCACCCTGAAGAACTGGAACCTCATTATTCACGAATGGATTGGCTATGGGGCTTACAAATTCATGGGTTATAATTGAAATGGAGCGTTAGGTTACTTAGAACCCAGTCCTGATCTGAACAAATTACCAGTAAGGAAAGCAAGTGTTTCAACTGCATTTATTTGCCTCGCCAGATTATAATCCCTCGTGGCAGCCATGGTATTACCTGCTTTTTGATTGCATAATGCCCTGTATAGATAGGCATCGAGGTAATCGGCGTTAAGGTCAATGCAAACTGAGAAATCAACAATAGCACCGGCGTAATCCTTCATTAATAGTTTATTATATCCGCGGTGGAAATAGGCAGCATTATAAGTGCTATTGGCATTAACGGCAAGATCGCAATAAGCAATTGCCTGTTTGTAGTTCTTTTGTTCAGTTGCTGAAATGGCAGCTTTCAGATAATCGGATGCACTCTGGCCAGATGCATAACCTGATAAACTTATTGTTAAGAGAAGAAATAGCAACGTCTGTTTCATGAAACGTTATTTAAAGCAAAGATAGTGATGAAATGAAGAAAATGCCTTTTAAATGTTCAACAATCAGTTGCATTCAGGGTTTATAGTATTGATTATACATAATTGACGTACTAAAGCCGATAAAGTTACACACCTAATAAAGTTTCATAAAATCAATGTAACTTGCCGCCTTTTCCGAATAATAAGTGTTTTTGCTTAAGTATTTGGTAGTCAATTATTAAAGAATTTTTCCATTTATCGAGTGTATATCCTGTAGTTTGCATAATCATTGAAAAAGCTTAGATTGTTTCTTAAGAAGATATTATCGGTGCCTTCTTTTGCCCGTTCATGGTGGCAGAAAGCACTATTCAGGGCGGTGCAGTTGCTGATAATCTTTTTACTGCTTATTGTTGCTATTGACCTCAATTTTTTGGGACTATTCGGCGATTCCCCTGAAGTTAAGGACTTAAAAGAACCTGATATTAGCATTGCCTCTGAGTTGTATGCTGCTGATAGTTCACAAATAGGCAAGTACTATATCGAGAATCGCATCCCTATAACTTATACTGAACTCTCACCACTCATAATCAACACTTTGCTGGCTGCTGAGGACATCAGGTTTTATCAGCACAACGGTGTTGATGTACGGGCAACATTTGCAGCTATCTGGAGCACGGCTAAGGGAGAACGACGCGGTGGAAGTACAATTACACAGCAATTGGTAAAAAACCTTTATAAAACCCGGCACAAGAATCAGAAGGGCCTGTTGGGCAATGTTAAAGGATTAAATATTGCAATCGACAAGTCAAAGGAATGGATCAATGCTTTGAAACTGGAGTACTACTACTCCAAGGAGGAAATTCTCACCATGTACCTGAACACTGTTGATTTTGGAAGCCACTCTTTTGGGATCAAGGCAGCTTCAAGAACTTTCTTTAATAAGTTGCCGGCTGAACTTCAGGCTGAAGAGGCATCCCTCATTATTGGACTGTTGAAGGCGCCTACATATTACAGTCCGGTAGCAAATAAGGAAAACGCCTTACGGCGCAGGAACAGCATACTCTCACAAATGGGAAAGTATGGTTTTTTATCAGATCAGGAAGCTGATTCGCTCCAGAAACTGCCTATTAAACTAAAATTCAGGCAACCTGTTCCTGATGCAACAGATGCCACCTATTTCAAGGACGCTGTTGCCAGAAGCCTTCAGGAGTGGAGCAAAGAATCCGGTTACGATATTTATACCGATGGATTAAAAATCTATACCACCATTGATCCCCAATTACAGGCGTATGCTGAAGTCGCAGTTGAAAAGCATATGAAGAAGCTGCAACTTAGATTTTTTGAACACTGGGAAGGTCAAAACCCGTGGGTCGACAGTAAGGGTAATGTAATTGAAGGTTTTATTGAGGAACTTGTTGCAGAGACTTCAGCATATAAATCGCTTAAAGCGAAGTTCGGCTATAACATTGATTCAATCGATCACTACCTGAATATCCCACATAAGATGTCGGTGTTTACATGGGAGGGAAAAAATGATACAGTAATGAGTACCATTGACTCCATCAAATATTACCGCCATCTTTTGAACACAGGATTTGTAAGCATTGAACCTCAAACCGGCCATGTGAAAGCCTGGGTGGGCGGCATCAACTATAATTTCTTTCAATACGACCATATTGCTCAGGCAAAACGCCAACCCGGCTCGTTGTTTAAAGCTTTTGTTTATGCTGCTGCCTTTGAGAGTGGACTTGGACCCTGTGACCGGAGAACCGATCAGCCCGTAACAATCAACTACATTGAGAAAGGCAAGAATAAAAGCTGGTCGCCGCATAACTCCAACTGGGTGTTTACCTGGGATAATGTTTCACTTAAGAATGCTTTTGCCCGGTCAATTAATTCAGTGGCAGTGCAGTTAACAAAAGAAATAGGATGGGACAAGGTTATTGAACTTGCACATCGCATGGGCATAGGCTCTGAACTCATTGACGTTCCTTCAGTTAGTCTGGGATCAAGTGATGTAAATTTGCTTGAGCTGGCAAATGCTTACAGCGTTTTTGTTAACAAAGGCAAATTGAATAGTCCGGTTTTAGTCACTAAAATAACTGACCGCGAGGGTAATACATTATTTGAACATAAACCTGAAGGGAAACAGGTTATCAGTGAAGAAACTGCTTTTCTTATGACTGTAATGCTCAGGTCAGGACTCACAGAGTATGGTGGTACCACACAGGGACTTTGGGAATTTGATATATTCAAATACAACACCGAGTTTGGTGGTAAAACAGGCACCTCATCAAACTTTTCCGATGGTTGGTTTATTGGTGTAACACCTAAACTGGTATCGGGCGTTTGGGTAGGAGGGGAGCATCGAAATATCAGGTTCAGGACTTCACAGCTTGGTGAAGGTCTGCGCACTGCCCTACCTGCTTATGGCTATTTTATGGAATTGGTGCTAAAGGACGAATCCCTGTTACATTACAGGGGGAAATTCCCAAAGCCTGAAATAAAGATTTCAAAGCCATATTCATGTGTTTCACCGGTTTACAAAAGAGATACCACATCAGTTGACGATATTGATATGGGTGATCCTCTGGTAATTGAACCAATCACAGAAATAGATTTATTAGAGATTAGGTAGTATCTATGTTCTTAATAGTAGTTTTAATTTGATTAGTAGTTATTAAGTTCTTAATAGTTAAATCTTTTAGTCGTAGTTTGTAATTTTGACAATTAATGTTTTTTAATTCCTATGTAAAAAATGAGGCTTGTTTTTAAACTTTCTTTCCCTCAAAATGTTTTGAAGGCTAGAGCACAGGAATGGTCTCATAATTCTCGAATAATTTTAGTAAAGAGTTTATGACAAAGCAGTAAAATGCCTGTTGATCTAATAATAATTTAAACAGATATCAATGAACATTTCACAAAACAAAGTAGTGTCACTGACCTACGAACTCAAACTTGATAACAACATGGGTGAAACCGTAGATATGGCGGAAGCTTCAGCGCCGCTAATGTTTATCTATGGTACCGGCAGTATGCTTCCGAAGTTTGAATCAAATCTCCAGAACCTGAAGGTAAAAGACACCTTTGAATTCACGCTTGACCCTGCTGATGCATACGGGGATACAATCAAAGAAGCGATAGTTGACTTACCGCTTGATATTTTTAAAATCGACGGTAAAGTTGATGAAGAAATGCTGGTAGTAGGCAACTTCGTTCCTATGCAGGATAATGAAGGTCATCCACTTGAAGGGAAAATAGTTGAAGTGACTGATGAGAATGTAAAGATGGATTTCAATCATCCACTTGCAGGGAAAACACTTCATTTTACCGGCCAGATCATTGATATGCGCGATGCAACCGAGGAAGAAATTACCCATGGTCATGTGCATGGACCACACGGTCACCATCATTAAAATTAAAAATAAAATCAAACGGTTGCATATTTGCAACCGTTTGATTTTATGATAATAAATAAACCGTAGGATTCTTTCCGGGATCCGGTTTGTTCTTTTTCCAATCCCCAATTCTTTTTGTTTTTATTGATTCATCAGGCATGGTGATGTTGCTTGCAATGCACAGGAGTGTATTCGGGTTGCAGGTTTCAAGCAGTGAATCAATCATCTGTTTGTTCCGGTATGGGGCTTCTATGAAGATATGAGTATGTGGTAACCATTGTACCGACTTATCAAGTGGTATCCTCTGTGCCGACCTTTCGAGTTCTTTAATCTTTTGTTTCCTGTCCTGTGATTTCACCGGCAGGTAACCGTGAAATGTGAACTGCTGTCCGTTAAGCCCTGAGGCCATAAGGGATAATATTATAGATGAAGGTCCGGTTAAAGGTATTACCCTAATGCCCTTTTGGTGGGCATGGTTTACTACTGATGTTCCGGGATCAGCTACTGCGGGACAGCCGGCTTCTGACAAAAGGCCTATTGGTGTACCCTGCATCGCCTTATCTAAAAAGCCTGTCATTTCAACATCCTGGGTGTGTTCGTTAAGCGTATAAAAGGTAACACTATCAAAATCTTTCTTATAACCACATTTCTTTAAAAACCTGCGGGCTGTTCTAAGCTCTTCCACTATAAAAACATCAAGGCGGTAAATGATCTCCAGGTTGTAAGCCGGGATAACCTGATCAATGGAAACATCACCCAACGGAGTGGGAATCAAATACAGTGCACCTTTCTCAGTTGACATAAGTTTAGTTATTTGAACGTGTTATTTGAACGTTCTTAAAGTTATTTGAACGTGCTAAATGGGAGTGCATCCAAATCAACATTGCCTCCTGAAATAATTATACCTACCCGCTTCCCTTTAAACAATTCCTTGTTATTGAGAACTACAGCCAATGGTACTGCTGATGAAGGTTCAATGATAATCTTCATCCGTTCCCACACTAATCGCATTGCTTTTATTATTTGATTGTCATCAGCAGTAAGTATATTGTGCACATGCTTACGGATGATTTCAAATGTAATGGTACCCAGAGATGTCAATAACCCATCAGCTATTGTTTGTGGTGAAACAGAAGGAACGAAACTTCCTGAATTGAACGACCTGTATGCATCATTAGCCCCTGTTGGTTCCCCAGCGATTACTTCAATGTTATTCCCATAAAAATGGGCTGAAAGCGCTGTTCCGCTTAACAATCCACCACCACCTACAGGCGACATGATAATCTGCAGATCGCTAACCTGTGATATAAGTTCTCTGGCTGCAGTTGCTTGTCCCGCAATTACTCTCACATCATTATAAGGATGGATTTCAACAGAACCGGTTTCTGCCACAACCTTTGCAAGTGTTTCCTCCCTCGCTTGCAATGTAGGCTCGCAAAAAGTGATCTTTCCTCTATAATGCTCTGTAGCTGTGATCTTAACCTTATTGGCATTCGACGGCATTACAATATGGGCAACCGTGTTTCGTAGGGAAGCAGCCATTGACAATGCTGCAGCATGATTTCCGGAGGAATGTGTAGCAACGCCTTTCAGCAAATCGGCTTCAGCAAGACTGAAAACAGCATTCGTTGCACCTCTGGCTTTAAAAACACCTGTTTTCTGAAAATTCTCACATTTAAAGAAAATGGAACAACCTGCTATTTCATCTATGGCTAAACTGGTGAGTACAGGGGTTAAATGCAGGTAAGGTTTTATGCGGGAGGCAGCAATTTCAATATCTTCTTTTACCGGGATGGCAATTTTTACCGGTAACGGATCTGTGCCTTTTTCCGGAATGGGAGTTAAGCCCATGCTCTTGTCTTAAGTAACTCAATGATTTTATCAGTTGCCTGATCAAGCATCCGCCATGTTTCATGGAAATTCTCTTTCCTCCCGAAATAAGGATCAGGAACCTGCAAGTTACTGCCCGGTTTCACCACATTCATTATAAGGTCAACCTTTTCAAGATCGCTTTCACTCCTTGCCTTCTCAGCAACCATCCTGTAATTATTCTTGTCCATTACCAGAATCTTATCGTATAAATCGAAGTTTGCAGGGCTGAATAGCCTTGCTTTCTGATCGGTTATATCTACATTGTAATGTGAAGCCACTTCAATTGCCCGGTAATCAGGCTGGCATCCTAAATGATCATACTCAAAACCACAGGAATCAACCTGCACATCAAGATTATTCTTCTTCACTTTATCTTTGAGGATACCTTCGGCTAAAGGAGAGCGGCAGATATTACCCAAACAAACCATTAGTATTTTCACCATGCTGTAATCTTAATAGGTGTAGAATTAGTAAAACTTTAGAATTCTATAACGCTTTTCTAACTTACAGATTGTGCACCGGCTAATCTCTGCCGACTTTGAAACATTGATTTCCATTGATATACATGAAAAACAGCAATAGAGTGCGCTCTAAGTCCTGGAACTGCAGCACCGTGTTTAGAACTCAGATCTTGATCTTTTTCTCGATCTCTTCTGCGCAAATCCTGAATTCTTTATCAGTTTCAATAAGATTGGTCACCGTACGGCACGCATGAAGTACAGTTGCATGGTCTTTATTGCCACAGTGCATACCTATTGAAGCAAGTGACGACTTTGTATGTTTCTTGGAGAAGAACATAGCAAGTTGCCTTGCTTGCACAATCTCACGCTTACGTGTCTTCGAATTGAGGTTGTCAATCTGAATATTGAAGAAATCGCAAATAACCTTCTGTATATAATCAATAGAGACCTCACGCAATGAGTTCTTTACGTACTTGTCAATCATCTGACGCGCCAGTTCAATCGTAATAGCTTTTTTGTTAAGTGACGACTGAGCCATTAAGGAAGTCAAAGCACCTTCAAGTTCCCTTACATTGGTTGTTACGCAGTAAGCAACATACTCTATTACTTCGGTAGGCATTTCAATGCCATCTTTATATAACCGCTTGTTCAGGATGGATATACGGGTATTCAAATCAGGCACTTGCAAATCAGCAGCTAAACCCCATTTAAAACGGGAGAGCAGTCGTGGTTCCATGCCTTTCAGCTCTACAGGCGGTTTATCGCAGGTGATTACTAATTGATTACCGTTCTGATGCAGGTGGTTAAAGATGTGGAAGAATACGTCCTGTGTTTTTTCTTTGGTTGACAGGAACTGAATATCGTCAATTAGCAGTACATCTATCATCTGATAGAAATGCACGAAATCATTTTGGTTCTTATTGATGTTTGCTTGCACAAACTGCTGAATAAACTGCTCAGCAGTAACATAAAGCACGGTTTTGTCGGGGAAGTTGTTTTTAACCTGTATTCCTATTGCATGAGCCAGATGGGTTTTGCCCAGTCCGTTAGCACTATAAAGGAACAGAGGGTTAAAGGCAGTTTTGCCCGGATTAGTAGCTACAGCGTACCCGGCCGAGCGTGCAAGCCTGTTGCAATCACCTTCAATAAAATTATCAAAGGAATATGCTTCGTTCAATTGCGAATGCACCTGTATCTTTCTTAAACCCGGTATAACAAAGGGATTCGGTATTTCCTTGGCTGAGCTCCTGTTTATATCAATAGGCATTTGAACAGAAGGATTCGAAAGTGAATTTCTGTTGCTTGTCGGCACCTTTATGGTGTATGGCCCATTAGCATCAATGGCGTTCTCCATAATGATGCTGTATTCCAATCTTCCTGCAGGACCTAGTTCGTGTTTTATAGTTTTCTTGAGTAGCGGTATGTAGTGTTCCTCGAGCCACTCATAGAAGAAGTGACTGGGAACCTGTATAGTAAGAACATTATCCTGAAGTTTGATAGGCTTAATGGGCGAAAACCACGTCTTGTAGCTCTGGTAATTAATATTGTCCTTGATAATTTTCAGACAATTCTCCCAAACTTCGTTATGAACTTCTCTCATTCTAATAATTAAAAATAAATAGAGTACTTAAAAGTTATAAACTATAGCTTTTATAAAAAATGCATTAACAATTTTGTGTCAATAAAAAGTTGACTATTCCCCTCGGAATTTCTTTTCAACAAAATTCACTTAAAAAAAGTGTAAAAAAAAATAAATTCGCTATTGTGAATACAGAAAAAATTCACTATTGCTAAAAAGACAATTTCGATCGTATCGTTTGATAATCAGAAATTATTCACTTCCCACATATATCACCTTAAATCTATATATTGTCTCGCATTTCATTTTTATCTTTTCAGCATCATTCCTTCGAACTTTATAAATAATTTCCGCACGGTTATCAAAATTGGTTTCAATAATTTGTACTCCGTAGTCCTTTGTAATTTTCATCGCCTCATTTATCATCTCGTAAGGAAACTCAAGCCGGTATATCTCATTAATAGTCCTTTCAACGATTTCAGCATTCGTTAATGCATCTTTCGATGATACTTTATAAGCATTCACCAAACCCCCAACGCCAAGCTTCACTCCACCAAAGTACCTAACCACCACCAGCAACACATTGGTAAGGTCAAACGACTGCAACTGTCCATGAATAGGCTTGCCTGCAGTGCCTGATGGTTCACCGTCATCATTCACTCTCCAGGCCGATTTGTCATACCCTAATATATATGCGTAACAATGGTGCCTGGCGTCGTAGTACTCTTTCTTTAACTGCTCAATTATTGTTTTAACTTCCGTTTCTGTCTTCACAGGATAAGCAAAGGAAAGGAATTTACTCCCCTTTTCCTTATACATGCCTTCTGATGGGGCAACTATAGTTTTGTACGTGTCTTCAAAAAGCATTTCAACTGATAATCAACCCCATTTGTGTCTAAGGTTGTTTTGTCAAACTTAAAGTATTTTTAGCAATTCTGGAAGTGATTTAAGAAAAAGAAAATTAATTCTTTTCGGATGTTGATCTAAATCAATCGCGCACACAACACCTCCCGCTTTTTTAAATACATTTCAATCCCAGCCGACTGCTTTTTTATACATTTGCATCCTAAATTCCTAAAATGTTCCAAAGCTATACCGGAGAGTTTGCAGCACTTGCCACTGCTGTATTCTGGACAATTACTGCACTCGCTTTTGAGTCGGCGGGCAAGAAGGTAGGTTCTCTGTCGGTCAATATCATTCGTCTTACAATCGCCTTTTTCTACCTCAGTATATTCAGTCTGATAGCACGTGGTGAATTTTTCCCTATGGGCGCATCGGCGCACAACTGGATTTGGTTATCAATTTCAGGACTTGTTGGTTTTGTGCTGGGCGATCTTTTTCTATTTCAGGCGTATGTGGTGATAGGTGCCCGCATCTCCATGCTTATCATGTCGCTTGCCCCGCCAATAGCAGCTTTGGCAGGCTGGCTGCTGATGGGTGAAACTATGAATCCCAAAGGATTGCTGGGAATGGTCCTAACTTTTGTTGGTATCAGCATCACCATCCTTGCCCGTAAAACCTCCGGCGATGCCCTTACCGGAATCCGCACTTCACTGCACTTCAAGTATCCGCTCAAAGGTTTACTGCTGGCATTTGGCGGCGCAGCAGGACAGGGGGTAGGCCTCGTACTCAGTAGTTATGGCATACAGGATTATGATCCTTTTGCGGCCACCCAAATCAGGGTAATCACCGGTATTGTCGGTTTTATAATAGTTATAACCTACACAGGATTCTGGCTGCGGGTAAAAAGCGCAGTTCTGAACATTTCAGCCATGAAGCGAATGGGAATCGGTGCTTTCTTCGGTCCTTTCCTGGGCGTTTCTTTTTCGCTGCTGGCAGTTAAGTACACCACCTCAGGCATTGCATCTACTATTATATCACTTGTACCTGTTCTTATTATTGCACCTTCAGTATTAATCATGAAGGAAAAGATCACACTTATAGAAATAATAGGCGCACTGATCGCAGTTGCCGGCGTTTCATTGTTTTTTATCTAAACCCGATTGCCAGGCTGCACGTAGCTTTCGCGATATCGACTGCAGCTCTTCATCACTGAGGAATTTCGTTGAATCAAGCGAAGTGAATTCATCTTCATTTAATTTATGAAACCACTCTTCTCCTTCCGGAAGATCATTTGCCTTTCGGGGAAGTATATGCATATGTAGGTGTGCTACACTTTGTCCCGCATTTTCACCCTGCTGTATGGACATGTCAAACTCTGATGTACTGTAATAACCGTTCAGAAACACCACCACCTCACGGGCGAAAGCAAAGAAGTCAGTATATTCCCTGCTGTCGAGGTCCAGCAGGTCGGTTGTATGTTTGAAAGGTATAACCAAACAATGGCCCGTAACCACAGGTGCATGATTATACACAGCATAAAAGCCCGACCCTTCTGCAAAGGCAATATTAACTACTTCAGGATCACAAAACGGACAATCGTTATTCATTTTTACTGTGGTCTAATGTAATCTGCAGGTAAAATTAGTAATCAATAAGTAATAACCAAAATGTAACAATCAATAAGCAACAATCAATAATAATCAATAATAGGCAACAATCAATAAGCAACAATCAATCTGCAACAACCAACAGGTAACAATCAAATAGGTAATAATCAATAGAAACAATCAAAACGTAACAATCAATATGTAATCAACACAATAGCAACTACAGCTGCAGCAATACCTATAACATTGATAGTGCGCAGTTTTTCTTTAAACACAAAATAACCGACAATAGTCGACAGTGTCACCACTCCAATATTCAGTATTGGAAAGAACAATGAAACCTCCATAACCTTCAATCCGTTCAGCATCAAATATATTGATGCCCAGTTGAGTGTGCCTAGTACAATTCCGGCAATTATACTTTTAAGGTTAATGCCTGCAGGTTCGGCTTGACTTACATGGTTTGTGCCTGTAAGTTCGGCAGTTGCACTTACATGGTTTAGCCCTGTAGGTTCCACACTCTTATGGTTGGTGCCTTTAGGTTTCTTTGTTTGATGATATATTATTAAAGGTATACTCAGTATAAAAGCCCAGAAGAATGAAGTAGCAGCAAAGCGAACATAATCGGTTTGGTTGTTCTCAATGAAAAAGTGCTGTGCAATCTTCAGGGTACTGTCGTTCATGCCCGACAAAACAAAAACCAACAGCGGAATGTATATAGTGGCTGATGAGATCTTTGAATTCTTTTCCCTGCTGAATATGAGCACCAACGCCACAATAGCAAGCACGAAGCCTGATATTTTAACTATTCCTATACTGTCATTGAACACAAATATCCCCAGCAGCACCGAAAAGATCACTGAAACCCTGCTGCTAATGGAGGTAATAGCTATCCCTGCCTGTCGGGTTGAAATGGCAAATAATATAAAACCGGCAATCAGTATAAAGCCCAGCAAAAATGCCAGATAAAACCATGGCGAGTTGGTAATCTGCGCAACCGGCAATTCACTAAGTGAGATAAAGCCGAGTATTGCACCAACCAGGTAGTTGACTGTAATGGCCGTGATGGTATCAACTTTAAGCTTATCAAATATCTTGAAGCAGATCAGAATGGAAGTTGATGCAAGCATCGCCAGGATCAGGAAGTGCATGGGGGTGTTGGTTAGTTAGGTTGTTTGGTTAGTTTTAGGTAGAAGGGGAGGGTGAAGTTGGGTTTGTGGGACAAGTGGGACTTGTGGGACAGGGGAAATCCTGAAAACTGGGGGTTTTCGGTAGACCCTGTGGTTTCTGGTGACCTATTGGTTACTGGGTACCCTATGCCGGAAAATTGCTTTAATTGCCCTGTACTTTCTAACCCGTAGTGTTCAATGCTGCTGAACTTGTTTGCCAGTAGCAGTGCTTCTACCTGTAGGTGCTCACTAAACAACCGGCCTACTGAGTAGTGGTCGCGCAAGTGAAGTGGTACCAATGCACTCAACTGACCCGCCAATGTTTCATCCTCCCCACAAATTAGTTCTGTAAAAGAGGTCATGTCAACCGTGTAGCCTGCAATTATACAGTGGTGGTCTTCAATAAGTATTGCCGTTTCTTCTACTGTTGAGAGATTCAGCACCTTGTGATTGCTGTTGTTGTTGTTACTGTTGTTGTTGCTATTATTGTTGGCAAACGGCAGCAGGTCGAAGCTCCAGCTTATGCCCGTTCCATCTCCCATATTTGAAAGCATGTCAGAGAGGGTACTTTGCATCAATGTATTTATAGGTAGGGGCAATTTATTTGCAGTAGCCGGGTGTGTATGTAAACCGTCTTTATCCAGCCTGGCAAGGTAAATAGTTTCTGTCAGACTCTCGGCTTGTGCTTCATTGCATCCAGCATCAAGCAGCCATTGCTTCATTATGGTGGCTGACCGGGAGTTGTCATTCAGGTAGAAGTACAATACCACCATCAACTGATTGTTGGTTATCCCCGTAAGGACACCTGATCGGTCGTATTCCACCACCGGCTGAAACCATGCACTTTCCCTGATGGCAGGCAGGTGTGAATGTGTGTACTGGTGGTGCTGTAAGGGCGAGTTGTCCTTATCTGATAGTAGATACCAGGTATTTGACTTTCCGGCTACAGCAGATATTACAAGCTCCATATTATATTCACCAAAAAAATAAAGGACGGTTACTTACTAAAGAACCTTTATTTTTGTATCCGGCAAAAATAAGGGTATTCAAATGACTTACCATCAGCTTGCAGCTTTAATTGTAAAAGAATTGACTCCCCTTTACGGCGATAGGGAGGCGGTGGCGCTGCAGCGATATCTTTTCACAGCGTTGACCGGACGAAGCATGAGTGAGCTGCTGCCTGTTTACAGGGATGAAGCCGGCGACGAACTGGCCGATGCCGTCTACCGAAGTCTCAGGCAACTGAAGGATCAAGTGCCTGTTCAGTACATCACCGGTAAAGCATGGTTCTGCGATCTGGAACTGGATGTTAACCCCCATGTACTGATTCCCCGTCCGGAGACTGAAGAGATGGTGATGAAGATAGTGAATGAAACCGATAAGAATAAACCATGCCACATACTCGATATAGGCACCGGGAGCGGCGCTATTGCCATTGCACTGGCAGCACTTCTGCCAAAGGCGTCCGTTACGGCAATTGATATTTCACAGCATGCGCTTGATACTGCCGCCGCTAATGCACATAAGAACAAAGTGAATATCAGCTTCCTGCTAACTGATATTCTTCAATGGAATCCCGAACAAAAAATTCACAACACCGAACAAACAAACAACAACTCAGCACCAAGTCCCAGAACCCCCCTCGATAACCCCTCGATAAAAACTCGGGGCTCGGGGACCGCCCATAACCCAGAACCTCTTTTTGACCTGATAGTAAGCAACCCGCCTTATGTGAAACGGTCAGAAATGGAAGTTATGCCAGCCAATGTCACCCTGCACGAACCTCATTTGGCACTGTTTGTAGATGACACCGACCCGCTATTGTATTACAGGGCTATCGTTAATTTCGCGCATCTTAATCTACAGTCAGGTGGTAACCTGTGGTTTGAAATCAATGAGGGCGAAGGCACTAACATGCTGGAGTTGTTCGCTGGCAGTGGTTTTAAAGATGTCTCTCTGCTGGATGATCTGTCCGGTAAACACCGTTTTATAAGGGCTACAAATTATATTAACACACGTCGGTAGTATTCTGGAATTTTGCATTTTTGTAAATTATTAATCCTCTGATATTGTTTAACTTCTGATAATTAAACCGTTGTGATGAAAAAAATTCTATCTCTTATATCTTTTTCTCTTATTTCAATTATTCTGTTTGCCCAGAACAACCGTGAAACATACATCATCAAATTCAAGGACAAAGGACAATCGCACGCCTACAGTGTATCAAATCCCTCAGCATATTTGTCTGACAGAGCCATAGAGAGGCGTTTGATGCAGCAGATACCGCTCGATGAATCTGATCTTCCTGTTAATCCCGATTATATCAATGAAATCCGGAACACCGGTGCAGGCGTATTTTACACTTCCAAATGGCTGAATATTGCCATTGCTTACGTGGAAAATGAGCAGCAACTCAACAGTATCAGGAGTCTCAGCTATGTAAAGAATGTAAGGTACTCAAATCTCATTGAGGAAAATGCTGAAAAGCAGTCGTTTAAACAGTTCTTTAACCGTGAGAAGTTTGAGAAAGTAGACAATTCCAAATATCCGGCTTTCAAAAGCCTCGGACTTAATTATGGACCATCGGTTAACCAGGCGCAGATGTTAAAAATCGACCAGTTACACAACCAGGGATATACCGGCAACGGGATTACCATTGCTGTGATCGATGCAGGTTTTAACAGTGTGAACACCATGGTGGTGTTCGATAGTCTGTTTGCCAATAACAAAATACTTGGCACCCGCGACTTCGTGCAACCGGGAAATAATGTATACAATGGAAATCTGAGTAGCCATGGCACTAAGGTGCTATCAACTATGGGCGGTAACTTGCCCGGACAAATTATAGGTACTGCCCCGCATGCTTCATATTATCTTTTCAGAACTGAAGATACCTCTGCCGAGTATCTTATGGAGGAATATTACTGGGTACAGGCTGCTGAATATGCTGATTCACTGGGCATAGATTTACTCAACACTTCACTGGGATATACCCGTTTTGATAATCCACTGGAAGATCATACCTACATGGATATGGATGGTAACACTACCCCCATTACCATAGGAGCTGATATGGCAGCTAAAAAAGGAATGTTGGTGATAAATAGTGCCGGCAACGAAGGTAACAACCCATGGAAATACATATCAGCCCCTGCTGATGGTGATAGTGTGTTGGCCATTGGAGCAGTGGACGACATAGGACAATACGCCTACTTTAGTTCAGTTGGACCGACTGCTGATGGCAGAATAAAGCCTGATGTTGCTGCACAAGGCCTGAGCGCTATTGTAGCCAAGTTACCTTCAGGTATTGAGGCTGGAAGCGGCACTTCATTCTCTTCCCCCATTATGAGTGGTGCTGCAGCTTGTCTGTGGCAAGCCAATCCTACTTACAACAATATGGAGATATTAAACGCCATCAGGCAAAGTGGCAACAAGGCATCAAACCCTGATAACCTTACCGGCTGGGGCATACCTGATTTCGTAATTGCCAACTCCCTGCTGGTAGGTAACATCACCAAGGTACTGGCTGACAACACCATAAAAAGCTACCCAAATCCATTCAGTGATTATATAATCTCCGAGTTCTACACCCACGCCAACGCCCAAACTGAAGTCAGGCTTCTCAACTCCATGGGCATGCTCATCAAAACCAGCAAACCCGCCACCCTCGCACAAGGCATCAACAGAATAAAGTTTGAAGACCTCGGCTTACTGCCTAATGGAATTTACTTTATCCAGGTTGCTAATGGGGGGAAGAGTTTTACCAGGAAAGTGGTGAAGTAAGTAGTGTTGCTAAATGTTATTAGTTTCTAGCCCTACCAGGGAAGGCATACGACAAAATAACAAAAATGATCAGTGATGCAAGTATACCAAATATATTCGGGTCTAATGAGTAAGGAAGTTTCACTGATGTTAACGTAAGGAACAGTGTTGTTGAACCACCTGTTAGCATTGCCCATATTGCAGCTACTGTACTTCCTTTTTTCCAGAAGAATGCACCTAATACCGGTATAAACAAACCGCTTACCATGAAAGCATAGGAATAGAGCATTAGTTCAAGCACATTTTTCATGTTCCATGCTAGTAATAACGACAGTATACCAATAGCTAAGGTTACAAGCTGCGAAATAATCAGATGTGCTTTATTATTTGTTGGAAGCTTAAATAATTTACTCAGAATATCTGTTTGAATGTTTCCGGAAGCAGCCATTAAGCAGCTATCAGCTGTTGACATAATTGCCGAAAAGTAGGCCGCCATCATCAATCCCATAAGTCCAATAGGAAGTACTTTTCTCAATAATAGTGGCAAACCCATTTCGGCATCAATACTAGCACCTGCAGCGTATCCAAGTGACTCAAATAAACCATTTTCATATCCTACTCTGGCAAAAAGGCCAAGAACAACACCCATAAATGCCATTATCGGCCATTCAAATAATCCGGCTATAAACCAGGCTCGCTTGGCCTCTTTTATTGACCGGGTTGAGTAAATACGCTGGTAGAGCGTCATTCCCACGAACCAAATTGGTATGATTGTTACTGCCCAGTTTAGCAAAGTCTGCCAGGCTATATTATTTAGTGACAGAAAATCAGATGATAGTGTCGACTTTATAGCAGGCATCCCTCCAATAGCAACAAATGAAATCGGGATTCCGATAAAGATCATGCCACCCATCAGTATTAGCCATTGAAAAGTATCAGTATATATTACTGCCTTCATCCCTCCAAGTACAGTATAGCCCACTGCTATAATGCCCATGATGACCAAAGCTGTATTTATTTCTAATCCTTCAAAAGAGGCAGAAGCAAGCTTTGCACCTGCCAGAATTTGAGAACTGGTAAAACCGATATAACCAATTGCCGATATAATGCCGGCAATCAGTGCAACCCTGGGACTGTAAAAGTATTCAAACAATTGTGGAAAAGTATAGAATTTATGACGTGAAGCTATTGCCCCTGCCTTGGGAATAAGAAACACAGCACTTAACCACGCCCCAATTAATCCGGTGAACAGCATCCATGAACCCGATAGTCCCATAATAAATCCCAGTCCGCCTAATCCTATTGAGAATCCTCCACCCACATCAGTTGCAACAACTGACAAGCCAATGTGAAAACTGCCCATTTTTCGTCCACCAACGTAGTAATCTTCAATATTTTTATTCTTTTTGAAAAAGTAAAAACCAATGCCTAAAACAATCAGCATATAAACAATAAAAATGATCAGATCAATTAAATGCATAAAATCAATAATTAAGTTCTGTTTAAGATTGCAAGATAATAAAATTATCAGAAGATCATGCTTCCATATCTCTACAATTAAGAAACAGCTAAGGGTAAGTTAATTGACCGTTTTGGGTTGGACGCAAACATGGCATACTAAAATCGCAGTTGGATTAGCTACAACTGCGATTGTTCTTATTTTAGGAATGTGTTCCTGGCCTTACTTGCAGGCCCTGATATTTCTGATTATTATATAGCTAATGTGTTCTTTCACAATTTGGTTGATTTTAAGCTGGCAGATTTATTAAGTGCAGACGAATCAAAATAGCGAAGTGTTCCCTTATAAAATCCAGTAACCTTTTTTCCGTTAAAACCTGTACAGTCAATGGTAACACTATATTCGCTTCCACTTTTAGAGATAATTACCGTTCCGCTGGCAAATTCCGCTTGATCGCCTGATTCATCCACTTCTGAATCATAGTTAATTACATAAGCCCCATAGCCAAACGTTCCAATTGAACAAGGCTCATCAGAAGTGAATGCATACTTCACATTATCAAGCGTATTACCAGTAGTCGAGTACATTTCAAAATAAATACCATGACCTTTTCCTACTAATGAATATTCGTTTTCTTCATCTGTTTCTACTATTAATCCTTCAGAGTGAAGTAGCAAATCGGTACTATAACCGTAATACCAACTAGTATCATCATCTGCTCCGTAATTTTCCAGAATTCCTGCCGATAAGTTATATTCAATATCGCCAACTTTTAAAAAATTTTTAGTCACTTTATTGGCATCATCATTTTTGTCACCATCATCCTTTTTGTCACAGCTCATTAACAATGAACTTGCTAAAATTAATCCTGTTAATAGTTTGGTTAAGTGTTGCATTTTTTCTTACGATTTAATTGTTTATGATTTAACTATCCCACAGCAGTCCATTTCGCTTTGGTGTGCCAATTAACTCTTAACAAACGTTAATGTTCATTCGTAGACATAACCTTTCCTGCAACCAACAAACTTCTGGCTGAGCACAGAAGTCTACCTCGATGCCAACTCGGTGACCACGTGCATCTTTTTTAGATTCTGGGCGCCTAATGGTGGGTGATTTATTATTCTTTCTCGTAAATAATTTGGCTTCGTAATTTTAAGTCAAGTTCATGTGCCATATTATCGAAATTGGCACAAATTATTACGCCGTAATTGTTGCTTTTCAGCAAGTAAAAGCCAATTTTCGCACTCCATCCCCTTGTGTCTCCGCCAACGTATCCCACAATTTTACCTGATGTTTTTATACCATTCCAATCTACAGGTTTTGATTGATTGAAAAGTAAAACTTTGGAATTGTTACTCATTAGGAGTGTGTCGTTCAATATTGAGAGGTAAATTTTGGCTAAATCTGAAACTGTAGAATATTCGCCACCAGCACCTGAAGGTCTGTCTCCAATAAGGGCAGTCTTAATTTCAATTGGTATGCCTTTCTTCATTTTATAAGGAAGTGCATGTCCTGTGATTACATCACCCGTCCTGGCAAAGCCTGAATTATTCATATTCAAGGGCTTGAAAATTTTATCGTTCACAACTTCCTCAAAACTCTTTCCTTCAATCTTCGAGACAATAGCTCCCAGAAGGTAATACCCGGAGTTTGAATACTGTGATTTGGCTCCTGGTGCGAATCGTAATTTTTCTTCTGAAATTATCTCTACCACCTTGTTTTGAAAATCTGAGACATCAGCCTCCACAAGCTTAATATAGTCTTTATTTATGTAGATATCCCCTAATCCAGCCCTATGACTTAATAAGTCCGCAATGGTGATTTCGTTTGATGGTGAAGTATCAAAGCATGAATAAAAATCACTAACCCGGTCAGTTAATTTCAACTTGCCTTCTTCTATTAGCTGTAGTATTACAACTTTGGTGAATAACTTCCCGACGGATGCAATGTTTGATTTTGTGTCAGGTGTGTATTTTAATTGCGATGCATAATTCGCAAAACCAACACTTTTAGAGAATATGATGTTATTATTTTCAACGATAATAACTGAGCCTGAAAAATTACCTAAATCAGCTTCAGCCTGAATAATGCTGTCGAGAGCTGCTGTATTAATACTTTGCTGAGCAAATAGTTGAGTGCTTATCAATAACAGGCAGAAGGTTAATGTTGAATAAATGGTCCTTATTTTCATTGAGTTAATCTATTATTTTCATGGGTTAATCTATTATTTTCATTTCCCTTAAAATACTTAATGTTCATCTCTTGCCCATCCAGTATTTACTTTAAGCACATAATTGTCAGTTTGTTCAATTTTCATCAATTCTTTTAAAATTACGAATGGCTCCTTCTTAAATGGCAGAGACTCTTCATAGATTCCAATCAATCACACCTGTCTCGAGTGCAATTAACGTATTCAATAATTTGAATGTTGAAGCTTGTAAAGTAGCATATTGACTATCTACTTTTAAAAGCTTTAACCAATCAATTAAACAGTTCTGGTATTCTTATTCGCATTTGACATGCAAATATATTCCATATCTAAACAATTATCCACTGGTTCAGATGTTTTGGGTTTAAAAAAAGGGCTCCACACCAGCAGCCTAAACCAGACTGCCGTGTGAAGTATATATAGAGTTGCAATTACACCCTGATTTCACATCGGGATGCAGCATTCTAACCAAGATGTCAAAGAACTATTGTTTATCACTCCCTACTCACAATCCATGCCTTATGTCAGGAAATTTGACTTTGTCGCCTAATGACGGTCAAATGTCAGTTTTTGGCAGAAAAGGCAACTGACACGAAAACTGACACGAAGGTGACAATAGGCGATAATGGGCGACTATAGGCGACACACACTGACATATTGTCTATCAACTTTTAGGCAACAGTGCCATTTTTTTTAAAATGATACCCACTGATACCCTGTGTCATGGTTTTTGGCAGTTATTCGTCATGACACTAAAACTGACACAAGGTATCAAAAGGTACCAAAAGGTATCAAAAGGTATCATGTACTGCCAAATTGTCTATATTATCACGGGTATGCATAATGTTGGTTTGCCCGATGAGGTCCTCCGCCTCTGTGTGATGTAAATAACACCTGATTCTTACCAGGTATGAATTATTGGATTTGACCCATGTGGATCAAATTTTGGATTATAGCACAAAACATGAAAGAATAAGTGATGTATCTTTTGAAGGTTGAAAATATGCATTCAGTTGGCTTTTATTTTAATTTCATTACATTCAACCTAGTATCAACCTAGTATAAACATTCTACCAACCTAATATAACCATAGTATAAAGTACATTGATTAAATATATCTAATACTTGGTTTATAGTTGGATGTATTGAATGAAAATCATATTTAAGATGCCTGGGATCATTCCACCTTCCCTTTTCATTATATAATTTTTTACATCAAATACTTCTTTATATATTTGCGTGAGGGGAAGGTAGGTTGCTGAATAGGTAAAAACTAATAACGACACGATGAAAACCATAGTTATAGTCGCTTTTGTATTTATCGGCGTCATTACTCACAGCGCACAAATAGTTTATTGCCAGGACAATAAATATATACCGATTACAAACTTTAATAATAAAACACTTATTACAGTTCAGTTAGGTAATAAAACTATACATGAAATTTTGCTCGATACGGGATTCCCTTTTGATGGCATCATTATTTACAATCCTGTATATCGTGATTCGCTTGATCTTTCAAATGCTGCTACAGTATCTCTTAGTGGAGCCGGCAGTGGTAATAATCAAAATGCCCTGATGATTGATTCTGCAAGTTTCTTCGTTGGAAACCATCAGTTTAATAACCAAAGAATTGTTGTTTTGCTGAGCGATATCTATAAGGGATTTCCTTCTAATGGAATTATCGGTCATTCACTTTTCGGAAATTATGCCGTTGAAATAGATTATGATAAGAATATATTAGTTTTGCATGATTTCGATCTACTCAAACCGGATTCCAGTTTTACCAAAATACCAATTTACTTTAAGGATGGCCGAATGATACCTTGGATCGACGTCTCTGTTGTTATAGAAAATGAAGACCTTGTTAGCATTTCGGCATACATTGATTTTGCCGATAGAGATCCTATGGTGTTGCTTGAGCGACAAACTATGAAATTTCCCGTACCCAAAACATCAGAAAAAAAAATATCGGTACTGGGCTTAGTGGTGATATCTATGGAAGCACAGGAAAAATAACAAAACTTATTATTGGCGACTTTCAGCTTAATAATGTATTAATTTCTCTTGCACCGGCAGATGTGAGATCAAGGCAGAACAATGCTGATGCCGTTATTGGAGGTGGAGCACTGAACAGGTTCAATCTGATATTTGATTATAAAAACAAGAATCTATATTTAAAACCCAATAAAACATACAGCAAACCATTCACGGATTAATACCTTATCTCCTTATATTGGAAATAAGGCTTCACACAGACAGCCTGAACATGACCGCCAGTATGAAGTAACAACTTACATCAAGTCAAAAATTCCATATCAAATACGAATTTCAAAAAGTGTATATCGACATTGGCAAAGATTACAAAAAAAAGAACTTAACCGTTAGCACAGTATAAACTCAATTGGTGATGGAAGAATGGAACAAGATCCTGTATTATTAAGTGAACTCTTCCTATTGATTCTTTTCTTAGGATCGATCACTTTTTTATTAGGTGCTGTTTTTCAGTCATATATTCTATGGAAAAACAAGAAACCGATTTGGACAAGCTTGACTGTAATTATTCTTACAAGAATATTGTCCATTATTGGTTCATTCTATATTTGGGCATTTTGGCAGTTACCTTTTGACATAATGTTTTTATTTATCTTTCTGCCAGCAGTTTTACCCGAATTGATATTTAGTCCTTTAGTTTTAATGCTTTTCGGAAATAAGCTCCATAAAATTAAAACCAAATAAAAGTCATCAACCTAATGCCCTAATGGAACAGCCTTAGAATCATTAAAAATCTATAAAACAATGCAGCGGAAAATAACCTGGATGCTTTTTTTAATTTTTGGAATTAGTGCCCTATTTAGCTCTTGCCAAAAAAGGATTGAACCCATACATACTGTAACCTATGTTTATAAAAACGAAACTACTTCCAATCTGGTTATAGAGGTCTATGATAATGGGATAAAATTTAAGCATTTCCCCATTTCACCTAATGAAGAGGTTGAAACTGGCACTACCCGTGAAGAAGGTCCAGCTCCCTTTTTGTTTTATGAACCTACAATGAAGTATGGAGATTCTGTCGTTATTCGATTTAGTGATAATCGCTGCATAAATTTTTCCAGAAATAGTGGAGTTGATATTTACGGGGATAAGATTTTTGATTACCGTAAATATGATAATTACAGCGAACAATTAGTTTCGGGTAATACTTTTACACTGATTTATTCAATAACAGAAGAAGACTACAATTCTTCATTAGCGTGTGAATGACAAAATGCTAATAATAAGAGCTTATGCAAGCAGAGTGGATACGATAGTGAAGTAGAAATGATAGAAACAAAAATTGAAGAAAAAATGGAAGAGAAAAGCGGACTTGAAAAGCTTTTGGAAAACCTTACAGAATTTGGATTGTTTCCTAATGTTTCTGTGGTAAATAAAGGTGCACTTTTCCCATCACAAAATAGATTTGCAAATAGTTATACCGTTACAGCATTATTGTCGGACTCAATATATTTTTTAGCTCGTTCCAATGTATCTTCCTCATTCACTGGCATATATTCTTCAATTGAACTTCCTTTAGAAGTAGAATATGAAGTATTCAAAAGAAATTGGTTTGATTTTCTCTTTTTCCCCAAAAGACAAAAACTTGGAGTTAAGTATTTAGATGAGAATTTAACAGTAGTTTCTCCAAAATGGGAATGCTAAATGAGCGCTGAGTGCTAAATGCAAAAAAAATGATCGAACAAAAAGAATTAAAGCAAGATGGATACTCCATTTTCTATTATGTATCGGGTAATAGGGAAAAGGACTTAATTGTTTTTCTGCATCCGGCATTTGCTGATCACCGGTGTTTTGATAAGCAGTTGGATCATTTCGCGAAGGAATTCTGCATTATTACGATTGATATGCTTGGTCACGGATTGTCGGGAGCTAAGAAAGCTAAGGATAAGATCGATGCCTCGATTCATCACATCAACGCAATTCTGGATAGGGAAGGGTACAGTCGGGCGCATTTTGTAGGAGTATCGATGGGAACGTTGATTGCGCAGTATTATTCGCTGCACTTTCCGGATAAAGTAAGGTCGATGACTATTTTAGGCGGATACGATATAAATGGCGACAATAGAGAAATATCAAAGGCACAGCGCTCAGAGAACATCAAGTGGATATTCAAGGCCCTGTTCTCCATGAATTCCTTCAGGCGATACGTAGCATCAGTTTCTGTATCCAATCTGGTAGAGCAGGTCCGTTTCTACGAAATGGCATCCCTGTTCACCAGAAAATCATTTATAGTGATGTCGGGCCTTGGTAACGTTCTAAAACAGCGGGATAATATCACAAGAAACTTTCCATTGCTTATACTCAGCGGCGACAACGATATTGAGCTGGCCAGGAGAATGAGTGAGAAGTGGCATAACAACGAGCCAACAAGCAAATTCCAAATAATTCAAAACGCAGGCCACTGCGCCAATATGGATAATGCCGATGAATTCAATCGCATTGTAATGGGTTTTATTAAAGACGCGCCAACTAATTAATAATGACAAGGTCATTCCGACGAAGGAGGAACCCCACCGATTGAGAAAGCTCACGAAGGAGGAACCTTGCCGTTCTTTTAAACATTCCTTTCATTTCGCCCTGTCAGGGCTTGAAAATTATTATATCCAAATAACACGATGGGTTTCACCCATCGCTGACATATTACGCCCTTTCAGGGCTATTTCCCCTTGTTACATTTGTAACACACCTATTTTCCCTTACATTTTACTCCCTTCTGCATAATTCATATTCCCCACTATTACAACCTACAAAGTATTCTTAACTAAATAAACACTTCATAATTAGTATTTAATGCCATCATTGGCATTTGCTCTATATTGAGAAAAGTGTTAAATAGTGTATACATTTGTAACATTAAAACATGAATATCTGTATATACATTTGTAACTAATTGTAACAACTGTAAACATTTGTAATTAGTCGGATATTATGCTTATGCAGAATATACCACAAAGATAATCAGTTACTAAGCATTGCTTATGTCAATTACTAAGCGAGATATGCAATATAATTAGCGGAGTACTGATGTTAATTATAGATAGATCATAAAATACACTATATCAGTCTGTTATAAATTACTACTGAAGTAAGTTGTAATAATCGTATTTTTTGTTGGTAGACAACAACTGTATCATTTGGATTAGTTGTATATTTGAATGGTGAAGTTACAAATGTATTAATTATGAACGACAGAATATCATTAGTACTGCGTACTAAAAACATCACCCCTTCTCAGCTTGCAGATGAAATTGGAGTGCAACGGTCGGGCGTTTCACATATTTTGAACGGGAGGAATAAACCGAGTCTGGACTTTATACAGAAGCTTCTAAAAAGATATCCGGATATCAGCATGGCGTGGTTGATGCTTGGTGAAGGTGCAATGATGAACCCATACCCTGCTGCAGGTGGTGAGGCAAATAAACCGCCGGCAACCAAAGCGCCTCTTATGGATTTGTTTCAGTTAGACGATGATCCTCAGGATGAGGAAGGCAGTAATGACGAGCAAGGAGATTATTATGATGATGAGCTGCCTGATTCATCTGAAGCGGAAGACCTTGAAGAGGATGATTCCGCTCAGAAAGAAGTGAGTCGTGATGAAGAGAGTATACCATACAGCAAAGCATCGGGCATACGACCCGAGGGAAACAGCATCCCCGGAAGAGCATCAGCCGGTAAACAAGAGAGACAAATACCCAGTATATCCGGAAAGGAATCTATTGGAATCCCCGAAAGGGAAACCCACGGTAAACAAGGAAGACAAGCACCAGGTATCCCCGGAAGGGAAATAACCAGGATAGTGATCTTCTACAGCGACAGGAGTTTCACGGAATATTATCCCGGAAACGAGTAATTAAGGGATAAAATTACACTCTATCAAATTCCGAAAAGAAGAAAGCAGCTTCCATAATTGCATTTTCATCACTATCAGAGCCGTGAACCGCATTGTTCTGGATTGAAGTGCCAAAAAGCTGGCGTATTGTGCCGGTTGCAGCTTCAGCAGGGTTGGTGGCACCGATTAGATCGCGGTAAGCATTTACTGCATTATCCTTCTCAAGTACAGCAGCAATAACAGGTCCGGATGACATAAACGCCACCAGATCGTTATAAAAAGGCCTTTCCTTATGAATTTCGTAGAATTTAGATGCCTTTTCGTGCGACAGGCTTACCAGCTTCAGGGCGCGCAGTGAAAATCCGGAATTAATAATAGCATCAAGTATTTTACCTGACTGAAGGTTGCGCACCGCTTCGGGCTTAATCATTGTAAAAGTTATTGTACCTGCCATGGTTTGTGTTTTAACATTATAGGGATGTAAATATATAAAATTTGATAAACAGGCACAATTAACAATAATCAGTATTTTTGTGTTCAATTATCAACAACATTCATTAAACTTCTCTATCAATTTGTACCGATTCAATAAACACAACCTCAGTGAGGTAAAAAGGTTGCTGACCGATAAAAAGAAAATTCTGATCACCACCCATTACAATCCTGACGGAGATGCTATAGGCTCATCGCTTGCATTATACCATTACCTGAAAGCCAAAGGTAATGATGTTGAGACACTTATACCGAACGATGTGCCACAATTCCTTCAGTGGATGCCGGGTATAGAGGATGCAACAATATATTATCATCATGCGAAAAAGGCTGACAAACTGTTAAAAGAAGCAGAGATCATATTTTGTTTGGACTACAACGCATTCTCACGGGTGAATCTTTTCGAGAAGCAGCTTGCAGCAGCACCGGGCATAAAAATACTGATAGACCATCATCCGGAGCCTGAAAACCAGTTTGACCACATGCTTTCGGTAATACCCGTATCCTCAACCGCCGAACTGATATACGACTTCATAAGCGCTCTGGGCGATGGGGATATGATCAACGTTGACATGGGCACCAACATATATGTAGGCATGATGACCGACACAGGGTCATTCAGTTATGCCAGCAACTACCCGTATACACTGGAAACAGTGGCCGATTTGATTAAAAAAGGTGTAGATACTGAACTGATACACAGGCTTGTGTACGACACCTATTCGGAAAACAGGATGCGCTTGCTGGGCTATTGCCTGAGCGAAAAACTGGTAGTACTAAACGAATTTTCAACTGCCTACATATCGCTCACCAAAGAAGATATGGCAAAATTCTCCTTCCAGCCGGGTGATACAGAGGGGGTGGTTAACTTCGCACTGTCGATCAAGAACATAAGCTTCGCCGCATTCTTCACTGAAAAGAAGGAAAGCGTAAGAATTTCATTCAGATCGAAGTCAGACTTCTCAGTCAATGAATTCGCAAAAGCCCATTACGGCGGGGGCGGTCACAAGAATGCCGCGGGAGGCGATTCGTCCTTATCCATGGAAGAAACACTCAAACAATTCACTGAACTGCTGCCTCTATACAAAGATGCACTCGTATCGGCAGCACAAAAAAGCTCCATACTATGATCAGGGTAATATCTTTAGCACAAAAAAGCTCCATACTATGATCAGGGTAATATCGTTAATTATAATTGCTGTTATAATTACACTATCTATTTCCACAGGACTGCTTTCATGCGGTAACCGGGAAGAAACTCCTGAAAAGGAGATAAATCCGAAAGCACTTGAAAAGCCATTGATAAATGCCAACAAACAGGCAATAAAAGCAGAAGAAGATCAGATAAACAACTACATACGACGGTATAACTGGCAATTGCAGGAGACGGGTTCGGGTTTGCGCTATGGGATATACAAAAAAGGCACCGGAGAGAAAGCCGAAACAGGTAAAGTGGCAACTGTCAACTACACAGTAGAACTGATTACCGGCGAAGTAATATATTCATCGGAACAATCGGGCCCAAAAACCTTCATGATTGGCAGGGGAGGCGTGGAAAGCGGACTGGAGGAAGGAATATTATTATTACGGGTAGGTGACCATGCAAAATTAATCATACCTTCGCATCTTGGATATGGGCTGCTGGGCGACCAGGACAAAGTGCCCCCAAAATCAACGCTTATCTATGATATTGAACTTCTTGACTTAAAATAATCACTAATCTTATTTAACATCATTATCAGAATGAAATACAGAAACATTTATTTCCTGATGCTTACCATGGCAATATCTATGGGCATAATCGGATGTTCTGAACACCGGGGATACAAAAAAACGGATGACGGATTGTATTACAAGATTCACGTAAAATCGGATGATACAACAACCCTGAGACCGGGCATGGTTTTAAACCTGAAACTGCAGTATTCTATCAATGATTCAGTGTTGTTTAACACAGCTGATATTCCACAGGACTTCATGCTCCCGTTAACCGAACCATCATATCCTGGTGACTTCTACGCAGGACTGGCAATGATGAATCCGGGCGACAGTGCTACCTTTATTACATCAGCCGATTCATTCTTCCTCAAAACCATCAAAATGCCTCAATTACCTGATTCCACGTTTAAGGGAAAAGAGATATTCTTTGCTGTGAAGCTTATATCAGCGAAGACAGAGGCACAAATGGAAGCTGAGTATAAGGAAAAAATGGAAGAAGCAAAGGCAGCTGAGTTGAGCATACTGCAAAACTACCTGCAGACTTCAAGCATTACTGTAGCTCCGTTGCCATCAGGCTTATACTTTATTGAAACCCAAAAAGGAAACGGACAAAAACCTAAAGTTGGTGATTTCGGCAAGATTCACTTCAAGGTGTCTACCATTGAAGGCGGTCAGATTTACTCAACATACGATCAGGGCGAACCAATGATGTGGGAAAGTGGTAAAGACTTTGATACAAAGGGTGTTACTGAAGCATTGGCACTCCTGTCGAAAGGATCAAAAGCATCTATCATAGTTCCATCCTCACTGGCATTTGGCGAGCAGGGCAGGGGACAAATGGTTGCTCCATACACTACATTATTGTATGACCTCGAACTGGTTGATGTACTTACTAAGGCTCAGGTTGAAAAAGAGAGAGCTAACAAGGAAAAAGCTGCCGCTGAGCAGAAAGAAAAAGCAGGCAGAGAAGAAATGTCTAACCTACAGAGTTACATTAAGTCAAATAACATCACTGCAACACCAACTGCTTCGGGTATGTATTACATAGAAGAATCCAAAGGCACTGGCGCACAGGCTGCTTCAGGTAAAACTGTTAAAGTTCATTACACCGGTACCCTGCTGAACGGAACAAAATTTGATTCTTCCCTCGATCGTGGAGAACCATTTGAATTTGTATTAGGACAACGACAGGTTATCCAGGGATGGGAAGAAGGCATTGCCATGATGAAAGTAGGAGGCAAAGCAAAACTGATCATCCCATCAAAGTTAGGCTACGGTCCCGATGGCCGCATGCCAACAATACCACCAAGTGCAACACTTGTGTTTGATGTTGAGCTACTGGAAGTGAAATAAATTATAATTCTTCACAACAATAAAAAAGCCGCGAAAAGCGGCTTTTTTATTGAGTGGTTAGTGGTTAGTGGTTAGTGGTTAGTGGTTAGTGGTTAGTGGTTAGTGGTTAGTGGTTAGTGGTTAGTGGTTAGTGGTTAGTGGTTAGTTTTTAGGGGTTAGTGGTGATTAGTGAGTTGGGAGTAATGAGTAGTGAGTAGTGAGTAGTGAGCCCTACTTGTCCCACTAAACCCAGAACCCAGAACAAAGAACCCAGAACAAAGAACAAAGAACAATCAAACGCTCATCGCCATGCGCCCAGCTTTTAAAAAAACTGAAAACTGACAACTGAAAACTAAGTGCTGATTGCTGAGTGCTGACAGCTAAAAATCAAGATACTTCTCAACCCGAGAATTCACAACCACAAAAAACGGATTCAGCAGATTTGGTTTATTATAATTAATCTCATCCCGGGTTTTGTATTTATATACCATTGCACCGGCAAACTTGCATACAGCATGTCCGGCAGCAGTATCCCATTCCATGGTAGGTCCAAGACGTGGATAGAAGTCAGCGGTTCCTTCAGCTATCTTGCAGAATTTGAGAGAACTGCCAACATTAAGCATGTTCACGGCTTCAAAATTTGAACTGAAAGATCTGATAATTTCACTATTCTCAAAGTTTTGATGAGATCTGCTGCCTACTATGGTTACTTCTCTGTTGCTCTGATTTAGCGGTAGTTTTTCTGCTTTTGAAAGGAAATCGCTCAAACCATCATGCTTGCTTTCGTGAGTATTTTCATCATAACTGATAACTGAGCGCTGACTGCTGACTGCTGACTGCTTGCTAACTGAGTGCTGAGTGCTGAGTGCTGACTGCTCACTAATATCGTACATGTTTGTATCAATACGGTAGGAGCCGTGTTCTAAACTCCCGAAATACAAAATACCTGTGACAGGAACGTAAACTACACCCATTACAGGTAATCCATCTCTTATAAGGGCAATGTTAACTGTGAATTCTCCGTTTTTATTGATAAACTCCTTGGTACCATCCAAAGGATCCACCATCCAGAACTCCCGCCAGTTTTTTCTTTCTTCGTAAGGAATCTTATTCCCTTCTTCACTGAGTACCGGTATGTTGGTTTCTTTAAGATATCCTGCAATGCAAGTATGCGCTTTTTGGTCGGCTTGTGTAAGGGGACTGTTATCTGCTTTGTATTCAATGGTATAGGTATCATTGTAATATCCCATAATAAGCTTACCTGCTTCAACTGAAGCTTTTAAGGCTGTGATGTAGAATATATCCCTTTGATTGGTTTCGGTCATATTTTAGTTGTTTCGAGATTATGCGTTATTACCGGATATTTAATGCTACCTGGTTCCTTACTTCTGAGTTCATTCCTTACTTAATGCTCTGTTCATTTCCTAACTTATTGAGATGTTAAAGCCAGCAGCACTATATAAATATCAGTTTTTGGGTAGAAGGCTCCTTTGCTTATCCTGAAGAGCAAACATTTCATCACGCAATCGGGCAGCTTCAATAAAATCAAGCTCTTTAGCTGCTTTCTCCATTGCCTTGCGGGTTTTGAGAATGAGTTTATCAAGTTGACCGTAATCCATATACTGAACAACGGGATCAGCGGCTACACTTGGGGAATCATTTTCAATATAGGCCCTGCCGGATTTACCCGAAGTGCCTGCTACTGTTGTTTGTCCCATGATAGAGGCCGTTGACTTGATGATTTGGGTGGGGGTGATGTTGTGTTCAGTGTTGTAGGCTATCTGCTTGATCCTCCGGCGACTGGTTTCATCCATGGAGCGCTGCATTGAGTCTGTGATCTTATCAGCATACATGATCACTTTGCTGTTGATATTCCGCGCTGCACGACCTGCTGTTTGAGTTAGTGCACGTTCCGATCGCAGAAAGCCTTCTTTGTCGGCATCAAGTATGGCAACCAAAGATACTTCAGGCAGGTCGAGTCCTTCCCTCAGTAGGTTAACACCCACAAGCACATCAAACAAACCTAACCGCAGGTCCCTTAAAATCTCCACTCTTTCAAGGGTATCAACATCAGAATGGATGTATCTGCACTTGATATTCACGCGGCTCATGTACTTGGTAAGTTCCTCAGCCATACGTTTGGTAAGCGTAGTAACCAGCACCCTGCCACCATTCTTGATCGTTTTATCTATTTCATCGAGCAAATCGTCAACCTGCGATAGGCTGGGCCTGACTTCCACCGGTGGATCAATCAATCCGGTAGGTCTGATCAGTTGCTCAACCACCACACCTTCTGACTTTTGCAGTTCAAAATCTGCCGGGGTAGCACTTACGTAGATTGTTTGACCGGTTAAGCCTTCAAATTCATCAAACTTGAGAGGCCTGTTGTCCATTGCAGAAGGTAGTCGGAAACCATACTCTACAAGAGTTTGCTTGCGCGAACGGTCGCCTCCGTACATTGCCCTGATCTGTGATACAGTTACATGACTTTCGTCGATGACAGTTATGAAATCATCAGGAAAGTAATCGAGCAGGCAGAAAGGCCGTGAACCGGGACTTCGACCATCAAAATAACGCGAATAATTCTCTATTCCCGGACAGTAGCCTAATTCCCGCATCATCTCGATATCATAGGTAACACGATCTTCAAGACGCCTGGCTTCCATTGCCTTACGATCCTCGTTGAAGTAGTCAACCTGGCGCATAAGGTCAAACTGGATCTCCTGAATAGAGTCCTTCATCTTCTCCTTGGATGTTACAAAGATATTGGCAGGATAAATATTCACCGTATCCAGTTTCTCAATGATATACCCATCCATAGGATTAAAGGTTTCAATACCCTCTATTTCATCGTCCCAGAATAAGATCTTTATGGCATAATCGGCATAAGCCGGAAAAATATCAACTGTATCACCCTTTACCCTGAAATTCCCTCTGCTGAATTCAACCTCACTGCGGTTATACAATCCTTCAACGAATGTCCAAAGTAGCTGCTTCCTGCTGATTTTATCGCCTTTTCTAAGCCTGACAACGCTGTTTGAAAAGTCGTCAGGATTGCCAATACCATAAATACAGGATACAGACGACACAACAATCACATCCCTTCTGCCTGATAATAAAGAAGAAGTAGCACTCAATCGGAGTTTCTCAATTTCCTCATTAATAGAGAGATCCTTCTCAATGTAGGTGTTCGACGAAGGTATAAAGGCTTCGGGTTGGTAGTAATCATAATAGGAAACGAAATATTCAACAGCATTATCAGGAAAGAACTGCTTGAATTCACCATACAACTGGGCTGCCAGTGTTTTATTATGGCTAAGTACCAAAGTAGGCCTGTTCACCTGTGCTATGACATTGGCTACAGTAAAAGTCTTCCCCGATCCTGTTACCCCAAGCAGCACTTGAGCAGGGTCGCCGCGCTTTAGCCCTTCAATCAATTGTTGAATTGCCTGAGGCTGGTCACCGGTAGGGCTGTATTCAGAGGTTAATTTAAATTCCACGAGTCTTTATCTTTATTCACATTCAACAAGCAATAAATTCCACGAGTCTTTTTCTTTATTCACATTCAGCAATCAACAACTTACATTTGTCTATTTCACAAGTAGTCGAAGAGTTCTTTCTTAGTCTGATCAGTTTATTTTGAACGTCAATTTAACAACTGAGCAGATTGATTTGCTTGAGATTTTACAAAGTTACTAATTATTGCCCTGATGTCATTTTCCTGTAATAATGTTACCCCAAATAATGTCACCTCCAATAATGTCATCCCTTCGGAGTTTGCAACTATTCCAGCGCTTCAATCTTCAGTTTTGTACTAATGGCATAATGATCAGATACAGGTGAAGTTATAGTCCTGTACACCGAGCTCCTGATATTGGGACTGGTGCAGATATAGTCAATCTGTAAGGGAATCAAGCTATACTTGAATGTTCTTTTAAACCCAATAACATTGAATGAAGAGGCATCTCTTAATTTGCCTGCGATTAAATGATAGGCATAAGATGCCGGGGTATCATTGAAATCTCCTGACACAATAACCGGATAGGGAGAAGCATTTATACTTTCAGCCAGCATCAGTGCCTGTGTTTCCCGGTGCAGGAAAGCCAGTCTTAATTTCTTAAATGCACCGGTAAAATGCTGGTATATAACCCTTAAGCCGCGATCATGATCAAACATCAGTAGCTTACGTTCACCGGTGAATTTGACAGACTGCAAATGCACATTGAAAATCCTGACTATACCTTCAGGGAATGCAACATCAGAATACATAGCAAAGGGCAACGACAGGTAGGTGAGGACCTTTTCTTCTTTAACAGGGAATTGGGAGGCTGTTACCAGGATAAAATGAGTGCTCTTTTGATCAGGCTCATATTCTGACATGCTGATGTGCGGTAAAGCAATGTCGTGCTGCAGCTTCTCATAGAACTTAGCATGTTTTGCACCTTTCATAGGGTATTCCTGGAAACAGGCAACAGTAAATTTCTGATCGTTTATAAAACGGTGAATTGTATTCTGGTTGGTGTAAATATGCGATTCATCAAAAGGACTTCTCATTCCAAAAGCATTGAAATTGAAAAGACTATAGGGATAAGCTTCTTTTTCAGGTTTTAAGGGCAGGGTATAAAAATGTGACATCTTCACGGAAGTGATCACGAGCACAACAATCATGGAAAGAAGTAATGCCTTTGATCGGAATATTACAAGGAAAATCAGCCAAATAAGATTCAACAGCCAAAGAACGGGAAACGATAAACCTAAGAAAGCAATAATTAAACTTTTAGAAGGAGGGATATACGATGCACTTCCTGCCAATAGAAGCAACAGCATTACTGCAATTGAAAAAATGATCATCAATCCTCTGAACATCAATGCAGGACTATATTGGTTGAAATGGGGTAGTGGTCGGAATAGGCTCTTTTCATAGTTTGGAAGTTGAACGACTCAAAACTTTCGTCATGAAGGATGTAGTCAATCCTGAATGAAGGGAGCGCCCCGGCATAGGTCATGCCAATGCCACTGCCTGATTCCTTGAAAGCATCAGTTAAATTGGCTGAGAGCTGGTGATAGGTGTATGAGGAGGGGGTATCATTTAAGTCGCCGCAGAGTATAACCTTATAAGGCGAATTATCAATAAGTTGCGCTACATGCCTTGCCTGAGATGCCCGGTTTATAAATGCTCTTTTAAACTTGCGTAATATTTTGCGGGAGCTTTCAGAAAACAGTTCCTGACTATCAGTAGCCTTTGGCAGCTCAGCAACGTACAGATAATCCTCTTTGCTTAAACGGATTGACTCAAGATGAATATTAAAGAGCCTGACGGTGTCGCCTTTGACAACTACGTCGCTATAAATACAGAAATTGAAAGGGTTGTTTTCGAAATGGATTATCCTTTTGTTAAGGATAGGCCACCGGCTAAAGATGGCTATTCCGTAAGGCATTACCCGTCCGTTATTTTCAACAAAAGCTATCTGGTTATATCGTAAACCGGTCATTTCTATTATGGAATCAGATATATCAACCTTATGCTTAACTCCTGCATGATATTCCTGCAAACAGATAAAGTCAGCCCTCTCACTCTCTAACAATGTGAGAATATTGGAGCCTTTTTCGCTTATCCTATTATTCTTCCAGTTATAGAGATCAAATATCTGCACATTATAGGAAACAACTTTTATTTCCTCTTCAATTGTGTGCCCGGATGGTTCGGAACTATCCCATTGAACATAATTTGCCAGTCGGTTCCAGCAGAGCAGAAGTGCAATAAGTGAGATCAGGAACAGCTTGCGCCACAGAAACATCCAGATAAAGACAAAGATGACATTGACAAGTACAGCATACGGAAAAGCAAGACCTGCAAAGGCAAACATCCAGTTGCTATCAGGTGCTACAGTAGCAGCAAAGTAGCCTGCAGCAAGGAGCAACAATACGAAAACATTCATCAGAAGGAGGAGACCTGACCAAAAGGAAAGTCTTCTTCTTTGTGGCGTGGTTGTAGATGTCACACTTTCAATTATTCTGTTTATTACTACTTGAGAATAAAAGTTCCTTTTCTTCTTTGGTTAGGCTATTATATCCTGACTGGCTTATTTTATCAAGTATTTTATCAATTCTCTGTTGCTTTTCCTTTTTAAGCAAATTGTATTCTTCATCAGTAAGGTGTGGCTTACCGTAATGCACCTTGAACTTGTTTTTCCTTGCAGTTTTAAATCTTTGGACATTCTGGTCAGAAAAAATACTGAAAATCTTCGACGGATCAGCGAAAGGTAGCATTTTAACATACATAAAGCCCCACAGAGCACCACCCAGATGCGCAAGATGTCCTCCTGCATTACCACTATTAATCATGAGTAAGTCCATAGCAATGGTTATCAGGGCTATGTATTTTATCTTGATAGGCCCCAGAATAAACAGGTTGATAGTGTAATTAGGCACATAAAAGGAAATGGCCACTACAATAGCCAGCACTGATGCTGAAGCACCAAGGGCAAGGGCATTACCCCTCACAACATCAAAAACAGGGAAAACATTGTATGCGGTCATATACACAATACCCCCTACAATTCCACCAAGTATATAGGTAGCCAGGAACTGCCTTTGAGTTAAATACTGTACGAAAATTGCTCCAAACCAATACAACCAAAGCAAATTAAAAAGGATATGCAAAAAGTCGAAATGCAGGAACATATATGTGAAGATAGTCCAGGGTTTTACAAGGAACACATTCAAGTTTGCGGGTAAAGCCAGAAAGGACAACAGGTATTCAGAGAGATATTGTTTGTATAGTCCAGAAGTACCAACTTCGGGACTTGAGAACAGGAAAGCAAGATTTCTGATAAGTGCAATAACAAGCCAAACAGCAATATTTATGAGGATTATACGGGAAAGGGCTTCTCGTTTGGTAAAAAAGATCTTCATTTTTTCGAATGGAGATGTCTGAGGATACATAGCTTACTTTATTAGTCCCAATTATTAGTACGTTTAATTTTTCGATTCCAATAACGAATCAAAAAGAAGCCAAAGATCATGCCACCAAGGTGAGCGAAATGAGCAACATTATCGCCTTCGCTATTTCTTATGCCAAGGTATAGCTCAAGGCCTCCGTAAAGTATAACAATCCATTTTGCTTTTATGGGGATAAAAAAGTAAAGATAAATCAAAGTATTCGGAAACATCATTCCAAATGCAAGCAGAATGCCGAACACAGCACCTGAAGCACCAACTGTTGGTATATCCTTACGGAGCTCTACAAGATCATTAAGGTATTGTGATGCCTGGGCAATCATCTGCGGGTTATCGGGAGTTGCCGACCAGGCATTCATAAAGTCAATCAGGCTGTTTCTGTAATAAGGGAAGTGTTCGCTCACAAACCGTGAAAAGTCAGATGGATCAGGAGCATTCATAATCATTGCAGCATCAGACTGTATGCCGCTAATGCCGATATGCATAACTATCATGTGAATGATTGCTGCCCCGATACCGGTTACCATATAGTAAATGAGGAAGCGCTTTGATCCCCATACGTTCTCAATCATATATCCAAACATCCACAAGGCGAACATGTTAAAGATAATATGACTGTACATTTGAGTGCTGTGCAGAAACATGTAGGTAACAAGCTGTGCCGGATTGAATTTAGAAGAACCAAAATAGTGCATGCCTAAGTAGTTAACCAGGTCAATACGGAAAACGTTCTCAAACATTATCTGCGCAAGAAATACCAGTACGTTTATGATTAGCAGGTTTTTTACGACTGGTGGCAACATGGTGAAGCCGCTTGGGGAATACTGTTGGTTCATATTAGGTTACATCAGGTTTTGTTGAAATCTTTTTTCTATCTCATCCATGGTAATGTTCACAATGATAGACTTTCCCGAAGGACTGATACCGGGCACCTTACATGCAAACAAATCATCAACGAGTCCTTGCATTTCTTCACTTGACAAGGATTTATTAGGTTTTAGAGATAAATTTTTAGCCATTGACCTGGCAAGATTATTTATTTTATCAATCTTCAGGTTGGCTTTGTTGGTTTTATAGTTTTCGAGCATACCATCAATGAGTTGCTGAACATTCACATCAGGAAAATCAGCGGGCGACCCGGTAACTATAAAGGTGTTTTGTCCGAAATCCTCCATTTGAAAGCCCAGTTTTGCAAACTCATCCATCAACTCATGTATCAGATCGCTGTCAGGCGATGATAGCTTTACCGTTTGCGGAAAAAGCTGCTGCTGCACATTTGCCGGTCGCTGCTCTATGCGTTCGAGGAACTTCTCATACAATATCCTCTCATGAGCCGACTGCTGGTCGATGATCATGATGCCCGACCTGATCTTAGAAAGAATATACTTTTTCCTCAACTGGATAAAGCCTCTTGATTCCTGTTCATCTGATTCAAAATCAGATCCAACAGTGAGTGTTTGTTGTCCTTCAGAAGGTACTGATATTGGTTCATCCCTGTAATCGGGCCTTACTTCAGGACTTACATAAAATGATGAGAGTCCGAGATCAGGTGATTGCTTTTTAACAAACGGGTTATAATCGGGATTAACCTTCACCCCGGGAATAACAAGAGGCTTATCTTTTGGGAAATAGAAATTATACTCAGGCTGTGTATCAAAATCAATAGTAGGGAAGAGGCTGTACTTGCCAATTGCCTGCTTAACTGCTGATTTCAGGATACCGTAAATTGCCTGGTGGCTTTGAAAATTGACTTCAGTCTTTGTAGGGTGGATATTTATATCAATATCCTGCGGATTAACTTCGAGGTATAAGAAATAAGAAGGATAATGCTCTTCAGGAATCAGCGTGCCAAATACCTCTTCAACAGCGTGGTTGAGATATGGATGCCTGATATACCGCTTGTTAGCGAAGAAATACTGCTCACCTCTTGTGCGGCGGGCACTTTCAGGTTTACCTATAAAGCCGGTAACCTTCACCACTTCAGTATCAACCTCAACCGGGACAAGCTTTTCCTGGTAGTTATTCCCGAAAATATTGCTGATACGTTGCTTCAGACCAGCAACAGGAAGCTGCATCTGCAACTTGCCGTTGTTTATCAGGTTAAAACTGATATTCGGATTTACAAGTGCAACCCTTTGAAGCTCCTCAACAATCAGTCGCATTTCATGGGCATCAGATTTAAGGAACTGGCGGCGTGCCGGCACATTATAAAACAAGTTCTTCACCTGAATAGAAGTGCCTGATTCACACACACAAGGCTGCTGCGATTTAACGACAGAGCCCTCAATAATAACATGGGTGCCCAGTTCATCACCAACCCGGCGGCTCTTTAATTCCACCTGGCCAATGGCGGCTATTGAGGCAAGTGCCTCACCCCTGAATCCAAAGGTGCGAATCTTAAAAAGATCATCAGCATTGGTAATCTTGGAAGTGGCATGCCGCTCAAAACTCATACGGGCATCGGTAACCGACATTCCACACCCTGTATCTATAACCTGGATTAAGGTTTTACCCGAATCCTTTATTATCAACTCAATATGATCAGCGCCTGAATCAACAGCATTTTCCAATAGTTCCTTCACTGCAGAAGCCGGACGTTGGATTACTTCTCCTGCGGCAATTTGATTTGCTACTGAATCAGGCAGAAGGCGAATAAGATCTGCCATTTAGTAAATAAAGATTAAATAAAGCAATAATATGGCAACAATCAGATAAGCAACCAGGGTAGCCTTTGAAATAATACCAATTCTCTGTTCCTTGATCTGCCATGATTGCCGCAGCCTATCGCGGAAATCAGGGCTGATACCTTCAGGAGCAGGTTCACTGTATTTCTTTTTTAACTTCTCAAGTTCTTCCTTGCGCTCATCATAGTAAAGAGGCTTATAAGTAAACCTCTTTGGTTTTCTGGTTCTGAATGCAATAATTTTCATAACGTTTCTCCTATCTTTAAAAGATACTCACCTAACCGCATTTTACAACATTGTCCTTTAATCAACAAAAATAATCATTTAATTATTGTGTGTTGATTTTAACTTTTAATCAGAACCTATCATTAGCACCCATTTTATTATTGTGTGTTGATTTTAACTTTTAAACAAAACGTATGCTTTTGATAGCCGATTTACTGAAAACAAAAAAAGACCCTCTGTTTTCGCAAAGGGTCCTGCTGAATATTTTTAAGGATTATTACCCCTGTATCATAGAAGGAACCCTGCGACTAACCAGATAGAAACTGCCAAAGATTACAGTGCTATAGAATAAATCGCCAACAAGGCCTGAATTGAAAAATGGAATTCCGGCAGCATAAGCCTGCAGTAAACCTGCGAAGTCACGGCTATAAGGCATTAAACCTGTGTACCATGCAGCAAAGTTTGTGATCAGGAAGAAAATCAGAGATGAACTAACTGAAGCAATAGCAACATTACCGGCCTTAACCCTGTTACGAAGCAGCATACCTATACCCACGGCAGCCATCATACCAAGATAAACTGCAACCATGGTGGAATGGAATCCAATGATAAGGTCGCTGATAAGCATAGCAGCAATAGGAAGAATAAATGCCAGGGCTTTTCTGTTAATATATGCACCTCCAAAAATTGCTATAGCAGCTACTGGAGTAAAGTTAGGCCAGTGAGGGATTAAGCGCATAACAGCAGCCACAATTATTGCAGTTAATACAAACATCATCCGTGATGTGAAGAATTTATTTTCCATGTTTAGGCAGATTTATTTTATGGCAACAAATTTAATAAGTTTTCCTAACCAAACAGGCATAAACAAACTTTTTTGAAGAGCCCGGTTGCTTTTATTTTTTAATGAACAGATTTCTACCTCTAAAAGTTTCACATCTTTCTGTATTGGGTATTTGAATTTAAAAAATCTTTAACTTTAACCTGGCTTTCAGTTGAAAGTAGTTTTTAGGATTTCGCAGCAACAAAATATATACGTTGTTGTTGTGAGTTACATATTCAGCGCATAAAAATATCACACATGGATGATCTACTGGCTGCACGATTGCAAATGACTGTGTCGTTTGTTTTCCACATTGTTTTTTCATGCGTAGGCATGGCAATGCCCTGGCTAATGGTTGTAGCCGAATGGCGATGGATAAAAACAGGTAAAAAAGTTTATTTAGATCTGGCCAAGGCATGGGCAAAAGGTGTTGCTATCCTGTTTGCAGTAGGCGCAGTATCAGGAACAGTGCTTTCTTTTGAACTGGGACTTTTGTGGCCGGGCTTTATGGAGCACGCGGGGCCTATAATTGGTATGCCGTTCTCATGGGAGGGAACAGCTTTCTTCCTTGAAGCTATTGCCCTGGGCTTCTTCCTTTACGGATGGAATCGGGTAAATAAATGGGTACATCTGGGCTCAGGTGTGGTGGTTGGCGTTGCCGGAGTGATTTCAGGCATATTCATAGTTTCAGCCAATGCCTGGATGAATAACCCTACGGGCTTTGAGTGGATAAACGGACAAGCCATAAACATTGATCCATTTGCTGCAATGTTTAACCGTGGCTGGTTTCATCAGGCACTTCACATGACCATAGCTGCCTTTGTTGCTACCGCTTTTGCTGTTGCAGGCATCCATGCATACCTCCTGCTAAAACATAAAAATCATCCCCTCCATCTTAAAGCCGTTAGCATTGCCTTAATATTTGGAGCTGTTTCTGCTATTTTGCAACCACTAAGTGGTGACATTTCAGCAAAGCACGTTGCAAAATACCAGCCTCCAAAGTTGGCAGCAATGGAAAGCCTGTATGAAACTTCAAAGCCCGCCGATCTGGTAATCGGTGGCATCCCTAATGATAAAGAGCAAAGAGTTGACTATGCCATTAAAATACCCGGGGCACTAAGCTATCTCGCACATGGTGACTTCAACGCTGAAGTTGCAGGTCTTGACCAGGTGCCTGTTGATGAGCGGCCCCCTGTGTTGATTGTCCACATTGCTTTCCAGATCATGGTATTGCTTGGATTCTTAATGGCCGGTGCAGGATTATTGTATTTGTTGTTTTCATGGAAGTGGAAGTATATGTTGGAAAACAAATGGTGGCTGATACTCCTGGCAATTTTAACACCGGCAGGATTTATTGCAGTTGAAGTTGGCTGGATAGTGACAGAGGTTGGTCGACAGCCATGGATCATCTGGCAGATCATGAGAACCGAAGACACTTTATCACCCATGCCCGGATTGCAGTATACATTATACTCCATCACCTTTATATACATTATACTATCGTTTGTGGTGATATGGTTGATGAAACGACAAATAAGGGTGTTGCACGAAGAACACCGGATGGATAATCCCAATATATAGTATTGAAAAAGTATTGAAAAAGCATTGAAAAAGTTTTGAAACCATGCTAAGTTTAACATTATACAACGAAACAAGATGACCGAAATAATAATCATAGTGCTGAGTATATCACTGCTGGTGTACGTGCTTTTAGGAGGTGCAGATTTTGGTGCAGGTATAATTGAACTGTTCACAGGAAAAAAGGGTGTTGATGTAATATCAAAAGCAATTGCCCCTATATGGGAAGCAAACCATGTTTGGCTGATTTTAGCAGTTGTAATCCTGTTTAACGGATTTCCGCTGGTTTATACTTCTATCAGCACTTACCTCCATATTCCTGTGCTCATAGCATTGTTTGGCATTGTGATGCGGGGTTCAGCCTTTACCTTCAGGTATTATGATGTTGCCAAGGATAAGTCGCACTATTATTTCACCTTGTTTTTCAGGATGTCGAGTATTCTAACCCCATTCTTTTATGGTGTTATTTTAGGAGCTATTATGATGGGGCGCATTCCGGGAGAACTATCAGGATCATTTTACGAAGTATTTATTGCGTCCTGGTTTAACCTGTTTACCCTTACAACAGGCATTTTTGTTACAATTCTTTTCGGTTGGCTTGCCGGTGTTTACCTTGTAGGAGAGACCAAGACTCCTGAAGATGCAACAGTATTTATCCGCATAGCCAGGGTGTTCTATTTCCTGCTTGTGTTATCAGGCTTGAGTGTATTCTTAGCCGCTGAGCTATATAATGTGCATTTCTTCAGGGATTTCATAAAGTCGCCCGTAAGCATTGCCTGTGTGGTTGTTGCAACTGCCTGTATCCCTTTCATGTTGTCAGCCCTTAAAAAAAGAAAGATCATCTTTTCAAGGATCATTGCGGGAGTTCAAACTGCCTGCATTATTGCCGGCTGGTATGCAATTCAGTTTCCTGTGATGATATATATGTCAGGTGGTGAAGATCTTACCATCTATAACAGTCAAGCACCTGAGAGTACCATGACAATGCTGTTCTGGGCGCTGATAATTGGCATTCTTATAATATTTCCTTCCATTGCTTACCTGATGAAAGTATTTAAGTTTAACGACAAAAATACTATAGCAGGGAAAGAGCTATAACAGCATTGAGCTTAATAAATTTTTGGTGCACAAATGTACATAAGTATTATTTGTTCTGATGGTTTGCTGTAACAATCCTTCCTGTTAATGGTTATCTTTGCAGTATCATTCTTATGCAATAATTAATAGACGATAGTTATGCCAAAACTGCAATTTGATGCCGTTATATTTGACTTAGATGGAGTAATAACCAAGACTGCTCTGGTGCACAGTACAGCCTGGAAAACAATGTTTGATGAGTTCCTTGCCGGATACTCACAAAAGCAGAATATTCCATTCAAAGAATTCACCCATACTGCTGATTATCTTCCTTTTGTTGATGGTAAACCCAGGTACAAAGGAGTACAGGATTTCCTTACTTCAAGAGGAATTAGTCTACCGTTTGGTGATCCATCAGATAGTCATGACAAAGAAACAATTTGCGGATTAGGCAACAGGAAGGATTATGCCTTCAATGAAATACTGAAGCGCGATGGGGTAGGAGTATATGATAGTACTGTTGACCTTATTAAGCAACTAAAAGAAAACGACATCAGGATTGGAGTTGCATCATCCAGCAAAAACTGTGCACCGGTGCTTGAAGCAGCGGGATTACTTGACCTTTTTGAAACAAGGGTAGATGGTGTAGTTTCAGTTGAGCTCAACCTGAAAGGTAAGCCCGAGCCTGATATATTCACCACTGCTGCTGATAATCTGGGTGTATCATACGAACGCACTGCAATAGTTGAAGATGCAGTGTCGGGCGTGCAGGCCGGAAGGAAAGGTGACTTTGGTTTAGTGCTCGGTGTAGCCCGTGAAGAGAATGAGCATGAACTTCTGCTGAATGGAGCCGACCTTGTTGTAGCCGACCTTTCGGAGATATCCCTTGAGGGAATTAACGACTGGTTTATTGCTGGTATTGAAAATGAGTGCTGGACACTTACTTACCAGGAATTTGAGCCCATTAAGGAACGTACAAGAGAAGCCCTTCTCACAGTGGGTAATGGATACTTTGGTACCAGAGGGGCTATGGAAGAAATCACACCTTCAGCTCATCACAGTCCGGGAACTTACGTAGCAGGTTTATATAACCGCCTTGAATCTCAGGTTGGTGACCGCACTGTTGAGAATGAAGATTTTGTGAATATACCCAACTGGCTTCCTATTACATTCAGAGTAGATAAAGAACCCTGGTTTGATTTCTCGAAAGCTAAATTCCGTGAATTCATCAAAACACTTGATTTCCGTACCGGTGCATTCAGCCGTAGGCTCGTAGTTGAAGATGAGCAGGGGAGGTTAACAGCAATTGATTCACACCGTATTGCTTCAATGCATAATCCACATCTAGCTGCTCTTCAATACATTATAACACCGCTAAGCTACTCAGGACATATAACAATACGCTCAGGCATTAAAGGTGATATCATTAATGAAGGAGTTGAAAGATACAAGCAACTCAACCAAAAGCACTTAAAACCGGGTGAGGAAGGTTTTCAGGGAACAACAGTATATGTAGTAGTAGAAACAACGCAATCAGGCATCAACATTGCTGAAGCTGCTGCACACCGCATCTTTCTGGAAGAACATGAGCTTATTCTAGAGCCAAGGAGTGAGATCACACCGGCCTGTGCATTTCAGGAGTTTTCTTATGAAGTGATTCAGGGACAGTCGATTATGCTTGAGAAAACTGTTGCCATCTTTACCTCTAAGTATGATGATGTCCAGAACCCGGTAAAGGAGGCTTTGAAGCTGGTTTCATTGCCCAACAGGTACAATGAACTGGCCGACGCAAGCACCAAATCATGGAAAGAAATATGGGAAAAGATTGATGTACAGGTGGATGGCAGCAGAATTGATCAGAAACTTTTGAGACTACACCTTTACCACCTGATTGTTTCGGCATCACCACATAACCGCTTCATTGATGCAAGTTTTACTGCAAGGGGCTTACATGGGGAAGCTTACCGCGGACATATCTTCTGGGATGAGCTTTTTATACTCCCATTCTATAACCTGCATTTCCCTCAAACCGCTAAAGCAACGCTCATGTACGGGTATAACAGGATTGGTCAGGCAAAGGAATATGCTAAAGAGCATGGCTATAAAGGAGCAATGTACCCGTGGCAAAGTGGAAGTGATGGTAGGGAAGAAACGCAGGTAGTGCATCTGAATCCATTAACAGGTCACTGGGGTGATGACTATAGTTCACTTCAGCGACATGTTTCACTGGCCATTGCATATAACGTATGGAACTACTTTGAAACTACCGGTGATCATGATTTTCTAAAGAATTACGGTGCTGAGATGTTTTACGAAATCTGCCGTTTCTGGGCAAGCAAAGCTATCTTTAACAGCGAAACCGGAAGATATAGTATACCAGGTGTAATGGGTCCGGATGAGTTTCATGAACAGTATCATGATTCAGAACAAGGAGGCCTTCGCGACAACGCATACACCAACATTTTGGTAGCCTGGGCATTCAGGAAAGCAGGACTTATACATGAGATGCTTAGGGTTGATGAAGGTGAATCGGCACTCTTATCAGTTGATGAATTGCTGTCGTGGAAAGAAATCGCGCAAAAGCTCAACCTTGTTATATCTGATGAAGGAATCATTGCCCAGTATGATGGTTACTTTGACCTAAAAGAACTCGATTGGGAATACTACAAGAAAAAATACGGCAATATATACCGGCTCGACCGAATCCTCAAAGCTGAAGGCAAATCACCCGATGAATTCAAGGTTGCTAAACAAGCCGACACACTAATGATCTTCTACATCCTTGATAAACAGGAAGTAAAAGATATTATTGAAAGTATGGGATATAGTCTGGAGCCCGATTTTCTCAAAAAGAACATGGACTACTACCTTGCCCGTACATCACACGGTTCAACACTTAGCAGGGTAGTACATGCCCAATTGGCCAACATGATTGGCGACTATGAGCTGAGTGACACACTGTACCATGATGCTTTGAGTAGTGACTTTGATGACATTCAGGGAGGCACAACTGCTGAAGGAATCCACTTAGGCGTTATGGCAGGCACCATACTGATTGCAATAAACTCATTTGCAGGATTATCAATAATTGACGAACAAATTACACTTGACCCAAAACTGCCTGAAACATGGAATAGCATTAAATTTAAGTTCACTTTCCGTGGGCAGGAGTATTCGGTTAATGTTAGCAAGGATAAATCTGAACTAAATAAACTCTAAAATGCTCAACGAAATTCTGTTGCTAAACAACAAGCATGAAAAAGCTGCCCAGACTATACTCGACCGCATAATGCCGGAGTATAGCCGCAAGTACATTATTGCCATATCAGGTGAAGTAGAAACCGGCAAATCAGAAGTAGCACATATGCTGGGGAAGTTACTCAAGAAAAAGAGTATCAAGGTAAAGATGCTATACATGGACAGCTACTATAAGATTCGGCCGAATGAACGCACGCAGTGGCGCAAAGAACATGGCATTGAAAAAGTAGGTTTTGAGGAATACGATTGGAAAACCATAGATGACAATATTGATGCGTTCTTAAAGGACGATAAGGCAACCATGCCATGTGTTGATTTATTTACCGGTCAGATCGACCACCTTATAACCGACTTTAAAGAGATTGATATTCTAATCATTGCCGGGCTTTATTCAATGAAAGTTGAACGGGCCAACCTTAGGGTTTTCATTGAAAGCACCTACAAAGAAACAATGGACATTCAGAAAATAACAGGTAAGGAAGAACTTGATGAGTTCAGAATGAAAGTGCTGGAACAAGAACATAAAGTAGTTCAATCACTTAAACCCCTTGCTGATTTTTACCTCGACTTTGAAACATCAAGTGAAATCTTTCATTATTGATAAAGGATTAAGCCGGGGCTTTATTTAAGTCCCGATTATTCAACTCATGCAAATCGTACTTATTTCTGTATATTGCAATCGATATCACAATAACCCAACAAACTGACCAAATCAATTAAATATCAAATACAATGCTTGGTGACGTATTACTAATAACTGAAAAACACGAGGCTGCAGCACGTGAAATACTACCTTATATCCTGGAAAAAAGAAAAGACAAATTCACTATAGCCGTATCGGGTGAGTCAGGGTCTGGTAAATCAGAGCTCGCGCATGTTATTGCACGATTACTACGCCGTGAAGGCATAGTTTGCAAGCCAATTCATATTGACAACTACTACCTCACACATCCTTTGGAGCGTACCGAGTGGAGAAAAGCAAACGGCATTGAAACAGCAGTAGGCTATACCGAGTACGACTGGGATACCATTTACCGCAATCTTGAAGATTTTCGCAACAACAAAACCTCTACCATGCCTTGCGTTGACCTTGTAACTGAACAGGTTGATCAGCTTACCACTGATTTTAATGGTGTTGAAATGCTAATCATTGATGGATTATATGCCATTAAGACAGAGGGTGTAGACCTGAAAATATTCATTGAGCTCACTTACCATGAAACCAAAAAAGCACAGGTAGTAAGGGGAAAGGAACCTCAGAATGAATACCGTATGAAGGTACTTGAACGCGAACATCAGGTGGTACAGTCGCTCAAGGACCGGGCTGATCTACTGATAGATATGGACTATAAAGTTCGTCGCGCCAGGTAAATCAACCAGCCTCAAAGGAAATATCAAAATAATAATCCAACCTTAACCATAATGCCAAAGAACCTTCCACTAGAGTGGTCAAAAGATCTCACTATCTATGAAGTAAACCTTCGTCAGTACACAAAATCAGGCACTTTCAAAGAGTTTGAAGAGCATTTACCACGGTTAGAAAAGTTAGGAGTTGGTATATTGTGGTTTATGCCACTGCAGCCAATTGGTGAGAAGGAACGTAAAGGTACACTTGGAAGCTACTATAGCATTAAGGATTACTTAGCAATTGATCCGCTTTATGGCACTATGGATGAATTCATTGCACTGGTTAGAAAGATTCATAACATGGGCATGTACGTTATCCTTGACTGGGTTGCTAACCATACAGCATGGGATAATGAATTGGTGAAGAGTAATCGCAACTTCTACACATCAAACGAACTTGGGGGAGTTAAACCTCCTTTCCCTGAATGGGCTGATGTTATTGAATTAGATTATAGCAATTCTGAATTAAGGGATTATATGACCAGCGCCATGAAGTACTGGCTTGAAAAAACAGACATTGATGGCTTCAGATGCGACATGGCTAACCTCGTGCCTACTGACTTTTGGCAGGACGCAAGGAAAGAACTTGATAAAGTAAAGCCTGTATTTATGCTTGCGGAGGCTGAGCAGAAAGAATTGCTTAAAAGTGCGTTTGATGCAATATATAACTGGAATATTTTTCATACAATGGACGATATTGCAAAAGGGGAGAAGTCAGCCTGGGACCTTTCGGGGATGATTGACCATGAAATACACCAATTCCCGTCACATGCTTATCAGATGATGTTTATCTCAAATCATGATGAGAACTCATGGAACGGCTCAGAGCTCGAAAGATTAGGTTATGGATTAGAGACTTTCGGTGTGCTGTATTTTACATTAACCGGTATGCCATTGATATATAGTGGTCAGGAAGCGGGCCTTTGGAAACGACTCAGCTTCTTTGATAAAGATGAAATTGAGTGGAAAGAAGATAAAATGTTTAATTTCTACTCAAAGCTCGTTGCCCTGAAGAAAAAGAACGAAGCACTATGGAATGGACCCTATGGAGGTCACCTGATATGGCTTGAAACCGGAAACGGCGCACACACAATAGCTTACATCAGGGAGAAAGGGAACTCAAGAGTGCTGGTAATATTGAATCTCTCAGGCCAAGAACAGTTCGCCCACTTACATGACACCCGCCTTGAAGGGTATTATTCAGAAATCTTCACCGATGAGAAATACACCATCTTTGATGACTATTATTTCAGGCTAAAACCCTGGGAATACCTGGTTTTAGAGGCTTTGTAGTTTTATGTGTCGCCTGTTAATAGGGTCCTATTTCTTGTGAATGACCTCATCAAGTTTCACAACATCATCCTGATCCCTGACAAAAATAACTGAAACGGCACCTGCGATCATCAGGATTCCGGCAGTTACAATAGCCCAGATTGCTTGTCCGTTATAGAAGTACTTTACTATCGGACCCCCAAAAATACCATTTACAATTTGAGGGAAGGTGATAAAGAAGTTGAAAATTCCCATATATACGCCCATCTTACGGGCAGGAATTGAGCCTGCCAGTATAGCATAAGGCATTGCAAGAATACTCGCCCAGGCAATACCAACACCTATCATACTTAGGTTAAGCACCCATCTTACATCGGGGGAAGTGACAAACATAATGGAAATTAAACCCAAACCCCCTGCTGTAAGGCAAATAGAGTGGGTAAGCTTTCTACCAACTTTTGCAGCAATTACGGGCAGCATCATGGCAAATACCGCAGCTACAAGATTGTACACTCCAAATATATTTCCAACATAATCAGCAGCATCATTAAAAGCGGCTGAACTTCTGTCACCTGACGGCAGTCCCCATACATGCTGTGCCAGCGCAGGAGTAGTAAATACCCACATGGAGAATAAAGCAAACCACGAAAAAAACTGAACCAATCCAAGTTGCTTCATCGTAGTTGGCATCTTCGCAAAATCAGTAAAAATATCAAATATACTTGCCTTCTCTTTACTTGGAATATGCTCAACACCGGTTTCGTGAAAATCATACTCAGCCATTTCTTGTGGGGGATATTCCCTGGTAGTGAAAACTGTCCAGAGTATCGTACCAACCAAAACTGTTGCACCCACAATGAAAGATATCAGCAGATGATCAGGTACCAGTCCCACAGTGTTTGTGTTGGATATACCCAACCAGTTGGTTAGTACATATGGAAGCCATGAACCAATTACAGCTCCAACACCAATGAGGGCTGTTTGCACTGAGAAGCCCAGTGTTCTCTGATCAGTTGGAAGTTTATCGGCCACCAGTGCCCTGAAAGGTTCCATGGCAATATTAAAGGAAGCATCCATAATCATAAGCATACCTGCACCAACCCAAAGAGCAGGAAGGTATGCGGCAAACATTGGTGACTGAGGCATAAGAATTAGTCCGGCAGCAGCCATCAGAGCGCCGAACAGAAAGTACGGTTTTCTTCTACCCAGACGATTCCAGGTATTGTCGCTGTAGTGCCCTATAATAGGCTGAACAATCATACCAGTAATAGGCGCTACAAGCCAGAACCACGAAAGGTGCTCAACATCAGCACCAAAAGTCATTAGTATTCTGCTGGCATTTGCATTTTGCAGGGCAAAACCAAACTGGATTCCCATAAATCCAACACTCATATTGAATATTTGCCAGAACGACAAGCGGGGCTTCATTTTCATAAAATGACCTTTATGTGATTTTCAGGCGATAAATTTACACATAAACAATGTGTTTTCATCAACACACATGCACTTGAAAAGAAATAAATGTTTTTGTAGATTTGCAGCATCATTTAATGCGGAAGTAGCTCAGTTGGTAGAGCATCAGCTTCCCAAACTAATGCTCCCCAAAATCACCAAAACCAACAAAATCAACGAAACCCGCAATTATCAAGCCTTTCAGAGAGTCCGAGAGCATCAGCCTCACAGCACTTTAAGCACTAAAATGACGAAAATGAGGCTATTTTTGTTAAAATGTTTTACAAATGTTTTACAAAACATTACCTTTGTGAGACCAATTTGCCAAAACATGATAACTTTTCACCCAGTGGTGTTAAAACATCACATCAAACCGGACAAGACCGCACGCATCAAAATCAGGGTAACTCATAACAGAGTTTCAAAGTATATTGACACGCGCCTGGTTGTCACAACATCAGATCTTAACAAGAGCTTTGAGATCAAAAACACTGCTTTCATAGATGCCACAAATGACATTGTCAGGCAGTACCGGCATAAGTGCAAGCTTATTGAGGACCGTATCGACTTCATGTCTACTCAGGACGTTCTCGATTACCTGAATGAAGGAGTAACTAAACAAGTTCCTGCAGTGAGCGCTCCCGATCCTGAGAAGGAGCTTGACTTTATTGCCTTTGCCCGGTCCCGAAATGAGAAGCTTATAGCTGATGGTAAAGAAGGGACCGCTCAAAACAATTCCACTGCTATAAATACATTGATCCGGTTCACTGGCCGCCAGGATCTCCCGGTCAACATGATAAATGTAAAGTTCCTGACAGAGTTCGAGGAGTTCATCCGGCAAAACTGCAGCACTAAATTCAAGAAGGCAGCATCCCGAGCTCCATCACTCTATTTAGGACGCGTCCGGACCTTGCACAATGAAATGAAGCTGCAGTACAATGATGAGGACACTGGCGTCATCAGAGTACCGCTGAATCCTTTTAACAAGTTCAAAATACCAGTAGAGAAGGCCACCAGGAAGAGAGCAATTGATGCAGCTCTTGTTAATCGGATAATGAACTTGCCGGATGACAATTCAATCAACAGTGGAGGAGGAAACCGCTTTAACCTGGCGAAGGATTGCTTCACTCTGTCCTTCTGTTTAGTTGGCATGAACAGCTCTGACCTTTATAACTGTCCGCCTCCTAAAGGTAATTATGAAACCTATAAAAGGATGAAGACAAAGGACCGAAGATCTGACCAGGCAGAGATCACCATCAGGATAGAGCCTGAGATTAAAGCACTCATGCAGAAGTATAAGGATCCCACCGGCAAAAGGGCCTTTAACTTTTACCATACCTATGCTTCAGAGCAAGGTTTGAATCAGGCAATTAACAAAGGCCTGAAGCAAATTGAGAAGCATATCAATATGCAGCTGCAGGATGAAGGAGAAGCTCCGGCGCTTAATGACCTGGAGTATTATGCCGCTCGCCATAGTTGGGCCACTATTGCTCTGAATAAGGTTAACATTGACAAGTATACTGTCCATGAAGCACTAAACCATGTTGACGAGTCTATGAGAGTTACGGACATTTACCTGGAGAGGGACTGGACGAGAGTGCACGATGCCAATAGGAAAGTTCTTGACTATGTCAAAGAAGCTAAATACGTACCGGCAAAGAAGCGCAAAAGGAAGTAAGCTCATCAGGATCCGCGCCAGTGGTTCATCTCATTTCATATCTATTCCCCTCCGGAGAGGATAAAGGCCTTGCACCGTATAAGGCCATTTAAGACGTTTTAAGCGCCTCAATTTACTTGTTATGCAATTGCTCGTTTAATAGCGCCTTTGTGCGCCTGTATTGACATGCTGAAGCCTGCAGCTGAATATCACTCCCTGGTATTAAAAAAAGTTATCAACAGCCTATTGACTTTTCAATTTTGTCCCTATATTTGAAGCGCGACTCACTATCACAGTTAAAGGATCTCTGGCTCAATATTTGTAAACTAAAGATATAGCAGGGTTTCTCTCAGTTCCATTGCCTTTGGCTGTGGGTGAGTCGCATCACATGAGAGAGCCCTGCTCCTTTTATTCATTTAAACTTTGTCCTAATGCGACTCACAGGATCAAACAGTCAAGCAAGCGCCAGGAAGGCTGCAGCTGACACGACCACAGCACGACACGCTGAAGCACAACATTTCTTTAACCGTCCTGCTCCCTTTCTACCGGAGCACTGCAGCTGTGATCACAGC